>CAVVLC010000008.1:0-53979 GCA_963748885.1 uncultured Actinomycetota bacterium
CGAAGAGCTACCCCCAACCAAGCTCGCGGCACCCGCGTTGACACCAGCCGAACCCGACGCCGCCGAACTGGCAGCCACCGAAGTCGCCCCACCCACAACACCACCGGCCGGCGCCGCCGCAGCCGAAGTCCCCGCCAGCGGCGTCGCCGCAGGCGAGCCACCAACCAAGCTCGCCGCACCCGCGTTAGCAGAGTTAGCAGCGCTCGCAGCGCTCGAGCCAGCACTGCTGCTGCTCGCGCTGCCCCCCGAACCACCGCTGCTGCCGTTGGCGCCGCTGCTCACAGAGCCGCCGCCGCCACCGCCGCCCGACAACAGACCGCTGAGCTGACCCGCAAAACCCTGCAGCGAATTGCGCCACGGCGTCAACAACGTCGCCACCGCCGACACCCCGGCGTGATAGCCCGACATCGCGGCCACATCCTGAGCCCACATCTGCTCGTACTCGGCCTCGAAAGCCGCAATCTTCGGCGCGTTCTGCCCGAACAGATTCCACAACACCAGCTGCACCAAGCCGGACCGGTTCGCCGCCAACACCGTCGGATGCACCGTCGCCGCCAACGCCGCCTCAAACGCTCCCGCCGCCACCCGAGCCTGCTCGGCCGCCTGCTCGGCCTGACCCGCCGCCGCGCTCAACCACCCCACATACGGCGCCGCCGCACCCAACATCGCCTTCGACGAGGCGCCCTGCCACCAGCCCCCGACCAACGCCGACGTCACCGACCCGAACGACGACGCCGCCGAGCTCAAATCACCGGCCAGCCCATCCCAGGCCGCCGCCGCAGCCAGCATCGGCCCCGAACCCGCACCCGAAAACATCCGATACGAGTTAATCTCCGGCGGCAACACCATAAAGCTCACGCCAACGACCCCCGATCAGCTGGATCGTTGCGCAAGCGCCACTGGCGGGCCGGCGTCCTGCACACCAGCACCGCGCGTTCACGCTTCCCGAAACTCGACATTTTCATCTCAATAACCCAAGTCAAATATGTTGAGGAAGTTCTCGAAGACGGCTATAAACCGCGGCACATAGCCAATGTTCAGTAGGCCTGAATCAGTCAATGGGAAGTTCAACAGACCCGACAGCCCGGCGCCCGCGTTGAACATGCCCGTGACGTCGATGCCCCCGTCGAGTAGCCCGGTCACCGCTGCACCGATGTTCAGCAGGCCCGAATTGTTGAGGCCCAGAAGCAACGTGCCGGAGTTGTCGATTCCGCCTAGGAACAGTCCCGAGTTTCCGATGCCCGGGACAAACACGCCGGAGCTGCTGACGGAGATGTTCCACAGGCCCGAGTTTCCCAAGCCGAAAGTCCAGAGGCCCGTCGATGCGGCCCCGAAGTTCAGGAAACCGGCGTCCACGGCGCCAAAATTCAGTATGCCCGCGCTGCCGTAGCCGAGGTTCAACAAGCCCGAACCAGCGGCGCCTGGGTTGAAGTAGCCCGACGACACGAAGCCTATGTTGGTGTTTCCGGCGCTCCCGAAGCCTAGGTTGCCGTTGCCCGAGCTCCCGGCACCGATGTTTCCGGTGCCCGAGCTAAGCAGGCCGATGTTGCCCGCACCCGCGTTCCCGCCACCGGGGTTGAAGTGGCCCGAGCTGGCAATGGTGCCCGAGTTGCCGTTGCCCGAGCTCGCGATGGCCACGAAATTGCCCGAGCCCGAACCGCCGCCGTTCGCCCCGTTGCCGGTGCCCGAGCTCCCGGCCGTCGCGATGTTGCCCGAGCCGGAGCTCGCTGCGCCGGCGATGTTGTCGTGGCCGGATTCCCCGCCGACCAGATGGTTGTCGTGGCCCGAGCTAGCGAAGGCAAGGCCGCTGTTGTCCTGGCCGGAGTTACCGCCGGCGAACCCGATGTTGTAGGACCCCGAGCTGCCGAACGACACACCAGCGTTGGCAGTGCCGGAGTTACCGCCGCTGACCCCGATGTTGTCGGACCCCGAGTTGCCGAACGAAACACCAGCATTGGCAGTGCCGGAGTTAGCACCGCTGACCCCGATGTTGTAGGACCCCGAGCTGCCGAAGGACAACCCGTCGTTATAGCTGCCGGAGTTACCGCCGCTGACCCCGATGTTGTAGGCCCCCGAGTTGCCGAACGAAACACCGGCATTGGCAGTGCCGGAGTTAGCACCGGCGAACCCGATGTTGTAGGACCCCGAGCTGCCGAACGACACACCAGCATTGGCAGTGCCGGAGTTAGCACCGCTGACCCCGATGTTGTAGGACCCCGAGCTGCCGAACGACACACCAGCATTGCCAGTGCCGGAGTTACCGCCGCTGATCCCGATGTTGTAGGACCCCGAGTTGCCGAAGGACAGCCCGTCGTTGTAGCTGCCGGAGTTAGCGCCGCTGCCGCCGATGTTGTAGGACCCCGAGTTACCGAAGGACAACCCGTCATTGCCAGTGCCGGAGTTACCGCCGCTGCCACCCACGTTGTTGTAGCCCGAGTTCGCAAAGGACAACCCGTCATTGCCAGAGCCCGAGTTCCCGAAGGACACGCCGATGTTGTTGTAGCCCGAGTTCGCGCCGCTCGCCCCGCTGTTGTTGGAGCCCGAGCTCCCGAAGGCGATCCCGCTGTTGCCAGAGCCCGAGTTCAAGCCTGACACCCCGCTGTTGTCCGAACCGGAGTTCCCGCCGCTACCGCCGACGTTGCTGGAGCCCGAGTTCCCGAACGAAATCCCGGTATTGCCGGAGCCGGAGTTACCGCCACTGATACCCGCGTTGTTGTAGCCCGAGTTCGCAATGGACCCACCCACGTTGCCGTAGCCGGAGTTCCCGAACGACAGCCCGCTGTTACCGGAGCCGGAGTTCGCGCCGGCGCCGCCGACGTTGTTGGAGCCCGAGTTCCCGAACGACAGCCCGCTGTTGCCGGACCCAGAGTTCCCGCCGGTACCGCCGACGTTGCCGGAGCCCGAGTTCCCGAACGAAATCCCGGCGTTGCCAGAGCCCGAGTTCAAGCCTGAAAACCCGCTGTTGTTCGAACCGGAGTTCCCGCCGCTACCCCCGACGTTGTTGGAGCCCGAGTTCCCGAACGACAGACCGTCGTTGCCGGACCCGGAGTTCGCGCCGGAACCGCCGACGTTGTTGGAGCCCGAGTTCCCGAACGACAGACCGTCGTTGCCGGACCCAGAGTTCCCGCCGGTACCGCCAACGTTGTTGGAGCCCGAGTTCCCGAACGACAACCCGACGTTGCCAGACCCGGAGTTCCCGCCGCTACCGCCAATATTGCCGGAGCCGGAGTTGCCGAAGGACAACCCGCTGTTACCCGAGCCCGAGTTCCCGAAGGCAAGCCCGTCGTTACCGGAGCCGGAGTTACCACCGGTCCCACCAACGTTACTGGAGCCGGAGTTCCCGAAGGACAGCCCGGTGTTACCCGAGCCCGAGTTCCCGAAGGCAAGCCCGTCGTTACCGGAGCCGGAGTTACCACCGGTCCCCCCAACGTTGTTATGGCCCGAGTTCCCGAACGACAGCCCGCTGTTGCCGGAGCCGGAGTTCAAGCCGGTACCACCCACGTTGTTGGAGCCCGAGTTGCCGAACGACAGCCCAGCGTTGCCAGACCCGGAGTTACCGCCGGCACCCCCGACGTTGTTGTAGCCCGAGTTCGCGAACGAAATCCCGTCGTTGCCAGAGCCCGAGTTCAAGCCTGACAGCCCGCTGTTGTTAGACCCGGAGTTACCGCCGGCACCCCCGACGTTGCCGGTGCCCGAGTTCCCGAACGAAAGCCCGTCGTTGCCGGAGCCGGAGTTCCCGAAGGCCAGGCCGACGTTGTTGTGGCCCGAGTTCAAGCCCGATATTCCGCTGTTGCCCGACCCGGAGTTACCGCCGGCACCCCCGACGTTGCCCGAGCCCGAGTTCCCGAACGACAGCCCGTCGTTGCCGGAGCCGGAGTTCCCGAAGGCCAGACCGATGTTGTCGGAGCCCGAGTTCAAGCCCGACACGCCGGCGTTCCCCGAGCCGGAGTTGCCGCCGGCACCCCCGACGTTGTTGTAGCCCGAGTTCCCGATCGAAATCCCGTCGTTGCCGGAGCCGGAGTTCCCGAAGGACCCACCGATGTTGTAGGAGCCCGAGTTCAAGCCCGATATCGCGGCATTGCCCGTACCGGAGTTACCGCCGGCACCCCCGACGTTGTTGTAGCCCGAGTTCCCGATCGAAAGCCCGCTGTTGCCGGAGCCCGAATTCCCGAAGGCAAGGCCGTTGTTGCTCGAGCCCGAGTTGCCACCGCCGCCGTGGTTGTTGCTGCCCGAGTTCCCGATGCTGCCCCCGTTGTGGCTGCCCGAGTTCCCGCCGCCGATGATGCCGTTGTGGTCACCTGAGTTCCCGCCGCCCAGACCACCGTTGCTGAAACCCGAGTTCCCGCCACCGAGACCACCGTTACCGGAACCCGAGTTCCCGCCACCGACACCACCGTTAGAGGAACCCGAGTTCCCGCCGCCGACACCACCGTTAGAGGAACCCGAGTTCCCGCCGCCGAGACCACCGTTAGAGGTGCCCGAGTTGCTGGCGCTGCCGGGGTTGCTGTGACCCGAGGAGCCGGCGCTGAACTCGTTGTCGTAGCCCGACACGCCGGCGGTGAGATAGTTGCCGTGGCCAGACGAATCAGCGCTGAGACTGTTGCCGTAGCCCGACGACCAGAAGGCAAGTGCGCTGTTACCCGTCGTATGAATGCTGAATTTCCAGAAGCCGGGGCGGGGGCCGTTCAGGTCGGAGTTGTAGTTGTCGCCGGTGTTCGTGTCGCCGGTGTCGTTGTTGCCGGTGTTGGTGTTTCCAGAGTCGTTGTTGCCGGTGTTGGTGTGGCCCGAGTTGTTGTCACCGGTGTTGGTGTAGCCCGAGTTGAACTGGCCGCTATTGGTGTTACCCGAGTTGGCGTTGCCCGTGTCTAGGTTGCCCGAGTTGGCGGTGCCCGTGCTGAGGACACCCGAGTTGTAGTCCCCGGTGTTGAGGGTGCCCGAGTTGTAGTTCCCGGTGTTGAGGGTGCCCGAATTGTAGTTGTAGGTGTTGAGGGTGCCCGAGTTGAAGCTGCCCGTGTTGCGATCGCCCGAGTTGGCGTTGCCGGTGTTGGTGCTACCCGTGTTCTGGTTGCCGGTGTTGATGGTGCCCGAATTCTGGTTGCCGGTGTTGATGGTGCCCGAATTCTGGTTGCCGGTGTTGGTGGAACCCGAATTCTGGTTGCCGGTGTTGGTGCTACCCGAATTCTGGTCGCCGGTGTTGTAGTGACCCGAATTGTAGTCGCCCGTGTTGACGTACCCCGAATTCCCGGTGCCCGTGTTGGTGTGGCCCGAGTTGAGGGTGCCGGTGTTGGTGGAACCCGAATTGTAGTCACCGGTGTTGGTGGTTCCCGAATTGTAGTCGCCGGTGTTCACCGTCCCCGAGTTGAGATCACCGGTGTTGACGGAACCCGAATTCATGTCGCCGGTGTTGGTGGAACCCGAGTTCTCGTCACCCGTGTTGGTGCTGCCCGAGTTGAGGTTGCCGGTGTTGACGGTGCCCGAATTCTCGTTGCCGGTGTTGGTCGTGCCCGAATTCGAATTGCCCGTGTTGGTCTTGCCCGAATTCGTGTTACCGGTGTTGGTGTCGCCCGAGTTCGACGTGCCCGTGTTGGTGTCGCCCGAGTTCAGATCGCCGGTGTTGACGTCGCCCGAGTTCAGGTTACCGGTGTTGGTGTCGCCCGAGTTCTGGTCACCGGTGTTGGTGTCGCCCGAGTTCTGGTCACCGGTGTTGGTGTGGCCCGAGTTCAGATTGCCGGTGTTGGTGTGGCCCGAGTTCTGGTTGCCGGTGTTGGTGTTACCCGAGTTCAGGTTGCCGGTGTTGGTGTTACCCGAGTTCTGGTTACCGGTGTTGGTGTTACCCGAGTTCTGGTCACCGGTGTTGGCGTTGCCGGAGTTGTACTTGCCGGTGTTGGTGTTACCCGAGTTCAGATCGCCGGTGTTGGTGCTGCCCGAGTTCTCGTTGCCGGTGTTGGTGCTGCCCGAGTTGAGGTTGCCGGTGTTGGTACTACCTGAGTTCTGGTTACCGGTGTTGGTGTTGCCCGAATTGTTGTCACCGGTGTTGGTGTTGCCCGAGTTGAAATTGCCGGTATTGGTTTGGCCCGAGTTGTCGTCGCCCGTGTTGGTCACACCGGAGTTCAGGTTGCCCGTGTTGCGGTTGCCGGAGTTGTAGTTGCCGGTATTGGTGTTGCCGGCGTTGAGGTCGCCGGTGTTGGTGTTGCCTGAGTTCTGGTCACCGGTGTTGGTATTGCCCGAGTTCTGGTCACCGGTGTTCGTCTTGCCCGAGTTCTCGTTACCGGTGTTTGCGGTGCCCGAGTTCTGGTTACCGGTGTTGGTGCTGCCCGAGTTCTGATTGCCGGTGTTGGTGTTGCCCGAGTTCTGATTGCCGGTGTTGGTGTTGCCCGAGTTCTGATTGCCGGTGTTGGTGTTGCCCGAGTTCGCGCTGCCGGTGTTGGTGTCGCCCGAGTTCATGCTGCCGGTATTAGTGTTGCCCGAGTTCAGGTCGCCGGTGTTGGTGTCGCCCGAGTTGTGATCGCCGGTGTTGGTGTTGCCCGAGTTCCTGTCGCCGGTGTTGGTGTCGCCCGAGTTCTGGTTACCCGTGTTGGTGTCGCCCGAATTGTTGTTGCCGGTGTTGGTGCCACCCGAATTCTGGTCACCCGTATTGGTGTTGCCCGAGTTGAGGTTGCCGGTGTTGGTCTTACCCGAATTCTCATTACCGGTGTTGGTGTTGCCGGCGTTCTGGTTACCGGTGTTGGTGTTGCCGGCGTTCTGGTTACCGGTGTTGGTGTTGCCCGAGTTCTGGTCACCGGTGTTGGTGTGACCCGAGTTCAGGTTGCCGGTGTTGGTGTTGCCCGAGTTCTGGTCACCGGTGTTGGTGTGACCCGAATTCTGGTCACCGGTGTTGGTGTTGCCCGAGTTCTTGCTGCCGGTGTTGGTGCTGCCCGAATTCTGGTCACCAGTGTTGATGTTGCCCGAGTTCTGGCTGCCCGTGTTGGTGTTACCCGAATTGTGATCGCCGGTGTTGGTGTTGCCCGAATTGAGCGTGCCTGTATTGGTGTTGCCCGAGTTGTAGTCACCCGTGTTGGTGTTGCCGGAGTTGCGGTTACCGGTGTTCGTGTTGCCTGAGTTCTGATCGCCGGTGTTGGTGTGGCCCGAATTCTGGTTGCCTGTGTTGACGTCACCGGCGTTGTAGTCGCCCGTGTTGGTGCCGCCCGAGTTGTACTTACCTGTGTTGATGCTGCCCGAGTTGTAGTCACCCGTGTTGGTGCTACCCGAGTCGTAGTTACCCGTGTTGATGCTGCCCGAGTTGTAAGCCCCAGTATTGGTGTGACCCGAGTTGTAGTCGCCGAAGTTGGTATGACCGGCATTGAAGCTGCCCGTGTTGGTGTTACCCGAGTTGTAATCTCCGGTGTTGGTGCCACCCGAGTTGAAATTGCCTGCGTTGGTGCCACCCGAGTTGTAATTTCCGGTGTTGATGTCGCCCGAGTTGAACATGCCCGTATTGGTGCTACCCGAGTCGTACAACCCCATGTTGGCCCCGCCCGAGTTGAACAGGCCCATATTGGTGTTGCCCGAGTTATAGAACCCCGTGTTGGCCCCACCCGCGTTGAAGGCACCGGAGTTGATATTGCCGGAGTTGAACGCGCCCGTGTTGGTGCTACCCGAGTTCGCAAAACCCGTGTTGTAGTTGCCCGAGTTGGAGAAACCCGAATTGTTGTTGCCCGCGTTGTAAATGCCCGCGTCGTGGCTACCCGCGTTCCACAGGCCCATGTTGTAACTGCCGGCGTTGAAGAAGCCCGTGTTGTAATCGCCCGAATTGCCTATCAACGTGTTCCCGCTACCCGAGTTAAACCAGCCTGTGTTGCCGTCGCCCGAGTTGAAGAAACCGATGTTATTGGTTCCGGAGTTACCAATACCGATGTTTCCGGTGCCGGAGTTTCCGAAGCCGAAGTTAATGTGCCCGGAATTGCCGATTCCGAAGTTCATAAACCCGGTGTTCAGTTTGCCGAAGCCTACCTGGTTGTCGCCGTCGAGCCCCCACCCGATGTCGTTGTTACCGGTGTTACCGAAGCCGATGTTTCCGGAGCCGGTGTTGCCCCAGCCCCAGTTATTGTCACCGGTATTTCCGGCGCCCGTGTTCGCGCCACCCGAGTTGCCGGAGCCTGAGTTACCGTCGCCGGTGTTGCCGCCACCCGCGTTGTTGCTTCCATCGTTGCCGATGCCCGAGTTGCCGCTGCCGCTGTTGCCGTCACCCGTATTGCCGCTGCCGATGTTGCCGGAGCCTGAGTTGCTGGTTCCATGGTTGCCGCTGCCATCGTTGTGGTCGCCGATGTTCCCGGCGCCGCCATTGTCGCTTCCCTGGTTGCCGCTGCCCGCGTTGTTGCTTCCCTGGTTGCCGGCGCCCGTGTTGTTGTCTCCACGGTTGCCGCTGCCAGAGTTGCCGTCTCCGGAGTTAGCGCTACCGGTGTTGTCGCTGCCCCGGTTGCCGCTACCCGAGTTATTGTCGCCCTGGTTGCCGCTGCCCTGGTTGCTGTCGCCGTGGTTGCCGCTACCGAAGTTCTTGGTGCCGTCGTTGCCGCTGCCCTGATTGTAGTCGCCGCTGTTGCCGTGACCGACGTTGTTGCTGCCGGAGTTGCCGTTGCCCTGATTGTTTTCGCCCTGGTTGCCGGCACCCGTGTTGTTGGTGCCGGTGTTGCCACTGCCCTGATTGCTGTCGCCGGAGTTGCCGTAACCCGAGTTGCCGGAGCCTATGTTTCCGTCGCCGGTGTTGTTACTGCCGGAGTTGGCGTTGCCCGAGTTGTTGTCGCCGAAGTTGCCGGCACCGGTGTTGCTGGCACCCGTGTTGCCGTCGCCGATGTTGTTGTCGCCGACATTGCCGTAACCCGAGTTGCCGCTGCCGATGTTGCCGGCGCCGGTGTTGCTATTACCAGAGTTGCCCTGCCCCAAGTTGTTGTCACCGTTGTTGGCGATGCCCTGGTTGTTGTTGCCGACGTTGCCATCACCCGTGTTGGCGCTGCCGATGTTGCCGCTGCCTACGTTGTTATCGCCGCGGTTGCCGACGCCCGTATTGTTGCTGCCGAAGTTGCCGTCACCCGAGTTGCCCGAGCCGAAGTTGCCGGTGCCCGAGTTGCCGTCGCCGACATTGCCGGTACCCGAGTTGAAGTTCCCAAGGTTGCCCGAGCCCGCGTTGTTGCTGCCGACGTTGCCGCTACCCGTGTTGTTGTCACCGACGTTACCGACACCGGGGTTGCTGTCGCCGACGTTACCGCTACCCGTATTCCCGTCGCCGACGTTGCCAACGCCCAGATTGTTGTTGCCCTTGTTGCCGTCCCCAACATTGCCGCCACCGAAGTTGCCGCTGCCCGAGTTGTTGCTGCCCAGGTTGCCGATCCCGGAGTTGTTGTTGCCGACGTTGCCGGTGCCCGAGTTGTTGTCGCCCAGGTTGCCAATGCCCGTGTTGCTGTTGCCGAGGTTGCCCTCGCCCTGGTTGTTGTTGCCCAGGTTGCCGATCCCGGAGTTGCTGTTGCCGAGATTGCCGGTGCCAGTGTTCTGGTCGCCTTTGTTGCCGGTGCCGTCATTACTGTCGCCGAGGTTTCCGATACCGGTGTTGTTGTCGCCATGGTTGCCGATGGCCGTGCTCGTGTTGCCGTCGCCTTTGTTGCCCACGCCCGCGTTGCCGGTATTCGACAGCGAGCCCAGGTTGTTGTTGCCGGTGCCCGAGTTGTTATTGCCGAGATTGCCGACGCCGGAGTTGGTGTCGCCTTTGTTGCCTGTCCCGGAGTTGCCGTCGCCTTGGTTGCCGACGCCGGTGATCGTGTTGCTGTTGCCGGTGTTGGCGGTCCCGGCGTTGCCGGTGCCGACGTTGTAGTTGCCCGTGTTGCTGTCGCCCAGGTTCCCGGTGCCGGAGTTGGTATTGCCGAGGTTGCCGACACTCCCCGCCAGGTTTCCGTCGCCCTTGTTGTAGTCGCCCAAGTTGTTGTTGCCGAGGTTACCGGTGCCGGAATTGCCGTCGCCGGTATTGGTACTGCCAGTGTTGCCGTCGCCCTTGTTGCCGTCGCCCGTGTTGTTGCTGCCGAAGTTGCCGACGCCCGAGTTGCTGTCGCCTTTGTTCCCGAACGCGGTCTGCGTGTTGTTGCTACCGAGGTTGCCGGTGCCCGCGTTGTTGTTGCCGTTGTTGCCGATACCCGAGTTGCTGTTGCCGTTGTTGCCGGTGCCCGAGTTGTTGTTGCCGCTGTTGCCGACTGCGGTAATCGTGTTGCCGCTACCGTCGTTGCCGACGCCCTGGTTGTTGCTGCCGTTGTTGCCAGTGCCCGAGTTGTTGCTGCCGTTGTTGCCGATACCCGAGTTGTTGTCGCCGTTGTTGCCGACGCCCGAGTTGTTGGCGCCGTTGTTGCCGTCGCCCGTGTTGTTGCTGCCGTTGTTGCCGTTGCCCGTGTTGCTGTTGCCGAGGTTGCCGATGCCCGAGTTGCTGTCGCCCTTGTTGCCGGTTCCGGTGTTGTTGTTGCCGTTGTTGCCGACACCCGAGTTGCCGTCACCGAGGTTGCCGACGCTCCCCGCTTGGTTGTTGCTGCCGTTGTTTCCGTCGCCCGCGTTGTTGGTGCCGACGTTGCCGACGCCCGAGTTGCCGGTGCCGTTGTTGCCGTCGCCCGTGTTGTTGCTGCCGTTGTTGCCGTTGCCCGAGTTGCCGCTGCCGTTGTTGCCGATGCCCTGGTTGTTATTGCCGACGTTGCCCGACCCGGTGTTGCCGCTACCGACGTTGCCGTTTCCCTGGTTGCTGTTGCCAACGTTGCCGACCCCGCCATTGCTGTCGCCAAGATTGCCGTTTCCGGTGTTGTAGTTACCGTTGTTGCCGATACCCGAGTTGCCGGTGCCGGTGTTGCCGTTGCCCGAGTTGCTGGTGCCGCTGTTGCCGTTGCCCGAGTTGTTGTCGCCGGTATTGCCGTTCCCTATGTTGCCCGACGCACCCGAGCCAGAGCTTGAGTTCGAGTTGCCGTCGCCCGCGTTGTTGTACCCGGTGTTGCCGTTGCCCGAATTGCCGTTGCCGTTGTTGCCGTCGCCCGAGTTGTTGTTGCCGTTGTTGCCGTCGCCCGAGTTGTTGCCGCCGGAGTTGCCGTTGCCCCAGTTGCCGCTGCCCTGATTGCCGCTGCCGTTGTTGGAGTCGCCGCGGTTGCCGCTGCCGAGGCCGCCACTGGTCCCGTTGTTGTCGCCCCGGTTGCCGTCGCCGGCGTTGCCGCTGCCACTGTTGCCGTTGCCGGCGTTGTTGTTGCCCTGGTTACCGCCGCCCGTGTTGCCGCTGCCCTGGTTGCTGTTGGTGGAGTTCGGGTCGGAGCCGGTTGCACCGTTGCCACTGGCGCTCGAGCCACCCGCGCCGGCCACGTTTCCGCCGCTGGACGCGCCGGTGGGTGTGGCGCTGGACCCGCTGGCACCGGCGGCGGAACTGGTCCGGTCCGGCGTGGGGTCGCCGAAGTCCGTCGCCGAGGTGGCCGAACCGCCACCGGTGGCCGTCGTTCCGGCCGAACTGCCACCGCCGGCAGCCGCGGCCCCGGAACTGCTGGTCGGCGCCGTCGCGGCAGAAGTACTACTGGCCGGCGCCGTGGCTGCCGAACTGCTGGCCGGCGCCCCCGCAGCCGCACCACCACTGGCCGGGGTCGACGCGGCGGAACTACCGCTGGCCGACGTCGTCGCGGCAGGAGTACCACCGGCGGAGGCAGCGGCCGCGGAACCTCCGCCGGCCGGCGCCGTAGCCGCAGAACTGCTGGCCGGCGCCGCCCCACCCGCACTACCACTGGTTGACGGCGTGGCCGAAGAACTACTGGCCGGCGCCGCCCCACCCGCACCACCACTGGTTGACGGTGCCGCCGCAGAACTGCTGGCCGGCGCCGTGGCCGCAGGACTACCAGCGGTCGATGTTGTCGTGGCGGCAGTACCACCCGCTGCCGACGCGGTCCCGGAACTGCTGGCCGGCGCCGCGCCCGCAGAACTACTGGCCGGCGCCGCGGCCACAGAACTAGTCGCCGGCGCCGCGGCCACAGAACTAGTGGCCGGCGCCGCCGCGCCAGCACTACCACCGGCCGCCGCCGCAGCGACGGGGGTGCCCGTGACCGCCGTCCCCGCAGCGGCGTTGCCACTGGTCCCCGCCGCGGGAGAGCTACCCCCAACCAAGCTCGCGGCACCCGCGTTGACACCAGCCGAACCCGACGCCGCCGAACTGGCAGCCACCGAAGTCGCCCCACCCACAACACCACCGGCCGGCGCCGCCGCAGCCGAAGTCCCCGCCAGCGGCGTCGCCGCAGGCGAGCACCACCAACCAAGCTCGCCGCACCCGCGTTAGCAGAGTTAGCAGCGCTCGCAGCGCTCGAGCCAGCACTGCTGCTGCTCGCGCTGCCCCCCGAACCACCGCTGCTGCCGTTGGCGCCGCTGCTCACAGAGCCGCCGCCGCCACCGCCGCCCGACAACAGACCGCTGAGCTGACCCGCAAAACCCTGCAGCGAATTGCGCCACGGCGTCAACAACGTCGCCACCGCCGACACCCCGGCGTGATAGCCCGACATCGCGGCCACATCCTGAGCCCACATCTGCTCGTACTCGGCCTCGAAAGCCGCAATCTTCGGCGCGTTCTGCCCGAACAGATTCCACAACACCAGCTGCACCAAGCCGGACCGGTTCGCCGCCAACACCGTCGGATGCACCGTCGCCGCCAACGCCGCCTCAAACGCTCCCGCCGCCACCCGAGCCTGCTCGGCCGCCTGCTCGGCCTGACCCGCCGCCGCGCTCAACCACCCCACATACGGCGCCGCCGCACCCAACATCGCCTTCGACGAGGCGCCCTGCCACCAGCCCCCGACCAACGCCGACGTCACCGACCCGAACGACGACGCCGCCGAGCTCAAATCACCGGCCAGCCCATCCCAGGCCGCCGCCGCAGCCAGCATCGGCCCCGAACCCGCACCCGAAAACATCCGATACGAGTTAATCTCCGGCGGCAACACCATAAAACTCACGCCAACGGCCCCCAATCAGCTGGACCGTCGCGTGGCGCCGCCGGTGGGGCGGCGGACACCTCAAGATTGCGAATATTCCCTGGCCAAGCACCGTCTAGCCGGTTCACTCGGTCGTGGACGCCGGGCACCATGGTGGTGGTGCACGGATAATTGACCACGACTGACATGTCCGCCTCTCAGCCAAACGGCAACCCTTAAAGCAACCATTACGCGGTCGTCGTTCAGTAGCCCGACAGCAGCACGGTACCGCTAACAAATGCATTGCACTCGCGTTTTCGGGGAAGACACAGAAGCACTTTTTGAATATAAGTGAGCGGTCCACTACTGGCGTAGTACACGGCCTGAATTCAAAGCGACCGGAAACCTCCGACAAACCCCGCCCCGCCGCCCCAGCCAGGCTCGCTTACGCCCGCAGATTCCTTGTCGCATAACCGATTACGACCGCAATAGCCGCATCGATGCCCCGGCGGCGGATGGCAGCACCTTACCGCACCTTACCGCCGCAGCTCGCTGGCGATGTGCGGTCGCCGTGGCGGTGGACTGTCAAGCAGGGCAAAAACTGCGTCAAGATCCAGGTGCGACGCCAACAGGTCGGCCATGATGTCCAGTTGGGCGTCGCGCCGCCCGGCGACATCAACGTCCTCGGCGATAACGAATCCGGTCCGACCGGCGGCATGTGCGACGCCGGCGAGCCAGGCCCGACGGAACTCGTCGTTGTCGAGCAGGCCGTGCCAGTGGGTACCGAAGACGGCTCCGTGCTTGATGCCGTGACTTTCGGAGTCGGCACCGAACCAGCACGCTTCGGCGCACCGCACCAGCCGCCCATGATGGATCTCGTATCCGCTGAGCGGGGGTTGCCAGCGGCGCAGGACCTTTGTCGCGCCGAAGGCGATGTCGGCATCCAGCAGTCCCAGCCCATCGACCTCGCCAGCCGCGGACTCAACGGTGTCGCCGATTCGCCGGCAAAGCATCTGAAACCCGCCGCAGACACCAAGCACCGGTTTGCCGGCTCCGGCGTGCTCGGCGATCCTGTCGGCCAGGCCACGCTCTCGCAACCATGACAGGTCGGCGACGGTCGCTTTGCTACCAGGGATCACGATCAGGTCGCTGTCAGCCAAGTCGGCGGGGCTGGTGACCCAGCGCACCAGCACGCCCGGTTCACACGCCAGCGCTTCGATGTCGGTGGAATTGGAGATTCGGGGCAGTCGGACCGCGGCCACCCGCAGCCATTCGTCGCCGCGCGGGGGCGACGGTGTGCCTACCACCCGATCGGCAAGCACTGACAGCGAGTCCTCGGCGTCGAGCCAGAGCTGGTCGTGGTACGGCAGCACGCCATAGGTGGGGCGGCCGGTCATGCCGAGCAGCTGCCGCAAACCCGGTTCCAGCAGCGCGGGGTCGCCGCGGAACTTGTTGACGATGAAGCCCGCTATGTGCGCCTGGTCGTCGGGCGCGAGCACGGCAAGTGTCCCGAACAGATGCGCCAGCAGGCCGCCGCGGTCGATGTCGCCGACCAAGATCACCGGCAGATTGGCGGCCCGGGCCAGCCCCATGTTGGCTAGATCCGTTGCCCGCAAGTTGATTTCGGCCGGCGAGCCGGCACCCTCACAGATTACTGCCTCGAATTCGTCACGCAGGCCAGACAATTCGTCGATGACGAGATGGGCGAGCCGGTCGCGATGCTCGAGGTAGCCGGTGGCGGTGACCGAGTCGGTAACCCGGCCCCGGACCACCAGCTGCGACGTGCGGTCGCTGCCCGGTTTCAGCAGGATCGGATTGAATCGCACGCTGGGTTCCAACCCCGCCGCTCTGGCCTGCATTGCCTGGGCCCGGCCGATCTCGCCGCCCTCGACGGTGACCGCGGAATTGTTGGACATGTTCTGTGCCTTGAACGGTGCGACGCGAATCCCACGGCGCGCCAGCAGCCGGCACAGGCCTGCGACCACCATGGATTTCCCAGCGTCCGAGCTGGTGCCCGCCACCAGCAGAGCGCCGCTCACCCCGTGCTGGCGAGTTGGGGACCCCTGCCGGGGAACGTCATGGCAAGGTGAGGATCTCGCACGCCGGTATCGGTGACCAACAGCGTGTGCTCGAACTGCGCGGTCCACTTGCGGTCCTTGGTGACCACTGTCCAGCCGTCGGCCCAGATCTCGTAGTCCAGCGCGCCGAGGTTGATCATCGGCTCGATGGTGAAGGTCATGCCCGGCTGCATGATCGTCGCGACGGCGGGCTGATCGTAATGCAGGACAACCAGCCCGTTGTGGAACGTGGTGCCGATTCCGTGACCGGTGAAGTCACGAACCACGTTGTAGCCGAACCGATTTGCGTATGACTCGATGACGCGACCGATAACCGACAAGCGCGCGGCCGGGTTTGACGGCGTTGATCGCGCGCATCGTCGCCTCCCGGGTTCGCTCGACGAGCAGCCGGTGCTCTTCGGAAACGTCGCCGGCCAGAAACGTCGCGTTCGTGTCGCCGTGCACGCCGTCGATGTAGGCGGTGACGTCGATGTTGACGATGTCGCCGTCGGCGACCACCGTCGAGTCGGGGATTCCGTGGCAGATGACCTCGTTGAGCGACGTGCAGCACGACTTCGGGAATCCTTTGTAGCCCAGCGTCGATGGATAGGCGCCGTGGTCGACCATGTACTCGTGCGCGATCCGGTCCAGTTCGTCGGTCGTCACACCGGGCGCGACCGCCTTGCCCGCCTCGGCCAGCGCACCGGCCGCGATCCGGCCGGCGACGCGCATCTTCTCGATCACTTCCGGCGTCTGGACCCACGGCTCGGTGCCCTCTTGCGCGGTCGGCTTGCCGACGTATTCCGGACGCGGGATCAGCTTGGGCACCGGCAGAGTCGGGGACAACACTCCGGGGGAAAGCGCGGTGCGAGCAGGCATGACCGCTAGCTTAATCACGGCTCCCGCCCGGCGCCCCGCCCGATCGCGTTGACTCTGCGGCTATGGCGGGGTCTTCTCGCACTTTTCCGCCATAGCCGCATTGTCCGCAGGGTCAGCGGCGATATCGGCCCAGCAGCGCCCGGCGCGGTCCCCGGATGACTACCGAGCCGCAGGTCATCCGGCCCGTCAACACGACATGCGGCGTTCCCTCCGCCGGCGCGTTTTTGCGGCGGTCGCTTGCGCTGCCCACATAAACCTCGACGTCGTCGATCGAGGCGCTGGCTCCGTCGGGCAACCGGATCTCCACCGAGCCGAATTTCATGTCGAGTTCGATGACCACCACCGGCCCCGCGAAACGTGCCTTGGTGAGGTCGAGTTCGACCGACCCCAGCCGACGCACCAGCGCCAGCCGGGTGGGCACGATCCATTCGCCGCGGCGCTTCAGCGAGCCGACCCAGCCACGCAGTTCCACCCGGTCGGCCGCGGAAGTGACGATCGCGCCGGGCCCGGGCAGGTCACCGACGAGCCCGTCCAACTCAGTTCGGGTACGCGCATGGGACACTCGTGACGAGCGCTGCTCGAACTCGTCGATATCGATCAGCCCGAGCGCGACCGCGTTGTGCAGTCGCCGCATCGTGCCGTTGCGGTCGGCGTCCGAGACCCGTAACGCCACCATCTCTTCACCGGTATCCGTCATGACCTTTCCCGACGTTGCGCCTACCCTGCAAATTTACCGGTGCCTCGGGATCGGCAAGGCCGGCGCTAGGCCAGGTAACCGGGCGGCATCGACTCGAGCATGACTTTGGTCATCCGGACCGCGTATTCCGAGCTGCCACCACCGACGATCAGCGACGCGAACGCCAGGTCGCCGCGGTAACCGGCGAACCATGCATGCGATCCGCCCGGGAATTCGGCCTCACCGGTCTTACCGAATACCTCGCCACAGCAGCCGGCGATCTCCTTGGCGGTGCCGTTGGTCACCACCAGCCGCATCATCGGCCGCAGCGCGTCGATCATCTTCGGGCTGATCGGTGTGCTGTTGTCGCCGTCGACCGTGGTCGGCCGGCCGGCGATCAGCTGCGGTACCGGGGTCTTGCCGGCGGCGACCGTGGCGGCCACCAGCGCCATGCCGAACGGGCTGGCCAGCACCTTGCCCTGGCCGAAGCCGTCCTCGGTGCGCTCGGCCAGGTCCACCGTCGGCGGCACCGATCCGGTGACCGTCGTGATGCCGTCGACCTGATAGTCGAGCGCCGATCCCGTACTGGCGGGCCGCCTGGGTCAGGCCACGCGGCGGCATCCTGCTGCTCAGCTCGGCGAACGTGGTGTTGCACGAACTGGCGAACGCGCGTGACATCGGCACCACGCCGAGGTCGAAGCCGCCGTAGTTGGGGATGGTGCGGTGCCCGATGTCGAGGTGGCCGGGGCAGCCCAGCATGGTGTTGGGGGTGGCCATGTCGCGGTCGACCGCCGCGCCGGCGGTGATCATCTTGAACGTCGACCCGGGTGGGAACAGGCCGGTGGTGGCGAGCGGGCCGTCGGCGTCGGCGCCCGCGTTCTGCGCGATCGCGAGGATCTCCCCGGTCGACGGTTTGATCGCCACGATCATCGCTTTGCCGCCGCGGGTATCCACCGCGTGCTGGGCGGCGTTCTGCACCGTCCGGTCCAGGTTGATCGACACCGACGGCGCCGGCGGACCCTTCCACCTCGTTGCAGCACCGCGACGTCGACACCGTTCTGGTTGACGCTGACCACCCGCCAGCCCGCCTGGCCGTCGAGCTGGTCGATCACGGCCTTCTTCACCTCGTCGATGATGGCCGGCGCGAAATGGGGGTCGGTTGGCAGTATGTCGGCCTGCGGTGTGACCACGACTCCGGGCAGTCTGCCGATCGCCGGGAATACTTTGTCGTTGTCGTCGGGATGCAGCGTGACCAGGTCCAACGGCTGCGTCGAGGAGCTGGCTTGTTCGGCGAGCAGTTGCGGGTCGTTGAGCGTGTCGTTGAACGGGTGCAGGGCGCCGACCACCGCGTTTGCCGTCCCGATCAGCGCGGGCCCGGCCGACGTGGCGTCCAGCGTGTAGTGGTACAGGTAGCCCGGCGCCAGCACGTCGCTGCCGCCGAGTTCGTTGACCGAGGCGCGCCGCGGCGGGTCGGCGCGCAGCGCGAACGTCTGGTGCTCACCCAGCTTGGGGTGCAGCCCGTTGGCGCGTCCAGCGGACTTCCCAGCGCCCCTCGTCGCGCGCCATGTTCAGCTGGCCGTCGTAGCTCCAGGTCCGGTTCTTGGGCAGGTGCCAGGTGAAGCGGTAGACGATCGTGCCGGTGTCCTCGGCGTACTTCGAGCTGAGGATCTGCGCGTCCAGGTGGGTGGCCTGCAGTCCCGGCCCAGGCCGCGTTGAGCGCGTCGCGGGCTTCGTTGGGGTTGTCGCTGAGGTCGGCGGCCGTCGCGGTGTCGCCGATGGCCAGCGCGGCGAAGAACTTCTCGGCGGCCGGGCCCGGGCCCTCGGGCCGCGGGGTGCAGGCCGGTCCCACGGCGGCGATGACGACCACAGCGAACAGACCCACCGACGCGTGATACTGATGAGGTTACGAGTTGCCATTGAGGCTGATGTTAGAGCTGATGGCGTTCGGCCGCCACCGTAGACGCCATGGCGAGACCAACCCGGCCAAGAATTCGCCGACGAAATTCGGAGTGCCGTCACGCCGCGCGCCGGGTTGGCTCAGTCGAGCAGGACGGTCGCGAACGTGCCGACCTGGGTGAAGCCGATGCGGGCGTAGGCGGCCCGGGCGACGGTGTTGAAGTCGTTGACGTACAGGCTGGCGATGCGGCCGGTACCGACGATCACGGCGGCCAGCGTCGCGGTGCCCGGCCGTACCCAGGCCCCGGCCGCGCCACTCGGGATGCACCCAGACCCCCTGGATCTGCCCGACCGCCGGCGACTGCGAGCCGACCTCGGCCTTGAAGACGACCTGGCCGTGCTCGAAGCGGGCCCAGGCCCGGCCGGCCGCGATCAGGCTGGCCACCCGGCGGCGGTAGCCGCGGCCGCCGTCGCCGAGCCGCGGGTCGACGCCCACCTCGCCGATGAACATGTCGACGGCCGCCACCAGATAGGCGTCCAGCTCGTCGGGCCGGACCTGGCGCACCTCGGGGTCGATCTCGCAGCTCGGGTGGCTGGTCAGCGCCATCAGCGGTTGGTCGGTCGCGCACGTCACGCGCCGGACCCCAGGCCGACTCGAGCCGCTGCCACATCGGCAGCACCAGACTCGGCCCGGCCGACCAGCGACGAACACCGCCGCGACGCGCTCATCGCCTCGTCGGCGAACGCGTTCAGGTCGACGAGTTCGCCGCGCAGCGGGATCAGGTTGGCACCGGCGAAGCACAGCGACTCCTCCGGGCCGCGACGCGTCCACAGCTCTCCGCCAATCGAATTGGGATCGACGCCGTGGTCGGCGACCCGTGCCGCCACCATGCACGACGCCGACCGGGTCGTCGTCGAGCACCCGCCACACCGCGGCGACGTCGCGCACCACGGACACCCGTCGCTCGTCGACCAGGCGGAAGAGGGGCGGAGCCGACATCTGGAGAACTCTCTGTGGTGCGACGGGCCGGTGAACAGGGGCACTGGGCTTTCAGCTTACGGATCACAACCGGCGAACCGCTCGCTGTCGTGCCAGGACCGTGATCGGATTCTTCGCGGCTTCCGTCGCTTCCATCTCTGCGGCGATTCGCATCGCCTCCTCGATCAGCGTCTCGACGATCTGGGATTCGGGCACGGTCTTGATCACCTCGCCCTTGACGAAGATCTGGCCCTTGCCGTTGCCGGACGCGACGCCCAGGTCGGCCTCACGGGCCTCGCCCGGACCGTTGACGACGCAGCCCATCACCGCGACCCGCAGCGGAACGTCGAGACCCTCCAGGCCGGCGGTGACCTCGTTGGCCAGCGTGTAGACGTCGACCTGGGCGCGCCCGCAGGACGGGCAGGACACGATCTCCAGCCCACGCGGGCGCAGGTTCAGCGACTCGAGGATCTGGTTGCCGACCTTGACCTCCTCGACCGGCGGCGCCGACAGCGACACCCGGATGGTGTCGCCGATGCCCTTCGACAGCAGCGCGCCGAAGGCGACCGCGGACTTGATGGTGCCCTGGAACGCGGGACCGGCCTCGGTGACGCCGAGGTGCAGCGGGTAGTCGCACTGCGCGGCCAGCTGCTCGTAGGCGGCGACCATGACCACCGGGTCGTTGTGCTTGACGCTGATCTTGATGTCGCCGAAGCCGTGCTCCTCGAACAGCGAGGCCTCCCACAGCGCCGACTCGACCAGCGCCTCGGGCGTGGCCTTGCCGTACTTCTCCATGAACCGCTTGTCCAGCGAGCCGGCGTTGACGCCGATGCGGATCGGGATGCCGGCGGCGCCGGCCGCCTTGGCGACCTCGCCGACCCGGCCGTCGAATTCCTTGATGTTGCCCGGGTTGACGCGCACCGCGGCGCATCCGGCGTCGATGGCGGCGAAGATGTACTTCGGCTGGAAGTGGATGTCGGCGATGACCGGGATCTGGCTGTGCCTGGCGATCTCGGCCAGCGCGTCGGCGTCCTCCTGACGCGGGCAGGCCACCCGCACGATGTCGCAGCCGGACGCGGTCAACTCGGCGATCTGCTGCAGCGTCGCGTTGACGTCGTGGGTCTTGGTGGTGCACATCGACTGCACCGCGATCGGATGGTCGCTGCCGACCCCGACGTCGCGGACCATCAGCTGGCGGGTCTTGCGGCGCGGGGCGAGCGCGGCGCCGGCGGTGCGGGCATGCCCAGACCGATGCTTGTCTACTGGAACAACCTGATCGGGTTGACCAGGTCGGCGGTGACGGTCAGCAGCATGTACCCGACCACGAAGACCAGGACGACGTAGGTCGCGGGCATGAGCTTGAGGTAGTTCACCGGCGCGGCGGCCACCTTGCCGCGCGCCGACCGGATCATGTTGCGGATCTTCTCGAACACCGCGATCGCGATGTGGCCGCCGTCGAACGGCAGCAGCGGCAGCCAGGTTGATGGCGCCCAGCACGAAGTTCAGCTGGGCCAGGAAGAACCAGAACGCCACCCACAGCCCGTGGTCGACGGTGTCGCCGCCGATGATGCTGGCGCCGACCACGCTGATCGGCGTTCCCGGGTCGCGCTGACCGCCGCCGATGGCGTGCACCAACGCGCCGACCTTGGTGGGGATCTTGGCCAGCGACTTGCCCAGCTCGACGCTCAGGTCGCCGGTGAACGACGAACGTGGCGGGCACCGCGGAGAGCGCGTTGTAGTGGGTGGGCGCGGAGCGCGGGGCGCCCACGCCGATGGCGCCGACCGTGGTCGGCTGAGCCTGACCGCCCTGCCCGTTGGAGATATAGCGCTGGGTGGGCGTCACGTCGACGTAGGCGGTGATCGTGGTGCCGTCCCGTTCGACGACGACCGGAACGGTGCCGTGCAACTTGCGCACCGCGGCGGCCATGTCGTCGAAGCTGGACACCGGGGTGTCGCCGACCTTGACGACGACGTCGCCGGTGCGAATTCCGGCGAGCGCCGCCGGACCGGGACCCGTGCACTTGCCGACCTTGCCCGGGGATACTTCCGGTGCGACACAAGCGGTTTCGCCGACGATCGCCTTGGTGGGCGGGTGCAGGTTGGGCAGCCCCCAGACCAGCGCGATGCCATAGATCAGCACCAGGCAGATGACGAAGTTCATGCCGGGCCCGGCGAACAGCACCGCGACACGCTTCCAGGTCGCCTGCTTGTACATCGCGCGGTCTTCTTCGTCGGGCGTCAGGTCCTCGACCGTGGTCATGCCGGCGATGTCACAGAAGCCGCCCAGCGGGACGGCCTTGACGCCGTACTCGGTCTCACCGCGTCGGGTCGACCACAGGGTGGGGCCGAAGCCGACGAAATAGCGGCGCACCTTCATGCCGGTGGCGCGCGCGACCCACATGTGGCCACATTCGTGCAGCGCCACCGAGATCAGGATGGCGAGGGCGAACAGCACAATGCCGAGAACGAACATCATCTGGCTGTCAGGACCTTTCTGAGACCATTTGCGGGACCATTCCGGAGGCTTTTCCGCCAGCCGGGCCCGGGCTCTTTGCGGTAACCGCGCGCTGTGCTCGCTCGCGGGCCCAGCGCTGCGCGTCGAGCACGTCTTCCACGGTAGCTGGTGTCTCGCCCCATCGGGGGGACCATTGGTCGGCTGCGCGCAACACGTCGGCGATGGTGTCGACGATCGCGGGGAAACCGATCCGGCCGTCGAGGAATGCCGCTGCCGCCTCTTCGTTGGCGGCGTTGTAGACGGCGGTCATGCAGCCGCCGGTTTCGCCGGCATACCGGGCCAGCTCGACCGCGGGGAAAACGTCGGTGTCCAGCGGCTCGAACTCCCAGCTAGACGCGGTGGTGAAATCGCAGGCAAGGGCGGCACCCCCCACCCGCCGCGGCCAGCCCAGCGCCAGCGAGATGGGCAGCTTCATATCCGGCGGGCTGGCCTGGGCCATCGTCGAGCCGTCGATGAAAGTGACCATCGAATGGACAATCGACTGAGGGTGGACGACCACCTCGATCCGGTCGTAGGGAATACCGAACAGCAGGTGGGTCTCGATGAGCTCAAGCCCCTTGTTGACCAGCGACGCCGAGTTCAGCGTGTTCATCGGGCCCATCGACCAGGTCGGGTGGGCGCCGGCCTGCTCTGGGGTGACGCCCTCGAGGTCGGCGGCGGCCCAGCCCCGAAACGGCCCGCCGGACGCGGTCAGCACCAGCTTGGCCACCTCGTCGGGGGTTCCGCTGCGCAGGCACTGGGCCAGCGCGGAATGTTCGGAGTCGACGGGCACGATCTGACCCGGCTGCGCGGCCCGCAGCACCAGCGGACCCCCCGCGACCAGCGATTCCTTGTTGGCCAGCGCCAACCGGGCGCCCGATGCAAGCGCAGCCAGCGTCGGTCGCAGGCCCAATGCCCCGACCAGGGCATTGAGCACGACATCGGCCTCCGTCTCCTCGATCAGCCGGGTGGCCGCATCGGGTCCGCGGTAGGGGATATCGCCGGCCAGTTGCGCCGCGTGATCGTCGGCAATGGCGATGTTGCTGACCCCGGTCTCCGCGCGCTGCCGCAGCAACGTGTCCAGATTCGCTCCCCCGGCGGCCAGCCCGACCACCTCGAAGCGGTCCGGGTTGGCGGCGATGACCTCCAGCGCCTGGGTACCGATGGAGCCGGTACAGCCCAAAACCAGCACGCGCAGGCGGCGTTCGGCCTGCGCTTGGGCCGTCGGGGCCGTCGGGTTGGTCACGTACCCATTGTGCCCTGACCGGGCAACTGCATGGCTCACCGAGAGAACCGCGCCCAGACGCCCATCCGCGGTGCGTGCGGCGCCGAATAGAAATTGCGGGACCCATGACCGGCGGCGGCGCCTCGGGTCGACGGGGCCGTCTTCGGGCCCGGTTGTGGTCCGCGAGGACAAGGCGGGACACGGGGGATCCATCCGGGCGGCCCAGCTCCGCTGGGCAACCTCGATTTTCGATGCGTTTTCGACGTGTTGTGGAACCCTCAAGAACGTTGCTGCACAATGTTTTCCGCTGATCTCACACCAATCCAACACCGGTTTGGCCGCGAATAACCTGCTATGTTCACTCTCGCATTCATCGGCTTCGTCGGGGGCCTGATCACCGGGATATCCCCGTGCATCCTGCCGGTACTGCCGGTGATCTTCTTCTCTGGCGCACACAGCGTGGCCGGGGAACGCGCGCCGCGATGCTGCCCCGGACTCCGCCGGCGGCTCTGCCACTACCGCCACGCCACCATCGCCACCAGGCCGAAACGTCCGACTGTCGGAGACGCTTGCGCCCCTACCGGGTGATCGCCGGCCTGGTGTTGAGCTTCAGCGTGGTCACCCTCGCGGGGTCGGCATTGCTGTCCCTGCTGCACCTGCGAGAGGACGCGATTCGCTGGGTGGCACTGGTCGCCCTGACGGCAATCGGTCTCGGCCTGATCTTCCCCCGGTTCGAGCAACTGTTGGAGCGGCCGTTCTCCCGCATCCCGCAAAAACAATCAACACCCGAGGCAACGGATTCGGTCTTGGCCTGGCGTTGGGCGTGCTCTATGTTCCGTGCGCGGGCCCGGTTTTGGCCGCGATCATCGTGGCCGGGGCCACCTCGACCGTCGGCCTCAACACCGTCATACTCACCTGCGCATTCGCGGTCGGCGCCGCTGTACCGTTGCTGTTCTTCGCGCTCGCCGGCCGTCAGGTGGCGGAGCGGGTCAACACATTTCGTCGTCGTCAGCGTGCGATCCGCATCGGGGCGGGGATCGTGACGATCCTGCTGGCGGTGGCTCTGGTGTTCGACCTGCCCGCGATGCTGCAGCGAGCCATTCCCGACTACACCAGCGCACTGCAGCGCAGGCTCGGCGGCGAGGACCAGATCCGAGAAAAGCTCAATCTCGGCGGGATCGTCAACGACCAGAACGCGAAGCTGTCGAACTGCACCAACGGCGCGCCGCAACTCGAAGACTGCGGATCCGCACCCGACATCAAGGGCATCACCGCCTGGCTGAACACGCCCGGCGACAAACCAATCGACCTGCCCTCGTTGCGGGGCAGCGTCGTCCTCGTCGACTTCTGGGCGTATTCCTGCATCAACTGCCAGCGCGCCATCCCGCACGTCATGGGCTGGTATCGGGCCTATAAGGACAGCGGTTTCGAGGTCATCGGTGTGCACACCCCGGAATACGCGTTCGAAAAGGTCCCGGACAACGTCGCGTCCGGTGCCGCCGATCTGGGCATCACGTATCCCGTCGCGTTGGACAACGACTGGTCGACCTGGACGAACTACCGCAACCGGTATTGGCCCGCCGAGTATCTGATCGACGCCAACGGCACCGTGCGGCACATCAAATTCGGCGAAGGCGACTACGACGCCACCGAAAAGCTGATCAGGCAGTTGCTCGTCGACGCCAATCGCGGCGCGCAGCTGCCGGCCCCGGTGGACGCAGCCGACCGACGCCCGCCGCGGGCTGACTCCCGAGACTTATTTCGGCGTGGGCAAGAGGTCAACTTCGCGGCGGCGGCGAATACGACCAGGGGTCCGCAACGTTCAACTACCCGCCGGCGCTGCCCGCCGACACCTTCGCGCTCGAGCGGCCCGTGGTCGCTGGACAACCAGGGCGCGACGCCAGACAGCGATGACTCGCGCATCAGGCTCAACTATCACGCCAAGAAGTCTACTCGTCGTCGGTGGCACGGAACCGTCACGGTGACTCGGGATGGAAAGTCGACGACGCTTGCGGTCGCGGGGACCGCCGGCGTCGCACCAAGTGGTGGCCGGCGAGCAGGCTACCGCCGGGACGCTCGAGGTGCGGCCCAGCCGGGGCCTGCAGGTGTATTCGTTCACTTACGGATGATCTGAAATTTGCTGCGACCAATCCAAATCGCGCGCGGCTCCGAATGATTGATGTCAGAACATAAATCAGGCGGCGCACGACAGTCGCCTCGACATCATGCCGAGGAGCTCAAGCCATGAAGTTCACGAAAGGCAATAGCAGCAACCAGTTTCGCGGCAGCCGCCGCGATAGGTCTCGGGGTTCTTGCGCTCGGCACCGACCGCGGCGGCCTCTCCCGCGACCAATCTCGTCGGTGCCGGGTGCCTGCCTATGCGCAGCAGGTACCCACCGGGCCGGGTTCGGTGGCCGGGATGTCGGCCGACCCGGTCGCGGTGGCGGCGTCGAACAACCCGATGCTGACCACGCTGACCTCGGCACTGTCGGGCAAGCTCAACCCGCAGGTCAACCTGGTCGACACCCTTGACGGCGGACAGTTCACCGTCTTCGCTCCCACCGATCGGCATTCGCCAAGCTCGACGCCGCGACCATCGATTCACTGAAAACCAATGCGCCGCTTCTGACTAAGATCCTCACCTACCACGTGGTTCCCGGGCAGCTGAGTCCGAACCAGGTCGGTGGCACGCACAACACCCTGCAGGGTGCGCCGGTGATCGTGACCGGATCGGGGAACAACTGATGGCCGGACAAGGCGTCGGTCGTCTGTGGTGGCGTGCAGACCGCGAACGCGGTGGTCTACATGATCGACACCGTGCTGATGCCGCCGATGTAGGCCTATGTAGGCGTATGTATTCGCGGCGCTATGCGCCGCAGCGGTGTGTGCCAGAATGTCGGGAGAATTGCAAATCGATCCGGAGGAATCGCCGTGGCCAGTACTGAGGTGGAACAGTTCACCGGCGTCGACCCCGCCGAGGTGCCGTCCGCGGCGTGGGGGTGGAGCGCAATCAATCACCGCACCTGGCACATCACCGGTCTGTTCATGTTCGGGTTGCTGCTGGCGATGCTGCGCGGCAACCACGTCGGTCACGTTGAGGACATATTCGTGGTCGTATTCGCCGCGATCGTGCTCTTTGTCCTGGTACGCGACCTGTGGGGCCGTCGCCGAGGCTGGATCAGGTAGGGCCGGCTGGGCTAGCCGTGGGCTAGCCGCAATACCGTTCAGTTAAGGTTACATGGGTGTAGTTTGTAGGGCATGCCTCGTTCGGGTTGGCGTAAGCCTGAGTCGGATCGTCGGTTGTCGGATTTGGTGTCGGTGGGGGTGCTGACTCGGGTTTTCCCGGCGGATGTGGTGGATGAGGTGATTGTGGAGGCCGGGCGGACCCAGCAGCGGCATCGGTCGTTGCCGGCGCGGGTGATGGCGTATTTCGCGATCGGGATGGGTTTGTATGGGGAGGGTTCGTATGAGGATGTGTTGGCGCAGTTGACCGATGGTCTGGCGTGGGCCTCGGGGTGGCGTGAGCAGTACCGGTTGCCGGGTAAGTCGGCGATCTTTCAGGCCCGGGAGCGGCTGGGATCGGCGCCGTTGGAAGGGCTGTTTGCCCGGGTGGCGGTCCCGTTGGGCGGTCCGCAGACCGCGGGGGTGTGGCTGGCGGGGCGGCGGATGGTCGCCATCGACGGGACGTGTTTGGATGTGGCCGACACCGCGGCCAATGACGCCCATTTCGGGCGGCCCGGGGTGAACAAGGGTGAGAAGGCGGCGTTCCCGCAGGCGCGGTTGGTGGGCTTGGCCGAGTGCGGCACGCATGCGGTGTTCGCCGCGAAGATCGGGGCGTATCGAGACAGTGAAGCCACGCTCGCCGAAGGACTTCTCGACGCACTCGCCGAGGATATGCTGCTGCTGGCCGATCGTGGGTTCTTTTCGTATGCGTTGTGGCGCAAGGCTGCTGGCACGGGCGCTGACCTGTTGTGGCGGGTCCGCGTCGGCGGGCGCGGCGCACCAGGGCCAGCGCATGTACGCGATCTTGCCGACGGGTCGTGGCTGGCGCATTTGCGCCAATCCAACGACCACGTCAGTGAGCCGATGCTGGCCCGGGTCATCGACTACACCCTCGACGACGGGCGCGAGAACCCGAGCGTCTACCGGTTGTTCACGACGATGCTCGACCCGATCGAGGCGCCCGCCGACCAGTGGCCCTGGCCTACGCGCAGCGCTGGGAGATCGAATCGGTCTTCGATGAACTCAAAACCCATCAACGTGGCCCCCGGATCGTGCTGAGATCGAAGTCACCTGACCTTGTCCTGCAAGAGATCTGGGGACATCTGTGCTGCCATTACGCGATCCGCTCGGTGATGGCACACGCGGCCCAGCATGCTGGTCATGACCCGGACCGGGTCAGCTTCGTCGCGGCCCTGCGCATCGTGCGCCAATCCGTCGCCCAGCAGGGCGCTTTTCCCCCCTGACCACCCCGGCGCCAACGAAGCACACTGGCAGGCCGTGCTGCGCCGCATCCTCGATCGCCTCAACCCGATCCGCCGCCTCCGGTCAGCCCCGCGCGTGATCAAACGCAAAATGCCGAAATGGCAGGTCAAACGCGCCGCCCACGCCTACTGGCCCCAACCCGAGCATCCACCCCACGCCAACATTCGCCCACCTTAACTGAACGGTATTGGGGCTAGCCGACGGTTTCGCGCGCCGGGCTCGCCCGATGGATGTCCACATCTCCGGAGCCGCTGCGCACGTCTAGGGCCAGGGTTTCGTCACCGTGCTCGGGGCCATCCGCCGACTGCAACGCATTGGTGACGGCGCCGGACGCGGTGCTGATGTCCAGCCGGGCGGCGGTACCCTCGACGACCCCAACCGCGACTTCACCGCTGCTGGTGTGCGCCGAAACGGCGCCACGCACCGCCGCGGTGACGGTCACCGATCCCGACGCGGTCCGGGACTTCACGTTGCCGCGCAGGCGGTCGACGGTCAGTGAACCGCTGGCGGACTTAAACCGCAGATCGCCATCGAGGTCACCGATCGTCACCATGCCCGAGGCGGTCGCCACCGCGGCGCCCCCTTCCGCGGTGTGCACGGTAAAAGACCCAGATGAGTTGGTGGCCTTGATCTTTCCCATGACCGCATCGACCTCGACGTCGCCACTGGCCCCCGCGAACCAGAAGTCGGTGAATTCCCCCTCGGCGCGCATGTCGGCGGATGCCAGCGACGCATGCAGCCGCGACCGTGCCGGCAGTGCGATCTCCACGTCGATAGCCCCGCCCCGGAACAGCGGAAAACCCCGCTTGGCGCCGCACACGGCCAGCGTCCCGTCGTGGAAGTCCACCCGGGTGTGCTCGGCGGCCCAGACGTCGGAACTACGTGTCTCGTCGCGAGGCCGTACCTCGACGACGGTGTCGGCACGTTCGGTCGCAACGAGCCGGATAGCACCGGCGCCCGCTTCGATGTGGACGCTGATCGGCTCGGGCGTCTCAAACGTTGGCACTTTTCGTCTCCTTCGGTTTCAGCGCACCCAGCCGGTGACACGCTTGCCGGCAGGTCGGGTGGAGCGGTCATAGCCGGCTACTTGGCTGACTCCCTGACTGGCCCCTTCGACGGCTCCTTGAACGGCCGCAGCTGCGGCTCGGACCAGCCAGCTGTTCAACGACGCTCCCTCACGGCGGGCCGCCCCCTCGACGCCCGCACGCAATCCCTCCGGCAGTCGAAGGGTGACCCGCCAGGGGTCGCCATCGTCGTACTGGGCGAAGAACGCCTTCTCCTCGCCATGCGGGACATCCGCGCTGTGGATGGGTTCCTCGTCGAACGGAGCGCTGACGACGAACTCCGGGTCGCGGCCCCGCAGCCGGACCTCGACGGATCGGGGTGCCAGCTCTCCGGTTATTTCCTCGGCGGCGGCCGACAACGCCTCGAGCAGCGCCAGCCGGATCGCCGACTCGAGCGGGGCGCTCAGCCGGTCGGCCAATTCCCGCGCGGCGTCGCCAGCGGCCGCCGCGGCCACGCTCAACTCGTGACGAACGGCGTCGACGTAGGGTTGCAAGTCCATGGTGTCATATTGACACTATTTTGACGTCACTTCAAGCGTCATATTGATGCCACCTTGATGTCAGGCGGTCGTTTGGTGCGTTTAGTGTCGGGCCCGTCGATACCGTCGATACCAGGCGCTACTGGTTGCGCCGAACGCCAGCACAATCAACACCACCACCCAGGGCCACGCGCCGTGCTGGTGCACCCAGCCGGCCAGCAAACCTTGCACGCGGCCGGCCGCGGTAATCACCGCATCCCGCGGGTCCATCCGGGCAGCGCTGAACAGGCGCAGCTCGTAGACGCCGTAGTAGCCCACATACAGACCTACCAGCACCAATACCACGCCACTGATCCGGTTCACGAACGGCAGGATTCGGCGCAAGCGGTCGGCCAGCGCCGAGCTCGCCGTCGCGGCCGCGATGGCCAGCACGCCGACGACCAGGGTCAAACCCGCCACATAGGCGAGGTAGATCGAGACGCCCCGGACAACCGAGCCGCTGCGAAAGCCGGCCGCCGTGACCGCCAGAAAGGGCCCGATGGTGCAAGACAGCGACGCGATCGCATAACTAACTCCGTAGCCGTACATGGACCCCAGCCGTACGGTCGGCGCCCAGCGCATGCCGAGCGGTCGAGGCGTCAGCGCCGTCAACTCTCGTCCCGCGAGCAGCCACACCCCGAGCGCCACCAGCACCACGCCGATCACCACGGTCCCGTACGGCAGGTAGCGCTGCACCGTGGTGGCCGCCGAAATGGTCAGCACCCCGAACAAGCCGAATACCGTCAAGAAGCCCAGCGCCATCCCTGCGGTGCCGGCCAACGCACGCCCGATCGGGGGCAGCCCCCGCCGTTCGGACTGCTGCCCGCGTACCACCAGCAACAGGTACGCGGGCAGCATGGCAAACCCGCACGGATTCAGCGCCGCCACCAATCCGGCGGCGAAGGCCAGACCGACGGGACCTCGATCCACGGGGGTCAGGACGTCAGCGCGGCCACCCGGCTGGCCAGCTCTTGCTGGGACATGGCCGAGCTGGGGTTGTTCACGAAGGTCGACGTGCCATCCGCGCGATAGAACACCCACGCCGGCTGCCAGGGGACGTTGTAGCGGGCCCAGATCGAGCCGTCAGCGTCGTTGAGGTTGGTGAAATTCAGGTTGTACTTCGAGACGAAGTTCTGCATCGCGCCAACGTCGGAGTGCGCCGCAACGCCGACGAAGGTAACCCGCGGATTGGCCGCCGCCACCTGGCCCAGGCCGGGGGCCTCGCCGTTGCAGAACGGGCACCACGGCGTCCAGAACCACAGCACCGCCGGCTTGCCCTGCAGGCTGGCGCCATTGAAAGGTGCGCCGCTGAGCGTGGTTCCGGCGAACTGCAGTCGGTCGTCGGCGGCCACCGCGCGCGGCGCGGCGACCAACCCGAATATCAGGGCGGCTGCGAACACGGCCGCAGCAAACAATTTGAACGGTGACAACAGGCGAAGCATCAAGGCCGCCTAATTTGCTGGTGTTATGTCTTAAAGACGTGATACCCGGCACCGTGGTTCATACGCTTGCCGTGGCCCGCTTCAGGCCCGCTCAGGCCCGCTCCAGGCCCGCTCAGGCCCGCTCAGGGCTCGCCCCTTCAGCGGCCAGCTGGCCGCACGCGGCGCTGATCTCCCGGCCGCGGGTGTCGCGCACCGTGCAAGAGACCCCTTTCGACCGCACCCTCCGCACGAATTCGCGCTCCACCGGCTTGGGGCTGGCGTCCCAATCGCTGCCCGGGGTCGGGTTGAGCGGGATCAGGTTCACGTGGACCAGCGGCCCGAGAGCACCGTGCAGCTGCTTACCCAGCAGGTCAGCCCGCCACGGTTGGTCGTTGACGTCGCGGATCAGCGCGTACTCGATCGACACCCGCCGGCCGGTCACATCGGCGTAGTAGCGGGCGGCGTCAAGGGCTTCGCCGATCTTCCACCGGTTGTTGACCGGAACCAGCGTGTCGCGCAGCTCGTCGTCGGGCGCATGCAGCGACAGCGCCAGCGTCACCCCGAGCCGTTCGTCGGCGAGCTTGCGGATCGCCGGCGCCAGACCCACCGTCGACACGGTCACCGAACGCGGCCGAGATTCCGAAGCCGTGCGGCGGCTGCTCGGTGATGCGTCGCACCGCGGCCAGCACCCTGGCGTAGTTGGCCAGCGGCTCCCCCATGCCCATGAACACGACGTTGGACAGCCGATCACCGAAGCTCGTCGCGCAGCGCCGCGGCGCCGGCACGCACTTGCTCGAGGATCTCGGCCGTCGACAGGTTGCGGGTCAATCCGCCCTGGCCGGTGGCACAGAACGGGCACGCCATGCCGCAGCCGGCCTGCGACGAGATGCACACCGTGTTGCGCTGCGGGTAGCGCATCAGCACCGACTCGAAGGTGGTGCCGGCAGGGTCGTTGACGGCCCGCCACAACGTTTTGCGGGTCTGGCCGGCATCGCAGGTGACCTCGGTGGCGGCGATCGAGCAGGCGCGGGAACATCGCCTCGGCGATCAGGTCGCGAACCGTCGCCGGGCAGGTCGGTCATCTGTCGTGGGATCGGCGATCAGTCGGCCGTAGTACTGGTGCGCGAGCTGCTTGGCCCGAAACGCCGGCAGGCCCAGCTCCGCGACGGCCGACGCCCGCCCCGCCGCGTCGAGGTCGGCCAGATGCCGCGGCGGCCGGCCGCGCGCGCGGCGCCTCGAAAATCAATTCTTGGACCATGACCTGTCCAGTATCGGCGCAATCAGGCCCGCAGGCAGCAGCGGAACAGGAATGTCCAGGCCGCCACCGCGGACGGCAGTACGCCGTCGAGCCGGTCCATCAGGCCGCCGTGGCCGGGCAGCAGCCGGCCCATGTCCTTGATGCCGAGATCGCGCTTGACCTGGGACTCCACCAAGTCGCCGAGTCGTGCTGGTGAGCACCAGCAAGAATGCCCAGCAGGGCACCCGACCCACGCACGTCTGTGCCGGCCAGGAGCGTCGCGGTCAGGATCGTCGCGGTGATCCCGCAGACCAGCGAACCGGCGAATCCCTCCCAGGACTTGTTGGGGCTGATCGTCGGAACCATCGGATGCTTGCCGAACAGCACCCCCACGGCGTAGCCGCCGATGTCGGAGGCCACGACCGCGATCATCATGCAGAACACCCGCCCGGCGCCCCGTTCGTGCCCAGGTGGTAGACCAGCAGCGCGCGCGAACGGAGGCGAACAGCGGGACCCACGCGGCCAGGAAGACGGTGGCCGACACGTCGCGTAGGTAGTTCGACCGGCAGCGGCCCGTCCTCGGCTGTCCCTCTTGCTGGAGTCCGGCATGAACAACCGCCAGATCATGCAGACCACGACCATGGCGCCGAAGCCGGCCAAGCGCGCCGGCCGCGCGAACCGCCAGCGTCAGCCAGACGGTGGCCTGCCCACCGACCAGCAGCGGGATCGACCGGAATGACGTAGCCGGCTTCGCGCAGCCGCCGCACCACCTCGTGGCTGGCAACGCAAGATGGCCACCGGCGCACAAGACCACCCAGAAGCGCGGGGCGAACAGCAGCGTCGCGATGAGAGCGCCGCCGATGCCAATCGCCCGACCGCGATCGCCGGCGGGCAGATCGCGTCCCGCCCGCGACTTCTTCTTGGCCGGTTGCTGCGGACCCGTGAACCGGCTCGTCGGACGGGTTGCCGGCGCCGGCGTCGGTGGTTGCCACGAACCTGGTCGAGCTGCTGAGCGGCCATCAGACCTCCAGCAGCTCGCCTTCTTTGTGCTTGACCAACTCGTCGATCTGGCTGACGTACTGGTGCGGTGGTCTTGTCCAGATCCTTCTCCGCGCGGCCGACCTCGTCCTCGCCGGCCTCGCCGTCCTTGCGGATGCGGTGCAGCTCCTCCATCGCTTTGCGACGGATGTTGCGCACCGAGACCTTGGCGTCCTCGCCCTTGTGCTTTGGCCTGCTTGACCAGCTCGCGGCGACGTTCCTCGGTGAGCTGCGGGACCGCGATCCGGATCAGGGTGCCGTCGTTGCTGGGGTTCACGCCCAGGTCGGAGTTGCGGATCGCGGTCTCGATGGCGTGCAGCTGGTTGGCCTCGTACGGCTTGATGACGACCAGCCGCGCCTCGGGGACGTTGATGCTGGCCAGCTGGGTGATCGGCGTGTCTCGAGCCGTAGTAGTCGATGACGATCCGGGTGAACATGCCGGGGTTGGCGCGGCCGGTCCGGATGGTCGACAGGTCGTCCCGGGCCACCGACACGGCCTTTTCCATTTTCTCTTCGGCGTCGAAGAGAGTCTCGTCGATCATCTGCGCCGTTCCTCTCCCCCGCAAGCGGGTGGTATCCCCACATCGCTATTTCTAGCTATTTGCATCGTCTCGGCGCGGATCTCGCGTCTTGCCCGCTCAGGTGGTGACCAGCGTTCCGATCTTCTCACCAGCGACCGCACGGGCGATATTGCCATCGGTCAGCAGGTTGAACACCAGAATCGGCATGCCATTGTCCATGCACAGGCTGAAGGCGGTGGCATCGGCCACCTGCAGGCCGCGGTCGATGACCTCGCGATGGCTGATCGCGGTGAGCAGCTCGGCGTCGGGATTCTCGCGCGGGTCCTCGGCGAACACGCCGTCGACCGCCTTGGCCATCAGCACCACGTCCGCGCCGATCTCCAGGGCCCGCTGGGCGGCCGTGGTGTCGGTGGAGAAGTACGGCAGCCCCATGCCGGCGCCGAAGATCACCACCCGGCCCTTCTCCAGGTGCCGGACGGCGCGCAGCGGAATGTAGGGCTCGGCGACCTGGCCCATGGTGATCGCGGTCTGCACCCGGGTGTCGATGCCTTCCTTCTGCAGGAAGTCTTGCAGCGCAAGGCTGTTCATCACGGTGCCGAGCATGCCCATGTAGTCCGAGCGGGTGCGTTCCATACCGCGCTGCTGCAGCTGCGCGCCGCGGAAGAAGTTGCCGCCGCCGATGACGACCGCGACCTGCACGCCGTCGCGGACCACCTCGGCGATCTGGCGGGCCACCAGCGCCACCACATCGGGATCCAGCCCGACCTGGCCGCCGCCGAACATCTCGCCGCCGAGCTTGAGCAACACCCTTGAATATTTGTAACGACCCGCCGGTCCGCCGGTATGGCTGGGCTGTTGTTGACAGGTCCGGTGCGGGTTCGGGCGCGCCATTTGCGCTGCTCGGCTCCGAGCCGGCGAGACTCGGACTCCGTCATCAGACTCCTCGCATGACAGTGCCATCCCGGCGAACTCCCGGAACGGCACCTCACATCCTGCCTCATCGACGCGTTCTGGCGTGGGCGGGGTGCACTATCTGCCCAGCTGGCAACTTGGATCGTTTCCCGGCCGCATGCCGCCCGGTGTCTCCGGCGTCGCATGTTTGGGCCTTCGGCACCTCGGGAACCCGCATCAACGCGGCGAGGAGATCCACGGTCTTAAGAATGAGGGCCGCAGCGCGCCGCGCTACCAGACCGATCGCTTCGCCGATCGGCATTGGGCGTGAAGCGCTCAAACGCAGTGCCAACATAGGAGGGAAATCCATGGCGGACACCAACAAAGGACCTGCTGAAGCCGTTAAGGGCGCCGTAGAGGGCGTCAAGGGCAAGGCCAAGGAGGCGGTCGGGGCTGTGACCGGTCGCGACGACCTCACTCGCGAGGGCGAGGCCCAGCAGGACAAGGCAGAAGCACAGCGCAACGCGGCCAAGAAGGAAGCCGAAGCAGACGCGGCCCGCGGCAGCGCCAAAGTGGCCGAGGAGCGCCAGAAGTCCCATCAGTAGCTTGATTGAAAGGATGGGTCCGGTCCGTGTGAAACGGGCCGGACCCATCGACATCTCAGGGCTTGGGAAGTAGCCGGCGCCCGGTTGAGCGCGGATCGGGTGCTTCGATCACGAAGCCAGTTCGACCAGGTTTGAATAGTTCCGCGCTGAACCGGGTAGACATTGCTGCGCTGGCGGACATCTCCTCGCGAGGTGTCTAGGGGTCGGGGGCAGCAGCACACCCGCATGACGTTCGGAGATGTCTTTTGGAAGTTCTGCTATTTACCAATAATCAGGACGACTTCGAATCGGCCTTACCCCCCCTGAATTCGTTCGCCCAGACCATCCGGCACGCGCCACTGAGCGACCGTGTCGATGGGAACGTCGATGGGAACGTCAATGGGCACCGCGACAGCGTCGACGTCGCAATCATCGACGCGCGTACCGACGCGGCCGCTGCACGCAAGGTGTGCCGGCGGCTGACGGCTAACGCGCCGGCCGTGGCGGTGGTGGCCGTCGTTGCGCGGGCCGATTTCGTGGCGGTTGACGTCGACTGGCATTTCGACGATGTGTTGCTCCCCGCTGCCGGCGCGGCCGAGCTGCAGGCACGGTTGCGGCTGGCGATCGCACGTCGGCGCAGCGCATTGGAAGGCACGCTGAAGTTCGGCGATCTCGTCCTGCACCCGGCCAGTTACACCGGTTCACTGGCGGGCAAGGACCTGGGCCTGACGCTCACCGAGTTCAAGTTGTTGAATTTCCTTGTGCAGCATGCTGGCCGGGCGTTCACGCGTACCCGGCTGATGCATGAGGTATGGGGTTACGACTGCAATGGCCGCGTCCGTACGGTCGACGTTCACGTTCGACGGCTGCGTGCCAAGCTGGGCGTCGAGCACGAATCGACGGTCGACACGGTCCGCGGTGTCGGGTACATGGCGGTGACGCCACCGCACCCGGAATGGATTCTCAGCGAGCCCATCCTGGGTCCCGTCTGGGACTCAGCGACTGTGCCCACCGAGGAGTCGATCGCCCAGTAACGGGCTTGTGTTGTAACGGGCTTGTGTTCGGAACACATTCCCCGGCGGGGCCTTTCGCGGGCCGGCCCAGGCCCTGCTCAACCGAAGAGCGGTAGCGCACGCTTGCGTGCCAGCGCGTCCATACCCCGTTGAATGCTGCCTTGGACCTCGTAGTACATGCGGCGGACGTACATTTCGTCGTCGGCGCGCGCGGGGTCGTGGTCCAATTCGATTGGGGGCATGAACCGGGTCCTGATCTTGGCCGGAAGCGGCAGCTGCGGCAGCGCTGCCGGCGCGATCCCCCAGGGCAGCGAGATCGCCAGCGGGAACACTTTGAGCCGCAGGAGGCGGTCGAGTTGCAACGCCCGCGACAGCCGGTCACCGCGGATCAGCACCGGCATGGCGTCGGCGCCGCCGACGGTCGCGATCGGCACGATCGGCACGCCGGCTCGAATCGCCATCTTCACGAAGCCCTTCCGTCCCGCGAGGTCAGCATGATCACGCTCCGTCCACGGCCGCAGCGAATCCACTTCGCCACCCGGCCAGACCGCCACGTCACGCCCCTCTGCCAGTGCCGTCGCGACGGCATCCGGGGCGGCCGGAAGCACACCCATCGACCGGAAATACCGCCCGATGACCGGAATCGCCATCAGCGCGTCGTGGGCGGTCCCGTGCAACGGGCGGTCCGGGCCGAATCGCCGCCACCATTGCAGGCCGACGGTCCACGCGTCCCAGACGAAGGGAGCGCCGGAATGAATGCCCACCAGGAGCACGGGTCGTTTGCTGACGTTTTCCCAGCCATCGATCTCCATGCGAAACCAGTAGTCAACCAACACATTCCAAAAGAACTTCTGGCGCTGCATGGTGGCTTCGTCCTGGCCGTCAAGGTCCCATTGGCCGGCTCGTTCGGACACCCAGCCGCTGACCCCGCCGTCCCGATCGGCGCGGCGGTCCTGCATTGTCGCCCGCGCCTCTGCGGCGTGCTGCCGCGCTTGCTCACGCACGTGCGCTGGCCTGTGATCTGTCTTACTCATTACTTGGGGTTACCCGATTGAGCCGCAATTGATTCGTCGCACTTGGGCTGCAGGGTGAGGCGCCCTTGCGCAGGCTCCCGCGCCACTGCCTGTGGCGCGGGGAGAGTTCTCCTGGATGCCGGTTAGCTGTGCATAGTCGGCGAGGTGGGCGCCGGGCTGGGCATCTGGCCGGGCGCCTGGCCGGGAACGGCGTTGGGCGCGGTGTTCGCGGTCCAGACCAGAACATCCTGGACGCCATCGTTGTACACGACGCCGGTCGGGGGCGCACCCGTCACGTCGAAGTAGATCTGCCCGTTAGCCTGGCCGCCCTGGTTGATCGGCGCGGGGCTAAAACGTATCTCAGTGATCATTCGGTATGTCGCGTGCGCAGCCGCAAAGGCAAGTGGGACCGGCGGGTTCGGGCCGAAAACCCCTAAATTCTTCGTTACCATATCATTTCGACGCCGTCGAAATAGGACGAAGCCGGCCGGACGAACAGGCCTCCCGCACCGTAAGCGTGCGAAAGTCATTGCTAGGTCGTTGACCTCAACGGCATTGCAGGGCAATGGTTTCGGTGCCGTTCCTCTCCGGCTTGTTAGTCGAAGCCCTGCCGCGAATGTCGAGCCCGCCGCACGCCGACGGGCCGGTGTCACCGGGGCCACCGCCCCGGCGTGCCGGCAGCTTTGTGCGGTTCTTGAAGTCGATTAACTCGTGTCGGCGCCCCTATAACAGCACCGATGTATCAGCACCGATGTGTATCGAGATGGCTCCCTATGTCAATATAGTTGACATGGTTCAGGCCGAAGACGCCCCGCTCGGTTACCTGCTGTACCGCGTGGCAGCGGTTCTGCGACCCGAAGTCTCCACCGTGCTGCAGCCGCTCGGCCTCACCCTCCCCGAATTCGTTTGCCTGCGCATCCTTTCGATGCACCCAGGGCTGTCGAGCGCCGAATTGGCCCGCCACACCAACGTCACGCCGCAGGCCATGAACACGGTGCTGCGCAAGCTGGAAGACGTTGGCGCGGTGGCACGGCCCGCGACTGTTTCCTCCGGCCGTGCGCTACCAGCGACCCTGACCGGTCAGGGCCGCGCCCTGCTGAAGCGCGCCGAGGGCGCGGTGCGCGACGCCGATGCCCGCATCCTGGCCAAACTGAGCACGGCGCAGCGGCGCGAGTTCAAGCGCATGCTCGAGCAGCTCGGCTCCGACTGACCCCGTTAGGCCTGGATGCGGGCAAACGGCCGGGCCTCTTCGAGTTCGTAGGCCAGTTCCAGCAACAGCGCTTCCTGCCCCATGTCGGCCGAGAGCATCATGCCCACCGGCAGACCGTTCGCGGATTGCGCCAACGGCAGCGAAATCGAAGGCTCCCCCGTGACGTTCTGCAGCGGCGTGAAGGCGCACCAGCCAGTCAGCCGTTCGAGGAGCTGCTCGTAGTCAGTCGGCGCGAAATACCCGACGGGTGCAGGCTCGTCAGCAAGTGTGGGAGTGAGCAGAGCGTCGTAGGTGGCGAAGAATCGCGCACTGCGCCGTCGGATGTTGCGCAACCGCACGATTGCCGCCGGGAGTCGCGCCATGTTGCGGCCGGTGTGGCGGCGCAGGCCCAGAGTGAAGCAGTCCAGCTTGGTGCGGTCGAACGAGTCGCCGAACGTACGGCGCCCGGCGCCCACCTGCCCGAGCGCCAGGAGCCCCCAGTACAGAACGAAGTCGTCCGCGAAGCTGTTCGGCACCCAGGGTTCGTCGATGTGATCGACGCGATGCCCCAGTTCCTCGAGCAGACCTGCGGTCTTCAGGGTCAGATCGCGCAGCTCGGGGCTGCACTCGCGCCCGGCTGCCAAGCTGGTCATCACGGCTATCCTCAATCGCAGCCTGCCCGGCCGCACGACGTCGCCGACGGGCGGCAGCTTGGGGTTACGCCAGATGCGCTCGGCCTCCCGATAGAAGGCCGCGGTGTCATGCGCCGAACGCGTCAGCACACCGTGGGCGACGAGGCCCACCGGCATCCTGCGGTAGTGAGGTTCCAGCGGCAACCGGCCTCGCGACGGCTTGAGCCCCACAAGTCCGTTGCAGGAGGCTGGAATTCGGATCGAGCCGCCGCCGTCGTTGGCGTGCGCGATCGGCACCACACCGGCGGCGACAAACGCACCCGACCCCGCCGATGAGGCTCCGGCGGTGTGGTCGGTGTTCCACGGGTTGCGGACCGGCCCCAGCCGCAGGTGTTCGGCGGCCGGGCTGAAGCCGAATTCCGACATCTGCGTCTTCCCCAGGCATACGGGCCCGGTGGCCAGATACAGCCGGGTGAATACGCTGTCGCTGCCGGCATCGAGGGGCACCCACGCGTCGGTTCCGTATTTGGTGGGCAGGCCGACGACATCGACGTTGTCCTTGATGAAGGTCGGGACGCCACCGAAAAAGCCGGTGGCCGAGCCGGATTGCCGGGCCCTTTCCCGAGCCTGCGCAAAACCCTCGAACGCCAAGCCGTTCAGCGCCGGGTTGACGGCCTCGGTGCGGGCGATGGCGGCCTCGACGACGTCGGCTGTGCTGACCGAACCGGCTCGCAGGGCGTCAGCGACGGCGATCGCGTCGAGGTCACCTAGCGCGTCGTCCCTAAACGCGTGCACGCGTTGCATGGCGGCACGCCTACTGCTGGCCCACCTCGAACCGAACGAACCGCGTGACCGTCACACCGGCCTCGTCGAGCAGGGCCTTGACGGTCTTCTTGTTGTCGGACACCGACGGCTGCTCGAGCAGCACAGCATCCTTGAAGAAGCCGTTCAGCCGGCCCTCGACGATCTTGGGCAGCGCCTGCTCCGGCTTGCCCTCCGACTTGGCGGTCTCCTCGGCGATGCGGCGCTCGCTGGCCACGACGTCGGTCGGGGACGTCGTCGCGGGACAGGTAGCGAGCCTTCAGCGCGGCGATCTGCAGCGCCACCGTGTGCGCGGCCTCGGCACTGGAGCCGGTGTACTCGACCAGCACGCCCACCGCCGGCGGCAGGTCTGCCGCGCGCTTGTGCAGGTAGGTCTCGACGGTGCCGTCGAAGCTGGCGACGCGGCGCAGTTCGAGCTTTTCGCCGATCTTGGCCGACAGCTCGGCGATCGCCTGCTCGACGGTCTTGGCACCGGTGCTGGCAGCCTTGAGCGCATCCACGTCGGCGGCCTTCGATGCCGCGGCCGCGGCCACGATCTCGTCAGCCAGCTTTTGGAACTCCGCGTTCTTGGCGACGAAGTCGGTCTCGCAGTTCAGCTCGATCAGCGACGCCGTCCTTGGCCGCGACCAGGCCTTCGGCGGTGGCCCGCTCGGCGCGCTTGCCGACATCCTTGGCGCCCTTGATGCGCAGCGCCTCGACGGCCTTGTCGAAGTCGCCGTCGGTTTCGGCCAGCGCGTTCTTGCAGTCGAGCATGCCGGCGCCGGTCAGTTCCCGGAGCCGCTTGACATCGGCAGCAGTGAAATTCGCCAATGCTCAGCCTTCCTATGAGGGGTCAGTGGTTGATTCGGTTTCGCCTGCGTCGGGGGCTGCGGTGGCGCCGGTGCCGGCGGTGGCGGCCGCACCGGCCAGCAGCTCCTGCTCCCACTCGGCGAGCGGCTCCGCGGCTTCCGCCTCGGGCTTGCCGTCGCCGCGACCCGGCCCGCGCGGGCCTGCAGGCCCTCGGCCACCGCGGACGCGATCACCTTGGTCAGCAGCGCCGCCGAGCGGATCGCGTCGTCGTTACCCGGGATCGGGTAGTCGACCTCGTCGGGGTCGCAGTTGGTGTCCAGGATCGCGATGACCGGGATACCCAGCTTGCGGGCCTCGCCGACCGCGATGTGCTCCTTGTTGGTGTCGACGACCCAGATCGCCGACGGCACCTTGGCCATGTCGCGGATACCGCCGAGGCTGCGCTCCAGCTTGTTCTTCTCACGGGTGAGCATGAGGATTTCCTTCTTGGTGCGACCCTCGAAGCCACCGGTCTGCTCCATCGCCTCGAGCTCCTTGAGGCGCTGCAGCCGCTTGTGCACGGTGGAGAAGTTGGTGAGCATGCCGCCCAGCCAGCGCTGGTTCACGTACGGCATGCCGACGCGGGTCGCCTCGGCGGCGATGGACTCCTGCGCCTGCTTCTTGGTGCCGACGAACAGCACGCTGCCGCCGTGGGCGACGGTCTCTTTGACGAACTCGTACGCCTTGTCGATGTAGGTCAGCGTCTGCTGCAGGTCGATGATGTAGATGCCGTTGCGGTCGGTGAAGATGAACCGCTTCATCTTGGGGTTCCAGCGACGGGTCTGGTGCCCGAAGTGGGTGCCGCTGTCGAGCAGCTGCTTCATGGTCACGACAGCCATGGCGTGCCCAGCTTTCGTGTGTCGGTTGTCGCCCGGCATCGGGTGAAGCCGGGCCCTGGCGCCTGCTGCGATGCCGGACCCGCTCGGAAATCAGACCGTCAGGCCGGGACCGCCCGGCATGCGATGCGAACCCCCGAAAACGGAGCCGCGGTGCAGGCGCGCGAAGTCAGCCCGCGAACGAGCTGCGAGAGGAAGTTTACACGATCGCACGGCCGATGCTTTGTCCACAGCGCGTTCGTCGATCCACAGAACGGTGCCGACCGGCTGGCCGGTTCGCGCGCACGGCACTGAACTGAACGCGTGCGACTGGGCGGTGCTCCTGATCTGTGGCAGTGCTGTGCGGCTGCGCCGGTCGCGGGCCGACGGCGAGCCGGCTGGAATGGCCGCTGCGGCCGCCTCCGGCCGTGGTCCGGGCATTCGACGCCCCAGCGCCGGATTGGCAGCCGCGGCCACCGCGGCGTGGACCTGGCCGGCGCGCCGGGTCAGCCGGTGTACGCCGCGGGCGGCGGCGACGGTGGTGTTCGCCGGGTTGCTGGCGGGACGGCCGGTCGTGTCGCTGGCGCACCCGGGTGGACTGCACACCAGCTACGAGCCGGTCCGGGCGGCCGTCCGGGTCGGTCAGCTGGTGACGCCGCGACGGTGCTCGGCGAGCTGGTGGCCGGGCACCCGGGCTGTCCGGCGCCGGCGCGTGCCTGCACTGGGGCGCGATGTGGGGTCCGGCCTCGGGCGCCGACTACGTGGATCCGCTGGGTCTGCTGAGGTCAACGCCGGTCCGGCTCAAGCCGTTGTATGGCTGAGCGCGTGCGAGGGGAATCGTTGCGCGGGGCAGTCTAGGCCCGCGGGTGGGCCTGGTCGTGCACCGCCCGCAGCCGGGATACCGCGACATGGGTGTACAGCTGGGTGGTCGCCAGGCTGGAATGGCCGAGCAGTTCCTGGACGACGCGCAGGTCAGCGCCGCCCTCGAGCAGGTGGGTGGCCGCGCTGTGCCGCAGCCCGTGCGGCCCCATGTCGGGTGCCCCGTCACCGCGGCAACGGTCTGGTGCACGACGGTGCGGGCCTGCCGCACGTCGAGCCGCCGCCCGCGCGCACCCAGCAGCAGCGCCGGCCCGGACTCCCCGGTTGCCAGCGCTGGACGCCCGTCGGCCAGCCAGCTGCGCAACGCATCGGCGGCCGGCACCCCGAACGGCGCGCTCCGCTGCTTATTGCCCTTGCCGAGCACCCGCACCAGCCGGTGGTGGGTGTCGACGTCGTCAACGTCCAGCCCGCACAGCTCGCTCACCCGGATCCCGGTGGCATACAACATCTCGACGATCAGCCGGTCCCGCAGAGCCAGCGGATCACCTTGCTCGGCGCCCAGACTTCGCGGCTGACATCGCCTGCGATCGCCTGATCCTGGCGCAGCACCGCGGGCAGGCTGCGATGCGCCTTCGGGGTTTGCAGGCGGGCGGCCGGATCCGCACTCAGCAGGCCGCGGCGGACCGCCCACGCGGTGAACGCCTTGATCGCCGATGTGCGACGGGACAGCGTGGTGCGCGCGGCCCCGGCACCGGCGACCGCGGCCAGCCAGGAGCGCAGGATCGGCAGGCTCAGCCCGTCCAGCTTGATGCCGCGTTCGTCCAGAAAAGCGAACAGCGACCGCAGGTCGCCGAGGTATGCGCGGCGGGTGTGCGCGGAACGAGAACATTGCAGCGCGAGGTATTCGTCGAAGTCGTCGAGGATCGCGCTGTTGCTGTGCGAATTTTCCGGCACCCCCCCACGCTCGCAGACGCAGCGCGGCGTTGTTCAGTCGACGCGCCGCAGCGTGTCCGGGGTGAGATCTTTGAGCGCGGCATAGCCGTCGACGGCCATGATCAGGTCGGCTTCGGCAAGCATCGTGCGCAGCACGTGCACAATGCCGTCGACGCCGCCGAGCGCCAGGCCGTAGGCGTACGGCCGGCCGATACCCACCGCCGTCGCGCCCAGCGCCAGCGCCTTGACGACGTCGGCGCCGCTGCGGATGCCCGAGTCGAACAGCACCGGCAGCCCGTCGGCCGCCTCGACCACCCCCGGCAGGCAATCGATCGCGGGCAGGCCGCCGTTGGCCTGCCGGCCGCCGTGGTTGGAGCAGTAGATGCCGTCGACGCCGCCGTCCTTGGCTCGCCGCGCGTCATCGGGATGGCAGATGCCCTTCACCATCAGCGGCAGATCGGTCAGCGAGCGCAGCCAGCCGCAGGTCATCCCAGGTCAGAGGGCCTCCGAAGACCTGCGCCCAGCGCAGCACGGCGCCTTGCGGATCCTCCTCCGGCGGGCGTTGCAGGCTGGCGCGGAAGACCGGGTCGCTGGTGTAGTTGGCCAGGCAGTGGCCGCGCAGCTGGGGGAAGTTCGACATTGCTCAGGTCGCGCGGGCGCCAGCCGGTGACCCAGGTGTCGAGGGTGACGACGATGCCCTTGAAGCCGGCCGCCTCCGCCCGATGCACCAGGCTGGCGGCTAGCTCGCGGTCGGTCGGCGTGTACAGCTGGAAGAACCCGGGCGTCTCGCCGAACTCGGCGGCGACGTCCTCCATCGGGTCGACCGTCAGCGTCGAGGCCACCATCGGGACGCCGGTGCGCGCGGCCGCGCGTGCGGTGGCCAGGTCGCCGTGGCCGTCCTGGGCGCATAACCCGATGACGCCGATCGGCGCCATGAACAGCGGCGAGGGCAGGGTCAGGCCGAACATCTCGACGGACAGGTCGCGGTCTTTGGCGCCGACGAACATGCGCGGGATCAGGCCCCAGCGCTCGAAGGCTTCGCAGTTGACCCGCTGCGTGCGCTCGTCGCCGGCCCCGCCCGCGACGTATGACCACACCGATGGCGGCAGCACCTTCTCGGCCCTGGCCTCCAATTCCGCGAAGACCATCGGCAGGGTGGGCAAAACGCCAGCTAGACCCTGTAAGTAGATCTCGTTCTGAAAGTCGCCGAATGCCATGCAATGAGAATGCCAGCCTGAGGTCGGGCTGACGAGCCGTCCGCTAGGTCCCGGCTTCCGCGTCAGCCAGTTCTCGCTTCCACTGCCGGAACGACTCTTCCGTGCGCCCGCGCCGCCAGTAACCCGAGATCGACGACGCCCATTTCGCCGTCACGTCGCGCTCTTTGCGGATGTAGGGCCGCAAGTTGTGCATGACGGTTTGCGCCTCGCCGTGGATGAAGACGTGCACCTGACCGGGTAGCCACTCGGCGGTGGTGACCGCCTGGATCAGTGGCGCGAAATCGCCGGCGCGTTCCTCGGGCACCAGGTCGGCCCGTCCCCCTCGATAGACCCACTTCACCTCTACGGACTCCGGGGCGGTCAACGGAATCTCGTCCTCCTGACCGGCAACTTCGATGAAGGCCTTGCCGATCGCATTGGCGGGCAACGCCTCTAGCGCAGCGGCGATGGCCGGGATCGCGGATTCGTCGCCGGCCAGCAGATGCCAATCGGCCGCCGGATCCGGGGTGTAGGCGCCGCCGGGACCCATCAGGTACATCGGCTGGCCGGGTTGCGCCGCGGTCGCCCATGTCCCCGCCACCCCGTGCTCGCCATGCACCACGATGTCGACCGTGATCTGACGGGCCGGCACGTCGACCCGGCGAACGGTCATAGTCCGTACCGAAGGCCGTTTCTTGGCGGGCACGTCGGCAAAGCTATCCAGCGTCAACGGCCCGGGCAGCCCCGCCGCGTCGACATCGTCGGGGACGAACACCAGCTTGACGTAGGAGTCGGTGAAATCGCTGGGGACGAACGTCTCGAAGTCGTTACTGCCGAGCACCACCCGGACCATGTGTGGGGCGAGTTGCTCGGTACCAACGACTTCGAACGCTTGCAGAGGTCGACCTGCCATTTGTCCTCCTGTCCAGACGCGACCCTCCGTCGACTATACGAGCCGCACGGTCGGCGCAGCTGGGGCAGTATGGCCGGTGCGGGCGCGGACGATTCGCCACCGGCCGTCCTGGCGCTCAGCCAATCCCACCACCTCGAGGATCGCCAGAGGCCCCAGCACCTGCTCGGGCACCAGCCCGGATGCGACGGCGATCTCGTCGACCGTCGCGGCGCCGCGGCCGGGCAACGCCTCATAGACCTGACGTTCGGCCTCTCCCAACGCGTCGAGCGACGTGGTGGGCCGCCGTTCTTCGGGCGCCAGCTCACCGATGTGGCCGACCAGCTCGACGATGTCGTCGGCCCGGGTGACCAGCTCCGCGCCATTGCGCAGCAACGCATGACAACCCGCCGACGCCGACGATGTCACCGGCCCGGGAACCGCGGCCACCGCCCGGCCCAATGCCCGCGCCCAGGCAGCGGTATTGGCCGCGCCGCTGCGCAGGCCGGCTTCCACCACCACCGCGGCTCCGGCGAGGGCGGCGACCAGACGGTTGCGGGTCAGGAAGCGGTGCCGGGCCGGACGAACACCCGGCGGGTGTTCTGTGATCAGCAGCCCGTGCTGACCGATGCGATGCAGCAGCGAAGAATGCCCAGCCGGATACGGGACGTCGAGCCCGCCGGCGAGAACCGCCACGGTGATTCCGTCGGCGGCCAGCGCGGCGCGATGAGCCGCGCCGTCGATGCCGTAGGCACCGCCGGACACGACGACCACGTCGCGTTCGGCCAGCCCGGTCGCCAGTTCCGCCGTCACCTGCTCGCCATAGGCGGTCGCGGCGCGGGTTCCGACGATAGCGGCGGCGCGTTGCGCCGCATCATCGAGGCGCACGGGACCCGACGCCCACAACACCATCGGCGGCCCGCCTCGAGGCCTTCCCCGCGTGCCAGCACCGCCGAACGCGGCGAACGCGAGAACCGGCCACTCGTCGTCGTCAGGCGTGATCAGACGCCCGCCTCGGCGGGCGAGTAATTCCAGATCGGCTGCGGCGTGGTCGATTTCGCGTCTGGCCTCGGTTTGCTGCCGCAACTCGTCGTCGACCAGGCCGCGCCGCACCCGCTCGGCCGCCTCCAAGGGGCCGACAGTTCGCACCAGTGCGGCGAGTTGGGCACACGGCGGTTCGGCCACCCGCGACAGGTAAGCCCATGCCCGCAAGGTCGGATCGTCCCGTCTTGCGTCGCTCATCGCGCCGCCCCCGGTTGCCGGAAGCTCAGCGCGGCGGCCACCTCGTTGAGCCCGGGCGACGTCCGGCCGGCCAAGTCCGCCAAACTCCACGCGACCCGCAGGGTGCGATCCACACCGCGGATGCTGAGTAGCCCCCGATCCACCGCCGTGCGCAGCGGGGCCATCGCCGCGTTGCTGGGACGGAACTTCCGCCGCAGCAGTGGCCCGCTGACCTCGGCATTGGTGCGGCATCCGTGTGGTCGCCAGCGCTGCGCGGCCGCGTCCCGGGCCAGCGCGACCCGGTCGCGCACCCGTGCCGTCGGTTCGCCGTCGGCGGCCGAAAACGCCCCTGCCCGTACCGGATGCATTTGCACCCGCAGGTCGACCCGATCCAGCAAAGGCCCGGACAGCTTGCCGAGGTAGCGACGTTTGACCGCGGCCGCGCAGATGCAGTCCCGTGGGTCGGCGGGCGCGCACGGGCACGGGTTGGCGGCCAGCACCAGCTGGAACCGGGCCGGGTAACACGCCACACCGTCGCGGCGGGCGAGGCGGATTTCCCCGTCTTCCAACGGCGTTCGCAGTGCTTCCAGCGCGCTGACGTACTGATCTCCGCGCATTCGTCGAGGAACAACACCCCGCGATGCGCCCGGCTCACAGCACCCGGGCGAGCCATTCCCGCACCGCCGCCGACGAGTGCCGCGACGCTGGAGCTGTGGTGCGGAGCCACGAACGGCGGCCTGGTGATCAGCGGCGTATCCCCCGACAGCAGGCCGGCCACCGAATGGATCGCGGTGACCTCCAGCGACTCACTGTCCGACAGCTGCGGCAGCAATCCCGGAAGGCGTTGCGCCAACATCGTTTTGCCCACTCCCGGCGGACCGGTCAACATCAGGTGATGCGCGCCGGCAGCCGCCACCTCGACCGCGACACGCGCCTGTGCCTGCCCCACCACGTCGGCCAGATCCGCCGACGACTCCGGGGCCGTGACCGCTGCGTCGACCCTGTCGTCCAAGCCGGCGGACTCGTTGAGCCAGCCCTGCAACTGCCCCAGGGTGCGAACGCCCCAGACGTCGATGCCATCGACCAGGCTGGCCTCGGCCAGGTTGTCCGCCGGGACCACGACCGCCGGCCAGCCCTCGCGTTTGGCGGCCAGCACGGCGGGCAGCACCCCGCGCACCGGCCGAACCCGCCCGTCCAGCGACAATTCACCCAGCAGCACCGTCTTCTCCAGCCGGTGCCAGGATTGCTTGCGCTGCGCCGAAAGCACCGCGGCGGCCAGGGCGATGTCGTAGACGGAACCCACTTTCGGCAGCGTCGCCGGTGACAGCGCGAGCGTGAGCCGGGCCATCGGCCAGCTGTTGCCGCAATTGGTGACCGCCGCGCGCACCCGGTCGCGCGACTCCTGCAACGCTGCGTCGGGCAGCCCAACCAGATGCACACCCGGCAGCCCCGACGTGATGTCGGCCTCGATTTCCACGATTTCTCCGTCCAACCCGCGCACCGCGACCGAAAACGCGCGCCCCAGCGCCATCAGCCGGCTCCCTGCAGGTGGGTGATCTCCGGGGTACGGCGGCGCCCGACCCGCACGCCGATCACATCGATCCGGATCGCCGCCCAATGCTCATCCTGGCCGGCCAGCCAGAGCCCGGCGAGCCTGCGCAGCCGGCCCACCTTGCGTGGCGTCACCGCGTGCGCGAGCCCACCAAAGCCGTCGCCGGTGCGGGTCTTGACCTCGACGAACACCACAGTGCGGGTGGCCTCGTCTGACGCGATCACATCTAACTCGCCGTAGCGGCAACGCCAGTTGCGGTTCAAGATCCGCAATCCCATTTTCGTCAGGTGATCCACGGCGAGCGCCTCACCCATCGCTCCAAGCTGGACCCGAGTCATCGTCGGTTGAGTCGTCATGCTGGCCAAGGTGCATGCCGACCCCGACAAGTCAGCCCGAAGTGGCGGCGTGCCCGCCGCCGCGACAGCGGGTCATCCCCAGTCACGCATTTATCCACAGGGGCAACGGTCGCGCGGACCCGCTTCGGCCCGGCTGACCCCGCCACCTGCCATGGAAGGGGCTGCGCGCGACTAATGGGAGTCGATCAGCGTGGCGTTGCCAGTGTGGAGCCTGCGGCCGCGGGACGCTGATCACCGAGCCGCTAGCCGGTGAGCACTGCGAGCGACTGGGATGAGTGTTGATCCCTAGGGTTAGATCGTGCCCCGGCTGGTTCGGTGAGGTCGCTTGAAGCGCTGATGGGATGTCGTGCCGATACGAGCACTGATCCATTAGTCCGCCGCCTAGTAGTACTTTGTTAGGTCGGTGTGTCGCAACGGTTTTCGGAGTCGCCCCTGGGAGAATCGGAGGGTGGATGCAACCAGTCTCGTACGTGTCGATGACCAGTTGGATTCCTTTGTCGGCGAGGTGTTCTCGTCGTTGGTACGGAAGGATCGGCGGGCGACGGCCGGGCTGTATGTGCGGGGGTTGATGCTCGACGGCCGGCGCAAGTCGATGCAGCCGATGGCGCAGCGGCTGCAGGTGGATCACCAGCGGTTGCAGCAGTTCGTGACCAGTTCGCCGTGGGACGTGGAGTCGGTCCGTAAGACGTTGTCCCGCAAGGCGTGCGCCCTGATCGAACCGGACGCGTGGGTGATCGACGACACCGGGTTCGTCAAGGATGGGGACGCCTCCCCGTGCGTGGCCCGCCAGTACTCGGGCACCCTGGGAAAGGTCGGCAACTGTCAGGTCGCGGTCAGCGTGCACGCCGCCTCCGATGCGGCCTCCGCGCCGCTGGATTGGCGACTGTATGTGCCCCAACGCTGGGACGAGCGGTGCGCCGGCGACCCAGCCGGCGCGGCCGTGATCGCGGCGCGCCGTAAGCGGTGCGCGATCCCCGACACCGAGCATCACCGGCCAAAATGGCAGATGGCCCTGGAGATGATCGACGAGTTGATCGAGTGGGGACGTACCCCGCCAGTGCTGACCGCGGACGCCGGATACGGCGACACCACCACATTCCGGCAGGGGCTGACGGACCGCGCGATCGGCTACGTCGTCGCCGTCAAGGGCGCCACCAGCGCCTATACCGGTGACGCGGCGCCCGAGACCACCCCCTACCCCGGGCGCGGACGCCCCCCGACCCCGCGCTACCGTCACCCGCACCAGTCCTGCAAGGACCTGGCCCTGGCCGCCGGACGCGCCGCTCTCAAAACGCTGACCTGGCGCCACGGCACCAAGACCGACCCCGACAACCCGGCCGCGGCGATGCGCTCCCGATTCCTCGCCCTGCGGATCCGCCCGGCAAACCGCGACATCACCCCAGCCGACGACGCCAGCCTCCCCGAAGCCTGGTTGCTCGCAGAATGGCCAACCGGCGCAGAAGAACCCACCGACTACTGGATCTCCACCCTCGGCCCCGACACACCCCTCACGGAGCTCGTGCGCCTGGCCAAGATCCGCTGGCGCATCGAACACGACTACCGGGAACTGAAAACCGGTCTGGGCCTCGACCACTTCGAGGGACGCTCCTGGACCGGCTGGCACCACCACGCCACCCTCGTCTCCGCCGCCCACCTGTTCATCACCACGCTGCGGCTGACCGACCCAAAAGCGAGTGGGCAGGGCTGACCCTCTACGGCATCGTGCGCGAACTCCAACGCGCACTTGCTCATTGGATCGGCACCTGCCCACTATGCCACTACACCTTCCCAACCTAACAAAGTACTACTAGGTGTCCTCGGGCTCGATGTCGAGTCAACGACGACAACAGGAGTGACATTGATGATGTTCGTCGGCGACGACTGGGCCGAAGACCATCACGACGTGCATCTGATGGACGAGACCGGCCAACGCTTGGCAACCCGGCGACTACCCGAAGGCTTATCTGGCATTCGGGGCTTGCACGAACTGATCGCCGCGCATGTCGAGGAGCCCGATCAGGTGATGATCGGCATCGAAACCGATCGCGGCCTGTGGGTTTCGGCGTTGACGGCATCGGGCTATCAGGTGTGGGCGATCAACCCGATGGCGGCGGCCCGCTACCGCGACCGCCACCACGTCTCGGGCGCGAAATCTGACTTGTTGACCGAACTACCGCAGGCAGTGGGGGGCGGGTGCGTGCCGGGAGCGGTTGGGCTGGCTAGGTTCGCTGCTCATGATGGGCGACGGAGAACAGCCGCGGGATTTGGCGGTGCTGGTGGTGCCGGGTCGGGGTGCGTTGGAGGCCACCGGCGACCTGTTTCAGCCGTATCGGCTGGTTGATAGCGACGGTGCGGTCATCGCGCCGGCCGCAGTGTATTTCGCGGAGTTGACGGCGTGCGGGCGACCGGCGACCACGCAGCGTTCCTACGGGATGGATCTGTTGCGGTGGTTTCGGTTCTTGTGGGCGCTGGGGGTGGCCTGGGATCAAGCGACTCGGGCGGAGGCCCGCGATTTCTGTCGCTGGCTGCAGATCGCCGACAAGCCGGCCCGGCCACACTGGCGGCGCCCAGACGGTGGTGGTGGTGGTGCCGTGGCACGGTCAGGCACCAGGCCGGGGGGCGTGAATGCGGTGACCGGCAAGGCGGTGCGCGGTAGCCGGTATGCGGCGGCGACGGCGGCGCACTGCGAGACGGTGCTGCGGGGGTTCTACGACTTCCACTTGGAGGCGGGCAGCGGGCCGATGGTCAACCCGTTCCCGCTGGCCCGCTATCGCGGTGCCGGGCGCGTGGACGCTCATCACAATCCGATGGAGCCGTTCGCCGGGCATCGCAGTGGGCGCTATCGGCCGAAGGTGGTGGACCGGGCGCCGCGCTGTATCCCCGACGAGCGATTCGACGAGTTGTTCGCGCAGTTGGGCTCCCATCGTGACCGGGCGTTGGTCGCGTTCTGGGTGTCGACCGGGGCGCGGGCCTCGGAGTTGCTGGGTGCAACGGTCGCCGATATCGATCCGGGACAGCAGTTGATCACGGTGATCCGCAAGGGAACCCGGGCTTTGCAGCCGTTGCCTGCGGCGCCGGATGCGTTTGTGTGGCTGCGGTTGTATCAGGTGCAGCTGGCCGGGCTGGCTCCGGCCGGGCGAGACCAGCCGTTGTGGTGGACATTGCGAGAGCCGTTGCGGGCGTTGCGGTATGACGCGGCTCGTGCGATGTTCAACCGGGTCAACGCGGCCTTGGGGGCGAATTGGACGCTGCATGATCTGCGACATACTGCCGCCTATCGGATGGCCCGTGACCCGCAGATGCCGTTGACCGATGTGCAGTGGGTGCTCGGCCACGCCCACCTGTCGACCACCCAGCGCTACCTGAACCCGCTGCCCCAGGACGTGATCGCCGAGGTGCTGGCCTATCACGCTCGGTGCCGCGACCGCGATCCGGCGACCCCTCCGGCGCCGGGGTATCGCGCCGAGAGCTTGCAGATCCTTTTCGGTGAGGCCGGGTCGTGACCGCCGTGGACACCTCGCTGGTGGCCTCGGCCGTGGCCTCACCGCCGGCGGCGGGATCGGTGAAATCCACCGGGACACAACTGCTCGCGGCGTTCCCGCCACGGCCACTGGCCGCGTCGTGGCCGGCCACCCAGGCGCGCCGATCCGCGGTGGCCGAGCGGGTGCTGGCAGCCCCGTTCGCGCTGGACAATCCCGGCAGCCAACGCAACCGGCGGTTGGGGGTGTTGGCGGTGCTGGGCTGGCTGCGTGGGCAGCCCGGCGAGTGTTGGCAGCAGCGCTGGCGCGCCAGCGGCGCCGAGGACCAACCGGACTGGCGTTTGTTGGTCGGCATCCACCGCGCCAAGCCGCTGCCGCACCTGACTTCGGGGCTGCTGGTGCTCATCTGCGCCGATGTGATCCGGCCCAGCCTGGCCTGGCTGCTGCGGTTCGCCCCGGCCCGGCACAACCTGGCCCCCGAGATGGCCCGCACCCGCGACGGAGCGGCGTTCGCCGAGCTGTCCGCGCTCAGTCAGGACCGAATCGGGTTGCAATGCCAGCAGCGGGCGCTGACTAACATCGCGATCATCATGGCCGCCAAGGGCGGCAACGTCGCGGCGGTGCAAGTCGGCGATTGCCTGGAGCTGTTGGCCGTCGCCGCGCGCACGCGGACCGGCAACGACCGCCGCGCCGAAAGCCCATTGTTCTATCAGCTGCTGCGCGCGCACGGCGACCTGGGCCCCGACGCGCCCGCCGCGATCGAAATGTTCTCCAGCCGCGGACAACCCAGCTGCGAGCAGCTGATCGACCGCTACCACATTGCGTGTGGGCCGGTGCGCGATGTGCTGGTCGACTATCTGTGCGAACGCCAAACGGCGCTGGACTTCTCCAGCCTGCAGCACCTGGCCTACCTGCTCGGCAAATTGTTTTGGGCCGATCTGGAGGCCCACCATCCCGGCATCGACTCGCTGCAGCTGCCCCGCGACGTCGCCGCGGCGTGGAAGCAGCGCGTGCTTACCCGCCCGAAGGCCACCAAGGGCCAGGGCCAGGTCAGCGTGCCGCGGCTGGACGGGCGCAGTGTGCTCACCGCTGTGCGGGCCTTCTACCTCGACCTAGCTGAGTGGGCCGACGACGACCCCGCCCGCTGGGGGCCGTGGGCAGTGCGCTGCCCGGTCAGCGCCAGCGATGCCTCCCATAAGAAGGCCCGCCTGCAGCGCAAGTCGCGCATGGACACCCGCACCCGCGAACGGCTGCCGGTGCTGCCGACCCTGATCGCCTGGGTGACTGCTCAACGAGCCCGCACCGCCGAGCTGCTCACCGCCGCTGAACAGACCCAACCCGGCGAGTTGTTCACCGCCTCCGGGACAACCCTGCGCCGCGCCGTGCTGAAGACCCAGACCACCGGCCGGGTCTGGGCTCAGGACCCCGACAGCGGAGCTCGGCGCGACCTCAGCTTCGAAGAACACCGCGGGTTTTGGACCTGGGCCGTGGTCGAAGTATTGCGGCACACCGGAATCCGCATCGAAGAACTCACCGAGCTATCCCACCACAGCCTCATCCAATACCGGCTGCCCACTACCGGGGAACTCATCCCGCTGCTGCAGATCGCCCCGTCCAAGACCGACGCCGAGCGACTTCTGGTGATTTCACCGGAGCTGGCGGACGTGTTGTCGACCATCGTCGCCCGTATCCGCGGCGACCGGCCCAGCGTGCCGTTGGTGGTGTCCTACGACCAGGCCGAACGCCTCTACAACCCACCCATGCCGCTGCTGTTCCAATGTCGGCGCCGAATCGACCACCGCGCCGTCAGCCAGACCGTGCTGCGCCACTACCTCGACCACGCCCTCACCCAGACCGGTGCCAAAGATGCTGCCGGCCAACCGATGCGCTACACCTTCCACGACTTTAGGCGGCTATTCATCACCGACGCCATCGCCCACGGCATGCCGCCACACATCGCCCAACTCGTCGCAGGCCACCGTGACATCAACACCACCATGGGATACAAGGCCGTCTACCCCGAGGAAGTGATCAACGGCCACCGCGCCTTCATCACCCGCCGCCGCGCGCTGCGCCCCGGCGAGGAATACCGCACCCCCACCGACGCCGAATGGGCCGAGTTCGTCGGTCACTTCCAACGCCGCAAGCTCGCCATCGGCGACTGCGGCCGCTCCTATGACACTCCCTGCATCCACGAACACAGCTGTCTGCGCTGCCCGCTGCTACGCCCGGACCCGGCCGCTCGCGCCAGGCTGGAAGAGATCCGCGACAACCTCATAGCCCGCATCGCCGAAGCCCAATCACACCGCTGGTACGGCGAGGCCG
>CAVVLC010000009.1:0-167089 GCA_963748885.1 uncultured Actinomycetota bacterium
ATGTTGGCAGCGGCGATGTCGGTAATAATAATCTTGGTAGCGGCAATGTCGGCAATCTTAATTTCGGTAACGGTAATGTGGGCGGCAGCAACCTGGGTGGCGGCAACATTGGGAGCGCCAATTTCGGTAGCGGTAACCTGGGCAGTCTTAATGTCGGCGGCGGCAACACGGGCAACCTTAACTTCGGCTTCGCGAATACCGGTAACAGCAACTTCGGGCTTGCCAACACGGGCAGCGGAGACATCGGTATCGGGCTCACGGGTGATAACAAGGTCGGGTTCGGCGGACTGAACTCGGGTAGCGGCAACGTCGGCTTGTTCAACTCGGGCACCGGGAACGTCGGCTTTTTTAACTCGGGCAGCGGAAATGTGGGGTTGTTGAACTCGGGTATCCATAACTGGGGCATTGGGAACACGGGAAGCTATAACACCGGTTGGGGCAATGCGGGTCAGGCCAGCTCGGGCGGGTGGAACTCGGGCAACTTCAATACCGGTGCCTTTAACACGGGCAGTTACAACACGGGCAGTTACAACCCGGGTAGTTACAACACGGGTGGCCACAACATCGGCAGTTACAACACGGGCGATCACAACACCGGCGACACGAACACGGGCATCGGCAACACCGGCAATCTCGATACCGGCGCTCTCATTTCCGGGAGCGAGGACAACGGCTTCTTGTGGCGGGGCGATGAGCAGGGCCTGGCGACTATTGCCTACCAGATCCCGGAAACCACGGCCTATAAACTCACTTTTTTCTTCGAATTTAATGAGCCCGCTTTCTACGCCCAGCAGTTAGCGCAGTACCTCACCGCGCCGTATACCACCAGCACGAGCGTCAATACCGTCTTTTCTATAGGGGGGCAGACGGGCTTTGACAATACGACGTCGTCCCCGTCTTCGGGTTTCTTCAACACCGGGTCGGGTAACTCGTCGGGTATCGGGAACTTCGGTTCCGGGTCGGGTTTCTCGAACATCTCCCACGGCAGCGGGGCCAACTCGGGTCTGGAGAATTATGGCGGCCTGCTGTCGGGTGTGTCCAATTTCGGCAACTCGATCTCGGGCTTTTATAATCAGGGCACCGGCAACTATGTTGTGGCGGACGTTGTGTCCGGGTTCGGAAACATCGGCCAAGACCTTTCGGGCATTGGGCCGGGTTCAAGTTCGTCCGTGCTCCATAATCTGAATAATCTGGGCTTCGCGGACTCCGGTTACGGGAATGTTGGTAACGGGAACGTGGGTGATGACAACCTCGGCAGCGGTAACGTCGGCAGCGATAACGTCGGCGGTGGCAATGCGGGTAGTAGCAATGTTGGCTCCGGTAACACGGGCAGTTCCAACTATGGTGCCGGCAACTTCGGTAGCCATAACATTGGCCTGGGCAACACCGGTGACAATAACTTCGGGTTTGGTAACACCGGCAGCGGCGACATCGGTATCGGGCTGACCGGTGATAACAAGGTCGGGTTCGGCGGCTGGAACTCGGGCAGCGGAAACACCGGCTTGTTCAACTCCGGCAGCGGGAACACCGGCTTTTTCAACTCGGGCAGTCACAACACCGGCTTGTTCAACTCGGGCAGCTACAACACCGGCAACGCCAACGCCGGCAGCTACAACACCGGTACCCATAACGTCGGCAGTTTCAACACCGGGAGCCATAACGCGGGCAGCTACAACACTGGCAACGACAACCCGGGCAATGTCGACACGGGGGCTTTCAACACGGGCAGCAACAGCAATGGCTTGTTCTTGCACGGCGATGATAAGGGCCAGTTTGCTCTGAACATCACCATCCCGATAACTGTCAGCTACGAGGGCGTGATCTCCACCACCGACATCGTGCTCGTCGACATCGCGCCAGAACCGGGTTTCGGTAACACGACTTCCATCCCGTCTTCGGGATTTTTCAACAGCGGTGCCGGTGCTGACTCGGGCATCGGCAATGTTGGCGCCGGCTCGTCGGGGTTGTTGAACTTCACGCGGACTAACAGCGGATACAACTCGGGCGTCTTTAACTACGGCAACTACGTCACGGGCTTCGACAACCAGGGCAGTGGTAGCCAGGCCCAGGACTTGATCTCGGGCTTTGGAAACTTCGGTCAAAACCTCTCGGGCGTCACCGTCAACCTGGGTTTCGCCGACATCGGCCACCTAAACGTGGGCATGGAAATATCGGTAGCTTCAATCTCGGCAGCGGCAACGCCGGCACACAACGTTCGGCCGCGGCAACCTGGGCAACTCCAACATCGGTGCCGGCAACACCGGCGACGGCAACTACGGCGGCGGCAACACCGGCAGCTACAACGTCGGTAGCGGCAACTTCGGTAGCAACAACTTCGGTTTCGGCAACACCGGCAACTGCAACATCGGGCTGGCTAACACCGGCAACGGCGACATCGGCATCGGGCTGACCGGCAATAACAAGGTGGGGTTCGGCGGGTGGAACTCGGGCAGCGGCAACCACGGCCTGTTCAACTCCGGCAGCGGCAACACCGGCTTCTTCAACTCGGGCAGCGGCAACACCGGCTCGTTCAACTCGGGCAGCTACAACACCGGCAGCGGCAACTCCGGCAGCTACAACTTCGGCGGCCACAACGTCGGCAGCTACAACACCGGCGGCCACAACGTCGCATAACCCGGCAGCACCAACACCGGCTGCCACAACATCGGCAGCACCAACACCGGCATCGGCAACACCGGCAACCTCGACACCGGCGTTCCTCAACGCCGGCAGCGGGGACCTCGGGTCGTTCTGGAAGCTCGACGACGTCGTACATTCCTTCGCCATCACCATCCCGATCACACCAGCGACGACTACTCTTCGGCGACCCGAGCATTCCCGAACACCATCGCCGGGGCCATACATGACGAGCTACGTCAAGACCTACACGATCTTCCAGATCGACCCGGCGATTTCAACGGCGACTACCGCCGACTCGTCGGGCTTCTTCAACAGCGGCGGCGGGGCTGATCCGGCTTCTTCAACAGCGGCAGCGGCAGCTCGGGATTCTTCAACACCTCCAACGACAGCGGCAGCACCGGATACAACTCGGGCTACTTCAACTACGGCGACTTCCTCGCCGGCTTCACCAACAAGGGCAACTACATCTCGGGCCTCTTCAACACCGGCACCGGCAACTTCCTCACCCCCGACCACGACTCGGGCTTCGGCAACGTCGGCCAAAACCTCTCCGGCTACCGCACCACCCTAACCTGGGTTTCGCGAACCAGGGCGGGTTCAACTGGGGCCACGGCAATATTGGTGAGTTACAATTTCGGTGCGCGGACCACGGCAGCTACAACATTGGCGGCGGCAATTACGGTAATAGCAACTTTGGTCTCGGCAATTTGGGCAACCTTAATTTCGGTGACGGCAATTTGGGCAGCAGCAATATCGGTGGCGGCAACATCGGAAGCGTCAATATCGGTCTCGCCAACCCGGGCAGACTTAATATCGGAAGCTGCAACACCGGCGACCTCAACTTCGGCTTTGCGAATACCGGCGACGGCAACTTCGGGCTTGGCAACACGGGCAACGGGGACATCGGTATCGGGCTGACGGGTAACGACAAGATCGGGTTCGGCGGACTGAACTCGGGTAGCGGCAACAGCGGCTTGTTCAACTCGGGTACCGGGAACAACGGCTTGTTCAACTCGGGCACCGGAAAGGTGGGGTGTTCAATTCCGGCACCGGTAACTGGGGCATTGGGAACTCGGGCAGTTACAACACCGGTTTGGGCAACTCGGGTCTGGCGAACTCAGGCAGGTGGAACTCCGGCAACGTCAATACCGGTAGCTTTAATTCCGGCAGTTACAACACGGGCAGTTACAACTCGGGCAGTTACAACACCGGTGGCCACAACTCGGGCAGTTACAACACGGGCAATTACAACTCCGGCGACACGAACACGGGCTTCGGTAACTCCGGCAATCTCAACACCGGCGCTTTCATCTCCGGGAGCGAGGACAACGGATTCTTCTGGCGGGGCGATGAGCAGGGCCTGGCGACTATTGCCTACCAGATCCCGGAAACCACGGCCTATAAACTCACTTTTTTCTTCGAATTTAATGAGCCCGCTTTCTACGCCCAGCAGTTAGCGCAGTACCTCACCGCGCCGTATACCACCAGCACGAGCGTCAATACCGTCTTTTCTATAGGGGGGCAGACGGGCTTTGACAATACGACGTCGTCCCCGTCTTCGGGTTTCTTCAACACCGGGTCGGGTAACTCGTCGGGTATCGGGAACTTCGGTTCCGGGTCGGGTTTCTCGAACATCTCCCACGGCAGCGGGGCCAACTCGGGTCTGGAGAATTATGGCGGCCTGCTGTCGGGTGTGTCCAATTTCGGCAACTCGATCTCGGGCTTTTATAATCAGGGCACCGGCAACTATGTTGTGGCGGACGTTGTGTCCGGGTTCGGAAACATCGGCCAAGACCTTTCGGGCATTGGGCCGGGTTCAAGTTCGTCCGTGCTCCATAATCTGAATAATCTGGGCTTCGCGGACTCCGGTTACGGGAATGTTGGTAACGGGAACGTGGGTGATGACAACCTCGGCAGCGGTAACGTCGGCAGCGATAACGTCGGCGGTGGCAATGCGGGTAGTAGCAATGTTGGCTCCGGTAACACGGGCAGTTCCAACTATGGTGCCGGCAACTTCGGTAGCCATAACATTGGCCTGGGCAACACCGGTGACAATAACTTCGGGTTTGGTAACACCGGCAGCGGCGACATCGGTATCGGGCTGACCGGTGATAACAAGGTCGGGTTCGGCGGCTGGAACTCGGGCAGCGGAAACACCGGCTTGTTCAACTCCGGCAGCGGGAACACCGGCTTTTTCAACTCGGGCAGTCACAACACCGGCTTGTTCAACTCGGGCAGCTACAACACCGGCAACGCCAACGCCGGCAGCTACAACACCGGTACCCATAACGTCGGCAGTTTCAACACCGGGAGCCATAACGCGGGCAGCTACAACACTGGCAACGACAACCCGGGCAATGTCGACACGGGGGCTTTCAACACGGGCAGCAACAGCAATGGCTTGTTCTTGCACGGCGATGATAAGGGCCAGTTTGCTCTGAACATCACCATCCCGATAACTGTCAGCTACGAGGGCGTGATCTCCACCACCGACATCGTGCTCGTCGACATCGCGCCAGAACCGGGTTTCGGTAACACGACTTCCATCCCGTCTTCGGGATTTTTCAACAGCGGTGCCGGTGCTGACTCGGGCATCGGCAATGTTGGCGCCGGCTCGTCGGGGTTGTTGAACTTCACGCGGACTAACAGCGGATACAACTCGGGCGTCTTTAACTACGGCAACTACGTCACGGGCTTCGACAACCAGGGCAGTGGTAGCCAGGCCCAGGACTTGATCTCGGGCTTTGGAAACTTCGGTCAAAACCTCTCGGGCGTCACCGTCAACCTGGGTTTCGCCGACATCGGCCACCTAAATGTGGGCAGTGGAAATATCGGTAGCTTCAATCTCGGCAGCGGCAACGACGGCAGCGACAACGTCGGCAGCGGCGATCTGGGCAGCTTTAATTTCGGCGGCGGCAACGCGGGCAGCGACAACGTCGGCGCCGGCAATCTGGGCAGCTTCAACTTCGGCGCCGGCAACTTCGGGAGCCATAACATCGGCCTGGGCAACACTGGTGACGGCAACTTCGGGTTGGCTAACACCGGCAGCGGCGACATCGGTATCGGGCTGACCGGTGATAACAAGGTCGGGTTCGGCGGCTGGAACTCGGGCAGCGGAAACACCGGCCTGTTCAACTCCGGCAGCGGGAATACCGGCTTTTTCAACTCGGGCAGTCACAACACCGGTTTGTTCAACTCGGGCAGCTACAACTTCGGCAACGCCAACGCCGGCAACTACAACTTCGGCGGCCACAACGTCGGCAGCGACAACACCGGCAGCTACAACGTGGGCAACACCAACACCGGTGGCCACAACATCGGCAGCACCAACACCGGCAGCGCCAACACCGGCAACCTCGACACCGGCAGTTTTAATGTCGGCAGCCAAGACCGAGGGTGGTTCTGGAAGCCCGACAACGTTTACATTTCCTTCGCCTACAACATCCCGATCACCACCAACGTCGACTACTTCTTCGGTGATCCCAGCATTCCCAACACCAACGCCGGGGCCTTCCTGACCACCTACGTCGAGACCTACACGGTCTTCCACATCGACCCGGGCGTGTTCAACAAGACCATCTCCGCGTCCTCGGGCTTCTTCAACACCGGTGGAGGTTCTGACTCGGGCTTCTTCAACACCGGCGCCGGCACCTCAGGCTTCTGGAACGCCTCCAACGACCCCGCCGGCAACGGAAACGACTCCGGCTACATCAACTACGGCAACCACCTAGCCGGCATCACCAACTACGGCAACTACATCTCCGGCATCTTTAACACCGGCACCGCCAACTTCCTCACCCAAGACCTCGACTCCGGCATCGGAAACACCGGCCAAAACCTCTCCGGCTTCTTCCGCCGACTTTAAGCCGAAGTTCCCCCAGTGGGTTGACGAGTTGGGCGTGTTGACCATGGGTTTTGTGGTTTGATCTGGCCCCGCCGTGTCGAGCCGTGGTTATGCGGCTCATCCGAGTTAACAGGGGTGCAACTGTCTGGTTCTGGATGGCGCTCGCCGTGATTGGCGGGTGCAGGCCCACCGTACTCGGCGGCGTTGATTCTCGGGCGTCCTGAAGCCGAATGCGACGCGACCGACGTGTTTGACGATCCGGTTGAAGCCCTCGCTGCGGGCGTTGGACAGGCCGGTCTGGATGGCCAGGATCATTGGTTCCTGCCAGCTGGAAATTGTCTCGGCCAGCTGCTTGATCTCGGGCACCGAGCAGGCAGCGCAAAACGTGTAGAACGCGTACAGGGCGGCAGAGATCTCGTAGCGCAGTCCACCACGGGCTGTGCAGGCCAACACATCTCGCAACAGCTCTTTGGCGATCCAGGCGGCGGCGATGTCGCCGTTGGGGTCCGCCGAGGTGAGCTGTTCGAACAACCTGCTGCGTTGCTCGGCGGTGAGTCGTTCGGCCGCGCGCAGCAGCCGGCGCCGGTTGATCCACTCCGGATCGCATTTGCGGCCGCGCCGTAGTCGATGTGCCGCAGTGGTGCGGCGACGCACCGCATCGAGCATCTCGTTGGCTCTTTTGACCAAGTGGAACCGATCGACGATCAGCTGCGCATGTGGCAACGCCTCGCGCGCGGCCTTGGCGTAGGTCGCCGACATGTCGATCGCCACAAACTTGATCCCGGCTTTCCACTGCTCCTCGCGCGCGGCGAGCCAGTCGATCACCGGTTGCGCCGCGCGGCCGTTGAACTGCACCAACAACCCGCCTGCACCGGTGATGTCGACCAGCCCGGTGTCCCAGCGATCCACCCATCGCCGCACACCGGTGTCGGGGCAGGTCTCCCATTTGGCTTTCCCGCGGCGGGTTTCGTCGATGCCGAGCACAACGACGTCGTCGGGTTCGGCGGCCAGGACCGGGTCCGCGGTCTCCTTCACGGCCCCATGGCAGATGTTCCAGGTGGTGCCGTACGCCGCGGCGACGGCCTTGACGGAGCGGTCGTCGTCGAGGACCGCCAACGCCATCTCCGCCTTCGCGCGGACCGTCACCCGCGCCCTGGGCGGGACGGCCGGCACCGATTCGGTGAAACGTCTTCGTTTGCAGAACATATTGGTGCACAACCATTTCCGCTTTCGCCACACGATCCGCGGCCGGTCCGGGCCGATCTTGATATCGCGCGGTCGGGTGCTCACCCACCCCTTCGACCGCGACGACCGTCCCCGACACTGCGGACACACACCCACCCAGTCGGGACCGGTCAGAACATGGACCGTACGGATCCGGTCGTCATCGATCTGCACCGAATCCACGACGACACCGTCGAGTCCGAGCAGCAGTGAACCATTATCGTTGGGCATGCTCGCGCCTTTGCTTCTGGATGCGTAGAGAACACCCAGTTCACAAGGGCGCGAGCCCCTAATCAGTCACCGACACGATCCCAATCGGTCACACCAGACCCCCACTAAGTCGGAAGAGCCGGAAACGTACACCACCGTAACCGCGGGGGCAAGCCACGTTGAGGTGCGCTGATCAGCACTTCCCGGCAGAGACGCGGGAGTCAGCCGGGCTGGCCGTCGGCCCCTGGACTGCCGGCCGCGCCTTGCACACCGGAGTCGCCGCCGGAGCCGTCGTTCATCCCGTCCGGTGTGGTGCCCCCGGGGCCGCTCGCGCCGCCGGCGCCACCTTGCGCGCCACCCGCGCCGCCGCTGCCGCCGGCGCCGGCGCTGCCCGTCTGGCCTCCGAGCAGTCCCTGGGTGCCGCCCGTGCCACCGGCACCGCCAGCACCGCCGCTGCCGCCGGCGCCGCCGTCGCCGCCGTCGCCGCCGTCGCCGGCTTGACCGGAGTTGTCCGCATTGCCGCCGGCTCCGCCGGCGCCGCCTTGGGCGCCCAAGCCGCCGATGCTCCCGTTCCCGCCGGCCCCGCCGCTGCCGCCACTGCCGTAGAGCAGACCGCCGTGACCGCCAGCACCGCCGGTGCCGCCGGCACCGCCGGTGCCGCCCACGGCGCCGACACCGCCCTCGCCGCCGGTGCCGCCGGTGCCGCCGTCGGGCGCGTAACCGCCCGCGCCGCCGGATGCTCCGGTGCCGCCGTTGCCGGCGTTGCCACCGTTGCCACCGTTGCTGCCGGTGCCGGTGGAACCACCTTGGCCGCCGTTGCCGCCCTGTCCGCCGGCACCGCCGGCACCGCCGGTACCACCGTCGCCGCCCTGTTGGGTTCCGCTGCCGCCGTCGCCGGCGTTGCCTCCCGACGCGTTGGGTCCGCCGGCACCGCCGTTGCCGCCGTTGCCGCCTTGTCCGGTGCCACTGGTGCCGTCGCCGCCCGTGCCGCCGTTGCCGCCGCCGACCCCGGTGGTGACGCCATCGGTGCCGTTGTCGCCGTCGGTGCCGGTGGAGCCGCTGATGCCGGTGCCGCCGCTGTTGGCCTGTGCGGTCTGGTTAAAAACGGGGTTGACACCGTTGACGCCGGCCGCGCTGGCCCCGCCGGCTCCCCCGGCCCCACCGGTGCCCCACATGCCGGCATTGCCGCCGGCCCCGCCGTTGCCGCCGTTGCCGCCGAGGCTGGGGGTGGCGGCCCCGCCGGCCCCGCCGTCGCCGCCGTCGCCGAACAACGACCCGCCGCTGCCGCCGGCCCCACCATTAGCGCCGGTTCCGCCGTGCCCGCCAGCGCCGCCGTTGCCCCACAGCCCGGCTCCACCGCCGGCACCGCCGGCTTGGCCGGGGCCGCCGGGGGCGCCGCTGCCGCCGTTGCCGAAGAGGAGCCCGCCGTCTCCGCCGGCCTGCCCGGCGGTGGTCGCGGTGGCGCCATTGCCGATCAACGGGCGCCCCAACAATGCCTCGGCGGGCGCGTTGACCACGTTTAATGCCTCACCGTTGGCGCCGGCGGTGCCGACGATCCCGTTAGCCCCGCCATTCCCCGGCGTTGGCTGAAATGGGAGGTGATATGGCCCACCGGCACCGCCGACTCCGCCGGCCCCGGCAGCGCCGCCGATACCCATCAGGGCGTCCCCACCGTTGCCCCCATTGCCACCATTAGCGCCGTTGAAGCTGACGGCAGTTGTTGCGCCGCCGGCCCCACCGTGTCCGCCTGTGCCGCCTTCACCAAGCCACCCGGCGCCGCCGGACCCCCCGGCACCGCCGTCGCCGCCGAAGAGCGACACCGAGGTGGCGGCGCCGACGCCGCCTGACCCGCCGGCCCCGCCGCTGCCCATCAGCAGCCCGCCGCTACCACCGCCCCCACCGGTACCGCCGGGACCACCGCCGCCAGTCCCTAAAACCGGGCTGCCGGAGGCCCCACCGGCGCCGGCGGCGCCGCCGGCCCCCCCGGTCCCGACTAGTCCAGCCGCACCCCCGGTGCCGCCGACGCCGCCGCTACCGCCGACCACCCCTGAGCCGCTGGCGTTACCGTCCCCGCCGAGTCCGCCCTGCCCGCCAGCGCCACCCGTTCCGAACAGTTGCCCGCCACCCCCACCGCTGCCGCCGGTGCCCCCGGTGCCGCCCATGTTGGCGATGGAGAAACTGTCGACCCCGGCGTATTCGCCGCCGGAGAGCCCGCCGGTGCCGCCCGAGCCGCCTTGGCCGCCCTGGCCCCACAACCCGGCCGCCCCGCCGGCCCCGCCGCTAGCGCCGTTGCCGCCGTTAAAGCCCGCAAGGCCCGCCAGGCCATTCCCGCCGGCCCCGCCGGTTCCGCCGTTGCCGGACACCAACCCACCATGGCCGCCGGCGCCGCCGGGCGCGCCGGACCCGCCGGCCCCGCCGGACCCGCCGCTGCCGAACAGCCCGGCAACACCGCCGGACCCGCCGGCTTGCCCGGGCCCGCCTGCCGCGCCGTTGCCGCCGTCGCCGAAGAGCCAGCCGCCGCCGCCACCGGCTTGTCCCGGCGCGCTTGCGTTGGCGCCGTTGCCGATCAACGGGCGTCCCGAGATGGTCTGCCCGGACAACAATCCGTTGGCGCCGGCCACGCCCAGCGTCCCGTCAGGACCGGGCTGGCCACCGCCCGCCGAGCCAAGCCCGGCGGTTCCCCCGATCCCGCCGGCGCCGATCAGCCGGGCGGCCCCGCCGTTACCGCCGTCACCACCGTTGGCTCCGGCCACTACTCCGAACCCATTGTCGGCGCCACCGTCGCCGCCGGCGCCGCCGGCGCCGCCGTTGCCGAATAGCCACCCACCGACACCGCCGCTACCACCGGCCCCGCCGGCGCCGGGCGCGCTTTGCGGAGTCCCGCCTTGGTGCCCGCCGGCCCCGCCCTGCCCGCCGTGGCCGCCGTTGCCGGTGAGCCACCCGCCGGCCCCGCCACTGCCACCGACCCCACCCATCGCATTGGTGCCGGCGGCTCCGCCGGCGCCACCGGCGGCACCATCGCCGAACAGGCCGGCGCTGCCACCCGTCCCACCGGCGCCGCCAATACCACTCGCAGTAGCGTTGAGATTGCCGCCGCTGCCGGCACCGCCTTGGCCTCCGGCTCCAGCGTTGCCGGATAACCAGCCGCCATTCCCGCCGTTTCCCCCGCTGCCGCCGGTGCCGCCGGGCGTGTCCCCCCCGGTGGTCATGCCGGTCCCGCCTTGTCCGCCTTGCCCGCCATTGCCCCACCACCCGGCGGCCCCGCCGGACCCTCCCGAACCGCCGTTAGTGTCGTTGAAGCCGGAACCGACCGTGGCGCCGTTGCCGCCTTGCCCGCCCGCCCCGCCGGATCCGTACAACAGCCCGGCGCGCCCGCCGGCGCCGCCGACCGCGCCGCTTCCTCCGGTGCCGCCCATGCCGCCGTTGCCCAACAACCCCGCCGCACCGCCGGCGCCGCCAGCCTGGCCGGCGCCGCCGGCCGCGCCGTTGCCGCCGTTGCCATAGAGCAGCCCGCCCGCCCCGCCGGCCTGGCCCGCCGCGGTCCCGTCCGCGCCGTTGCCGATCAGCGGGCGCCCCAGCAGCGCCTGAGTGGGCGCGTTGACGACACCGAGCACGTCCTGCTCCAAGCTCTGCAACGGTGCGGCGTTGGCGGCCTCAGCGGCCGCATACGACGCCGCGCCCGCGTTGAGGGCTTGCACAAACTCGCTATGAAATGCCGCCGCCTGGGCACTGAGCCGTTGAAAAGTCTGGCCGTGGACGCCGAATAATGTCGCGATGGCCGCCGACACCTCGTCGGCGGCCGCGGGCAGCATTGAAGTGGTGGGAGCCACCGCCGCGGCGTTGGCCCTGCTGATCGTCGAACCAACATTGGCTAAATCCGTTGCTGCCGCCGACACCATTTCCGGCACTGCGATCAAAAACGCCACCATGCACCTCCCGCTGTGAGCAGTCTCACAATTGGTGGGACCATACGCCATTTTCCGATTGCTTGGCCAGGTATTTGTAGTGCATCAGGTGGCTGGTCGGAAATTTCCCGACAGCGGGCCTTATCTCCCGAATCGTGGGTATTGCTTCCGGGCTCCCGCGGGCTGCGTGCGCCCACCCCGCACGACGGCACTGTCACGTTAGTGCTGCGTCGGCGACCGGCAAGAATGGGCAGGTGAGGACCGCAACGGCGTCGTACAAGGGCCATCCCAACCTGACAAGACACGTTATTTCTTGGCCCTATTCCTTATTCCCGCATAGCGGTCAAATCCGTCCATTAAGCGGGCTCTTTCTCGAATGAGAGTGCAATTACCAGGGTAAGTCCCCTGGAGTGGTGGGATTTGGGACGGAGCCTGACCGGCGACACGCTGGGGGTGTGAGGTTGCCGGTTTGGCACTGTCACGTTAGTGAGCGTGCCAGCGTGAATACGGATAAGGCCGGAATCGCCACCGCACTGAGGATGGGATCTAGGACGGCGCCGATTTAACGACCCTGGTTTCGGCGCGTCTGGGCGGGTTTGGTGTGGGTGGGGCCTGGAGAATCGGTGTGTGGCTTTGGGACGTGAGGATAGGCAGGCGCGGTTCGATGACGCGCTGCTTCTGGTCGGTAATCAGCTGCCCGAGGGCAGTATCTATCGGCTGCTGGCTGAGCATGGTGGTGCGTTGTTTGGTGATGAGTACTTCGCCGATTTGTTCAAGCGCTCGACACGGGGACGCCCGACGGTGCCCGCTCGGGTAGTGGCCACGGTGATGTTGTTGCAGGCCTACGAGGGGCTCTCGGATCGGGAGGCTTGTGACCGGTTGGCGTTTGACCTGCGCTGGAAGGCTGCTGCGGGGTTGACGGTGGGGGCAGAGGCGTTTCATCCGACGGTGCTGGTCGGGATGCGCAACCGGCTGCGTGCTTCGGATCGGGCGCGGCGGTTGTTCGACGACGTCAACACCATCGCAGCCGCGGCCGGGTTGTTACGGGGAAGGCGCCGGGTCCTTGATTCCACGCCATTGTTTGATGCGGTGGCCACCCAGGACACGGTGATCCAGTTGCGGGCAGCGATCCGCAAAGTGCTGTCGGCCGCCGATGCGGCGGATCCGGAATTGGCCAGCGCGGTGCGCGGGGCGCTGACCCGCGACGATGACTACGCCAGCTTGGGCAAGCCGCCGTGTGACTGGGATGACCCCAAAGCCCGTGCGGCGTTGGTGGATGCGTTGGTGCATGACGCCCAGGCCGCACTCGGCGTCGTGGACGGCCGCGCACTTGACGGGCCGCTGGCCGAGGCGGTTGAGCTGTTGGGGCTGGTGGCCGGCCAAGATATTGAGCAAGACGATGACGGGATCTTTCGCATCGCCCGGCGGGTGGCCCGGGATCGGGTGATCTCCACCGTGGATGTCGAGGCCCGCCATGGGCACAAGTCACGGGCCCGGACCTTCGACGGCTACAAGTCGCATCTGGGGGTCGATCCCGACGATGAGCTGATCACCAATGTCGCCGTCACACCGGCTAACACCGCCGACCGCGAGGTCATCTACACGCTGCTGGACCAATACAGCACCGGCACACCCGCGGGCAGCGAACCTGGGGGCGGCGGGCCGGCCGCGGGCACCGGCACCGGTAGCGACCCACCGGGTGGGACTGGTGCGAAAGTTTTTGAAGTGTACGGGGATTCGGCATACGCCGATGGGGTCACCCAGGACGGGCAGAGGGCACGGGGCCACGACATGCGCACCAAGGTGCCACCGGTGCGCAACGCCAACGGTTATTCCAAAGACCAGTTCACCATCGACCTGGCCGCAGGTACGGTCACCTGCCCGGCTCAACGCACGGTGGCCATCCGGAAAGGCCTGCGCTACCGCGTCGCCCGCTTCGGTGTGCTCTGTAGCTCCTGCCCGCTACGGGCGCAGTGCACCACATCGCGGCGGGGACGAGCGATCAGCGTCCACCCCCAGGAAGCCGCGCTGCAGCACGCCAAAGCCCGCCAGAAAGACCCGTCCTGGCAGCAGGACTACCGAACCTACCGGCCCATCGTCGAACGCAAAATCAGCCACTTCACCCGCCGCCCCTGGGGTGGCCGAAAAGCCCGCTGCCGCGGCCAAAAACGCATCCTGACCGACATCCTGACCCGAGCCAGCGCCCTGAACCTCGCCCGACTGGCCACCCTCGGACTACACCACGGAAGCGCCGGCTGGGCCATCGCCTGACCACACCACCAGCCACCGCCCAAGCATCGAAATTCCCTATGCCGCCAGCGGTCGAGATTCAGACGCCACCCCACCAATGGGCACCACATCAGCGCCGTCCTAGTCGGCGACGGGCTCGCGGGAGGTGATTTCGAAGGTTAACTCGTGTTCGGCTATGCGAATCCAGTCACCTTCCGTTAGGGCGGCGCTGCTGTGGATCCGTCGGCCAGAAACGTAGACGCCGTTTGCTGATCGCAAATCGACAATGACGAAACTCGAACCAGTGTCGACGATTGCGGCATGGTGACGGCTGACTTTGGCACCAGAAAGGACGATTTCATTGTCCGGGCCGCGCCCGATACGAGTGGTGGTGGCGACCAGTGGATAGTCACGTTGGTTCGCGTCGCGTAACGAGGGGCCCTGGGCGGTGCCCGAAAGCCCCGTCAGGTGCGCCGAGAGGCTGCACATGGTGGCATCGGCGCTCGATTGGGCGGCCTTGCGGACGTCGAGTGGCTCCTGGCGAAGGATCAGCTCGTGTAACGCACGCGCTTTGGGACCGGGTTTTACGCCGAGGTCATCGTCCAGCGTGTCCCTTAGTCTGCGATAGGCATCGAGCGCATCAGATTGGCGGTCGGCCAGATAGTAAGCGGCCATCAGCTGCACCCAAAGCGGTTCCCGGTAAGGGTGTTCAGTGGTTAGTGTCTCGAGCTCGTTGATCACAGAATCGGGTCGTCCGCAAGCGATTTCAGCTTCGGCGCGAGCGGTGTGCGTCAACAAGTTTTCCTCGACCAGTCCCTTCGCAAAGGTGTCTACGAAGGTGAAGTCGCGCAAGTCATCGCACACTGGACCACGCCACTGCGCAAGCGCGGCCGAGAAGTGGCTGCTGGCCTGCTCGAACCGCGCTTCCGCGGCGGCTCGAACACCGGCGTTCCTTTCGGCCGCGAATCGGGCGAGGTCGTAGTGGCTGTCGAGAACCGCGAGCCGGTACCCCGGCGCTGCGCTGGCCAAGAGATCGCGGGTTTCGACGCCGCCGCAGGCCAAAAGACGACGCAGATTTGACACATATATGTAAAGCGTGGCTCGCGCCCGTGTGGGAGGTTGCTCCTCCCACGCTGCGTCGATCAATTCATCGACGCCGACCACGCGGTTGCGATTGATCAGCAACATAGCCAGCACTGCGCGTTGCTTGGGGGTACCCAACGGTAGAGCTACAGCGTTGATAATCATCTCCAATGGCCCGAGGACGCCGAACCGCACGCCATCTCGCACCATCAAGTCTCCACTCCCTCCACCTCTTGGAGTAGTAATGCCCATTGTGAGGGCGCCGCGAGCGTTGAGCAATGATAAGAGCCTCTGGAAGAGCGTCGCCGCGGCGACACGAACGGGCGCACCTTAACCGTGGCCAACTGGTGTCGGAGGTGCCCGTTCGGATGAAAAGGGCATTTCGATCCAGTTGCGTCGCACCCAACGGTGAAGCGGGAGCTGCGTAGTCGCACCAGTACATCCACAGGTCGTTTGGTCGATCCCACACTCGACGGAGCCCGTCCTCGCTAACCAGGACCGCCGAGTCTGGCGACACGGTCCGAGGAGCTCCGATCGCGGCACGGTCAGCACAGCTCGTGGTGATGAAACCGGTTGCCCCCGAGGCGCTTAGCCCGGTACATCGCGGCGTCCGATGCGGTGATCAGCCTCTGCAGAACTGCCTCGTGGTCGCCGAGTGCGGTGTCGTCGAATCGGGCGCACGCGGTGCCGACGCTGGCGGTGACTCCCGCGGTTGATGCTGCGACGGCGCGGCACATTCGCGCGGCCATCGCCTCCGAGTTGCAGGCCGGCGAAGTGCCGGCCACGAGAAATTCCTCACCGCCGCTGCGCGCCACCACCGCCTGGTTGTCGGCTGCGGCCAGCAGCGTCTGAGCGACCTGGACCAGCGCGCGATCGCCCGCGGCGTGCCCGCGGTTGTCGTTGAGGGCTTTGAAGTTGTCGAGGTCAATCAACAACACCACGAGATGCGCATCCGTGCCCCGGCGGGACAGGATCATCCCCAGGGCGTTGTGCTGGAACGCGCGCCGGTTGAGCAGACCCGTCAACGGATCGCGATCGGCGCTCAGCAGATCGCCCGCCATCGCGCGCACCAGGACCCGGATGGCCAGCGGAAGGGCGATGTTGACCTCGACTACCAACCACAGGTCCACGCCCGCCAGAGCGAGGTGTCCGGATCTGGCCAGCGACACCGCCTCGACCAGGGCAACGGCGCTGGCCACCGCGAAGTTGTACAGCACGAATCCCGTCGTGTGAAAGAACGCGATGTATGCACCGAACGTCGCGAAGGCAATGCATCCGATCAACGCGGCCAACGGGTTGGGGTGCGCCAGACATGCCAAGGCGACGGCGGTATTGCACGTCACGGCGAAAGCCACCGACTGTCTGCGGGTGGGCCAGCGCCAGATCCACAGCAACATCCCGGCCACCCCACCGGCCGCGGCAACCCAAGTCATCGCGACGGGCACCGCTCCGCGGGGGCCATCCGGCCCGGCCAGCAGCGCGAGAAGGCACAACACCATCGATCCCGAGATGAACGCCATCAAGGCCCGAGTGGCACCGCTGATGCCGCGCGCCGCCAGGTAACCGGAGAGCCAGCCATGTTGATCGGCCCGCCACCACCGGCTGAACATCGCTGTCATCGTTGACTCCCTATCGGCACCACCGATTATCGACATCGAGGTGTACTCGTCATAGCCGACCACACGTCGACCGTCGGCAATCTACGGTCCCACCTACCGGAAACCCTGCTAGCGCGAGGGTGCGTCGTGGCCGACGTGTTCCCGCGCGCCATCCAACTCTGACGCCTGATACGCAAGTGCCGGCGGAAGGCTTCGAAACGGCGACGACCTCCCACGTGCGGGTCCGCCTGTGCGTTACCGCGCCACCGGTCCCGCAATGATTGGGGCCTCAGCCGTCGATTCGGGGGTTCTTAGAAGGGTGGGTCGTCGGGCAGGGGTGCCACCGCCGGTTGGTCCCGGGCCGGCCAGCGGGCGGGCCACCCGTGCGGCATCGTCGAAGAACAGTGTCATCGCCATGATGAAGTAAACGACCACCCGGGCCGGAAGCATGCGGTGGCGGCGCTCGGTCTTGCCGGTATCAATGAGTACTTCGTCAACAAGATCACGGTGCATGAGCCTTGTCAGCACACCCAGGCCGATATGGTCAGTCATTCGGGCCCGCCGACCACGCTAGCCGCTCGGATTACTGTTGGCCATAGAGGTCTATCATAGTCTGAATATGTTGCGGCACAATGCGTCTAGCAGTCACTCTGAGGCCCGAAAAGCATCCCAGCCACCAAATCACCTTCGCCCAATCATCAAATTCTTGCCACTGAAACATGTTGCGATACAACGCCATTAGCTATGCGCGGCCCTGACGCCAAACTTAACGGCATTGCCCTTGTGCGCCGCCGTGGGGGATTTGCTTGATGATGTATGAATAATCCGTAAAGGCCTGTGTGCGATCCTGATCGCACCCCAGAAAATTCGGGGGTAGGTCGGGCTAGGTCACACGACTTCGGCACGCCCGCACACCCCCAACGGCCAGTGTCGGCCTGTTGCCCTAAGGGTCTAGGGAGAAGCCCGTGTCTTTTGTGACCACCGAAGCAGAAATGCCGGCAGTGGCGGCCGGCAGCTTGCGGGACAACGGCTTTGCGATGTCCGCCGGGAACGCGGTCGCGGCGGCGGCCCCAACGACGGGGGTGATTCCCGCTGCCGCCGATGAGGTGTCGGCGCTGACCGCGGCGCAGTTCGGCGCGCATGCCGCGATGTATCAGGCATTCAGCGCGCAGGCGGCGGCGGTGCATGAGCTGGCTCCGCGGGGGCTAGGCATGCGGGTAGAAAAACGAAAGGCAAAAGTGCGGTTAGAAGGCACGACAACACTCTCAAGCCTGATGACCGGCAGGCTGCTGGACATGTCCCGCTCGCGATACCGCCTCCAACGTGCATACACGGACCTACGACGACCAATACCGGCTCATGCTCCGGTTCACCTCGGTGGGCGATGTGCCCGTCAACGTGCACGGCGCGCCCAGCCGGGCGATCAGCGGCGCACCGCTCGAGGCGCTTGCCAGCTGACGCCCGCGCCCCGGGCGCCCACTAGATCTCCCGAAACAAAATAAGTCTCCCGACACAAAATAAGGAAACTGATGCCAAGCCCGACCCCCGAGGCCCTCAACATGCCCACGAAGAAAACCTATTCCGCCACCAGCTCCACCGGCTGGCCGGGCAACGCCTTGGACCCGGTGCAGCAGACGCTGGCGGATTACCACGGCCACGACATGTGGGCAGACGTGATCGAGCGCTTCGACGGCTACGACGCGATAGCGACGGCGACCCTGGAGCCCGTTTGCCCGGTTCCGGTTTTCGTGGTCGACGGCACCGGGTATCAATGGTGCCCCGAGCTTGACCTGTGGCAGGCGTTCGACGCCGTGGCCGAGATCGGTTCGGCGGCAACGGATCCGCTCGCCAGGATGTTCGCCACCGCCTTGGGGCGCCGCCGGACGCGACGATGGTGGCAGCGCTTTGCCCGCTAACCCGTTAGCCGGTCGAACTGATCGGATCGATCGGCAACCAGCGCAGCGCGCCCGGCGCCGCGGACGGAACCACCGGATGTTCCGGCGCGATCGGGTCCAGCCGACGATACACGTCGCCTTTGCAGCGGCCGCTGATCGTCCTCGCCCTTGTTCGGCCGGCACTGTCACGTTAAACCGCGAAACGCTCAGCCATTTCGCTGCGCGGATTCGGTCGCGCTGAGCCGGTGCCGTCGCGGTCGAAAGTGCGCGGAGATCCCGTTGAAGGCAGACAGGAACCGTTGGGCATGGCGCGCCGATTTTGAACCCTTTCATCGCCCGTCCACGTTGGCGGGTGGGTTGATGAGAATTCTCGGCTCGATTGAGGAGATACTTCGACCGGCGATGGGTCACCGACGCCATTAGCTCGCGGTGCGCGACCCGTAGCCGGCCAGCTTGTCGGTCACCAACACACGCGGCACGTACGGCAGGCCCTTGAGTAACTTGCAACGAACCGCCTAGCCGCCTTAGCGTGTCGGCCCTTCACATGACTTCCTCGCCCACTTCGAGATGCGCAAGGTGTCCGTCATCCCACTCGTCCTCGGTCGGCGTCTGGCATTCGGGCTGGTGCTCGATCTTCGGGGACGTTACGTGTTGGCTTATTGCTATGCGCGACAACAGTGGTTGGGAACTTGACCCTGCTGCGCTCAAGGTGTTGCGAATGCGAGCGGTGGATCGGAGCGCGGCGGGCGCGTCCTGGCTCAGGTAGCGGACCTGAGTGGCCTGCACCGTGATTCGGGTATCGATGGGGGCCTGGTTTGAGCGGGACGGCAGGGAGGCGTTGGAGCCGGCGCCCGGCCGGCCGGCCACGCTGAGCGACCGCCAGCTGTTGCGGCTGCGCGACATCTTGGCGCACAAGAATCCGCGGCAATTGCAGTTCGACTACAGGTTGTGGACTTGCGACATGATCGCGACCGTCGTGGAACACGAGTTCGGTGTTCGGCTCCACAGGAACACCGTCGGCCGGATTTAACGCAAACTCGTGTTCGCTCCCCAACGCCCGCTGCAGCGGGCCTGGCAGGCACGAGAGCAGTCAGGATTTTGTGTAGTCTTCGGCGGCTTGACTACGAGTTATATACTCATACACGGTGATTCGTACTAGGAATAGTTCCTGCCAGTGTGCTTCAGCGTCACTGTCCAGTTGGATGTTCCAGTGCCGGAATAGCCTGCTCTCTGGCTTGAAATGTTGCGCAACCCCAAGTACAGCAACTTCATCGCCGAGTCCTTATCCGGGAGATGCCCGCGGCTCTCAGTGATTTTGCGCAGTTGAAAATTTATCAAGTCCCGATTGTCAACCCAGCCTCGCGAAACGCTGCCTGAGGACAACGTCGCCATCAAAGAACAGCCAGCATGAGGCAACATGCGTCCGACAACCGTGACCGCTGAACTTCCCGATCAGCCGTCGTCCACCACGGCCTTGGCGTGGGCGTGGCGTTCCGTGCCGGTGGTGCTCATCGGGCCAATAGCGCGCGCAGTGAGAGAAAGCTTCCGGCGGCAATATTGGCCGCGTCGAGAGGTATCCAGGTCAGCAATGATTCGCCCTCCGCGAAGCGCGGGTTGAGCTGAATGTAAAACCGCGCGAAGGGGTCGTCTTCGAGTCGGCGTAATCGCGACGGAACACGCAGGCTGGTGTCCTCAGTCACGACCCATGGGTTCCCACCAATTGGGACATACCGTCTGCGCACGCTGAGCTCTCGTACCAGCGCTTCGACCTCATCGGGCGTCTGGCACCTGCGGTCTGGGTAATGACGCGGAAAAGTAGCGGCGAGCAGGCGGTAGACCGCCGGCGTCGTGCTACGAGTCAAGTAGGCCATGCGGACACGCGGGTGACGGAACCGGAAACGTAGCGCCTGACGGATCGCGAAGAGCACCGCCCATGCTCCGCTGTGATAGCCGAGACGAAAGAACACGCCCCCGCGAAACACCGCGTGCCTGCGGCCCTCGTTGGCTATCCGGTCGAAGGCGGCGTACGAGAAACCGGCAAGTTCGCCTTGTGTGCCGTAGAAAAGCGCAAAGCGAACCTCGCCCGCCCCAAAAACCAGTCCCTGGAACTCATCGCGCGAGTCGCCACACACCGTCTCGCAGTAGACGCCGTAGAGCCGGTCGATCAGCGCACAGCGCTGTGCAGGATCGAGGGATGACGACTGTAGATATTCGCGGCGTACGATGCGGCTGGGATGGGCGCGGCGCAAAAGAGGCGCTGACGGAGGCGTCGAGACGTCGGCGTCACCGGGTGACGCGCCAGCGGACGGTACCGGTGCTTGCCTTATCGTGCGGATCAATATCCGGCTCAATATTTTGGCGCGTACTGGTTCCTTTTCGGCGTACATCGCCGTAAAAGAACCCGTCCAAGCCCGGCAGACAGAATCTTGCCGCATGACCCCGGAGTCTCCCGCTCCCATCGACACCCAGGGTTTCGGGCGGGCCATGGACGAGCTGCGCGCCACCATGAAGGCGTCGCTGGGCCAGCGCGACCTGGACCACTTCCGCAGGATGGAGCGCTGGGGTCGGCTCTGTTCCATCGCGGGATACGCCACCGCGTGGATCGCTCCCAACCCGCTGTCCGCATTCTTGATCAGCCAGGGGAACACGACGCGATGGACGATCATGATGCACCACGTCGCCCATGGCGGGCTCGATCGTGTGCCCAACGTTCCCGCGCGCTACACCAGCGACCGTTTCGCAAAGGGATCCCGGCGGTTCGTGGACTGGCTCGACTGGATACACCCCGAGGCGTGGCACCAGGAGCACAAAGTCCATCACTACCGCACTGGCGAGGTCGAGGATCCAGATCTCGTAGAAGACAACGTCCGCCTCATCCGCGAGCTCCGCGTGCCGGCCGTGTTTAAGTATGCAGCCATCGCCTTCATCGCGCTGACATGGAAGCTCTCGTATTACGCGCCGAACACCTTCCAGACCCTCTGTGTCAAGCGTCGCCGGCGCACTGGGCTGCCGGGCGTGAAACGCGACCGGGGGTGGTTCCGAAGAATCTATCCCTGGATCGATCAGTTCAATTTCCGCACAGACGAGGGGCGTGAGTTCTGGCGGCGCTGCGTGCCGCCCTATGGCATCTTCCGCTTCGTGCTCCTCCCGGGGCTCTTCTTGCCCCTCGGCCCCTACGCGGCGGCGAGCGTCCTCGCCAACTCGCTGCTGGCCGAAGCGCTGACCAATTTGCACTCTTTCCTGATCATCGTGACCAATCACGCCGGTGACGACGTGCACCGGTTCGACACCCGCGCACGGAATCGGGCCGAGTTCTACGCGCGCCAGGTGATGGGATCGGTGAACTTCACCGACGGCGGCAACGACCTCAGCGACTTTTTGCTCGGGTATCTCAACTACCAGATCGAGCACCACCTATTCCCCGACTTGCCGCCGCTCAAGTACCGTGAGGTCCAGCCTCAGGTGAAGGCCATCTGCGCTAAGTACGGAGTACCGTACGTCGAAGACACCCTAATCAATCGCGTCCGCAAGTTGTTCCTGGAGTACCCCCACTTTCGTAGACACTCGAAATCATGCCGTTGCGGCCATTTCACTGTCAATCGTTTGGAGTGAATTGTGCTCGAATTCACATGGCGCCGCATTTCCGATGCCGCTGTGCGGGCGTTTACGATTGTAGTAGACTTCGATGTACTCGAAAACCGCCTTTCTCACTGCACGCATCGTGGGCCAGGTGTGCAAGTGGATGAGTTCCTTCTTAATGGTCGCGTTGAAAGATTCCGCCATGGCATTGTCGTAACAAATGCCGGTGTGGCCGACCGACGGAATGATGCCGTTCGCCAACGCGAGAACACGGAAGTCGATACTCGTATACTGACAGCCGCGATCAGAATGTATTACAACATCCCCGATTCCCGGCCGCTGCCGTTCCACTGCCATCCTCAACGCGTCGGTGACCAAACTCGTGCGCATCTGACTGTCCACCGACCAGCCGACGACCTTGCGGGAATAGCCGTCGATAATTGCGGCCAAATACGCCCAGCCGGCCCACGTCCGAATATACGTAATATCGGTAAACCACAATTGGTTCGGCCCGTCTGGCACGAACTCACGCCCGACGAGGTCGACCAGGCCGTCGCTGTTGGCCTTGTCGTGGATCGTCGTGGCGCGGTAAGGACGCGGATGCACACAGGTCAGACCTGCGGCGCGGGCGAGGCGGCGGACACGCCTGGGCGAGTGGCGCCGGCCCAGCTTGGCCAGCTCGGCGACCAGCCGATCGACACCCAAACGGCCCTTGTGATCCTCGTGGATCTTTGTGATCACCTCCGTCAATTCCGTGTCTTCTTTTTCTCGATCCGACTGCTTTCGTTTCAGCCAGGCGTAGAATCCGCTGCGGGATACGTCGAGCACATCACACATCAAGGAAATGGGAATTCTGGCGTCGCGTGGTTTGCGCCGTTCTTCTCCATCCAGATCACGGATGAAGGTGAACTTCACATGCTCTCCTTCGCAAACCACGCCGCCGCTTTTTTTAGAATCTCCCGCTCCATCTTCAAGCGACGGTTTTCCTCCTCCAATTCTTTCAATCGTGCACGTTCGTCGATCTCGAGTGGTTTTTCCTTGAACTCGCCGCGCTTCTTCGCCGCTTTCACCCAATTCCCCAATGTCCCACCGCTGATTCCGAGATCCCGAGCAATTTCGGCTATCGGCCTGCCCGAGTTGATCAATAACTCTACGGCCTCGGACTTAAACTCAAGGGTGAACTTCCGACGTGTCGAACCCATAACTGTAATTCTCCCTGTAGACAATCATCCCACTCTGGTGACTGTCTACGAAAGCGAGCGTCCTCCATCCACGTGATTTCGGGAGAGACCTCGATGAAGCGGGAGCCGTTGCAAGCACGTTCAGTGGCAGCCGGGCAGTGATTGACGATGTCCGCCGGGAAGCCGCGGCCCTTGTACGACGCCGTTGCGGTCCTCACCGCGGCCATGCCGGCAGGTCGCCGACTCTCACTAAGTCGGGTGACCCCGGGGACCCAGGCCCGGACTTCGGCGGGAGAGGGTTGCGGCGCGTCGGGTGCTTGGTCGAGATCGGTCGCGGTGCGATCGAGGGCCAGCGGGGTGAGCAGCGTGCGGGAGGCGTGTTCGGTCCTGGCCCAGGCGTAGGCGGCGGCATCGGTGCAGTCGTGTTCACCGCGTTCCAATCTGCATGTCGGGTCAGTTTGGAGGTCAGGGTCCGTCGGGAAATCCGGTCCTTTACACGGTTACCCCAACCGTGCCCGGCGTCAGCAATGGCACGCGCGGGGTGGGGGTCGACCCGGGCACCCACATCGTCTACGTCACCAGGGACGACGACACGGTGTCGGTGGTCGAATCTCGATAGTGGTTGTGACCGGCGTCTGGGAGCGCGTGTCGGCTGCCGGTCGTACATCTGGGGCGGCATGCCGACGCTCTCGTCGCAGAGGTCGTTGTCGATCTACCATCGCCGGGCGTCCCAGTCGGCGCCGGGCGCATCGCGACCCGGGGCTCCCCGGCGCAGCGAATTACGCTCTAAGCCAAGGATCGTCGGTGTACGAAACCCAATGCCGTTAAGTTTGGGGGAGGATTAGTCGCAGTTCCGGTGGTCCGTGGTGGTTGATGTTGTTGTCGTCTGGGGTTTTTCGTGGGGATTTTCCTCCGGAGCGTTTGGTGACGCGCGTGGGCAAGTGCGGTGGCGTCTGGCAGGGTTGGGTCGTTGGAGAATCTCGGCGAGGGCGTGGTCGGGGCTGATGGCGAGCCGTTTAGGGGGAAAGACCCGCCTGCCCGGTGACATGGCGGCGGACGATGCGCAGTGTCCGAATGAACGACATGCGCAGCGGGTCAAGTTGTCGGGTCGGCGGCCTCGTAAATCGGCGTGCGAATCGCGTAGTGAGTCAACAGCAACGCCCAGATCTCTTGGCGCACCATCTCGGGACTGTGGGAACGCAGAACCCGGTAACTGCCGCGCTGCCGGGTTTCGATCTCAGCGAGACCGGATGCGAATTCCCAACGTTGCGGTAGACGGCGGCGAGTTCACTGGCCGAAGCCAGCTCGGGGTCAAAGATATTGGTAATCAAACGGATTGGTGTTGCACTAGAGCCCTCACGGGCGTTACCCCCGACGTGTTGCAACGCCGCTTCCTCGAGACCCCGGCCGGATCACGACCAGCGACGAACCATCACCTCCACCTCCACCTCCACCTCCACCTCCACCTCCACCTCCACCTCCACCTCCACCTCCACCTCCACCTCCACCTCCACCTCCACCTCCACCTCCACCTCCACCTCCACCGACGCGCTTACACCCCCGTCCCCCGCGCCAAGCCGACCTCCCCGACCACACCACCGTCCCCCGGTCGGGAAAGCGAACCCTCCGCCACGCATTCAGCTGACCAAGTTGCGCCGAACGTGCTGCGTGGCGTGGGAGAAATCTTCACCAGAGCCGCACCCATTTGGGTTTCCCCTACAACGCCTCTGTTTGGACTTGTGTGATCCGCTATATTTCAACTGACTGAGTTACCCGTCAGAGGAGCCATGTGGCTGACGATTTGTTTGCTACGCAGCGCGACGCGGGCAGCAATATCGCCGTGGAGGCGCAGTTGGATGCCGCCGGATTTGAGGATGCTGAAGAGATCGGCCGGGGTGGGTACGGCGTTGTGTACCGGTGTCGGCAGGTGGCGCTTCGGCGAGTGGTAGCGGTGAAGATGCTGACGAAAGAGCTCAATGAGGGTCAGGCCCGGTTCGTGCGTGAACAGCAGGCAATGGCCCAGTTGACGGGCCATCCGAACATTGTGCCGGTGTTGCAGGTCGGTGTGACCGCGTTGGGACATCCGTTTTTGGTGATGCCCTATTGCGCGCAGGGCTGTATTCAGGAGCGGATCCAGCGGATGGGCGTGTTGGAGGTCGCGGAGGTGTTGCGGCTCGGGGTGAAGATGGCCGCAGCCTTGGCGTGTGCGCATCGGATGAAGATTGTGCACCGTGATATCAAGCCGGCCAACATTTTGTACACCGATTATGGTGAGCCGGCGTTGTGTGATTTTGGTATTGCCCATATCCGCGGTGGGTTCGAGACGGCGACGGGGGTGGTCACAGGGTCGCCGGCGTTTATGGCGCCCGAGATCCTATCTGGGGAGAGGCCTAGTGCGGCTTCGGATGTGTATGGGATGGGCGCGACTTTGTTTGCTGGGTTGACCGGTCATCCGCCCTATGAGCGGCGCAGTGGCGAGCCGATAGTGGCGCAGTTGTTGCGCGTCGCCAGCGAACCGCCGCCGGATCTGCGTGAGCACGGCGTCCCCGAGGGGGTGGCTGAGGTTGTGGACAACGCTCTGGCCCGCGACCCGGCTGATCGGCCCTTGGCACTCGAGCTTGGTGAACTCATCCAGCAGGCGCAGTCGCGTCTGGGTCTGTCGGTCACCGAGATGGCGTTGCAGGACAGCCAGGAAGGTGATCGAAGCCCCCGACGCTCGGTCGCGCCGGCACCGGGAAGCAGCGGCCCGGGCAGGCTGCCGTCGACGGTAGCGGGTTTCGTGGGGCGCGACGCCGAGGTAACGCAACTGCGAGAGTTGTTGTCGGCGTCGCGTCTGGTCACGCTGACCGGTATTGGTGGGGTCGGTAAAACCACCCTGGCCTCTCACGCGGCCACCGAGCTGGGCCCGCAGTTCAGCGATGGGGTGTGGTGGGTGGAGTTGGCCGAGCTGCGCGAGGGCGCACTGCTAACCGAAGTGGTAGCGGCTGCGCTGGGTGTGCGGGATCGGATTGGGCAGGCATTGACTGATGTGTTGCTCGACTTCCTCGGGCAACGTCATGCGCTGGTCGTACTCGATAACTGCGAACACCTGATCGCCGACGTGGCTAAATTCGTCGAGGTACTGCTGGGTTGCCCGCGCCTACACATCGTGGCCACCAGCCGCGAAGTCATCGACATCGACGGGGAAGTGGTGCTGCGGCTGGCCCCGCTGTCGTGTCCGACACTGCAGGACGATCCCACTTTGCGTACGGCGGCCGGCTATGCGGCCGTACAGCTGTTTGTGCAACGGGCGCGCGCCGCGGTGCCCGGATTTGAGCTCGACCACCACAACGCTGTCGCGATAGCGCACTGCTGTGCCCGACTGGAGGGGCTGCCCCTTGCCATCGAGCTGGCCGCGGCACGCATGCGCGCGATGTCGGCCGAGCAGATCGCCGGGGAGCTCTCCGACCGCTTTGGGTTGCTCACCTACGGTCGTCGCGGCGCCCCCACCCGCCGGCAAAGCCTAGCCGCGTGCGTGGAGTGGAGCTATGACCTGTGCACCCAATACGAACAACAGCTCTGGTGTCGGCTATCGGTGCTCGCGACAAGCTTCGACCTACCCACCGCACGCGACATCTGCGGCCAGGACCTGCCCGCCGGCGAGTTCCTGGACCTGCTGTGCGCATTGGTCGACAAATCGATCCTGATCCGCACCGAAGACCACGGTGTGGTGCGCTTTCGGCTACTAGAGACACTGCGCGACTACGGAAACAGCCGTAACACCGAGACCGAGCGCATGCGATTGGGTCGACGCCACGCCCACTGGTATGAGCAGCTGCTCTCTGACGCCGAGGCTCAATGGTTTGGTCCCCAACAAGTCGAGTGGGTCCATCGCCTCACACGTGAAATGCCCAACATCCGGGAGGCGCTGCAATTCAGCCTGGCCGACTGCCCAGCAACGGCGGTGGACATGACCGTCAAACTGCGGCGGTTCTGGTGGTCCCACTCGATGCTCAGCGAAGGCATCGAATGGACAAAACGGGCGCTGGCCGCCACCCCGCCTGATCCCACCGTGCAGCGCATCCAGGCACTGTTCACCGCAGCGCGCCTCAGCCTCCAACACGGGGACATGGTGACGGCCGCGGACGGCCTCGCTAAGGCGCGTACGCTCCTCGAGGTAGTCGATGACCCGATCACCCGGGGCTGGATCAACTTCGTGGATGGCTACACCGCCATGCTCATCGGCGACGTCGATCACGCACGTGACTGCGCACAGCGGGCAATGGCGGCAACCGATGACTTTGAAGTCCAGGTGAACGCAATGCTGGTTATCGCGTTTCTGGACTTGATTTCAGGCGACGCCCCCGGTGCGTTGGCGTGGGCTGAAAAATGTCTCGCTTTGGCCGAACCCCGCGGCGAGTGGGCGGTGCGAGCATTTGCAATGGGGTCGGCTGCCGCGGCTCACTGGCGGCTGGGCCACCTGCAGCTTGCCGAACAATTACTCCAGCAGGCCTTGCCGCTTTCCCTCCAAGTCAATGACACGTTCGCCCTCGTAAATGAGTTGGAAGTCTTAGCATGGATCACCGAATCCCTGCACCGGCCGCGACACGCTGCGCTCCTGATGGCAGCAGCCGCCGAAATAGGCCGCGTCAGCGGGGTCCTGGAGCCTGCTTCCTTCCTCGGAGGATTCCACGCGGAATGCGAACGTCGTGTACGCGAGCAGCTCAGCACAGAAGAATTCCAGATGGCCTGGAATGAAGGCACCGCCATGAACATGCCTGACCTCACTCAGGCAATGTCCCTGGACTACTAGCGGTTTGTCATACAAATATTTGATGGTCTTGTAGGTATGAATGATCGCGTGGCGGATCGACCAGCGGCTGCCTTGGAAGTTTCCGATGCTCAGCGATCGACGTCGCCGACGTTGTCGCTTACCATCGGCTAAAAGCTGCTGTGGCCGAAGGCTTGGCCCGCCAGTATCGCCGAGACCGCGTCCACCGCGGTGGCGCTGGCCGGAGAGCAGCAGCTCGCGTTTCCCTGGGAGGCCGGCATCGGCGCCGTGATCACGCGGCTGGCCCGCACGCTGCTGGACCTCGACCGTGAGATCAATGACATCGACAAGACCATCGCCGAGCGGTTCGGCGACCACCCCTACGCACACATCATCGAGGCGCTGCCCGGATTCGGACCGGGCCTGCGCGCCGTTCCTCGTCGTCACACACGGCGATATGGCGTCCTTGCCAACTCCCGGCCGCCTGGCGTCCTACACCGGATTAGTGCCTGCCCCAGGGGATTCTGGGCGAGTTATCGCCAATCTGCACGACCGAAACGATACAACCGCCGGCTGCGCCGCGTGTTCTGCATGGCCGCACCGTCGAGCATTCGAGGCTACGTAACCCTCCCCGACGTTTTAGCCTCACGGGTGGAGCGATCGGCCGGCTCCATGCTGCGCCACATGTAGAAGCAGCGCCGGCAGCCGTACACTTCCCACACATCGGGGACGGGACTGTGCGCCACCGTGTCGATGGCGGTGTGATCACAGCGCGGGCAGTTCATGATTTCCTCCAGAGTTGTTGTCAGAATTCAGTTTCGCGACCACAGCGCGGTAGTTTGGCGGTCAATTCACTGGCCTCGGCCGGATCGGCGACCTGAGAGTCGAAGTGGCCCCGCAGATCCGGTGCAACTGGGGTGGTGGCGTCGATGACGATCTTGTCGGTGATACCGGCCGGCCGCGACGCGGGATCGAGATCCTGCACATACAGGTTGGGGATCTGAACGAGGTCTCCGGCGGGATTGAATTTGGTTGATACCGCCCACATCACCTGCTGCAGATTGAACGGGTCCACACGTTCGTCGACCACGATCACGATCACGATCTTGCCCATGCCGAGCCCATGCGGTGTCGTCAGCGCGCGAAGTCCGATGTTCTTGGCGAAGCCGCCGTAGCGCCGCTTGGTCGAGATGATGAAGATCAACCCGTTGCTGTACATGACGTTGACCGCCTGCACCTCGGGAAACTCCGCTTTCATCTGCTTGTAGATCGGGATACACGTAGTCAGTCCGGCGACGTAATCAATTTCGGTCCAAGGCATCCCGATGTAGAGGTGCTCGAAGATCGGGTTGGTGCGGTAGGAGACCTTGTCCATGCGCATCACCGGCAGCTTGCGGCCGCCCGAGTAGTGCCAGGTGAATTCGCCGAAGGAGCCTTCGAATTCGCGTTTGCCCGCTTCGAGGAAGCCCTCGATCACCACCTCCGAGCTCCATGGCACGTCGAAGCCGGTCAGCGGGGCGGTGGCGACGGGTAACGGTGCCTGCCGGATCGCGCCCGCCATCTCGTATTCGGATTGGTCATAGGCGAACGGGGTCCCCGCCATGATCTTGATGATCGGGTCGCTGCCGAGCGTGATGCAGATCGGCAGATCTTCGCCGCGAGCCTCGGCCTTGCAGAGATGGATCGCAGCGTCGTCGACCGGCACGGTGAAGATGTTGATCTTGCGTGGGCCCTTGACCTGCATCCGGTAGCAGCCGACGTTCTGCTTGCCGAAGTTGTCCGGGTCGTCCGGGTCACGCGATACGACGGCGCCGTTGTCGAGGAAGAACCCGCCGTCTGAGGCGTTGAGACGGAACAGCGGCAGGATGTCGAAAAGGTTGACGTCGTAACCTTCCACCGAGTCTCCGCCCATGGCGGGTTGTCCCGGCGTTCCACGGCGACGGGGAAGTTCTGCGCGCGCCGGACCCCTTCGAAGAACATGTCCTTCACGGGCGTCTTGATGTCCACCTCCAGCGCGGTCGCCAGATTCGCCCAGGATCCGATCGTGTTCAGCGCGACCCGCGCGTTGGTGAATCCCTCGATGTTGTCGAAACCTACATCGCCACCCCACCCACGGATCCCGCGTTCGGCGACGACGCCGAGCTGGAGCGCTTCGCCAGCGATGTGCTTACCCCGATGGTCGAGCACGCGGCGTCGCACGGTTGAGGTGGCTGCGTATGGTGAGCCGGTGGAAGGCACGCCGTTCGGGCGGTATCGGCTGATCGAGTTGCTGGGCCGCGGCGGCATGGGTGAGGTGTGGCGTGCCCACGACACCGTCACGGACCGGGTCGTGGCCATCAAGGTCTTGTCGGCGCATCTGTCTGAGGACGAAGACTTCCAGCGTCGGTTCCGCCGGGAAGCCCACGCGGCGGCACGATTAGAAACACCGCACGTGGTCCCGATTCATGACTACGGCGAGATCGACGGCCGGCTGTTCGTGAGTATGCGGCTCATCAATGGCCGCGACCTGGACACCGTGTTGGCCGACGGGCCACTGGAACCCGCCCGGGCGGCGCGCATCATCGGCCAGGTCGCCAAAGCTTTGCAGGCTGCGCACAAGGTTGGCCTGCTGCACCGCGATATCAAGCCGTCCAACATCCTGCTCGACGACGACGATTTCGCGTATCTGATTGATTTCGGGATCGCCCGCGCGATGGATGAAACCCGAATGACCAAGACCGGCGGCACCATCGGCACGTTCGCCTACATCGCGCCCGAGCGGTTGGACCCCCACATAGAAGAGGATGCTCGCGCCGATATCTACTCACTGGCTTGTGTGCTGTACGAGGCTCTGACCGGCGAACCACCATTTGCCGGCACCACGACGGCACACCTGATGTTCGCCCACATCAACACCCCACCACCCCGACCCTCGATCACCCAGCCCGACGTGCCCCCTGCCGTCGATCGGGTAATCGCCACCGGCATGGCCAAAGACCCTGACCAGCGTTTCGCCACCACCGTGGAGCTGGCCGACGCCGCCCGCGACGCCATCACGGAGCCCGTCAAACGACCGGCCGCGAACCCGACGCGAATTCGAAAGACCCAGCCGACACACAAGGTCGTCACCGACCACCCAGCGACCGTGAAGGCAGCGTCACCGCCCGCCGCCAAGCCGGCGCCACCATCGAGAGTCGCGCCGCCCATCCCGGCACGGGCCGGCGGGATCAGTCGGGGCACCAAAATCGCGCTCATCGCCGGAACCGTTGCACTTGTTGCCGTGATCGCAGCGGCCGTCGGGATCCACGCCGTCGGCAAACACGGGCCGGTGCAGTCATCCCCGACATCGTCGGCACAGACATCATCATCGGCGCGGTCCTATGGTGCTCAGGTTGTGCTGCCGTTCTCCGGACTCAATGACCCCCGCTGGTTGGCGGCGGACACCGACAACAACGTCTATGTCGTCGACTTCGGAAACAGCCGGCTGCTCAAATTGGCGGCCAACGCGGCCAACGCGGCCGCGCAGACCGTGCTGCCGTTCGGTGACCTTCACCTCCCGGACGGGGCGGCGATAGACACCGCGGGCGCCGTGTACACCACCAGCGGCAACCGCGTGCTCAAATTACCGGCAGGCGCGAGCACCCCGACCGTGCTCAGCTTCCCCGGCATCAATGACCCCGGCGGCGTGGCGGTGGACAGCGCGGGCAGCATCTACGTGGTTGAAGGGGGCTTCAACGCTCGGGTACTCAAACTGGCGCCTGGCTCTGCCGCCCCGATCGAGCTGCCGTTCAGCGACCTCAGCAACCCCCGCCAGGTCACGGTAGACGGCGCGGGTAACGTTTACGTTCCTGACTTTGGCAACAGACGGGTGCTCAAACTGGCGGCCGGCGCGAGCGCCCCGAGCGTGCTGCCATTCGGCGACCTCGGCCTTCCGGAGGGCGTAGCCGTGGACGCCGCCGGTACCGTCTACGTCACCACTGGCAGCAGCCAGGTGCAAAAACTGGTGGCCGGCGCCAGCACCCCAAGTGTGCTGCCGTTCACCGGCCTCAAGTTCGCCCACGGGGTGGCCGTGGACAGCGTCGGCAACGTCTACGTCGCCGACGCGGATAACAACCAAGTGCTCAAACTGCCGGTGCAGTAGGTGTCAGCAATCGAAAATGGAACAGCGTTGCCCGTCGCTCCCGAAATTCCGACAATGGGCCTGATGAACCTCATGAGCCTCATGAGCCCACCTTCCGACCCCAGTGCTGGACGGCGGGTGCGTTTGGCGTGAATCGTGGCCAACGGGTACCGGGGGTGCCCGTTCAGATGAAACCGAGCCAGGCCGAACGGATCTGGTGGCCCAAGGTTTCGATGTCACGAGGGTCCGCGCCGGCCGGCATGGGTGCCGCGGTCCAATCTTCGTCGGCACCGAACAGGAAGAGCAATTCGATGCAGTGGGTCGCACCGAAAGGTGAAGCGGGAGGGGCGTAATCGCACCGGTACTCTCGAAGCCCTCGGCGGGCGCCTCAATCTGCATGTCCTGCTGCGCAACAGGGCGGCAGAGCACGACTACATCAGTCGTTTGGTCGACCTCACACTCGACGGCGCCCGTCCCCGCTAGCCTGGACTGATGAGTCTGGTGGCCGGGCACGGTCCGCTGACCTCCGATCGCGCCGGATGGTTCTCCCCGCCGGTCTCGGCGGACCTTGTTTACATCGAACCCCATCCGAGGCGAGTCCAGGCCTTTCGAACTGGGCGCCCGGTGATCGACACCGAGCGGGCGCTGATGGTGCATCGGCGCGGCCACCCGCTCAGCTACGCGTTCCCGGCCGACACGGTCGGCGACCTACCGACCGAGCCGGTCCCGGAGGCTCCGGGATTCGTCCGGGTGCCCTGGGACGCCGTCGACGACTGGTTCGAGGAGGGGCGCCAACTCGTGCACTACCCGCCGAACCCGTACCACCGTGTCGACTGCCGCCCGACGAAACGCCGCCTGCGCGTCTCGGTCGACGACACCGTCCTGGTGGACACCGACGACACCGTGATCGTGTTCGAAACCGCGCTCGAGCCTCGGCTTTATGTGGATCCCGCGCTGGTGCGTACCGAGCTGCTGCGGCGCACGGAGACGACGAGTTACTGCAACTACAAGGGCGTGGCGACGTATTGGAGGGCCGCGGTGGACGATGTCTTCGTTGACGACATCGCCTGGTCCTACCCGGAACCGCTCCCGGAAAGTCTTGCCATCAAAGGATTCCTCAGCTTCGACGCCACCCACGTTGACGTGGTCGCGGAACTGCCACTCACGCGCCGTAGCTAGGACGCCCGAGCTTTGCGGCGTGCCGGGCGATCATGTCGCGGAAGACCTCCGCTGCGCCGGAGCCCTCGGGTATCGACCGCGCTCGGGTCGCGGCGGTCCAGGGTGCCGTCGCGAAAATCTATGCGGGCAGCTGGAATTGGTGACATCGCCGGCGACCGACAAGTTAAAGATCACGCCGTTTCGACACTTCGCCGCCCGGATCAGTCCATGGACAGTTTCAGCACCTGAGTGCCGCGGGTGGTATAGAGGTTGCCGGCGGTGTCCACCGCCAGACCGGGGTTGCTTCCGAGATCGGTGAACGGCAGAACGGTCCAGGTGCCCGATCCCGTCGGCAGTTTATACACCTGATAGTCGCCGCAGAGGGCGTAGACGGTGCCGGCGGTGTCCACCGCCATCGCGTCGGGACATTGCGTGAAGCGTTGCGGGGGAGGCGACAGCTCGGTCTGAATAGTGGACCCGGACGGCAGTTTCAGCAACCGATCGGTTCGAGGGGGCAGGGCCCTGTCGACGACGTAAACGTTGCCGGCGCCATCGACCGCCACCGCGTCGGTGTTACTCAGGCCGGTGAACGGCAGCACGACCTGGGCGGTGCTCCCTGCCGGCAGTTTTAGCACCTGATTGCCGCCGCTGGTGGTGTAGACATTGCCGCCGCCATCCACCGCCACGCCGGTGGGGCCGGCGAGACCGGTGAACGGCAGCACGACTGGCTGGTGGCCCCGGTCGGAAGTTTCAGCACCCGGCCGTTGCCGGTGTCGGCGACGTAGACGTTGCCGGCGCCATCTACCGCCACCCGGTAGGGGTGTTTGAGGCCGTTGAACGGCAGCTCAGTCTGGCTGGTGGCACCCTTCGCAAGTTTCAGCACCCGGCCGTTGGCGCTGTCGACTACGTAGACGTTGCCGGCGCCATCCACCGCCACCCCATAGGCGTCGTTGAGGCCGGTGAAGGGCAGCACGACCTGCCGCGAGTTAGGCGTTATCAACACGAAAGCCACGACGGCGACCACGGCGATCGCGCCGGCGATGATCCACGGTGCGCGGCTACGTCGCGCCGATGGGGCCGACGGCGGTTCGTTAGGCAAGCGGGCCGTGCCCATGCCTTGCGGGTCTGGATACCAACCTGGCGCCAGGCCACCCTGCTGGTAGACCGGTGCATAAATCCGCCGCGCTGGGCTCCGCTTTGCGGCTCTCACGATTGCGCTGATGATGGCGCCAACGATCCCGATGATAAAAAGAAGCGCGCCAACGCTCTTAATACCGTCCCCAATCGAATAACTACGCGTGACTTGAGCGACAAACCCCGCCACCGCCATCAAATATCCAACAATCGCTAGGATAAGAAACATGAGTAGCGGTCGCGCCGCTGGCTTTGCGACTCTCACATTCGCGCCGATGAGGGCGCCGACGTCCGCAGCGAGAACAAAAAGAAGCGCGCCAACGGTATAAATTTCGCTTCCGCCCACATACATGAGATAGACGAACCCCGCCACCGCCAATGAAAACCCAACAATCGCCAAGATAAGAAACATCAGCGCTCGCGCCGCAGGATGGCGTCGTGTGGTGGCGCCTTTGTCCGCACCGCTGGCGCCGAACGGAACCGGTTCCTGCACCGGTGTGCCCACCGCCTGGGAGGACCGGGCTGTGGGGATTGTTGCCGGCTGGTGCTCGGAGTACGCGCCCTGCGACGGGCCGGCATCACTGAAGTGGTCGGTCCAGCGGGTGCCGTCGAAATAGCGCAGTCGCGCAGCACCGGACGGATCGGGATACCAGCCCGCGGGCGTCAGCACCATCACCGGCTCCTCTCATACAGGCACACCATCACAGCAGCGACGTCGAACGCGACAGCCTCATCAGCTGACTCTTCACTCACGTACCAATGGGGCAATGCTAGGCATTGCAGAATTTCCGGAATCGAGCTTTTCGGCACGCCACCCACCCTCATTCGGAAATCATGCGCCGCGCGGCGCGCTTCGACCAAGTGATGACACCGACTCGCTGAAGTACGGTTTGAAGCTTCCCTGGTCGACGTCGGCTAATACCGGACAACCGAGCACAGGGTGGGTATTTCGGTGCGCTCGTTTAGCGCCACGCGGTCGGGCTTGGCATTCTGGCCGAGGTGAAGGCCGCTGTCAGGCACAGCATCAACGATCGGACCGGCCCTGTAGTGGTTTGACGCGGTGGTGGTGCCTGCTGAGACATTTCAGGTTCTCGACTAGGCACGACAAGGGACGTGGTCGCCGCATTGCCGCTCACGCGCCGTAGCTAGGACGGCCGAGCTTCAGCTCGTGCTGGGCGATCATGTTGCGGAACACCTCGAGGCTGCCGCCGTAGATCCCGGCCGGGATGGCATGCCGGAAGATGTATTCCATCGCGCCGCCACCGACGGAACCCGGGGCATCGGTCGGTAGGGCCGAGGCGGCCCCCAACATGTCCATCAAATCCGGGGAGATGTCGCGCATCGTCTGCGCGAGCGCGACGCGCCCGAACATCCCGGGCGCGGACAGCGCGGCCTCCATCCGGGCAATGTCGCGGCCCAGCCGGTACTGCAGCGACTCGTCATCCAACGGGCGTCGCCCTGCGCCGTCCGGCATCGATAATGTCGCCGCGACCTTGTCCACCGCCTCGGCCATCAGTGCGCCATGACCCGACATCGCCGAAATATGTTGCAGACCATGGTTTTCCCGGTCATAGATGCCATGCTCGGAGTCCAGCGCGGAACGCATCACCGTCCAGCCGCCGTTCACCTCACCGATGCGGTAGAGGTCGTCGACACGGACATCGCTGTAAAAGACGATGTTGGTGCGGTCGCCGTCCAGCGTGCGGATGGGCTGAATCTCGATGCCCGCTGAATCGAGCGGCACCAGAAACATGGTCAGGTTCTTGTGCTTTGGGCCCGCCGGATCGGTATTGGTGAGCAGAAAGACGTACCTGGCGTTTTGCGCGTTCGAGGTGAACATCTTGGAGCCATTAATGATCCAGCTAGATCCGTCACCATCGCGCACCGCGCGGGTCTTGCAGGTGGCGACGTCGGAACCGCCCTCGGGTTCGGTGTAGCCCAGGCATAGCCGGGTCTCGCCGGACAGCACTCCGGGCAGCACCATGTCAGTGAGCTCCGGCGCACCGAATTGCTGCACGAACCGCGCGACGGCCGCCGTGGTACCCCAGTGGTACCAGGGCGTATGAGCGCGGCCGATCTCCATGTCGAAGATGCGCCGGCGCACGGGACTGAACCCGCCCTCGGACTCGAGCTTCCAATCCGCGGCCAGATATCCCGCCTCGCCTAGCGCCAAATGCACTTTCTCGTCGAAGTTTTCACCAAACTCGCGGTCGCGCTGCAGCACCTCGTCGGTCACGTGTTCGGCGATGAACGCCCGGAGCTGATCGCAGAATTCCTGATCCTCGGACGAAAGCGCGACGCCGGAGAAGTCCATCTAAATCACGTCGATCACGCAGGGCACGAAAACGCTCGAGGGTGTCGAGCGCGTGCGCCAGGCTGTCACCGGGCAGCCCGACGCTGACCCACGTCACTCCCAGTGCCGCAAGCTTTTCCAGGCCGTCCAGGTAGGCATCGGCGTTGAACGCGTCGTCCGTCGGGCTGCCGCCTTCGAAGTTGGTGAAGGTGATGTCGAGTGCGGACCAGTCCCTGCCCGCCGCATCGCAGCGGCGCCGCAGATCGTCGATGCCGTCGGACAGGCTCTGCACCGAGTCGATGGCGGCGGTGCCCGCCGTCTGGGCCAGCGGGCCGGGGCCGGAAACGGGCACCAGCCGTCACCGTAGTGCGCGACGCGCTGCCGGGCCGTCGTGGTATTGCCGCCGATCCAGATCGGCGGATGCGGGTTGCTGATCGGCCGCGGGTGCGCCGTGATGCCGCGTCGCACTGAAATGCTTTCCCTCAAAGGAGATGTCGTCGCCGGTCCACACGGTCCGGATTACCTGCAGCGCTTCGTCGAACAGCTCGGCCCGCTCGTCGTAACTGACTCCCAGCGCCGCGAACTCCCGCTTGAGGTAGCCCACACCAACCGCGAGCGTGAAGCGGCCACCCGAGAGCAGGTCCAGCGTCGCGCCGGACTTGGCCACCACGAACGGGTTTCGATACGGCAGCACCACGATGTTGGGGATCAGCCGCAGCGTGGTCGTGCTGGCCGCCGCGAAACCCAATGCGACAAAAGGATCCAGGGCGTCGTGGCCGCCAGCCTCCAGCCACCGTTGCGACGGTGCCGGGTGATCGGTGAAGCCGAAGCCGTGGATCCCCGCCGCTTCGGCCGCGGCCGCCACCGTCGCAATGCCTTCCCCACTCACCAGCTCCGGGTTGTAGGGATGGGAGTGCATCGGGTGGGTGATGGTGAAGTACATCGCCCCCGCGTCAGAACCGCGCAACGGGCGTCGATCGACGTGTCGGTGGTGCGCAGCGGACGGATCAGCGCCTCCTGCGCGAAGGAGCGCCAGCAGCTCGCCCTCCTCGGTGTGCACCGCGCCGCGCACGTAGGACATGCCCGCACCGACCTGGGTGCTCTCGTGGGTGTACAGCAGCCAGCCGTCCCAGCGCACCGGCTCGTGGAAGGCGACCGAGATGCTCATCGGCGCGGTCGACACGGTGAGGTGCGCCTGGCTGGTACCGATGCCGGCGTGCGCGCGCATGGTGGTGGAGATCCCCAGGTGCCCGGTGAAGTACGCGACCAGCGCCTTGGCCAAATCGTCGCGGGCCGGAATCGGGTCGTAATGCAGCCACGCGTACAGCTCCGGCGGCCCGACCTCGTCGGGGCTGTTGACGTCGACGACGTCGACGAGTCGCAGCTCGCGCCCGATCATCGGCATCTCGGACAAGTTGGCGTCGGCGGGCGCGGCCACGTCGGGCCGCGGCAGGTGGTGGCGGATGACGTCGCCGGTCGGCACGTCGGCCAGCACCGTGATGCTCAGGCAGCGTCGCCCGTTCTGGTGCACGGCGACGATCGCGGTGGCGGTGGACCGGCCCTCCGGCCACGACGTCGAGGACGAGTTCGATCGGCGGGCCGACCATGACGGCACGCGAGAACACCGCGTGCGCCGAGCGCACCGATTTGTCCGGGAATCGTTTGGCCACAGCGACAATCGCCTGCGCCAGCACCTGGGTGCCCTCCACCACCTGCCGGCCGTCCGGTGTCGCCGGCGATGCCGGTGTCGCCGGTGAACCGGTCGGGCCCGTCGGCCTGCACGTCGAACAGTTCCAGCAGGCCCTCGACCGACCACTGGGCCTGTTCAGAATCTGTCGTCAACTGCGCTCACCCCTTGCTCCTGCAGCTCACGGCCCAGCGTGACACTGCGCATTATTTGTAAAGCTCGCCCGCCGGACAAACCCGCGTTGACAGCGATGCCCGCGGTGCGTGACACTTTTGCGGTGATTTGTAACGCAACGCCGGGTTGATCCCACCCCGCTGGCCAACGGGTTCTGCTTCGGCGAAGGCCCGCGCTGGTTCGAGGGACTGCTGTGGTTCTCCGACATGCTGGGTGAGGCCGTGCACACCTCGGACATGCGCGGCTCGCTGACCACGTTGCCGCTGCCCGGGCACTCGCCGTCGGGTCTGGGATTCCGGCCCGACGGGTCGCTGCTGATCGCCTCGACCGAAGACCGGCAGGTGCTGCGCTACGACGGCGAAACCGTCGTCGTTATCGCCGATCTCGCCGACCTCGCCCCGGCCAGCCTCGGCGACATGGTCGTCGACGACGCCGGCCGCGCCTACATCGGATCCCAGGCGTCCCAGGCGCACGGGGCGGCGTGATCATCCGGCTCGACCCGGACAACACGCACAACCGTCGTCGCCGAAGGCCTCGACTTCCCCAACGGGATGGTGATCACGCCGGACCGCAAGACGCTGATCGTCGCCGAATCCATCGGCCGGCGGCTGACGCGCGTACACCATCGACGAAGACGGCGCGCTCAGCGGCCGCCGGGTCTTCGCCGACGGCCTGGACGGCCCGCCCGACGGCATCGCGCTCGACGCCGAGGGCGGCGTGTGGACGTCGATGACGCTGGCTCACCAGTTCGAGCGGATCATCGCGGGCGGCGAAGTCACCGACCGCATCGACATGGGCGAGCGGGTGGCCATCGCCTGCGCGCTCGGCGGCCCCGAGCGCCGCACGCTGTTTCTGCTGTCGAGCACCGACGCGTATCCCAAGCGCCTGGTCGGCACCCGAGCTGTCGCGACTCGGACGCCGTACCGGTTGCCACACCCGGCGCCGGCCTGCCCTGACCCGAATCAAGAGGGTAAGCGATGACGGACTCCTACTACGAGCTGATCGACGACGCCAGCGGCGAAGCCGGGGCTTTGGGCGAGAAGTTCAGGGCGACCGACCTGGCGCGCGGCACCTGGTCGGCGGCACATACAGCACGGCGGCGCCGGTGTCGGCGCTGTTGGTCCGGGCGCTGGAGCGGTGCGCCGCAGCGCGACGACACCCGCCTGTCCCGGGTCGTCATCGACTTGTTGGGCGGGGTGCCGGCCGAGGGCGACCTGTGGGTTCGCTCGCAAGTGGAACGCGGCGGCAAACAGGTCGAGCTGGTCAGCGCCGAGATGCTGGCGCCCGGTCCCGACGGCCAACCCCGGCCGGTCGCCCGCGCCAGCGGATGGCGGTTGCAGCAACTGGACACCCCGGGCCTGGCGCACGCGCCGGCACCCCCGCTCCGCCCGCGGAGCGAGGCCCACGACCGCAGACCTCAAGGCAAGGGGGTGGGACCGCAACTACGTGCACAGCCTGGATTGGCTCTGGCTGACCGAACGCCTGCAGCCGAGGCCCGGGAGAATCCTGGATCATGCCGACGGCGGACCTGGTCAAGGGCGAGACCATGACGCCGCTGGAGCGGCTGTTCGCGGTCGCCGACTGCGCCAACGGCCTCGGCAAGCAAACTGGACATCACCAAGTGGACGTTCCTCAACACCGATGTGGCCGTGCACGTGTTCCGGGTCCCCGACGGGGAGTGGATCGGCATTCGCGCGGAGACAAGCTACGGACCCGATGGCATCGGGACGACAATCGGCACACTGTTCGACGAACTTGGCGCGGTCGGCGCCATCCAGCAGTCGGTGCTGGTGCGGCGGCGCCCGAGCCGAGCCTGAGTCGGGAGCGACGGATCATGACCCAAGCCGATCGACCGACGCCGACACCTCGACGCGCCGGCGGATCCTCGCGGCCACCGCGGAGGTGCTCGGCCGAAACGGCAAGACCAAGCTCAGCCTGTCGGAGGTCGCCGCCCAGGCCGGGGTGTCGCGCCCCACGCTCTACCGCTGGTTCGCTTCCAAAGAGGAACTGCTATCGGCGTTCTCGCGCTACGAGCGGCAGAGTCTTCGAAAGCGGGCCTGGGCAAGGCGACCGCCGGGACTGAAGGGGACCGACAGGCTCGACGCCGCGCTGCGATTCATCGTCGAATACCAGCACTCGTACTCGGGCGTGCGGATGGTCGACGTCGAGCCCGAGCACGTGATCACGCAGGTTTCCCGGGTCATCCCCGAGATGCGCGAGGGACTGCAACGGCTCCTGCCCGGCCCCAACGCCGCGGTGAAGGCCGCGACGGTGATCCGGATCGCGATCTCGCACTACATCGTTCGAAGCGACGACGCCGAGCAGTTCCTGGCGCAGCTGCGACATGCCGTCGGAATCAAGGCGACTGCCGATTAGGCTGCGTCCCCCGCGAGCGTGCGTGTTTGTACGCGACACGCCGTGGCCGTGCTGTCATTATGCGCACGCTCGCAGCCGTCGCTGATCAGTCGAACATCACCGCGGCGTTGAGGTAGCCGGTCGGGTCCAGCGCCGCCTTGACCGTCCGCATCGCGGCGATGTCGGCGGGCTCCCGCGACATCTGCGAGATACGGCGCGCTTGCGGCTGCCGACGCCGTGTTCGGAGCTGACGTTGCCGCCGCAATCGCGCGATGAGATCCATCATCGGCGCGTACAGCGCCGCCTCGCGCTCGGCGGCGCAGCGCAGCACGTTGAGGTGCAGGTTGCCCTCGCCGATGTGGCCGAACAACACCGGCAGCGCCTCGGCCACGCTGCGCCTGGACCAAAGCGACCTGCGTCCCTTGCGAATCCACCGATCGCCGCCAGGGGCAACGACACGTCGAACTTCAGCGGCGGCCCGTATACGCCCGAGCACCTCGGCCAATCGATTCGCGAACCCGCCACAACCGTTGCTGCGCAGCGGCATCCACGCCTACCGCGGGCTCGCCACACAGCCGTGCGCCGTCGAGCAGGTCGGCAAGGCGATCGGTCTGATCGTGGTCGGCGGCCAGTTCCACCAGCAGCAGCCAATCGGCCTCGACGGGCGGGACTGGCCCCGAGATGCTCGCGGATCAGCGCGGCGGCCCGGCCGTCGATCAACTCCAGCGCCGCGATGCCGTCCACGTCCCGGAACATCCGGCCCGCGTCGACCAGCGCGTCCAGGTCGGCGAACCCGCAGACGGCCGTCACCCGATGCGACGGCGTGGGGTGCAGCCGCAAGATCCAGCGACTGTGATGACGCCGAGAGTGCCTTCGGCGCCGACGAATAACGCCGCCAGGTCGTAGCCGGTGTTGTCGCTGGCGGACCCGGCTGTGCCGGCGCAGCAGCGAACCGTCCGGCAGCGCCACATCCAGGCCGAGGACCTGCTCGCCCATGTTGCCGTAGCGAACCGTGCGCAGTCCGCCGGCGTTGGTCGAGGCCATGCCGCCGACGGTCGCGCGTGTCGCGGGCAGCCAGGTCCACCCCGAACACCAAACCCGCCGCGGTCGCGGCGTGCTGCACCGCGGCCAGCGTGGCGCCGGCACCCGACGGTGATGCGGCGCTCGACAGTGTCGACATCGCTTACGGCACGGAGCCTCTCGGTGGACAGCAGCACGTCGTCGTGCTCGGGAACGGTGCCGGCGACCAGCGAAGTGCGGCCGCCCTGCACGGTGACGTGCGCCCCGGCGTCCCGGCACACCCGCAGCACCTCGGCGACCTCGTCGGCCGAACCCGGCCGCACCAGCGCGCTGGCCTGCCCGCGGTAGCGCCCGGTGTGGTCGACGCTGCGGCCGGCCAGCACGTCGGGGTCGGTGACGACGTGAGTGGATCCGACCACACTCGCCAGGCTGGGCAGCATGCTCGCGGTTATAGCATCGCCCTAGAACTCCTTGTGCGGCACGTCGGTCACCAGTCCGCCGTCCATGATGAACTCGCTGCCGGTCGAGTAGGACGACTCGTCGCTGGCGAGGAACAGAACGAACGTCGACGACCTCCCGCGCGTCGGCCGGACGGCCCAGCGGGATGGTGACCATGTCTTCCGGCAGCTTGGCGGTCATCGGGGTGCGGATGAAGCCAGGATGAATCGAGTTCACCCGAATGTTGTACGGCGCCAACTCCAAAGCCGCCGACTTGGCCAAGCCGCGTACCGCCCACTTGGACGCGACATACGGGTGCACGAGGGGTGCGCCGCGCAGCCCTTCGATCGACGACACGTTGATGATCGAGCCGCCCCCGGCCTCGGTCATCGGCTCGACGGCCACCCGCATGCCCAGGAAGGTTCCGGTGAGGTTGACGTCAATCACCTTCTGCCACTTGGCCAGATCGAAGTCCTTCAACTGCCCGAGTGCCACGATGCCGGCGTTGTTGACCAGCACGTTGAGTTTCCCGAATTCACCGGTGGCGGTCGCGACGGCGGCGTCCCACTGATCGGGCTGCGTCACGTCGAGGTGGACGTAGCGCGCGGCGTCACCGATTTCGGCAGCCAGCGCCTCGCCCTCCTCGTCGAGGATGTCGCCGATCACCACCTTGGCGCCTTCGGCCACCAGCATTCGGGCGTGCGCGGCGCCCATGCCCCGGGCGCCGCCACTGATCAGCGCAACTTTGCCGTCTACCCGTCCCATGAAGTCGGGTTCCTTTCTGTCGAGGTGTCGATTTAGGTGGCGATCAGGTCGTTCGGCGCGTAAAGACCTTTGCCGGTGACCAGCGGGAGATCGACGCGTGGTCACGATGCCGGGCGGCGCGGCGATCACCGCCGGGATGGCGTTGACGATCCGCCCCGCGGCGCCCGCGATCGCAGCGTGGTTATGGTCGCCCTTGCGGCTGCTCGGAACGATGTCGACGGCGTAGGACGGCTCCCCGGTGATCTCGACGCGATACGAGCCGCCGCCCGACGCGGGTTGCGGCCAGTCGGGCCGCAGATCGGGCCGCAACCGGGTGATGTGCTCGATGACGATCGCCGCGTGCCCGTCGACCATGCCGCGGAGCTCGAACTGCAGCGCGGCCACCGTGCCCTTCGGCACCCGGCCCACCGCGATGTCGAAGTCTTCGGGCGCCGGCTCGCGCTGGTACGACTCGGTGATTTCATCCACCACGATGCCGAGCCCGGCGGCCAGCTGACGGATCGCCGTACCCCAGGCGATGCTGAGCACACCCGGCAGCAGCAGCATCGGCACCTCGTCCATGCGGCCGGCCGAACCCCATGTAGTGCATCACCTCCGAGCCGTTATAGGTCGCGTAGTCGGCGATTTCCATGCAGCGCACCTGCTCGACGCGCTGGCAGGTCCCCGCAAGCGCGAACGGGATGAGGTCGTTGATGAATCCGGGGTCGACGCCGTTGATGAAGATACTCGAATTTCCCTGCTGCGCAGCGTCTTCTACCCGCGCAATGTACTTGTCGGGCATGACGCCCCACGGGTATTGCAGCAACCCGGGCGACGATCCGACCACGTTGATCCCGGCGGCCAGGATGCGCATGACGTCTGCCATCGCGTCGGGCAATCTGGTGTCGCCCATGGCGCAGTAGACGACGCAGTCGGGCTTGGCGGCGAGGACCGCGTCGAGGTCGGCGACGGCAGCGATGCCGGTGACCTTCCCTCGCCGGCCGGGCTCCAGGCCGACTCCGCACAGCTCCCCGGCGTCCTTGCCCACCTTCTCCGGCGAAGACACACACACGCCGGTCAATTCGAACTGCGGATTGGTGATGAGCTCGGCCAGGGCCAGGCCCCCGACGTTGCCGGTGCCGACGTGCGCGACGCGGATCGCCATGAGTGTCCTCCTTCTTGAGGATGCGAACGCTCAGAACTTTTCTAGACACTAGTCCATAATTTTCCCGCGACGTACCTGGCCCCTTTTGCGGCCGACGAGGCAGAATGGAAGCGCTCATGACACGGCGCGAAGATGTGCAGTTCACATCCGGTGATGACCGGATCAGCGCGTGGCTGTACGGGCCCTCAACCGGCGGCGTCGGCGCCCCGGCGCCGCTGCTGGTGATGGCGCACGGACTCGGGGCGGTGCGCACCATGCGACTCGACGCCTACGCCGAGCGATTCAGCGCGGCCGGCTACGCCTGCCTGGTGTTCGATTACCGCAACTTCGGTGACAGCGAGGGCCAGCCGCGCCAGCTGCTCGATATCGGCATGCAGCTCGAAGACTGGGCGGCGGCCGTGGCCTACGCCCGCACCCTAGCCGGCATCGACCACACCCGAATCGGCTTGTGGGGCACATCATTTGGGGGCGGACACGTGATCGCAACCGCGGCCCGGCTGCCGGGTGTCGCCGCCGCCGTGGCGCAATGCCCGTTTACCGACGGCGTCGCCTCCGTGAGCGTGATGAAGCCAATGACCGTCGCACGCCTGACGGCGCTTGCGGTGCGCGATGCCGTCGGGGCCAGGATCGGGAGGCCGCCGACGATGGTCCCCACGGCGGGCAAACCGGGCGAGACTGCGTTGATGAACACGCCGGATGCGTATGACGGCTACCTCCGCCTGGTACCGGACGGCGTGGAGCTGCGCAACGAGATCGCCGCCCGGATCGTGCTGAACGTCATCACGTATCGTCCGGGCCGCCTCACCGCGAAGATCACCTGCCCGATCCTGTTCTGCGTGTGCGAAACCGACTCGGTCGCACCCGCGGTCCCCACGCTGCAATACGCCGCAAAGGCTCCGCGCGGTGAGGTCCGGCTGTATCCCGACGGACATTTCACGATCTATGTCGACGACGCATTCGAGCGCGTCGTGGCCGACCAGATCACTTTCCTGGACAAGCACCTCAAGGCAGCCGGATAGCCGGCGTCAATGCCTCACCGGCTCGCGTCTGCTTTCAAGAAACTACAGACTCCCCGGCCGGACCGTTCTACCATGACCATCAGTACCTAATACCGGCGGTTACGGGTCACTCCCACTTGCCCGGGAAGGGCCCCTGTTGTCATGGAGGACGGGGAAATGGAGTTTGTGGTCGCTGCCCCGGAAATGTTGGAGTCGACAGCGGCCAGTGCGGAAAGACTCCGTTCGGCGATCAGCTCAGCCCGTGCCAATGCCGCGGGGTCAACGACCGGCTTGCTGGCGGCCGCCGAAGACGAGGTGTCGGGGGCCGTCGCCAAACTGTTTGACAGCTACGGCCAGCAGTACCAAGCGCTCGTCGCCCAGGCCGAGGCGTTCCAAAGCGAGTTCAGCCGGGCCCTGGCCGCCGCGGGGAACGCCTACACACAGGGCGAGGCCACCAACGCGGCTGCCATCGGCGGAGGGGTGTCAAATGCGCTGAAGGCGCTGGCTGCGCCCGTCCAGACGCTGTTGGGGGGCGCCCCGACCGGCGGGGTTGGCGCTTTGACGCTGACCCCGATGCTGAGCGGCTCGCAAGTGGCGCTGATCATGGGCGGCACCTTCAACCCGCTGCCCGACCCCCTGTACGTGCTGAACATCAACGCCAACTACATCCAGCATCTCTTCCCGGGGGCCAACTTCCAGGGTTTGTTCACACCCGAGCAGTTCTGGCCGGTTACCCCCGACCTTGGCAACATGTCGTTCGGCAAGTCCGTTGCCCAGGGTGTCGCTCTGCTGGACGCGGGGATCAAGGCGCAACTTACCGCCGGAAACCAAGCCATCGTTTTCGGCTACTCGCAGAGCGCCACGATAGCCAACAACGAAATCGTCAACCTGCTGTCGCTGCCCGCGAGCCTACAGCCCGATCCAAGCAAGCTCTCCTTCGTGCTGATCGGCAATCCCAACAACCCCGACGGCGGCCTGCTCTCGCGCTTCCCCGGCTTTTACATCCCGTTCCTGAACGTGGATTTCAACGGGGCCACACCGCCGAACTCTCACTACCCGACCTGGATTTACACGGCCCAATACGACGGCATCGCCGACGCCCCGCAGTACCCGGTCAACGTCCTGTCGGACGTGAACGCCTTACTCGGTTACTTCTTCGTGCACAACACGTACCCGACGCTGACGGCCGCCCAGATTGCCAACGCCGTCGCCCTGCCGACGTCTCCGAACTACACGGGCGCCACGCACTACAACATGATCATGACGCAGAATCTGCCGCTGGTTGAACTGATCCGGCTGATCCCGTATGCGGGCCCCCCATTGGCCGACATCATCCAGCCTGATCTGCGGGTGCTCTGCGACCTGGGCTACGGCGACCTCGGCACCGGCTTCGACTACGCCAACATTCCCACCCCGGCCTCGCTGTTCTCGATACCCAATTTGCCCGTAGTCGCTGAAGACCTGCTCAGGGGTGCCGTGCAGGGGCCCTACGCCGCCGGGGTGGAGATCGGCGTCGAGGCCGGTTGGTGGGGGCCAGAGTGGTTCCCGCAGGCCTACCCCTGGGTTCCGTCCCCGGATCCGCACCTGCACATCTACCTGGGCCAGCAGAGCGTGACGGGGCTCTCCGTGTTGACTGAGGCCGTCGGGTCGGTGCTGAAGCTGATTCCGGCTTTTAATTGATCACTTGAATCTTTGCAGCTCTAAGGCCCGAGCGGAGACTGCTCACGGATAGCTGCGTCGCGGATCAGCCCGCGCAGCAGCGCGGTGGAAAACTCCGCGGCGATTTCCTTGGCCGTGCGGCGCCCGCTCGGGCGCAGCCAACGGTAGCTGCCCAGCGTCATGCCGATGTAGCCCAACGCCACCACGTGCGAGTCGCACTGATAGAACTCGCCGCTGGCGATCCCCCGGTCGATGAGGCCGTGCACATGCTCGTAGACCTGAGCTTCCTTCTCCCGGACCTCGGCGACCTGCTCGGTGGTGAACCACTCGGTGATGTAAGGCTGCTCCTGGAAGTACACCGCGGCGCGTTCGGGATTGGCCGCTATCCCGGTCAGCAGCCGGACGGTGTACTGGTAGAGCGCTTCGCGGGCCGTCCAGGACGGATCGTCATGGACGGCGGCCAGCGTGCCCTCGGCGGCCTGGCGGTAGATGTCGAACAGGATCAGCGACTTGCTCGCGTAGTAGTGGTAGACCGTCGCCTTGTTCAGCCCGATCACATCGGCGACGTCGTCCATCCGGGTGCCGTGATAGCCGCGGGCCGCGAACAGCTTGGTGGCAACGGCCAGCAACTCCTCGCGCCGCGACAGCCCGTTCGCGGATGGCATCTCTACTCACTTATCGTCGGGTACCGGCGCCCCGATGAGGTCCCGGATTCAAGCAATTATCAATCAACTGGTTGGACAGTTTGCAAGGCCCCACCGCCTGTCGCACCGGCGCAGTTGGCGATTAGACTGCTGGGCGAACCAGTCGCGAGTCGAGAGGTGGGGTAATGGATCCGAATCCGGACTACGACATGAGCGACGAGATCGAATACTTCTTCCGGTATCTGACCTGGGGGCTGCGAGGGGTTCCCGACGGTGGCGGATACCCGCCGCCCGCCTACCCGCCCGTATAGGGATCCTTAACTGGCCGTCTTATAGCGGCTTTGAGTTCCTCGGCGACCTCGGACACCGATTTCTTCGCGTCGCCGAACAGCATGGTGGTGCCCTCGCCGTAGAACAGCGGGTTGTCGATGCCGGCGAACCCGGAATTCATCGACCGCTTGAGCACGATCACCGACCTGGCCTTATCGACGTTGAGGATCGGCATGCCGTAGATCGGGCTGGACGGCATCGTTGCGGGCCGCCGGGTTGGTGACGTCGTTGGCGCCGATGACGATCGCGACATCGGTGCGGGCGAACTCGTCGTTGATGTCGTCCATGTCCTTCATCGCGTCGTAGTCGACCTCGGCCTCGGCCAGCAGCACGTTCATGTGTCCGGGCATCCGGCCGGCGACCGGGTGGATCGCGTACTTGACCTCCACGCCCTTGGCCTCGAGCAGCGACGCCATGTCCTTGACCGCGTGCTGGGCCTGCGCGACGGCCAGGCCGTAGCCCGGCACCACGATCACCTGGTTGGCGTAGGCCATCTGGATCGCGGCATCGGCGGCCGAGGTGGCCTTGACGTGCTTGTCGCCGCCGCCGTCACCGCTGGGCGCCACGCCGCCGCCACCGAAACCGCCGGCGACGATCGCCGGGATGGAGCGGTTCATCGCCTTGGCCATCAGGTTGGTCAGGATCGAGCCGGACGCGCCGACGATCATGCCCGCCACGATCATCGCGGTGTTGTTCAGCGCCAGACCCGCTGCCGCGGCGGACAGGCCGGTCATGCGCGTTGAGCAGCGAGATGACCACCGGCATGTCGGCGCCGCCGATGGGCAGCACCACCATCAGGCCCAGCACGCCCGCGGCGACCAGCAGGCCGATCATCCACCACAGCGGCACCCCGCCGTTGCCGGGCTGCGCGTGAATGCCGATCACCACCGCGGCGGCGACGGCCGCGGCCAGCAGCAGCAGGTTGACCGGCTGCTGTAGCCTTGCCCAGGCCGATCGGCCGGCCGGGCAGGATCTCCTGCAGCTTGCCGAACGCGATGATCGAGCCCCAGAACGAGATCGAGCCGATGATCGCGGCGAACAGCGAGGCCACCACGATGTGCACGGTCGGCGACTCGCCGTGCTCGAACGCCGAGAAGCCCTTCGTCTCCATGAACTCCGCCAGCGCGATCAGCGCGACCGTGCCACCGCCGACGCCGTTGAAGAACGCCACCAGCTGCGGCATGGCAGTCATCTTGGTCAGCCGGGCCGGCGGCACGCCGAGCACGACGCCCACGACCAGGCCGGCGATGATCAGCGGCCACTGGTGTGGTGTGCGCGGATCATGATCAGCGTCGCCGCAACGGCCAGCGCCATGCCGACCGCGGCGATCAAGTTGCCGCGCACCGCGGTCTTGGGCCCGGTCAGGCCCATCAAGCCGTAGATGAACATTGCGAACGAGATCGAGGTAAAGAACGGTGACCAGGTAATTCATTTGGCTGCCGGCACTTCCGCTTTGTCGGCCTTCACGGCCGACGGTTTCTTCTTGCCCTTGAACATGCCCAGCATCCGGTCGGTGACGATGAAGCCGCCGATGACGTTCAGCGTGCCGAACACGACCGCGACGAACAGGATGATCTGCAAGGCCATCGACGGGTGCTCGACCTGGCCGAACACCACCAGCGCGCCGAGCACGACGATGCCGTGGATGGCGTTGGTCCCCGACATCAGCGGGGTGTGCAGCGTGTTGGGCACCTTGGAGATCACCGCGAACCCGACGAATCCGGACAGCACCAGGATCGCCAGGTTGGCCAACAGTTCGTCGTACATCTAGGAGTCCTCTCGCTCGCGGGTCACACAGGAGTCCGCGATGACTTCGTCGTCGAAGTCCGGCGCCAGCTTGCCGTCCTTGATCAGCAGTTCCAGCAGCGCCGTGATGTTCTTGCTGTACAGCTCGCTGGCGTGCTCGGGCATCGTCGCCGGCAGGTTCAGCGGCGAGGCGATCGTCACGTCGTGCTTGACGACGGTCTGCCCCGGCTCGGTGAGCTCGCAGTTGCCACCGGTCTCACCGGCCAGGTCGACCACCACGCTGCCGGGCTTCATCCCCTCGACCGCGGCGGCGGTCACCAGCCGCGGCGCCGGGCGGCCGGGGACCAGCGCGGTGGTGATCACCACGTCGAAGCCGCTGATCGCCTTTTCCAGCGCCTGCTGCTGCTGGGCGCGTTCCTCGTCGGTGAGCTCGCGGGCGTACCCGCCCTCACCGGCCGCGTCGATCCCGACGTCGAGCCACTGCGCACCCACCGAGCGCACCTGATCGGCGACCTCGGGACGCACGTCGTAGCCGGTCGGTGCGGCCGCCGAGGCGCTTGGCCGTCGCCAGCGCCTGCAGGCCCGGCCACGCCGACGCCGAGCACCAGCACGGTGGCCGGCTTCACGGTGCCGGCCGCCGTCGTCAGCATCGGGAAGAACCGGGTCGACTCCGACGCCGCCAGCAGCACCGCCTTGTATCCGGCCACGTTGGCCTGCGACGACAACGCGTCCATCACCTGCGCCCGCGAGATCCGCGGGATGGCCTCGAGCGCGAACGCCTGCACACCGGCCGCCTTGAGCGCGCCGATCGAGTTCTCGGCATTCCGCGGAGCCAGGAAGCCGATCAGCGTCTGACCGCTGTGCAACCGGCTGACCTCGTCGGCGGTCGGCGGCGCGACCTTGACGACGACGTCGGCGGCCCACGCATCCCCGATGCTGGCGCCGGCCGCGGTGTAGAGCTCGTCGGGCAGCAGCGCGCCCTCGCCGGCACCCGACTCGACCACGACCGCCACACCGCTGTTGACCAGCGACGCGACTGCCTTCGGTACCAGCGCTACGCGCCGCTCGTCGGCCCCGGACTCGGCGACCACCCCGACCTAGACGTCTGCGGATCTGTCATGGCGCGTACATCTACTTTCCCTAGCTACTTCATTCTCCGGGCGTTCCCTGACCCTGCTGATAACCCTCTGTTGGCAGTAGAACACCCTAGCCTGCCGCTCCCAGAGCCTCTACCAGAGGGGAATGTCTTGGCCGTGTTCCGACGCCGGGCGCGGGCCGAAGTAGCGGCGCTCGGATTCGTCGATCGGGACGTCATTGATGCTGGCCTCGCGCCGTGCCATCAGGCCCGACGGCGAGAACTCCCACAGTTCGTTGCCGTAGCTGCGGTACCACTGGCCCGCTTCGTCGCGGCACTCGTACTGGAACCGCACGGCGATGCGGTTGCCGTGGAAGCTCCACAGGCTCTTACGCAGCGAATAGTCGAGTTCGCGCTGCCACTTCCGCGTCAGGAATGCCACGATCTCGTCCCGGCCGACGACGTGTTCGCTGCGGTTTCGCCACTGCGAGTCGACGGTGTAGGCCCGGCTGACGCGTTCGGGGTCGCAGGAATTCCAGGCGTCTTCGGCGGCCTGGACCTTCTGCATCGCTGTTTCGTGGGTGAACGGGGGCAACGGGGGCAGGGATTCGGTCACGGGTCCATGGTGCTCGCTCGCGACGGTGAAACGTAGGACCCGAACCGCCCTGGACTTCGCGAACAAAGACGATCACGGAACTTCCTTGGCGGGGGCAGCTCCGCCTCGGGACCGGCAGAAGTCAGTTGGCCGCTCAACCGACGTCCCGTTTAGGTGGGTACTTTGGCGGCGATCTGATGGGCGATGTTGACCGCGGGGCCAGGCTGAGTGTGTTGGGCTGCATGTGGTGACGTCGATGGCGACGTTGTTGGCCACGGTCAGCGCCCGCTGACAGGTCCAACCATTGGCGTTCTCTCGCGTTTTGGTGGCGCTCAGGGTGCCGTTGACGTTGGAGACCGGCCCCACGGTCCACACGGCGCGTTTGCCGGGCTCGTTGTAGGTGAACTGCCGGTTGGAGCAGGCCGGCCAGCTTCGGGCGGAGGCGGTGAAGAACGCGTCCGCATCATGCGCCGAGGAAAACAACACCACACTCTGATCGACAAGATGAGTGTAAAGGGCCCCGACCTCGGTGAGCAGCTGGCCGCGCACGGCGCCCAACCCGCTGCCCGCATAGGCCGTGGCTTCCGCCCCGTCCGCCAGGGGTAGGCAGGCTTTGTCCGACACGACGGCGCTCTCGTCGTACGTCGCGGCGCGGCTCGAAACGACCGTCATCGCGGTGGCGCCCATCGCGGTGTTGATTTGGCCGGGGCTGAGCAGCAGCCCTTCCAGCGCGGCCTCCGCGACGGGGGGGACCCTCTGAGAGGTGGTGGTGGGGCGGAGGTGTGGCGGGCTGCGAGGTGGTGGAGGGCAGAGAGGTGGTGGCGGCGGGCTGGCGCAGCAGGTAGCCGGTGATGCCGGCGCCGGCGGCCAGGACCACGACGACCGCGGCGGCCAGCAGCCAGTCAGCTGCCGGCGTGGGCGCTGCCCCCCGTCGATGGCGACGTACCGATCTGCGGAGGCGGCCGGTCAACAAGTCGGGGTTGTGGGACAGGCGGCCAGCCCGGCGGGCGTTGTGGGGCGGCGGGAAGGGGCGGATCGGCGCGCTGTTGCCACACCGGCTCCGGTGCGGGTGTTGGCGGGGGTGGCACGTGATCATCGCGGCGGCCGGGTGTGGGCGTCGCCGGGAGCGCGGCGGCGAGCAGGGTGGGTTCGCCGGGTGGTGTCAGCGGTGTGGTGATGGCGTCGTGGGCGGCGCTGGCCAACTCGACGGTGGTGGCATAGCGCTGGTCGGGGTCTTTGGCCATGCCGGTGGCGATCACCTGGTCGACTGCTTGCGGGCACGTCTGGGATCGGTGGTCGACGGGTCGCGGCGGCGGCGTCCGTCAGGTGCGCGGTGATCTGCTGCTCGAATTGTCTCCGGGAAAGGGCGGGCTGCCCGTCAGACACTCATAGAGCACGCACGCCAACGCGTAGATGTCGGCGCGGGCGTCGCTCTCGGCCGGTCGCCCAAGCCGCTCCGGGCGCCATGTAGCGGCCAGCGTGCCGATGGTGCCGCCCGTGCTGGTCAACCGGTCTGGTCGGCGGCGCGGGCGATGCCGAAGTCGATCAGGTACGCGAAGTCGTCCTCGTCGAGCAGGATGTTGGACGGCTTGACGTCGCGGTGCACCAGGCCGACCTTGTGCGCGGCGTGCAGCGCCTTGGCGACCTGCTCGATGATCCGCACCGCCCGCCCCGGCTCCAGCGGCCCGTCGGCCAGCACCTCTTGCAGGTCGCGGCCCTCGATGAGCCGCATGTCGACATACAGCCGGCCGTCGATCTCGCCGTAGTTGTGGATGGGAATGACGTGCGGGTTGTTCAGCTGCGCGGCCGCATCGGCTTCCCGGCGGAACCGCTGCACGAACGTGTGGTCGGCAGCCAGCTGCGGCGGGAGCAGTTTGATCGCCACCGTGCGGTTGTTGGCCGCCGTGTCGTAGGCGCGCCACACCTCGCCCATGCCGCCGCGGCCCAACAACTCGACAAGGCGATAACGCCCGAACGGCGTGCCCTCCACCGGGCTCACCATACGCAGCCTTGCGCGGCACCGACCAGAGGATCAGTGATCCGGCGCGTGGGCGGCCGGTGTGCCGGCCAGCGCCGCGACCGCGGCCACGGCGGCGAGTACCTTAAGACATCGTGGCAACTTAGGCAGGTTCGCCAGCGTCTCGTGCTTGACGTTCTTCCCGTCGCGGAAGGTGACCCGCCGCAGTACCGTTGCGTAGACCCGTTCCACACCAGACTTCGCCACCCACAAAGGGTTTGCTGCACGGACTGGCAACAGTTTCTGCTACGCGGCCTGATTGGCCGGGGTGGTCATGGTTGCTTCGAATTCGATCGGGGTCAAGCCACCGAGAGGTGCTTAGCGGCGGCGCCGGGGTTTAAGTGTCGCGCTGGCGACCTGAAACTAAGCGCCGCAGCACATGTCCTATCGTGGCGGACATGGACTTCGGGATGTCGGCCAAGGCCACTGACTACCACAAGCGACTGTCGGACTTCATGACGGAATACGTCTTTCCGGCCGAGGCCGAGTACGACAAATACCGCCACGAGGCCGGGCCATTCGACCACAGCGTCCCGCCGATCATCGAGGAGCTGAAAACCAAGGCGAAAACGGCCGGCCTGTGGAACCTGTTCCTGCCGGCCGAGTCGGGCCTGACCAACCTCGACTACGCCCCGCTGGCGGAGCTGACCGGCTGGAGCCTGGAGATCGCGCCCGAGGCGCTCAACTGCGCGGCACCCGATACCGGCAACATGGAGACCCTGCACCTGTTCGCCACCGAGGAGCAGCGCAAGCAGTGGCTGGAACCGTTGCTCAACGGCGAGATCCGCAGCGCCTTTTCCATGACTGAGCCGGCGGTCGCCAGCAGCGACGCCCGCAACATCGAGACCTCGATCGCGCGCGACGGCGGCGACTACGTGATCAACGGCCGCAAGTGGTGGACCTCCGGGGCGGCGGACTCGCGCTGCAAGATCCTGATCGTGATGGGCCGGACCAACCCCGAAGCGGCCAGCCACCAGCAGCAGTCGATGGTCCTGGTGCCAATAGATACGCCGGGCGTGACCGTCGTCCGCTCGACGACGGTCTTCGGTTACCAAGACCAGCCCGGGCACTGCGAGATCGTGTACGACAACGTGCGGGTACCGGTCACCAACCTGCTCGGCGAGGAAGGCGGCGGGTTCGCGATCGCCCAAGCGCGGCTGGGGCCCGGCCGCATCCACCACTGCATGCGCGCATTGGGCGGAGCCGAACGTGCGCTGGCCCTGATGGTGGACCGCGCGCGCACCCGGGTGGCGTTCGGCCGGCCGCTTGCCGAGCAGGGCGTCGTCCGGGAAGCAATTGCCAAGTCCCGCAACGAAATCGACCAGGCCAGGCTGCTGTGCGAAAAGGCGGCCTGGACCATCGACCAGCACGGCAACAGGGCCGCCCATCTGCTTGTGTCGCAGATCAAGGCGGTGGCCCCTCAGGTGGCCTGCGACGTCATCGACCGTGCGATTCAGGTGCACGGGGCCGCCGGCGTCAGCGAGGACACCCCGCTGGCCCGGATGTACGGCTGGCATCGCGCCATGCGAATCTTCGACGGACCCGACGAAGTGCATATACGGACAATCGCACGCGCCGAAATCGGCGGGGAGAAATCCGCGTTCGCGGCGGCGGTCACCTGACATGGCCGCCGCACTGCGGGAACTGCCGGGCGCGTGGAACTTTCGTGACGTTGCGGATGGCACTGCGGTGCTCCGCCCCGGCCGGCTGTTCCGGTCCAGCGAGCTGAGCCGCCTCGACGACGACGGCCGCGCCACGCTGCGCCGGCTGGGGATCACCGACGTCGCCGACCTGCGCGCGTCCCGGGAGGTTGCCCGGCGGGGCCCCGGACTGGTCCCCGACGGCATCGACGTTCACTTGCTGCCGTTCCCCGACCTCGGCGTTGAGCAGGACGGCGACGAGGCGGACGACCCGAGCGATGGTGAGTCGCCACACGAACGCGCGTTCCGGCAGATGCTCGCCGGCGACGGCAGCGAATCGGACGAGTCCGGCGAATCCCCTGCCAAGGCCGCCGCCCGGTACATGGTCGACGAGTACCGCCAATTCCCAACGCGCAATGGCGCACAACGCGCGCTGCATCGCGTCGTCACGTTGCTGGCCGCGGGCCGCCCGGTGCTCACCCATTGCTTCGCGGGCAAGGATCGCACCGGCTTCGTGGTCGCCACGGTGCTGGAATCGATCGGCATCGATCGCGACGTCATCGTCGCCGACTACCTGCGCAGCAACGACTCCGTCGCGCAGCTGCGGGACCGGATCACCGAGATGATCCAGCAGCGCACGGACACCGAACTGACCCCAGAAGTGGTGCGGTTCACCGAGGCCCGCCTGTCCGACGAGGTGCTCGGGGTTCGAGAGGAATACCTGAGTGCCGCGCGCCGGACCATCGATGAAACGTTTGGCTCACTCGACGGTTACCTACGCGACTCGGGCATCACGGAAGCCGACGTGGACAAGCTGCGCCGCGCGCTACTCGGCTGAACTGCCGGAGACGTCAAAAAAGGTCAACGCAAGCGCCGGACACGCTACGTCCGGCGCTTTATGCTGGGCTGACACCGGCGCTCTGGGTGGCCGTTTGCTCGAGGAGGGATCATCGAGTGACCAGTTTGATCACGCAGCCCACGATGTTGACGCAGGCGGCCGGGGACCTGAGGGGAATCGGTTCGGCGATCGACGAAGCCACCAACGCCAGCGCCCGCAAAACAACCGCCTTGCTGGCGGCCGCCGACGACGAGGTCTCGATAGCCATCGCGAAACTGTTTGGCGTGTATGGCCAGAAGTATCAGGCGGCCAGCGCGCAAGTAGCGGCGTTTCAAGACGAATTCACCCGGGCGCTGAGCGCCGCCGCCAATGCCTACACGGAAGCCGAGACCGCCGCGCAGGAACTGCTCAACGGCGGCTTCAAAGCGACCGTTCCGACACCGATGTCCGGCGCCAACATCGCACTCGTCATGGGCCCCAGCGGCACACCGATTCCGCCGCTGAGCTACCTGAACGCCATCGACCAGCTATTCGTCCAACACATTCACACCGGATTCATTTCGCAAGCCCTCAATCTGCCCGACGAGTTGTACCCCTCTTCCGGCGTCCACAACCTGCCATTGGACACGTCGGTCGCCCAGGGCCTCACCATCCTGGATAACGCGATCCGCCAGCAAATCAGCGCCGGGAACAATCTCGTAATTTTCGGGTACTCCCAGAGCTCGACGATAGCCACGTTGGAAATGCGCCAGCTGGCCATGCTGCCCGCGGCCATCCGGCCGCCGACCGATCAGCTGTCCTTCCTGCTGGTCGCTGATCCCAATAATCCCAACGGCGGTCTCTTCGAGCGCTTCACCGGTCTGCGGTTCCCGAGTCTCGATATCACCTTCACCGGCGCGACTCCAGACAACCTTTATCCCACCACCATTTACACGCGCGAATACGACGGCTGGGCCGACTTCCCGCGGTACCCGATCAATATGGTGTCGGACCTCAATTCTCTCCTCGGTGTCGCCTTCCTGCACGGCGGGTACGCGGATCTCACTTCCACACAGGTCAATTCGGCCATTGCGCTAGCGACCGACGGTCCGACCAACACCCAGTACTTCATGATTCCCACCGAGCATCTGCCGCTGCTGAACCTGGTGCGGGACATCCCGGTCGTGGGCAACCCGATAGCAGACCTGGTTGAGCCGGACTTGCGGGTGATCGTCAACTTGGGCTACGGCGATCCGAACTACGGCTATTCGACTTCGCCGGCGAATGTGCCCACCCCGTTCGGCCTGTTCCCGCACGTCAGCCAAACCACCATCGCCAACGATCTGGTTGTCGGAGCCCAGCAGGGAGCCAACGCCTTCGCAAGCGACATCGGCACCGGCGGGTTCGCGTCGCTGCCGGGCTTGTCGCTGTCGGGATCGCCGTCCGGCCTGTCGCTGTCTGGCCTGGCGCAGACAATTACCTCGCATTCACTGCCCGCACCGGCCACTTTGCTGTCCCCGGCAGCCATCGATGGCTTTATCAATGCACTGCAGTCGGCGAACACCAATTTCTCCAACACCATCAGTCAAGCGATCAGTAAAACCACTTCTTTTGTGCTTCCGAGCGCAGACATAGCATTCGCCCTGGCGGTCTCAATGCCGACGTATGACGCCAACCTCTTCCTGGACGGGATCCAGCAGGCGATCGCGGGCAACCCAGTCGGGCTCATTAGCGCAATCGGTTACCCAATCGCAGCGGACACGGCTCTGGTCTGGGTGGCAGCCCTGCCCGAATTGGAACTCGCCTTGATAGACGTCGGCTTCACTTTCTGACCCGTTTCCAAAGAACGACCGACAGGCTCGCTGCTATAGATCTACGCTGACAAGCACCAGCAGAAAGCCGCGGTCGTCGGGAGGATAGGCCCTTGACGTACGTAATGACGCAGCCTCAAATAATGGCGACGGTCGCCGCGGACGTCGAGGGAATTGGTTCGGCGATCAGCGCGGCCAATGCGGCCGCCGGGGGCCGGACGTCGGCTCTGTTGGCGGCGGCCGCCGACGAGGTGTCCGCCGCCGTCACGAAAGTGTTTGGGGCATACAGCCGCGAATACCAGGCCGTCGTCTCGCAAGCCGCGGCCTTTCACGGCGAGTTCACCCGGGCGTTGGCCGCAGCGGGGAATGCGTACGCGACCGCGGAGGGCGCCAACGCCGCCAGTCTGGGCGGCGCACTGGGATCACTCAACACACCCAGCCAGATATTCAGCGCGATGGTGACGCCAATCAGCGCCGACCTGACGCTGTTTGTGGGCCCGACCGGAAACCCCACACCCAATGAAACCTACGTCACGAACGCGAACAACCTATACGTCCGTTCGGTCAACGCCCTGCAAGCGCTGTTCTCGCCCGAAGAGGGATATCCGCTCACCGGTGTCAAGAGTTTGACCTTCGATCGGTCGATAAGCGAGGGCGTAAATATTCTCAACAGCGCCATCATGCAGCACCTCCAAAGCCCGACAGACACACTGACGATTTTCGGCTACTCCCAAAGCTCGATCATGTCCTCGCTGGAAATGGACAAGCTCGCCGCCATGGGTGCCGGCGCTCCGGGTTCGGGCCAACTCAATTTCGTGCTGGTCGGCAACGAGATGAATCCCAACGGCGGCCTGCTCGCCCGCTTTCCGGGTCTGAGCATCCCAAGCCTGGGCCTGACGTTCTACGGCGGCACGAACGCGAACACCATCTACCCGACCAACATCTACACGCTCGAGTACGACGGCTTCGCCGACTTTCCGCAGTACCCGCTCAATTTGCTGGCCGACCTCAATGCCGTGACCGGCATAGCCACCGTGCACACGACGTATCTGCAACTCACGCCCGCGCAGGTCGACAGCGCCATTCACCTGACGCCATCGCAGGGCTACGCCGGCGTGACCAACTACTACGTCATTCCCACCGAGAATCTGCCGATTCTGGGTGGGCTGCGGGGCATCCCGATCGTGGGGCAGCCACTCGCCGACCTGATCCAGCCCGACCTGAAGGTGTTCGTGAATTTGGGCTACGGCAACCCCGACATGGGCTATTCGGGCGGGCCGCCGAATGTGACTACTCCGTTCGGGTTGGCCCCGCACGTCCCCGCCAGCGTCGTCCTTGGTGACCTGGCCGCCGGAACCCAGCAAGGGATCCAGGCCTTCAAGGCCGATCTGGCAACCGCTTTCACCCAACCGATCAACTTCCCGAACTTGGTGCCGCCGTTGGTCAACGACCTCGTCGGGCCGTCGCCGAGCCCGATCGCCCCCACGCCGCTGAACATCGTGAACACCGTCGCCGACATTGTTTCGACCGACTACGCCGTGCTGCTTCCGACGACAGACATAGCCCTTGGGCTGGTGACCTCAGTCCCCGTCTACGACGCCACTCTGTTCGTGGACCAGCTGCTGGCTGGCAACCTGATCAACGCGATCGGATATCCGATCGCGGCCGACGTGGGCCTGGCGACGGTGGCGGCCATGACCGAATTCATCGCTGTCGCGGAGGCAGCCGTCAACAACATCCGCGATGTCGTGAGTCTCCTTCCCTGAGCAACGCGCGAGACATGTCGGACAAGAACACTTTTAGCGGCTTATGCTCATCGTCGGGAAGGACGGGCCGATGTCGTACCTAGTCGCAGCACCGGAGGTCATGTCGGCGGTCGCCACGGACATCGACGGGATCGGTTCGGCCCTCGACGCGGTCCATAGGGCGGTGGCGGGTCCGACATCCGGTCTGGTGACCGCAGCCGGCGATGAGGTGTCGACTGCGGTCGCGCAGCTATTCGCCGAATATGGCCGGGCATATCAGGCTGCCGTCCCGCAAGCCGCGAGGATTCACGGAGAGTTCAGCCGGGCCCTGGCCGCCGCCGAATCCGCCTATACGCAAGCCGAGGCCTTCGTGTCGAAAGGACTGGGCGCGCTGCGGCCGGACGGCCGGGCCCTGCCGATGACGGCGACGAACGTCAACGCGATCGTCATGGGCGGCAGCGGAAACCCAATTCCTTCAATGGATTTCGTGAACGGCCTGCTGAACTGGGTCCCCACCGGCCAATTCAATGTGCTCAACAAGCTACCCCTGGTCACTCCCGAGGAGTTGTACCCGCTCACCGGTATCAAGAGCTTGCCGCTGAGCACATCGGTGTCGCAGGGTGTCACGCTTCTCGACCAGGCGCTATTCGGGCCCCAGGGCCAGATCACCCTCGGGACCAACGCTCTGGTCGTGGGCTACTCGCAGAGCGCGATGATCGCCTCACTGGAGATGCGAAACATCTTGAACATGCCGGTGGGCAGCCAGCCGTCGTCGACTCAACTTGGCTTCACCTTGATGGCTGATCCGATGAATCCCAACGGCGGCCTGTTCGCACGCTTCCCCGGCTTGAACCTGTCGAGCATGGGGCTGGATTTCTACGGCGCGACCCCCTCGAACACGCCCTGGCCGACCACCATTTACACAATCGAGTACGACGGTTTCGCCGACTTCCCGCGCTACCCGATCAATATCCTGTCCGACCTCAACGCCTTTGCGGGCATCGTCTTCGTGCACCCCACCTATCCGCATGTCGATCCGAACATGCTTCCGCCGGGCCAGCTCGTCCATTTGGAGACGGAACCGACCTACACCGGAAATACCAACTACTACATGGTTCAAAACACGAATCTGCCGCTGTTGGATCCGCTGAAGGCCATCCCGGTCGTGGGCAAACCGCTCGTCGACCTGCTCCAACCGGACCTGACGGTGCTGGTCAACCTAGGCTACGGCGACCCGAACTTTGGCTATTCGACCGACTACGCGAATGTGGCCACCCCGTTCGGGCTGTTCCCGCATGTCAATCAGGGCGTCATCGCCGCCGACCTGGTCGCCGGCGCCCAGCAGGGAGTCCACGATTTCGCAAGCGACTTCAACGCTGCGGGCCTCCCCGCCCTGCCCCACGTGTCGCCGCCGAGCCCGCACGCGTTGCCGACGATCCCGCCGCTTGGCACGTTGCTGTCCCCGGCTTCGATCGATGGCTTCATCAACGGGCTGCAGACGGCGAACACCAACTTCGCCAACGCCATCACCAGCGCGTCCGCGTCGGCTTACGCAACGTTGCTGCCCACCGCAGACACCCTCAACGCCGCCCTGACGTCCATCCCGGCCTACGACGTCAACCTCTTCGTCGACGGGATCCAGCAAGTTTTCGCCGGCGACCCCGCCGGACTCATCAATGCGATCGGGTATCCCATCGCCGCCGACGCGGCATTGCTCACGCTCGCAGGCGGTTTCGAAGGCCTGGTCCTGTTGGGCGCGACCGCCGCGGTCATCAAAGACTTCACCGGCCTCATTCCGTAGCGGCCCCGCCGACTGGTGCTCAGCCGCACCGAAAGAGCGCGCGAGCGTACACGGTCGCGTACCGCTGCCGGCCGGGTTGGCCGCATCGATTCCAATGCCGAAAAACAACGGGTAAAAAGCAGACATACTAACGACGTAGCCCTAAGCTAGCGCTAGTGCCGACACGCGGTGGTCGGGTTCGCCGGTCCACCGGTTTAGCATTATCGTCGGTACCACAACAACACACTGTGGTCGTGGAGGTAGTAGCCGATGACGAGCATGATTGCCCAGCCGCAACTATTGGTTAAGGCTGCCGCGGGCTTAGCGGAAATCAATTCGGCGATCGGCGAGGCCAAGCACGCCGCCGCGGGACCCACGACCGGCGTGGTGGCGGCCGCCCAGGATGAAGTTTCGGCGGCCTGCGCAAAGCTGTTCGGCGGCTACGCCCAGGACTATCAGGCCCTCCTCAGCAAGGCGGCAGCGTTCCACGACCAGTTCGCCGCGGCGTTGAGCTCCGCGAGTAGCGCCTACTCGACGGCCGAGGCGGCCAACGCCGCAACGATCTCCAGTGCGGTGGGGCGGCTGACTTCGGCCTTCGCGCCCGGTCCGCACGCGATGACGGCGGTGCAGCCGACGTTGAACACTGGGGGCCTAGGGGCCCTTGGCTACTTCATGGGTGGCAGCGGTCTGCCGATACCCGGGCAAACCTATCTAAACGAGGTTGCCAACTACGTCAATTACCTGGTTAACAGCGGGCCCCTGACCTCACCGCTTTTGTCCGCCAACATTCAGGGTCTGTTCACCCCGGAGGGGTTGTATCCGCTCACCGGCATCAAGGACCTGACGCTGGCCGTTTCGGTGCAGCGCGGGGTCCAGATCCTGGACAACCTGATCCAGCAGCAAATCGGCTCCGGCCCCTTCGGCAACCCCTTGGGCAGCACCAACATTTTGGGCTACTCGCAGAGCGCGGTCGTCGCCTCGGAGGAGATGCTTGCGCTCTTGGACCCGAACTACACGGCGGGCGGGGCGCTCTTGCCGAGCACAGGGCAGCTGTCATTCACCCTGATCGGCGACCCGATGAACCCCAACGGCGGGCTCTTGGAGCGCTTCACCCCGCTGACCCTGCCGGCCCTGGGATTGGACTTCTACGGCGCCACACCCTCGAACACGCCCTACGCGACCAACATTTTCACGCTCCAGTACGACGGATACGCCGACTTCCCGAGGTACCCGATCAATCTCCTTTCGGACCTCAACGCGTTCCTCGGCATCGAGACGGTGCACGGCCACTATCCGACCTACGTCACCGGCCCGGGCACCTATAACAACGGCTACACCCAGACTCAATTGGGAACGTCGCCGGGCTACAGCGGCGCAACCAACTACTACATGATCACCAACAACCAGCTGCCGCTCTTGGAGCCGCTGAAGTCGCTCCCGCTCATCGGACAACCCCTATACGACTTGCTCAAACCCGATATGACCATGCTCGTCAACCTCGGCTACGGCAATGTGAACTACGGTTACGCGGGTTTTCCCGGGGACAACAGCTATGCGGATCAGGCGACTACGTTCGGGCTGTTCCCGCACGACCCCCAGCTGGCTTCGGAACTGTGGAGCGGGGCGCAGCAGGGATTCAGTGCGTTCAGTGCGGACATCAAGGCCGCACTCCCGGTGGCGGCTACGAACCTGTCCTCGAGCCTGTCATTGGCCGGCGTCGAGCACGCGTTGGCGGGCGGAACCGGTGGATTCAGCCTGCCCGCCGGGCTGGCCTCGGCGCTCGCTTCGCCGTCCGACTTCATCCAGTCGATTCAGACGTTCAACACCAACTTCACCAACGGTGTGACGAGCGCGGTCTCGGATGGGTACGCATGGCTGCTGCCGACCGCGGACATCACAAACACCATTCTCACCACCTTCCCGGCCTGGAACACCAACCTGTTCCTGACTGGGGTCGAGCAGATGATCGACGGCAACCTCCTGGGCGGCTTGCAATATGCAGTCGTGGCTCCGATCGCCTCCAACGTGGCACTGTTCACGCTCGCAGGCGGCTTCGAGCTAGTTGTCACCTTGGACACGGTCGAGAACGTTATCGGCGACCTCACTAGCATCTAACGAGTTGTAGCGGCTTGGAATCTTGGAACCGCCGACCCTTGGTCGGCGGCGTGGTCGAGCAGTGCCTGGAACCCGAAACCTGTTCACCCACACGCCAACACGATTTTGACGGCGCCATCATTTTCCCTTGAGGGAGCCGGTGTGTGCGCTCTAAGCTGGCTAAGTGCCGGCTCCGTGATGGCCGAGTCTCCGGGATCATTGGTCTCACAAGACTTGTCGGCATCGCTAAGGCGCATTGGGCGTAAAGGACTGGCCGATGACGAGCTTGATTACGCAGCCGCAATGGATGTCTGCGGCGGCAGCGGACGTAGCGGAAATCGAATCGGCGATCAGCTCGGCCAAGGCCGCCGCGGCGGGCCCGACGACGGGCTTGCTGGCCGCGGCCCGAGACGAGATATCCGCGGCCGCCGCAGCGCTATTCGGTGGATACGGCCAGCAATATCAAGCGCTCCTCAAGCAGGCGACGGCGTTCCATGAACAGTTCGCCACGGCGTTGGCCGCCGCCGGGAACGCCTACGCCGCGGCCGAGGCGGCTAACGCCAGCGCGATATCGACCGCCGCGGCGCCGCTATTGACGACAATGGCGGACCCGGTCGGCGTCATCACGCTGGTCATGGGCGCCAGCGGATTGCCCATACCTCCGGCGGACTACGTAACGGGAATTCCGCCCCTCTACATCGATAACCTCTTCCCTCCCGGCAACCCGTTCGGGTTGAACACACCGGAGGGGCTATACCCGCTTACCGGCATCAAGGACTTGACGTTCGACCTGTCCACGTCCCGGGGCCTCACGATCCTGAATAACGCGATCCAGTCGGCGATCGCCTCCGGCAACACCACCGTCAACGTCTTCGGCTACTCGCAGAGCTCCGTCATCGCGTCAATCGAAATGCACGCGCTCAACCCCACCAATACCCTGGGCGGGAGCCTGATACCAGGCACGAACCTGAACCTCACGCTCGTCGGCAATCCGGCGAACCCGAACGGCGGCCTGCTGGCGCGGTTCCCGGGCCTGAGCCTGCCGAGTCTGGGCCTGGACCTGTTCGGCACCGCGACCCCGGACAATTCCTTCCCGTCCGCCATCTACACGATCGAATACGACGGCTTCGGTGACTTCCCGCAATACCCGGTCAATGTCCTGTCCGATGTCAACGCCTTCATCGGCCTCTTGACGTTGCATGGCCAATATCCGTACGTCGTGGATCCGACGACCCAGGCCATCCAATTGATGAATACGACGGGTACCACCCAGACCCAGTACTTCATCATTCCGACCTCTTCGCTGGACGTGAACCACCAGGGCCTGCCGCTTCTGGATCCGGTCCGGTTGATACCCGGCATCGGCAAACCGATCGCGGACCTTCTTCAGCCCGATTTATCGGTGCTGGTCAACATGGGCTACGGCAGCACCACCCAGGGCTGGTCCACCGACCCGCCGAATGTTCCCACCGCGTTCGGGGTGCTCCCGCACATCCCGGCCAGCACCGTTCTTGGCGCGCTGTCCACCGGGACCCAGGAAGGGATCGCCGCCTTCCGGGCCGACATCGGCGCCGATTTCACGTCGTTCTCGAATTCGCTGTCCCACTTCTCGCTGTCCGATCTGACGTCGCAATTGGGTTCGATCCACGCGCCCAGCCCGCCGCCCACGCTGATCTCGGCACTGTCCTCGCCCGACAACTTCATCGAGGCCCTGAAGGCGGGGAACACGTACTTCGCCAACGCGATAGCGGGCTCGGCGTCGGACGCCTACGCGACCCTGCTGCCGACGGCCGACGTGATCACTGCGCTGGCCACCTCCGTCCCGTCCTACGACGCCTACCTGTTCACGAACGGGATACAGCAAGCGCTCGGCGGCGACGTGCTCGGGGGGCTGCAATATGCGTTCGGCGCCCCGATCGCCGCCGACACGGCATTGCTGACGCTCTTCGGCGGTTTCGAACTTCGGGTCTTCGAGCACGCGGCCTCGTCGATCTACGACCAGATCACCGGTTATACGCCGCCGCCGCCCGGAGTCGAGACCCTCTAGCCCCTCAGTAAGCGTGTCGGCTGGGGAGGATAGGTCAAAGGCCTTACCCTGGCTGGGTTTGCGCGCTCAACGCAGCCCAGCGGGAAAGGCCTTTGTGGTGAAGAAGATAACCCATGAACAGAGTCGGCGAAACATCACACGCCGACGGCGCAGGGTGGCAGCGCGGCACGTGCGGGCTGGACGCTGGGCAGCGCAGCCCAGGCCGATGCTGAACTCGGGGGCGGTGCGCTACGAGGTCGGCGCCAACATTGATGCCACCAGCTTCGGCGGGATCGCCGCAGTGCATCGGCTGGTCACCCGGTTGGGCCTGGTCAAGCGGATCGACGAGGACCTACAACTGTTGAAGGTGCACCTGCCCTATCACGAGTCCGACCACGTGTTGAACCTGGCCTACAACGTGGCCTGCGGCGGTACCCGGCTGGAAGACCTCGAGCGGCTGCGCCACGACAGCGCCTACATGAATGCCCTGGGTGCGGAGTTGATCCCGGATCCGACCACGGCCGGTGATTTCTGCCGCCGGTTCAGCGAGGCCGACGTGGCGACGTTGATGGAGGCGATCAACGCGGTGCGCCCGCAGTTGTGGGCGGGCCGCGCTCGCGACCTGCTCGGGCCGGTCACTTATCTCGACGTCGACGGGACCATCGCACCGACCTGCGGCGAGCACAAGGCCGGGATGGACATGTCCTACAAGGGCATCTGGGGGTATGCGCCGCTGATCGTGTCGCTGGCCAACACCAAGGAAGTGCTGTTCGTGGTCAACCGGCCCGGCAACGCGCCCAGCCACGCCGGCGCGGCGCAGTGGATCGACAAGGCGATTGAGCTGGTCGCCCCGCACGCCGCGCGGGTGTGCTTGCGCGGGGACACCGACTTCTCGTTGACCGCGCACTTCGACCAATGGGCCCAGCGGGTCGATTTCGTGTTCGGCATGGACTGCAACACCGCGCTGCGCTCGCGCGCCGAAGCGTTGGACGAGGCCTGCTGGACCCCCTTGCAGCGGCCCGCCGCCGCCCCGCCGCGGTCTGGGCAGCGGCGCCAGCGCGAACCCAATCACAAGCGGCGCATCGTCGCCGAACGCGGCTATGTCAACCTCGAACTCAACTGCGAGCACGTGGCCGAGTTCAGCTACCAGCCCGGCAAATGTCGCCGACCCTACCGAGTGATCGCGCTGCGCAAGAACATCAGCAAGAGCCGCGGCGAGGCGGCCCTCGTCGAGGAGATCCGCTACTTCTTCTACATCACCACCCGCACCGACCTGACCCCCGCCCAGGTCGTGGCCTGCGCCAACGACCGCTGCGACCAGGAAAACGTCATCGAGCAGCTCAAAAACGGCGTCAACGCGCTGCGGGTGCCGCTCTATGACCTGGTGTCCAACTGGGCCTACATGGTCATCGCTGCCCTGGCGTGGAACATCAAGTCCTGGTTCGCGATGATGCTGCACCGCAAGGAAGACCGGCGCGACTGGATTGCCATGGAGTTCCGCCGGTTCTACACCCAGGTCATCCTGATCCCCGCCATGATCATCCACCGCGCCCGCAGCATCACCGTCCGGATCATCGGCTACCACCCCGCCCTGGACCGATTCTTCAGCGCCCACAACACTATTGAACGCACCCGCTTCGGTTGACACCGGCACCCGCCACGCGCTTGCGGACCCTGCCGCACCCACGCTCGACGATCGCCCTCCGCGCCCGAACCGGCCGCCCCCGCGTCGTCCCCGCATGCCCAAACTCCCGAACACCCCACGCAGCACCGGCAATCCAGCCATCCACGCCCGCTCACACACCCGATGACAGCCGTCGGCCCCCAAGAAAATCGCCCACCGCCGAACCAAAACGGCATCGCAAAACAATTCCGGGCCCAACCCCGCGCCGACTCGCTTATTTGAGGTCTAGCTTCCTCTCGCGTCTTAGGGTTCCAGGACGAGCTTGCCCAGCACCCCGCCGTCGGCCAGGCTCTGCAACGCCGCGGGCGCCTCCGACAACGGATAGCGTTGCGGCGGAGGCGGTTTCAACCCCAAGAAGACCAGTTGGCCGAGGCCCCAGGAGAACAGGGCCGCCGAACCCGGGACCTTGTTGAGGTACTCGCCCCAGGCGACGCCCACCACGCTGATGTTGCGCAGCAACAACCGGTTGACCTTGACGGTGGGGATGCCGCCCGCGGCGAAGCCGATCACCAGCAGCTTGCCGTCGATCGCCAGCACGCGAATCGCGTCGTCGAAGGTCGAGCCACCGATGGGATCGACGACGATGTCCACGCCGCGGCCGTCGGTGTGCTCGCGAACGTGTTGGGCCCAGCCTTCGGTGAGCGGCAGCACCACGTCCGCGCCCAGCGAGGAGACGTAGTCCATCCCACTCTCGCGATGCACCACGGCGATCACGCGGCTCGCGCCCATCGCCTTGGCAATCTGGACCGCCGCCGTACCCACCCCGCCGGCGGCGCCCAGCACCAGCACGCTGTCACCCGGCCGCATCGCGGCGCGACGGGCCAGCGCGAAATACATGGTGTTGTAGTTCACCAACAACGAAACCGCTTCAGCGTCATCGAGTTCCGCCGGGCTGCGGACCACGTTGGCCGCCGGGACGGCCACCCGTTCCGCGTAGCCACCGAGCACTCCGAACGCGGAAACACGTTCGCCCACGCGGAAACCCGAAGCAGGCGGCGCCGACTGCACCACGCCCGCGGTTTCCATGCCGGGCACGAACGGTGGCGGCAGTTTTAGCTGGTACTCGCCCTTGCTGAGTAGCAGGTCCGGAAAGCACACCCCGGCGGCGCGAACATCGATAACGACGTTGCCACCGTCGCCGGTGGCATCGTCGATATCGGTGTACACGATTCCGGAAGGCCCGGAAAGCTCTTGTACGACACAGGCTTTCATGGTTTGTTAAAGCGAGAATGAGGCTCTTTGCGCGACCGAGAGATCCGTGATCTCGCCCCACTGCGCGGCGATGTCCTCCACCGACGGCGGCTTGTCGAAATTGGCGCCCTTATTCTGGAACAGCGCGACCCGCTGCACCTTGCCGCCGCCGACGATGAACACCGAGCCGTTGTCGGGGCATTCCTCGGTGCACAGGTAGGCCATCACCGGCGCAACGAACTCCGGTGTCAGCTTCTCGAAAACCTCGGGAGGCAAAATGTCCTGCGTCATCCGGGTGGCCGCGATCGGCGCGACAGCGTTGGAGTGGATGTTGTACTTGGCGCCCTCCTGCGCCAGCGAGTTGATCAGGCCGACCAGGCCCAGCTTGGCCGCCCCGTAGTTGGTCTGGCCGAAGTTGCCGAACAGCCCGCTGGTCGAGGTGGCGACGACGACCCGGCCGTAACTCTGCTCGCGGAAATGCGGCCAGGCCGCGCGTATCACGTTGTACCCGCCGTAGAGGTGCACCTTGAGCACCGCGTCCCAGCTCTCGGACGTCATCTTGTGGAAGGTGCCGTCGCGCAGAATCCCGGCGTTGCTCACCACGCCGTGCACGGCGCCGAACTCGTCGAGCGCGGTCTTGATGATGTTGGCCCCGCCGTCCTCGGTAGCGACACTGTCGTAATTGGCGACCGCACGGCCGCCCGCGTCCTTGATCTCCTTGACCACCTCGTCGGCCATGTTGTGGCCGGCGCCGGTGCCATCGCGGGATCCACCGAGGTCGTTGACGACGACGCTGGCGCCTTCCCGGGCTAGTTCGAGCGCGTAGTCACGGCCCAATCCCCCACCGGATCCGGTGACGACGATGACACGATCCTGCACTCCGGGCATAAAGATTCCTTCCTGGATACGGGTGGTAGAACAACAGGGCGCACGGGCGTATGAACGGCCGGCCGCGCGCTGTCAGAACATCCGGCGAGCCAGCTTAAGCGCCCGTTCGGTGTACGGCGGGTAGAGGATGGCCGACAGGTCGGGCCGGGTCGGTTTGGTCAGCACCGACTTGCGGTGGCTGAACTCATCGAAGCCCCACTTGCCGTGGTAGGCGCCCATGCCCGACGGGCCGACGCCGCCGAACGGCAGCTTGGCCGTCGACACCTGGAACGCGAGGTGGTTGACCAGCATGCCGCCGGCCGAGATCTCCTTGATCGCCTTTTCGCGGATTTCCTTCGACTTGGTGAACAGGTAGGCCGACAGCGGCTTGGGCCGCGCGTTGACGAAGCCGATCGCCTCGTCCAGGGACTTGACGGTGAGCACCGGCAGGATCGGGCCGAAGATCTCGTTCTGCATCAGCGGCCGTCCGGATCGGGGTTGACGACCACGGTCGGCTGGATGCGCAGGCTCGACGCGTCGCAGGTGCCGCCCGCGGCGACCTCGCTCTGACCGTCCGCTTTCGCCTGGTCGATGTAGCCGCTGAGCCGGTCGAACTGGCGCTGGTTGACGATGCGCATTCCGGTTGGGTCGTCTTCGGACCGGAACTTGGTGAGCGCGGCGCCGATCTTGCTCGACCAGTTCGTCGCGAATCGTGGCGTCGGCCAGCACGTAGTCGGGCGCCACGCAGGTCTGACCGGCGTTCATGATCTTGATCCAGGCGATCCGCTTGGCCGCGACATCCAGGTCGGCGTCGGCCGCCACGATGACCGGGCTCTTGCCGCCGAGTTCGAGCGTCACCGGCGTCAGATGCCGCGCCGCGCCCTCGTAGACCTTGCGGCCGATCTCGGTGCCACCGGTGAACATGACGTGGTCCAGGCCCTGCACGATCAGCTCCTGGCTCACCATGCCGTCGCCCTCGACCACCGCGATCGGCGTCGCGGTCGAGATAGTGGGGCACCAACTCGGCCATCAATCGCGACGACGCCGGCGGCGATCTCGGAGGGCTTGAGGACCACCGCATTACCGGCGGCGATCGCCCCGACCGCCGGGCCCAGCGTCAGGTAGAACGGGTAGTTCCAGGCGCCGATGATCAGCACAGTGCCTAGGGCTCGTACTCCACCCAGCCGCGACCCGGCAGCTGCGGCGCCTCGAGCAGCAGGTACTTGCGGCGGGTCCACTTGCGGACCTTCTTGGCCGCGTACTTCGCTTCCGCGACGGTTGTCGCGATGTCGGCGATGAAGCTTCGGCCGCATTGCGGTCCAGGTCCTCGGCGAGGGCCTTGGCGATCGCGCCCTCGTTCTCCTCCATTAACTTCACCAGCTGCAACAACTGCTGCTTGCGCCACTCGACGTTGCGGGTGCGCCCGCTGGCGAAGGTCTTGCGCAGCCGGGCCACAGTGGCGGCCACCTCACCTGGGCTTCGGGCTTCGGGGCCTTGAGTCTTCGGTGCAACCGATTCGGTGGTCATCATTGTCCTTCCTGAGCGGAGTTGTCCGCCGCATATGCGCGGCCGCTTATCGGTGATAACCGCGATCCTAGCCCCCGGCGTCGCACGCCTAGTCAGGGCTTTGTTGCCGTCAGAGACCTGTTCAGGGCAAACGGCCGCACAAGCGCGTTGACTGAACGGCCGCTCACCGGTCCGACGCCCGCCCGAGCCGCTCGGCCTCGTCGCGCGCCGGCACCGGCGTGACGGCCCAGCCGTGTGCGGCGAACCAGTCGGGGCAATCCGGGGCGGCCTTCGTCGTCAAACCAGAGGTCGAGTGGGTTGAATGAGCTGTCCAGGCCGCGTGCTTCCCGGTTGGCGCGGAACTGCGCCCACTTTTCTTCGGCGTCTCGGCGGCGCTCCGGGTCGACACCGAAGACCTCGACCGCCAGCCGGCTGCCCGGGCCGCTCAGCTGGTCGATCGCGGCGAACAAAGCCTCCTGCGCCGCCGCCGGCAGGAACGGCAACAGGCCCTCGGCCAGCCAGGCGGCCGGCCGGGTCGGCCTCGAAACCAGCGTCGCGCAGCGCTTTCGGCCAATCGTGGCGCAGATCGACGGGCACGGCTCGCCGGTCGGCGGCGGCGTGGCGACCATGGCGGCAAGCGTGTCGGCCTTGTATTCCAGCACCTTGGGCAGATCGATCTCGTAGACGACGGTGCCGGCCGGCCAGCCCAGCCGGTAGGCGCGCGAATCCAGACCGGCAGCCAAGATCACCACCTGCCGGATGCCGGCCGCGGCGGCGTCGGCGAAGAACGCGTCGAAGAAGTGGGTGCGGACCGCCTGGTAGTCGATCATCTGCTGGGAGTCCGAGCGAGAAGCCCGGGTCGCCGTCGTCGGGATCCGGCCCGCCCACCACGCGGCTACCTGCTCGCGGACCCCCTCGAGCTCCGGCGTGGAGACCAGCGGCTCGGCGAACTGGTCCCGGATGAGCGGGTCGGCGCTGGCGGTCTCGGCGCGCGGGCGAGCGCGACCATCACCGCGGTCGCCCCGACGCTGGTTGCGATGTCCCAGGAGTCGTCCGCGGTGCGCGCCACTACAGCCGCTCCGCCGTCACGAACTCGGAGAAAGCGTCCTTGTCGTCGGCCATCGGCACGTCGTCGACCCAGCGGCCCATCCGGCGCATCTCGTCCCCTGAGTTTTGCGCCTCGGCGCGCCAGCCGTGTTCGTTAAGCCAGGCGGCGAGGCCGCCCGGTTCTCGTCGCGATACATCAGTTCGCCGACGTCGACGGTCTCTCCATACCAATTCTTCGGCGACCTTCTTGAAGCGCTCCCGCATCTGCTCCCGCCGTTCGTCGGCGTGGGAAGCCGCGGTTTCGGCCGCGACGCGGCTCCCGGCCGGGCTCAGCTCACCGACTAGGGTGAAAAGCCGGTCCTGCGCCTCGGCGGGCAGGTACATCAGCAGTCCTTCGGCCAGCCAAGCGGTCCGTGCCGCCGGGTCAAAGCCGGCGGCGCGCAACGCGGCGGGCCAGTCCTGCCGTAGGTCGATGGCCACCTCACGGCGATTGGCCGAGGGCGTCGACACCGTTTTCCGCCAGGGTGGTGGACTTATAGGCAAGCACCTGGGGCTGATCGATCTCGTACACGGTGGTGCCGGCCGGCCAGTCCAGCCGGTAGGCGCGCGAATCAAGTCCCGACGCAAGGATCACCACCTGCCGGATCCCGTCGGAGACCGCGTCGACGAAGTACGTGTCAAAAAAGTTCGTCCGCACGGCTTGGTAGCCGCGCATATGCCGGATGATGGCGGCGGTTTCGGCATCCAGGGCTTCCACCCTCGCCGTGACCGCCGGGTCGAGCATGGCCTCCCATAGGACGCCCGCACCGGCGTTGGTGACCAGCAGTTTGGCGTATGGGTCGCGGATCAGCGCATCGGGTTGGTCGGTCTCGAAGGCCCGGGCGGCCGCCACCATTACCGCGGTGCTGCCGACACTGGTCTTGATGTCCCAGGTGTCGTCGTGGGTTCGTAATGAGCTCATCGCATGCTCCAGATTTCGTCTCGGGTTTTGTCTCGGGTCAGCGCAGACGCGCTCGCAGCAGGGTGCTGCGGACAGCCTCGTCGGACAGGTCTTCCGGCACCGGGCGGCCCAACCGGGCCATCTCGGCGCGGTTGGTCACGCAGCGCACCCGCCAGCCGTGGTCGGCCAGCCACGCAGCGGCGTCCGAACGGTCCGGCTCGTGGTAAGTCAGCGCCGCGACGTCGACATCCAGACCGAGCCGGTCCCGCATGAGCTGCCGGCGCCGCGAGTTGCCCTTTGAGTTCATGCCGAACACCTCGACGGCGATCTCACTGTTCGGCGCGCTGAGCGCGGTCACCATGTCAAAGAGCCGATCGGCTGCGTCGCTGGGCAGGTAGGGCAGCAAGCCCTCGGCAAGCCACGCGGTCGGTTGGGTGCGGTCGAATCCGGCGGCCGTCAGGGCCGCCGGCCAGTCTTCGCGCAGATCCACCGCAACCGGGCGCCGCTTGATCGCTGGGGCCGCCGGGGCCGCGCCATGCGATCGCAGAATCTCCGCCTTGTACTCCAGCACCTTGGGCTGGTCGATCTCGTAGACCGCGGTGCCTGCCGGCCAATTCAGCCGGTAGGCCCGGGAATCCAACCCGGCGGCCAGGATCACCGCCTGCCTAATGCCGGCGGTGCCGGCGGCCCCGAAGTACTCGTCGAAGAAGTGGGTGCGCACGGCCTGGTAGTCACAGCCCGCCCGATGCACCCGTCGCCCGTGCTCATCGCCGTCGAGCCAGGCCAGCTCGGCGTCGGCCAGTCGGGTCCACGCCGGCCCGGCCGACGACACCAGGATGCGGGCGAACTCGTCACGAATCAGCGGGTTGGCTCCGGCCGTCTCGACCGCCCGCGCGGCGGCGACCCCCAGCGCGGTGGCGCCGACGCTTTCCGTGATCGCCCAGCTGTCGCCGGCGGTCCGCAACGAAGGAGGGAGGTCGTCGAGATCAGTCATGTCGCCACCATGATACCGAATAAGTTAGGCAAGCTATGCGCCTTGTGCGCCACATCACTGCGCGCCGGTCCAGCCCGGATCGGGGCCCGCGCCGGCTAACTTTCGGACCGCGCCTCGGGCCGCCAGAACGCGCCGGCCATCAGCTGGCGCAACGTCTCGGCGATGGCCTCCATCTCTTGCGGGCTCCGCACATAACCGGCATAGAAACCCACGCCGCACAGCACAACTAGCAGCACCTCCGTTAATGAATACACATCGGTGTCAGGAGCTAGTTCACCGCGCCCGATGGCATCGTTGACGGCCCAGATCAGAAATTCCCGGCTAATTCGTACGGCTTCGTTTTCGGTTCGGTTCAATTCCGGATGCCGAGCCGATTCCAGCACGGTGGTGACCAGGAACGCCGACGCGAACGGATTGTCAAAATTCGCCCGCATCGCGAACGTAATGAATACCGACAGCCGCCCGATCAGGGTCGTCTCCTGCTCGGCTTGCTCGATGCCGGATGTCACGACGATTTCATTGGTCTGGTCCACTACCTCTCGGTACAGCACCCGCTTGCTGGAAAAGTAGTGGTTGATCGCCGGCCGGGTCAGATCGGCGCGGACGGCTATCGCCTGGAAAGTCGCCCCGTCATACCCGCGTTCGCTGAAGACCTGCCGAGCCGCGGCAACAATTCGTTTGCGCGTCTCATCTGCCTTCGCTGCTGGTGGACGGCCCGGTCTACGACTCGCCTTTGGCGGCACATTTAAATTGTGCCACTATTTTGGTGAGGCATTAACGCATTCGGCGGGATTTTTCCAAACTTCCCAGCATGGAAGTCCTCCAGTGCTACGATCAATTCGGACTTTGAATTCATTACGAATGGCCCGTAGTGAAAGACCGGCTCCCGGATCGGCCGTCCGCCCAGGATCAGCACGTCAATCGCTGTTCCGCGATGCGAATCCTGGGTGGTCTGGGCACCGACGGTGATGCGGTCGCCGGGTCCGAGCACAGCCAATTGACCCTGGTGAATCGGGTGCGCGATCGGACCCACGTATCCGTTGCCGGACAGCACGTAGACCAGCGCATTGAAGTCACGCTGCCACGGAATGTTCAGCCGCGCCCCATTTTGGATAGTGGCGTGCGCCAACGTGATCGGCGTGTGGGTGATGCCCGGTCCCCGGTGCCCGTCAATCTCACCGGCGATGATGCGAACCAGCGCTCCACCGTCTTCGGAGGACAGCAACCTGGCGTCGGTGCCTTCGATGGCCTGATACCGGGGCACCGCAAACTTGTGCTTCTTCGGCAAATTCACCCACAGCTGGATGCCATGGAAGACGCCGCCGCTTTCGACCAATTCGGCGGGCGGGGTCTCGATGTGCAAGATGCCGGAACCGGCCGTCATCCACTGCGTTGCGCCGTCGGTGATCAAACCGCCACCACCGTGTGAATCCTGGTGGGCGAACTTGCCGTCGATCATGTAGGTGACCGTTTCGAAGCCACGGTGCGGATGCCAATCCGTGCCCCGAGGCTCGCCGGGCTGGTACTCCACCTCACCCATCTGGTCCATATGCACGAAAGGATCCAGCGCGGCGGTGCTGACTCCGGCGAACGCCCGAACCACCGGAAAGCCTTCGCCTTCATAACCGCGCGGGCCTGTGGTGATCGATCGGACCGGCCGCTCGGTGTCGGCCGGGACCGGGGGGTTTACCCGCGACAAGCTGAGCGTGTCCGCGGTGATAGCAGGCATATTTACCTCCTGAATTGAGAGTTACCCATATAACCGGACTGTGGTCCGCTTATTCCCTTCTGGGCTAGGATGTCCTGATGCTTGGGGCGCTTGGGACCGTGGACGCGCGGTGACGGAACAGCCGGAACACGAACCAGCACCACGGGTGGCCCCGGCTGGCGCCGCCGGCGGGCGTTTCGGCGCAACCATCAGAGGCGCGGCCTACCTGCGCAAGTGGTTGCTGCTCGGCACGACGATCGGCGTCATTGCGGGCCTCGGTGCCGTTGTCTTCTATTTCCTGCTGAAATACACCGCAGAGTTTCTGCTCGGCTACCTGGCGGGCTATCACATCCCGACCCCCGTCGGAGAGGGCGGCAGCCACGGGTCGCCCGGCTTCATCCGTCCGTGGGCGATTCCGCTGGTGACGACCGGCGGGGCGTTGTTGTCGGCATTGATCGTGGCCAAGCTGGCCCCGGAGGCTACCGGTCATGGCACCGACGAAGCCATCGAGGCGGTGCATGGCGATCCGCGCGCCATCCGCTTCCGAGCGGTGCTGGTGAAGATGGTGGCCAGCGCGCTGACCATCGGGTCGGGCGGTTCGGCCGGCCGCGAAGGCCCGACGGCGCAAATCTCGGCCGGCTTCAGCTCGTTACTCACCCGTCGGCTGCACCTGTCCGACGAGGACGGCCGGATCGCGGTGGCACTGGGTATCGGCGCGGGCATCGGCGCGATCTTCGCCGCGCCGTTGGGCGGGGCCGTGCTGGCCGCGTCGATCCCCTACCGTGACGACTTCGACTACCGCTGCCTGCTGCCCGGTTTCATCACCTCGGGGACGGCATACGCGGTGCTCGGGGCGTTCTTGGGCTTTGAGCCGCTGTTCGGCTACATCGACGCGGAGTATCGCTTCGAAAAGGCATGGCCGTTGCTGTGGTTCGTGGTGATCGGCCTGATCGCGGCGGCGATCGGCTACCTGTATGCCCGAACTTTCCACGCGTCGGTGGCGCTGACCCACCGGCTTCCCGGTGGGCCGGTGCTCAAGCCGGCGATCGGCGGACTCCTGGTCGGCCTGTTGGGACTGCTGATGCCCGAGATCCTGAGCAGCGGCTACGGCTGGGCGCAGGCGGCGGCCGATCGCGGATCGCTGCTGCAGATCCCGTTGTGGATCATCCTTGTCCTCCCGATCGCCAAGATCGTCGCCACGTCGCTGACGATCGGTACCGGCGGATCCGGCGGGCTATTTGGGCCCGGGATCGTGATCGGCGCCTTCGTGGGAGCCGCCATCTGGCGACTGGGCGAGCTTTCCGGCCTGCCCGGGGTGCCCAACGGACCCGGAATCTTCGTCGTGGTCGGGATGATGGCGTGTTTCGGAAGCGTCGCCCGTGCGCCGCTGGCCATCATGATCATGGTCGCGGAGATGACCGGCTCATTCTCGGTGGTTCCCGGGGCGATCATCGCCGTGGGGATCGCGTCGCTGCTGATGTCTCGCATCAACGTCACCATCTACGAGGCGCAGCGGCTGGACCGCAACACCGCTGAGGCCGAGCGCGCGGCTCAGGCCTCTGAAGTCACCAATGCCGGTGAGGTCTAGTAACGCCACGACCCCGCGCGGCGGCCCCCTAGATTGAGTGGATTTGCTGCACCGGCAATCTGGCCCCACGGCGCGGTTCGTATGCCAATCCGCTCGCCTCCAGCAGGCGGACTACCCGGTGGCGGTGGGGTCGCATCGGCTCCAGCAGCTCGAGCATGACCGCATCGTCGACCGGGCGGCCCAGCAGCGTCCAGCCGATCATCTTCGGAATGTGGTAGTCGCCCACCGAAACGGCGTCGGCGTCGCCGAACGCCCGTTGCGCGGTCTCGGCCGCGGTCCACACCCCGACTCCGCGCAGGGACTGCAACGCTTCGCGCGCCTGTGCGGATGGCCGTAAAACCAGGCGTTCCAGCGACGCCGCCAGCCGCGCGACGCCCACCACCGCCTGTGCCCGCCTCGGGTCGACATTGGCGCGGTGGAATTCCCACGACGGGATGTCGCGCCACGCCTGCGCCGACGGCGGCACCCGCATCCCGGCCGGCGCCGGACCAGGCGGTGGCGTCCCGTATTTGGTCACCAGCACACGCCAGGACCGGAACGCGTCGGCGCCGGGCACCCGCTGCTCGATGATCGCCGGGATCAGGGCTTCCAACACCTGGCCTGTCCGACCCAGGCGCAGGTGCGGCACCCGTCGATGCGCGGCAGCCACCGTCGCGTGCCGCGGCACGAAATCGGAGGCGTCGTCGTCGGCACCCAGCAGCGCGGGCAGCAAGTCGACGAACGCCTCGGCCCCAAGACCCCATGCCACGCAATGAACGGCGTTGGGCCCCGCGCGGCTGATCTGCGCTGCTACGGGTCCGGAGGGCAGCAGGCTGGTACGCCAGGTTGTGCCGTCCCCGGGCAGCTGGAAGGTCGGGTCCCCGGCCCCGCGGCGAAGCGGCGCCAGCGTATGCCCGAAGCTGACCGCCCCGGGGAATGTCACAGTGCGGGTGACAATCACCCGATTACTCTCCAATCCCGACACACCCACGGTCGGTGCGCGACGGGCCGCGCCGATTGACCCCGATTTGTTCCCAAGACACTATTGCCATATGACGCCGTTCGACGACCCACAAGCAGAACTGGCGTGGATGTTCCTGCAAAGCTTGACCGACGGCGGGGATCTCGACGAAGGCCTGGACCTGCTCAGCGATGATTTCAGCTATTGGAGCATCATCACCCGCACTTCGTTCGACAAGGAAACGCTGTGCCGCGCGATCGCGCAGCGCAAAAAGTTCCTTCCCGACGTCAACCTCGAGCTGATCCGCTGTGTCAACGAGGGCGAATCGGTGGTGATCGAGGGGCAGGTAGAAGCCACTACAGCCGATGGCAGCCGATACGACACCCCGTTCGTGTGCATCTTCGACACTCGCGACGGACTGATCGTCTCGCTGCGCGAATACAGCGATACCCGGCTGGCGGCGGGCGTGTTTCCCCGCAGCCTTTGGTAGCACCCTTTGGTAGCGACTAGTCGGGTTCGACGATGACCTCGGACTTGTTGGTGTAGAAGGCGACGTGGCCGGCGATCGCCGCGACCGCGGGGTAGGGCTGTTCGTAGAACCAGATCACGTCGTCCACGGTGTCGCCCGCCGAGGTGATGACGCTGTAGTAGCTGGCTTCGCCCTTGAAGGGGCAGTACGTGGTGGTGCCGGTTCGGGTCAGCCGCTCCTGAACGACGTCGCCCAGCGGAATGTACTGCACCGCAGGCAAAGTCGCCTCCTGCAATACCAGCGCCGCGGTTGTGTCCGCGATGAGCTCCCCGTTCACGCGAACCTGCACTCGTCCCCTCGTCGGCTCGATGGTGATCGGGTGCCCAGCGGAGGGCTCTAAAACTTCCCGGTGGCTCATGGTCGATACCTCCTCAAAACACAAGTATTAATGGCAACACCAGCCGACGGTCAACGCTTCCCGGTCAGGGACCCCCGAACGCGTAGCCGTGGTCCGAATGCGTAGCGGTGGTATTGAGCCATCATCCGCAATGCCGGCACCACCGCCATCGCGCCGGCCAACCAGCGAAATGCCGTTCGCACCAGGTCGAAGGCATCGCTGTCGAACACCGATTCCCACGCCAAAAGGCGCACCCCCGGGACAGCTTCGACGATGTCGCCGGGCCCGTCGATCCCCCAGTACAGCCTCGACCCGGAGCGGCGCACCACTGGGTTGATCACCCGCACCCGAACCGCGAAGGTGTTGAACGCGTCGAATTGCAGCTCGCCGGCAGGGAATCTGTCGACGACGCGACGCAGCAGCGCCAGTCCGTCGTCTTTCGTCAGGTACATGGTCACGCCCTCGGCGAGGAACAGCGCGGGACGGTCGGCCGGTATCTCGGCGAGCCAGGACGGGTCGGTCACGGACGCGGGCAGCATCCGGTAATTCGGCCGGGCCGGATACACCCGCTCGCGCAGCCCGATCACCTCGGGGTAGTCGATGTCGTACCACAGCACGCCCGCGGGCGGATCCAGCCGGTACACGCGGGCGTCCAGACCGCAACCCATGTGCAGCACGACGGGTGGATTTTCTGGATTTTCAGGATTTTCGACGGGTCGTGTACCGCCAGGAACTGGCGCGTCCAGTTGTCGAAATGCAGGGCGCGGATCACGACCGACGGAGCCCGCCGCGCATTGATAGCCGTTGTCTCCCAGTCGTAGTCGATCTGCGCGACGGCGGCCTTGGCATACTGGTCACCCAGGATCGGGCGGGGCGCATCGGCGTCGAGCGCTTTGGCGTACAGCGTCGCCAGCATGGTCTCGGGCGGCCCATTCAGGTCGACATGGATCCGGTCCACAGCCCCGAGCCTAGCTTTTGCGGGCCGTCCGCATCGCGGCCCAGAACCGGGCGGCCTCCCGGATCGACTCCTCGACCGGGCGCGGCTGCCAACCCAACTCCCGGACCGCCTTGCTGTGGTCGACGGCGGCTTCGGCGCGCATCATGCGCACCGATTTGAGGCTGAGTTCGGCGTCTTTGCCGGCGAGCCTGGCCCGCAGGGTGCCCAGCGCGGCCATGGCGTAGAGCACCGGCACCGAAATCGAACGTCGCGGCGGCGGCACCCCGGCCTCGTCGGCCGCAATCCGGACAACCTCCTTGATGGGGATCAGCCGTTCGGAGATCAGGTATCGCTCGCCGACGCGCCCGCGCTCGGCGGCCAGGATCATTGCCCGGGCAGCGTCGTCGACACCGACGGCTTCCAGTTGAATGCCGTCCATCGTGAAGGGAAGCTTGCCGAAGGCCGCACCGGCGATGAACGCGCCGTGCGGGGTGCGGCCCCAATCACCGCTGCCGTACGTCGTTGACACGCACATCGCAACGGCGGGCAGTCCCTTCTCGGCCACGTACCGCATCACCAGATCCTCGGCCTGAACCCTGGATTGAACGTAAGGAGTCAGCCCGCGCGAGCCGATCAGGTCGTCTTCGGTGGCCACGTGGCCGTGCCGGCGTCCCACCGTGGTGTAGGTGCTGGTGAAGACGAACCTGCGCAGGCCGGGTTGCTGGACGGCGACATCAAGTACGTTGCGCAGGCCTTCCACGTTGGTGCGAAACAGCGGAGACGGGTCGCGCAACCACGCGCGGGTGTCGACGACGCAGTAGTACACCTCGTCGCAGCCGTCCATCGCCTCGGCCACGGTGGCGGTTTCAAAGGGGTCGCCGTGGAATCGGGTGAGCTGCAGATCGTCGATGCCGCGGGTGTTGGCCGTCGGCCGCACCAGGGCCCGCACTTCATATTTCGCTGGTGTGCCATCCTGCACGAGCAGGCGGGTCACATGCGAACCCAGGAAACCGTTGGCGCCGATGACCAGCTTGGGTTTGGGGCTCATCCCGGGCTCACCCTGGGCTCATCCCGGGCCGCCGTTCTCTTGCATCCAACGCGCGGCGTCGGAGTCCAGCGTCCCCAATTCCTGGGCTTTGCGGCACCACTTCATGCTCGCTTTCAGGAAGCGCAGGGGGTTGTAGATGTCTTCTTGACGGCGCCATTGGCCGTCGCCGGCATAGGTGATGATCGAGATGTTCGTCGCGCTGATGAGGCTGCCGTCACCGGGGTCGCGCATCGGGTTGTCGAGTTCCATGATGATGCGCCCGGTGGGCTCGTCGATGACCGACCACAACGTCGGGAACGCAACCATGTGGCTGCCCGGAAAGGTCGTCATCGTCTGCTTGATCCACGCCCGCACCTGCTCGCGACCCCGCATGGTGCCCGCCGCGTGCTCGACGTAGTCGACGTCCGGCGAGTAGTGGGCAACCCAGGCGTCCCAGTCCCGGGTTTCGGCGGCGCGAGCGACGGTCTCCTCGAACTTCTCGAAGGCGGCCGCCAGCTCGCTGCGGGGGAATTCCGGGCCGGTCACGAGCCGTTACACCTCACGGCCGGAGTGTAGCCTGGGGTCGTTATCGGATCCCTGACCGGCTAGGAGGACAAAAAATGGCCGATTCCCAAAGCGCGACCCAAAGAGCGGTCCTGGCCGGTGGCTGCTTCTGGGGAGTGCAGGACTTGATCCGCAAGCAGCCCGGGGTGCTCTCCACCCGGGTCGGTTACAGCGGCGGCGACACCCCCAACGCGACCTACCGCAATCACGGAATGCACGCCGAGGCCGTCGAAATCGTCTACGACCCGGCGGTCACCGATTACCGCGCGCTACTGGAGTTCTTCTTCCAGATCCACGACCCGACAACAAAAAACCGACAGGGCAACGACAGGGGGCCCAGTTACCGGTCGGCCATCTACTACCTCGACGACGAGCAAAAGCGAATCGCGCTGGACACCATCGCCGACGTCGAGGCATCCGGCCTATGGCCCGGCAAGGTGGTAACCGAGGTCAGCCCGGCCGGAGACTTCTGGGAGGCCGAGCCCGAACACCAGGACTACTTGCAGCATTATCCCAACGGGTACACCTGCCACTTCGTGCGGCCCAATTGGAAGTTGCCGCGACGGGCCGGCGCTACGCCAACACCGCACTGAGCCTTACGTTTTCGTCGCCGCCCGGCTCGATCGCCAGCGGCGCCGGTTCAGCGCCGGTGCACCACAATCCGGCCGCCATCCTTCGGGGTCCAGGCCACTCCCCGGCTGTGCCACCGCTCATCCGGCGCGGTTGTGGTCTCGATGGTGAAGTGGCGCAACACTGTTCGAAGCACCACGTCCATCTCCATGTTGGCGAATGCCGCCCCCACACACCGACGGGTGCCGCCGCCGAACGGAATCCAGGCGAAGGCCGACGGCTTGTTTCCCTTGTCTCCCAGGTACCGGTGCGGGTCGAAGCGGTCCGGCTCGGGGAAGACGTCGGGATTCTCGTGGATCCGCGCGATGCTCACTAGGATCGAACACCCGCGCGGTATCACCCACTCGCCGAGTTGGTAAACCTCCGGGTAGACGTGCCGAGCCGCGAAATCGATGACCGTCCTGGCCCGTTGGACTTCCAAGATCGTCGCATGACGCAGCTCGTCACCGCCGTTGTCGGCCTCCTCGGCCAGGGCCGCCAGCACCTCCGGGTGCCGGGTCAGCCGCTCGAACGCCCAGCCCAGCGTGGCACCCGTCGTTTCGTGCCCGGCGGCGAGCAGCGTGAGTAGTTCGTCGCCAATTTCCGCGCGCGACATGACCGAACCATCGTCGTAGGTGCTGCGCAGCATCAGCGCAAGCACGTCGGTCCGGTCGGCGAAGTTCGGGTCCGCCCGCTCGTCGGCGATCAGCTTGTCGACGACGACGTCGTACTGCCGCCGCCAGTTTTCCAGCCGGCCCCCTGGGCTGTAGCGGCCATAGTTGTGTTGGTGTCGGCATCGCCGCCACCCGCGAGCCCAGGGTGACCCACGGCGGGATGAGCCGGCGCAGCTCGTCGAGCTCGGCGCCGTCGGCCCCGAAGACCGCGCGCAGGATGACGTTGAGGGTGATCTGCATCATCGGGGGCAGCGTTGCGAAAGGCCGGCCTTCCGGCCAGCCCGCGATCTCGCGGCGCGTCTCTTCTTCGATGATGGCCTGGTATCTGCTGATGCTCTTGCCGTGGAACGGAGGAGCCAACAACCGTCGCCGGCGCCGGTGGTCATCACGCTCCAGGGCGAACACCGAGCCGTTGCCGAACACCCGGCTCAGATTGGGCTGGATGTTGCCGAGAACCTCGGGGCTGGCGGTGAAGATCTGCCTGGCCAGCGCCGGCTCCGCGACCACCACGATATGGCCGAAGATCGGGACGTTGAGCATGAAGACATTGCCATGACGGCGGGTCAGCTGTTCGATCATGCGTCGTCGTGACATCCCGAACCCGACACCTTGGATCAACTTCGGCAGCCGAGTCGCCGGCGGCAACTTGACTGCGCGCGACTCCGGTAGGGAGGTGATTACTTCGCTCATGGGGGTGCTGCTCCGAAACATCTGGCCCCGCGATCGGCCACGATCGGGGGGTGGTACCGCGGTGTACCGAAACTTCTCCCGGAACGGTACTCTGTGGTACCAAGCATGACAAGGGCATGACAATGGCATGACAAGATCTCGCAGACACACCGAGAGGGCGGCGGCCATGGCACCAGCGACAGCGGCGACAGCGGCGGCCGGCGACGCGGTTCTCGGCGATTCTCACGCTGACCCGTTTCGGCTTAGGCTGCTCGACGGCCTCGCCACCTCGATCGGTGAGCGTGGCTACCGCGCCAGCACGGTCGCCGACATCGTCCGCCACGCGCGCACGTCGAAGCGCACCTTCTACGACCAGTTCGCCAGCAAGGAACAGTGCTTTTTGGAGCTGCTGCGCGCCGACATCGACAGACTCGGCGAAAAGATCCAGGCCGCGGTTGATCCCGAGGCCGGCTGGGACCACCAGATTCAGCAGGCGGTCGAGGCCTACGTCGGATACATCGAGTCCCGGCCGGCGATCACGCTGAGCTGGATCCGGGAGCTACCGTCGCTCGGGGCCGTCGCTCGTCCCATGCAGCGCCGCGGGTTGCGGCTGCTATCCAACCTGCTGATCGACCTCAGCTCCAGCCCCGGGTTCCAGCGCGCCGACCTGCCGCCGCTGACTCCTCCGCTGGCCGTGATCTTGCTCGGCGGCCTACGGGAACTCACCGCGCTGGCCGTCGAAGACGGAAAACCCGTCCGCGAGATCGTGGAGCCGGCCGTGGACGCCTCCGTCGCGCTGCTCGGCCCTCGCCACTGAACCACAACTGCGGTTGCCCGCAGCCGGATATCGAATCCCTTTGCTGAATGCAGAGGTATGGCTTGCGGCGGCGCGGGGGCGGTGACCCAGGCGATAGCTACAGCTCTCGAAGGGGCTGATCTGGCCAGGCAGTGGAATCAACGGGCGATCGAGATGCTGGCCCTGCACGATGCGGTGCGGTTCGGGGGCCGAACGGCATTGCAGCGCCTGGTTGATGTTGCTGGCGGAGTTGACCGTCAGCTTGCCGGCGCGTGCGCTGTCCACGCCGCGGCCTTGTCGAATTGCGATGCGGCCGCCACGTTTTCAGCGGCGCAACGGTTCGAGCAGATCGGAGCTCTCGTGTCGGCCGCCGATGCAGCCGCACAGTCGGCCAGTATGTTTGCCGAACATGGTGATGCGCGTCGGGCCATCGAGGCCGCTGACACGGCGCCCAGGCCACCGGAGCCTGGACCCGAGCTCACCCGGCATCGTCGCCGTGCCGGGCCTCGAGCCGCGAGCGCTACCAGTACCCAAACAGAATGCAACGCGAATGTTAAATCTTCGCGGACTCGGCCGATCTGCGCTGCGACGGCACGCGCGACGATATCTTGGCCCGGTCGATGGGATCACGTTTATGTTGATTGCGGTACTAGAGATTGCGGCATTAGAGGTTTTAGCCCCGGAGTCGGTGGAGCAGACCGGCATTGGGGAGGCGGCCAATGCGATCGCTGCGGCTTCCACGACGGGGATTACGACGGTCGGCGGCAAGCAGGTGTCGGCGGCGATTCGGGGGTTTGGGTACGGCGCCGAAAGGCAGGCGGCGCCGTTTCATGATCGGATTGTCCGAGCGCTGAGCCGCGCGGGGGGCGCGCATCCGGACACCGGGGCCAGCAACGCATCGTCGTTGCGGACCGTCGAATCAAGGCGTCACACACTGGATGGGCACAGCTGAGGCAGCCCCAGCTGGGGGCATTTTCCAGCGGCTGAGCAGATTCATAGCGCGATGGCCTTTGGTCGTCATCCTGTTCTGGATCGCGCTCGCGGCCGTCGTGTCACTGAAATTGCCACCCCTGGCGCAGATCGCCGCGAGGGATCAGACCTCCCTCTTGCCGGACGACGCCCCGGTGATGGCCATCACCCGGCAGATGGCCCAGGCGTTTCAGGAAAAGGGCCGGGGCGCCCTGTTGGTGATCGTCTTGACCGACGAGGACGGACTCGGACCCGCTGACGAGGCGACCTACGGCACGCTGGTCGGCGAACTGCGCCAGGACACGCAGGACAACATGTCGATCCAGGAGTTCGTCAGCACACCGGCGCTCCGGGAGATCTTGGCCAGCAAGGACAACAAGGCCTTGACCTTGCCGATCAACTTCCCCGGAGAGATCGGCGGGCTGGATACCCAAGCGGGGTACAAACGGGTCGCTGAGATCGTCAACAAGACCGTCGCGGGATCCGCGCTGACGGCCCACCTCGCCGGACCCGTGGCCAACGTCGCCGACCTCACCGCCATGAGTGAGCGAGACCTGCCGGTGCTGGAGGTCGGCACTTCGCTGCTGGTGCTGGCCATCCTGGTGCTGATCTACCGAAACCTGATCACGGTGTTGGTGCCGTTGATCACCATCGGTGTGTCCGTGGTGGTCGCGCAGCGCGTTTTGGCCGGACTGGGCGAACTGGGTTTGGCCGTGAACATGCAGACCATCGTCTTGATGAGCGCCGTGATGATTGGGGCGGGAACCGATTACACCGTTTTTCTGATCGGCCGCTATCACGACTACATGCGGCTCGGCGAGTGTTCGGATCGAGCCGTCAAGAAGGCGTTATTGTCCATCGGCAAAGTAATCGCCGCGTCGGCGGCCACCGTGGCGATCACCTTTCTGGCGATGGTTAATTCTCGATTGACGGTGTTTTCCCAAGTCGGTCCGGCAATTTCGATCTCGATCCTTGTGGTATTCCTTGCCGCCGTTACCCTGCTGCCCGCCATCCTGATGCTGGCCGGACGACTTGGCTGGATCAAGCCGAGACGCGAACAGAGCACTCGTTTCTGGCAGCGTTGGGGAATACGTGTTGTGCACCGGCCCTGGCTTCATTTGATCGTGAGCTTGATTGTGCTCATCGTTTTTTGCGGCTGCGCAAGCCTGGCGCGGTTTAACTACGACGATATTAAGTCTCTTGCGGGTTCCGTTGACAGCGCCCGGGGATACGACACGATGAATAGCCATTTCCCGGTGAACTCGATGACGCCTGCGGCGCTCTTCATCGAATCGCCACGCGACTTGCGGACGCCGGAGGCCCTTGCCGACCTCGAGCAGATGGCGCAGCGGGTGAGCCAAGTGCCAGGCATCACGATGGTGCGGGGCCTGACCCGGCCCAATGGGGAAACCCTCATGCAGACCAGGCTGTCGTATCAGGCAGGCGAAGTCGGCGGCAAAATCGACGAGGCATCCAGCGAGATCCAAACCCACGGCGGCGACATGGACAAGCTGGGCGGCGGTGCTGACAAGCTGGCCGAGGTCCTCGCCGAGGCGCAGGGCAAGGTCAGCGAGTCTGTCGACGGCCTAGGCACGATCGTGACGGAGCTGGCCGACATACCGGGCATGAAGGGCCCAGCTCAGGCGGGCGAGGACGACATCGAAGTGCTCGTCGAGCGCACACGGGAGTTCGACGCTACTCTCACCAAGATCCTCGACGGTGTTAAACACACCGTGGCCTGGGCCGACCCGGTGTTGATGGCCCTGAGTACTAGCCGGATCTGTTCTGCCAACGCAAACTGCGCCAGCTGGCGTGACGAGTTGCAAGCGCTGATCACCGCCCGCAACAACGGAACCTTCGACCAGATCGCTGAGCAGACGCGCAACTTGCGGGCGACCCTAGGTTTGCAGGACGTGGACGTTAGTGCCCCCGGCAGTGTGCGAACGCGGATCGCCCAGCTACAGCAAGGCGCCCATAAGCTCGCCGAAAGCAGCCAATTATTGGCCGAGGGTGTGCGATTACTCGTTGAACACACCAAACAGCTGGGCTCAGGACTCAGCGAGGCGTCGACGTTCCTGTTGGCAATGAAGCATGACGCTGAAAAGCCGTCAATGGCGGGATTCAATCTTCCACCACAGGTGTTGACCGCCGAAGAGTTCAAGAAAGCCGCCCAGATTTTCATATCGCCCGACGGGCACGCGGCACGTTACCTCGTACAAAGCGCTCTCAATCCGTTCACCCCCGCCGCCATGGATCAGGTCAATACGATCACGGCCGCCGCACGGTCGGCTCAACCGAATACCGAGCTGGCGGACGCCAGGATATCGCTAGCGGGAGTTCCGACTGGGCTTCGGGACACTCGCGACTATTTCAACCACGACATCGAATTCATCATCATCGCGACCATCATCATTGTGTTTCTGATTCTGGTCGCTTTACTGCGCGCGCTCGTGGCGCCGCTATACCTAATGGGTTCGGTATTGATATCGTACTTATCGGCCCTGGGCATCGGCGTCATAACATTTCAAATCATACTTGGCGAGGAATTGCATTGGAGCGTTCCCGGACTAACCTTCATACTGTTGGTTGCACTCGGCGCCGATTACAACATGCTGCTCATCTCACGGATCCGCGACGAGTCACCTAACGGTGTGCGTCGTGGTGTGGTCCGCACGGTGGCTTCCACCGGCCCCGCGATCACGTCGGCGGGTCTCATCTTCGCCGCGTCAATGTTCGGCCTGGTGTCCGCCAGCCTCCCCGCCCTGGTCCAGGCGGGTTTCGTGATCGGCATCGGGATTGTGATCGACACGTTCCTGGTCCGCACCATTACGGTGCCGGCCTTGGCGGTGCTGGTCGGCCAAGCAAACTGGTGGCCCGCACGACAGAAACCACGCACCGGTCGGCGGGTGAACGCACAGAAAAAGGTACGGGTACCCACCCGCCCCGCGCGCCCCGCCCGCCCGGCGGAGCATGGGATTGGCGCGAGCCCCGATACGGCACCATCGGCGACACTTACCGCACCGACGCCAACGGTACCGTCGGCGATATCCAGTGGCCCATCGCGAGATCCGACGGACGGTAGTGGCCGACACGAATGGCCCAGCGCGCCGCTAGGCGGCCGGCACCGACAAGGTGCGACTCTGCGCGGCCGCCACGAACGGAAGAATGCAGCTCCACGTGGCCAGGCCGCCTGTGAGAGCAACGGCACCGGCGGATCCGCATCGGCGCCCCGATCGGCCGAGAAGCGCTGCGCAGCAACGCAATCGATGCCGACGACCGCGGCACCTGGCACGGTGCCAAAACCTTCACGCGAGGTGGTCCGCACGCACGCCGCTGTCTGGACCACATACCTGCGGCGCCCGATCGGAACTTCGGAGAGCGGGGCGGAGTGCGCAAAAGTTCAGCGCCGAAGCAAGGTACAGTTCCCTTCTTGACGAGGCCGGAAAGACACTGGAGGACTGCGATGCGGCTATCCACGCGGAACCAGCTCAAGGGCACCATCACCGAAGTCAACCTCGGCAGCGTGATGGCAATCGTTAAGGTCAAGCTCGACGGCGGCGACCAGATCGTGACGTCGTCGGTCACCAAAGATGCCGCGGTCGACCTCGGCCTTGAGGTCGGTCAGCCTGCAACTGTGTTCATCAAGTCGACCGAAGTCACGGTAGGCGTCGAGTAGCCCTGGTCTGGCGGCGAACGGTCAAGCCTTTAGGAATTTGCGGAGGCGGTCCAGGACCAGCTCGGGCCGCTGATCGACGATCCAGTGGCCGACGCCGTCGACCAGCTCGACCTCGAAATCGGCTATGCGATCGCCGTACCCGTCCAGCAGCGCCGGGATGACCACGGGATCGTCGGTGCCGCTCAGCCAGCGGACCGGCACGTCGACGCGGGCCCCATTTTTCGGCTCGAACTCGCCCCGCATCCAGCTCAGCATTTCTTTGGCCTGAAAGCTGCGATACCACCGCGAACCGGCCTCCGCGTGGCCGGGCTGGCGCATGCACTCGACGTACATTCGGATGTCCTCGTCGGGCAAGGTGTATCCGCCGCTGACCCATGACCCCAAAAACCGCAGGAAGCGCGCCTTGGGATCGCTGATCACCCGCGGACCGATGACTGGCAGCAATATGGGGATTTGGTACCAGAACCGCCAGATGTTGCGGAGCGACGACAGGTCGCGGTTCGCCCAGGGCGCCACGGTGTTCAGCCCGAAGAACCCACTCACCATTTCCGGATGGCGCAGCATCATGATGAACGCGGCCGGCCCACCCCAGTCGTGGGCGACGAGCCTCACCTTGTCGACGCCGAGGCTGTCCAGGACGCCCGCCAGATCCTCGGCCATCTCGCTCTTGGTGTAGCTCGAGCGGGGCGCCGAACTCCAGCCGGCGCCACGCAGGTCCGGACACAACACCCGATAGCCGTCGGCCGCCAGCGGACCGATCAGCTCGTGCCACTCCCACCAGTTCTGCGGGAAGCCGTGCACCAGCATCACCGCCGGGCCGTCGGCGGGGCCGGCATCCGCGACGTGGATTCTGACGCCCCCGCCCAGATCGATGTACCTGTGCTCGACGCCGTCCAGGGCGGGCATGGTGACCATGGTCGAGAGCCTATGCCAGGAATCGCTCGACATAGGGCGCGAAGCAGGCGCGCAGGCGCTCCTCGCTGAGCCCGAACATCTCGTACGACGTTTCGACGCTGCCCAGGCGGCCGCGCTGATGCCCCGCCAGGTAGCCGGCGAGCGCCGTGCGTGCCGGTTCGGTGAGCGGTTCGCCGGCCAGGGCATACACCTGCTCGGCAACGCCGAGTTCGTCGGCCATGAAGTCGTCGAACCGGATGTCGACCGAGCGTTGCGGACCGATGGTGTCGCGATCGCGGACGAGCGCGGCGAACATCTCCTCCAGGCGGCCGATCCAGGAATCCGCGATCTGCTCCACCGGCACCGGTGACCGGTGCATCCGGGCGGAGTAGGTGATCATCGCGATCATCGACAGCGCCACCGGCACCGGGTCACGGTGCGTGAACACGACAATGCAGCCGGGGAAAACGCGATCCAGCACCGGCACCTGCTCGAGATGCTGGGGTGACTTGAGCAGCCAGCGCCGCCCCCCGCGCAGGAACTGCATCGCCTTCAGTTGGCTGGCGAGGTATGCGTAGTGGGGCGTCTGGTCGTGGGCCCGGTAGTAGTCACGCCAGCGGGGCACGTCGCCGAGCGTCTCGAAGAACATCGTGGAGAAGTCGTTGGCCAGCAGCTGGATCTCTTCGTGGACGTGATCGGTGGTCATCTCATGCATGAGCGGGAAATGCGGCATCACGGTATTGATCACCCCGACCGCCACATCCATCCGCGTCCGCCGGGGATCCGGCTCGGCTCCAACCTCGGCCGGCAACGGAAACGGCTCGACACTTTCCCAGTACGGCATGGTCCGGAAGGTGGGCGCCGCCGCCAGCAGATTGTGCAGGTGGGTGGTGCCGGTGCGAGGCAGACCGGCGATCACCACCGGTGGCAGTAGTTCGACCTCGTCGATCTCGGGATGCCGGCTCACCAGGTCGGCCAGCAGCAGCCGGTTCTTCAGTAACTGCAGGAGTTGCGCGTAGAAGTTCACCACTCCGGCAGCGTCCAGTCCGTCGATCTCGCGCAGCGCGGCAAGGTAGACGTCGAGCCGTTCTCGGTAGTCTTGCGCGCCGAAGTCATGCAGCCCGGTGTCGGCACTGGCTTGCGCGTGCAACGCGTCGGCGTCCAACGGGCAATTGGGCGCCATCGCCGCCATCATGTCGAGGATCTGCTCGGCCTCGGCACTGAACCGGGGCTGGGCTAGGTCATCAAGCCGGACTGATGTCACGCCGACTTATGTTACTCTGAGTTTCGTAATGGTTGTAGACTTTGGCCGGCCCCGTGACCCCCGCATCGACGGCGCAGTGCTGCGCGCAACGGTTGAGCTGCTCGGTGAATCCGGTTACCCCGGGCTCTTGGTCTCCGCGATTGCCGAGCGGGCCGGTACCAGCAAGCCCGCGATCTACCGGCGTTGGCCGAGCAAGGCACACCTGGTGCACGAGGCGGTGTTCCCGATCGGCCCTGCGACCGCAATTCCCGACACCGGATCGTTGCCCGAGGACCTACGCGAGATGGTGCGCCGCACGGTTGCCGTCCTGACCACACCGGCGGCCAGGGCGGCACTGCCGGGGCTGGTCGGCGAGATGGCGGCGGATCCGACCCTGCATTCGGCGCTGTTGGCGCGATTCGCCGACATCTTCGCCGGCGGCCTGTCCGAGTGGCTCGAAGCCGCCGCGGCCTCCGGTGCGGCCCGCGCCGACGTGACCGCCACCGAGCTGGCCGAGGCGATCGCCGGCCTCACCCTGATTGCCCTGCTCACGCGGCCCACCGAACTCGGCCCCGAATCCTGGGAAGGCTGGGTCGATCGCACCACCACGTTGCTGCTGAAAGGAATCACCGAATGACGCACGAATCGGCTGCCGCCTGGAAAGAGCTGCTGGCAACCGTCGGGGAGCTGGATCGCTCCTTCCTCGACGGCGACCGTGCGGTCACCGACGACCGGCACATTGCCGACGGCTATCGCATGCTCGCGGCCACGCTGGGCGTGGCGTTCGACACGTACCTGTTCCCCGAGCCCGGCCGGCCGCAGTTCGTCGCGGTCAACACGCCGTTCCGCCGCGACCGCCGATGGGGCGGCGACAACACCGACGCGTACTACTTCATCTGCCCGGTCGATCCGAAGCGGCGCTACCGCATCAGTGGCAATAAGGGCGACAGCGTGTACTTCTCGCTGACCGCCTACAACGAACCCTCGCCCGGCGCCTGGTCGAACCGCGTCGTCTCGATAGTCCGTGACACCGACCTCGACGTCCTCGACATCGACGCCGACGGCAACTTCAGCTTCGAATTCCCGCCCGGGAAATCGGAGCCCGACGCGGCCGTGCTGATGACCCGTGACTACCAGGCCGACCCACAGACCGGCCGCCCGATCGTCTGGCAAATCGAGGCGCTCGACGAGCCGGACCCGATCCGCCACGGCGACGCGGAGACCGCCGCACGTCTGCGCGCGGCCGCCACGTGGATGCGCACGATGTTCGCCATCGTGCCGCTGGCTGTGGGGCACAGGCCCAGGGACGAGGACGGGGCTGAGCATGGGCTCGGGCACGAGACCGCGCACGCCGCAAACCAATTCGCCGATCCCTATCAGGTGCCCGACGCCAACTTCGGCTGGTCGGCACGCGACGCCTGCTATTCCTACGGCAGTTTCGTGCTCGACGACGACGAAGCGCTGGTCATCACGCACCGGCCGCCGTCATGCCGGTTCTGGAACCTGGTGGTGTGGAACCAGTTCATGGCCACCTACGCCGCCTCGGAGGGTCCCGATGCCCGCTGCTCCATCAACGGCCACAGCGCGGTGCAAAACAGTGACGGCTCCGTGACGGTCGTTCTGTCGCGCGGGCTCACGGTGCACCCGAACTCACTGACCGCGCTGGGCTACCCGCGTGGCAACCTCGCGTTCCGGTGGTTCCTCTCGGACGGGGTACCGGCGCGGCCCGAGGTAAAACTGGTGAAGGTCTTTGAGGCGCCGACCGGCGTGCACTGACTCGCACGCGAAGCGAACCGCGACGTGCCGACTGGAAATGTCAACATCCAGCAAGCAAGGTGGAGAGAGCCTAAGGTCGCATTATCCGCGGTCGCCAACGTCATGGGGAAGGGTCCTTGGTGGATGGGACACCGTTTGGGCGGTACCGACTCGTAGAGCAGCTGGGTCGCGGCGGCATGGGCGAAATATGGCGGGCCTATGACACGGATATGAACCGAATGGTGGCCCTGAAGGTGCTACCGCGGGACTTTGCCGGCGATCAGACCTTCCAGGAGCGCTTCCGGCGGGAGGCACGAGCCGCCGCCGGGCTCGATGAGCCTCATCTGGTACCGATCTATGAATTCGGCGAGATTGAGGGCCGCCTCTACGCGACCATGCGCCTGATCCGGGGCCACGACCTGGAGGTGCTCCTTGACGGCGGCCCGTTAGCGCCCGCACGAGCGGTGAGCATTATCGAGCAGATTGCCTCCGCCCTGCACGCCGCGCACCAGATCGGGCTCGTGCACCGCGATGTCAAACCGTCCAACATATTGGTCGGCGAGGACGACTTCGCCTACCTCATCGATTTCGGTATCGCCCGAGCCGCCGGGGACACCGCCCTGACGAACACCGGGGCGACGATAGGCACCTGGGCTTACATGGCCCCCGAACGGCTCAGCGCCGGAAATACCGATGCCCGGGTAGATGTCTACGCCCTGGCCTGCGTGCTGCATGAAGCGCTGGCCGGCCAGCGCCCCTACCCCGGAGACAGCGTCGAACAACAGATCATGGGACACCTGACCGCGCCCCCGCCCCGAGCCTCGACGCTGGAACCCGCAGTCCCCGAAGGGCTGGACGCCGTCATCGCCACCGGCATGGCCAAAGACCCCAACCAGCGCTACCAAAGCACGAAGGACCTGGCGAGGGCGGCCCGTGCAACGTTGACCACGCCGATTCCAAGTCCCCCCGCGCCATGGCCGCCGCCGATCGAGCCACCGCAGCTGCCCACCCAACCGGAGATCCAGCCGCCCAGCCACCAAGCCATGCAAGCAGGCATCCCACTGGCTCAGGCGTGGCCGACACCGGATGCCGCGGCGGGGCAGTTTGGCGGACGGAATCCGCCGCCCTGGCCAAACCAGCCAAACCAGCCAAACCAGCCAAACCAGCCAAACCAGCCAAACCAGCCAAACCAGCCAAACCAGCCAAACCAGCCGCCGATGATGCAGTGGCCCGCCGGCCCCCAGGATCCACGGAACGCCTGGGTGCCGCCGAACTATCGGACATACCCAGCGGGTGGGGTGCCGACCCTTGACCGACAAAACCGCGGCGTAAAGATCGCGCTCGTCGCGGCTGGCCTAGTTGTTCTCGCGATCGTCGCCGCGATCGCCGTCACTGTGTTGGCCGTCAACTTGGGGCAGAAGTCGTCGAAGACCTCCGCCACCGGGTCAGCAGGGCCGAGCACGTCCCCGGGATCCACCACGTCCACGAACCCCTCGACCGTCCAAGGCATCCCCGCCCACTGGCTGATAAACAATTCCGACGGGACTGTTCGTCATTGGTGGCTGAAACCCGGTGGGCAGTGGGTCATCGACGGTTCCGATCGATGGACGTTGACGGGTTCGACGCTGAACGTAACCCTTACCAACGGGTACGCGACATGTAGCGCACAGGTAGTCGGATCACAGCTGCAGAACGGAAACTGCCGCAACGTTACGGGATTTACCTGGACTTTTACCGGAGCCGCCGAGTAGCTGCTGATCTCGCAGACTAACCCCTTCCATCGTCGCGGCCCGCGTCAACGCACCCCGTGTTCGGCCAGCCTCTTCATCGTCGCCAGCGTCCTTTCGATCGCTGTCTCGAACTCGCGCAGCCGGACGAATACGATCTTTTCTTCCTTATCCGGCATCGAGTCGATCGCCACCGACAACCCCGAGCGTCCCGGCCCCATCTGCATCCAGTAGGTGAGCACGGTACCGCCGTCCCGGGGTTCCAGCAGGAACCGCCACGTCGCCGAGGGGTATTCGGAGTCGCCTACCGCCCAAGTGAATTCACGTGGCTCGTCACAGCAGACGATCTGTGAGGTGGCGTACCACTGGCCAAACGCCTGGTGTTCGCTGTGTCCGACGAAGCGGGCGCCGACCCGGGGCCGGTGGGCTCCGTTGGCCCACTGCACCGACTGCAGCTCGTTGCTGAGGGTTGGCATCAGCTCAATGTCGGAAACCAGACTCCACACCCGGGCGGGATCGGCGTCGATCCACGTCGAAGCTTCCACTGTTGGCTTGTCTGCATACCGCGCGCCGGTCCATTCCACTAACCCATTGTCCCCCCACCGGAGGGGGGCCACACACGCTAATTAGGCGGCGGCAGGTACGCGCTCGACCGGCCCGGAGGCCGGGGACTCCGCGGAGTCCGGGGAGGTCGGGGAGGCGGGGGAGGTCCGGGGGGTCGGTAACGTGAGCCGCACGATCTTGCGGACGACGGTGCCGAACTGGCGCAGCAGCGGGCCCTTGTTGTAGGGAATGCCGTAGCGTTCGCAGATCTCCTCCACCTCGGGCGCGATGTCCGAGTAGCGGCGGGCCGGCATGTCCGGGAACAGGTGGTGCTCGATCTGGTGCGACAGGTTGCCGGACAGCAGGTGGAAGAACTTGCCGCCGGTCAGGTTCGCCGAACCGAGCACCTGGCGGAAGTACCACTGTCCGCGGGACTCGTCCTGGGTCTCCTCGATAGTGAATTCCTGGGTGCCGTCCGGGAAGTGGCCGCAGAAGATGATCATGTAGGACCACACGTTGCGCATCAGGTTGGCCGTGAGGTTGCCGGTGAAGACGAACGGCGCAAACGGGCCTGCCAGCAACGGGAAGGCGACGTAGTCCTTCAGTGACTGGCGGCGCGTCTTCTTCCAGATGGCCTTCAGGGTGTCGCGCTTGTCGCGCAGCCGGATCTCGCCGGAGCGGATGCGCTCGGTTTCCAGCTCGTGCAGCGCGACGCCGTACTGAAACAGCACCATCAGCAGGAATGCATAGACCGGGTTACCCAGGAAGTACGGCGACCACTTCTGGTCCTCGCTCATCCGAATGATGCCGTAGCCGATGTCGCGGTCCATCCCCACGATGTTCGTGTGGGTGTGGTGCATGTAATTGTGCGAGTGCCGCCATTGATCGGCGGGGCAGGCAGTGTCCCACTCGAAGGAGCGGCCCGAGATCGTCGGGTCACGCATCCAGTCGTACTGGCCGTGCATGATGTTGTGGCCAATCTCCATGTTGTCCAGGATTTTCGCGATGCCCAGCATCGCGGTGCCCAGCGGCCAGGCCGGCGGCAGGAACAACAGAGCGCGTCCGCCCACCTCCAGCCCACGCTGGGTCTTGATAACGCGGCGGATGTACTCGGCGTCCTTTTCACCGAGGTCTGCCATCACGCGTTCTTTGATGGCGTCGAGTTCGCGGCCGAATGCGTCGGCCTGCTCGGGGGTCAGGTTGATCTTGTTCTGCGACATGGGTTTTCCTTTCAGGAAATGAAGGTGTCGACTAGGTGGCGACTAGGTCAATGGGCTCAAAGCGACAGGTCGACGTTGCCTACGGGCACGGACACGCAGATCTGCACGTCCTCCTCGGGGGCGGTCGACACCACGCCGGTGATCAGGTTGCGTACGGTGCCAGCGGTCTTCCGGCGGGTGCAGGTGTGGCAGATGCCCATCCGGCATCCGTTCTCCGGTGTCAGGCCGGCCGATTCGGCCTGCTCCAGCAGCGAGCGACCGTCGTCGACGACGTCAATCCCGCTGTCGGCAAATGCGATTCGACCACCCGACGGGTTGGCCGACGGCTGGAACACCGGCGGCACGAAGCTCTCGGTGTACACGTTGTCGCAGTGCTGCTGTACGGCCTCCACCAAAGTGGTTGGCCCGCAGACGAACACCGCATCCGGTGAGCGCATCGCGGCGGCCAGATGCTGCGGCCCGAAGGAGCCGACCAGGTCTCCGGCGCCCGACCGCGTGTAGCCGTGCAGCACCCGCACGCGGGGCATTTCGCTCAGCTCGTCGCGATAGCACGCCTCGCGCGGGCTGCGCGCGTAGTGGACAAACGCGATCTCGCCCCGGTGGCGCTCGGCGACCAGCGTGCGCAGCATGGCCATGACGGGCGTGATGCCGCTGCCACCGGAGACGAAGAGGATCCGGCGCGGCCTTTGGGCCGGCAACACGAAATCGCCGCCGACACCGGTTAGGCCGACCACCATGCCGCGACGGGCGCGCTCCAACAGGTAGGTCGAGACCAGCCCGTCGTCGTGGTGGCCGATGGTCAGCTCCAGGTGGGAGCTGCCTTCGGCGTTTGCCGGTGAATAGCAGCGGGTGTGCCGGCGGCCGTCCACGTCGACCGTGAGGTTGACGTACTGACCGGCCTTGACCGTGTGGGCGGACGTGAAAGCGGCGTTGGGAGCGAGCGTGAGGGTGACGCTGCGCGGCGTGGTTCGCCGTACGTCGACCACCTTGGCGCGGGCCTCGCCCAGCGTCCAGGTCGGCGCCACCAGCTCGGTGTAGCGGTCGACGCCGTGCGGACCGGTGAGCAGGTCGACCAGGCCGGAACCCAGGACTCGCTTGCCTAACGATCGAGTAGAAGTTTGAGTGAACATATGTACACCGTGCGGCCACTCACCGCTGCTAGTCAAGGGTTTTATGCGGTTTTGTGGTAGGGTTCACACAGTGAACAGTCGTGCGCCTAGCTCACGGCCGCACCGGTCGCGCGACCGGGCAGGCGACCGTTCAAAGGAGAGCCCGTCGCGGGAGGAGCGCAAGGAGGCGACGCGGCGCGCCATCATGTCGGCCGCACTCAAGCTGCTCCAGGACCGCAGCTTCAGTAGCCTGAGCCTGCGCGAGGTGACCCGAGAGGTCGGGATTGTGCCCGCGGCGTTCTACCGCCACTTCGAGTCGATGGAAGCCCTCGGACTGGTTCTGATCGACGAGTCGTTTCGCGCCCTGCGCGACATGTTGCGCGGGGCCCGCGCGGGCAAGCTCGATCCCAACAGGGTGATCGAGTCGTCCGTGGAGATCCTGGTCGGCAGCGTCGCCGAACAGCGCGAGCACTGGCGCCTCATCGGCCGCGAGCGCTCCAGCGGGCTGTCCGTGCTGCGCTACGCCATCCGCACCGAGATCCGGCTGATCACCTCCGAACTGGCTACCGACCTGGCGCGCTTCCCGGGGCTCAACGCCTGGAGCACCGAGGACCTCAATGTGCTGGCTACGCTCTTCGTGAACGCCATGATCGCGATCGCCGAGGCGATCGAGGACGCCCAGAGCGCCGAGGCCCTGGAAGAGATCCGGCGAATCGCCGTCAAGCAGTTGCGGATGATCGCGATCGGCGTCGCGGGCTGGCGAAGCAACCTCTGATCTCGATGGGCGCTAAGAGCTGACCCGTAATTGGTTATCGGTCTTGAGATTCCAGAGTCCGGCGGTGATGTGGAGACTGTGGTTGATGGCGTGGCCGCGGTGGCGGCATTGCCGCAGTATTTGCCAGTCTTTGAGCCTGGCGATGACGTGCTCGACGCGGGCCCTGATCCGGCGGTGTGCGCGGTAATGGTCATCGCGGATGATGCGGCCGGACTGGTCGCGCCGGGGCGTGGTGATTGTGGTGATGCCGCGGTAGCCGCCGTCGCCGAGGATGTCATGGTGGCCGGTTTGCAGATGCGCGACGGTTGCGCGGGCGACGATGACGTCGTTGCGGTTACCGGGCCAGCATTGGCTGGCGACGATCACGCGGCGCCGGTGGGCGCAGATGATGCTCTGGGTGTTGACGCTGCGGCGGTAGTTCTTGCTGATAGCGGTGATGGATTGGTCGTGCACCGGGATCAGGGTGGCGTCGATGATCCATGGGTGGGTGCCGCCGTGGTCCGGGGTGGGGCACAGCGCTGTGGCCGGCACCGGCACCAGGTGATGTATGACGCGGTCCACCGTCGATTGGCTGGTGCCAAACAGCGCGGCCAGTGCGCGGGTGGTCAGGTTGGTGCGCAGGTGGATGAGCACCAGCAGCACCCTGACAGGCAGCCGAGATACGCCAGGGCCTTGCAGGACGTGGCGGCAGCCACTGTTGGGCCAGCGTGTAGACGGTCTGAATCTGAGCGCGAGTTAGCCCGGTCAGTGGCAGGAGGTTTCGCCAGCGGTGTGGCAGCGGGTCGATGTCAGTGGGTGCTGGTTTCATGATCGCTATGGCCGCCGCGCCCACCGACACCACGACTGTTAGCAGCGGTGACGTGGTACCGGGGCATCGGGGTAAGTCCAAGGCCCCGAACTTCAAGTATGAAGGGCCGGTGTCGGTGATCCGCCTTGAGTTCGATGCCCGCGATCCACGGGTTCGCCGGCGCCTGCAGCGGCAGTGGGACGCGGTGTTTCGGCTACGGAGGGCACTGCAGCGCGACGCAGCCGATCGTTGCCGCGCGTACTGGGCGGCCCATCACGAGCGCCAGCGTGATCCGAAGGCACTGCGGGAGCGGCTGGGGTTGACCCGCAAGGCCCTTGAGGCCACAGCCAAAGCGCATATCGAGGCCAGCGGGTGGATGCGTGATCACCTGACCAAAGCCATCGGAGTACATGTCGCGGATGACGTGTGGGAAACCGTCGACCGGCACCTGTTCGCCGATGTCTCGGGTCGCCGACACGGCCCACCGTGGGTCGGGTCGTGGTGGGAGTTCACCCGGATACCGGGGCGGGCCCGCTCACACACCAAAGCCTCGCCGACCTGGGAGACCTACCGCCTGGTTGGCACCCTGGATGGGCATCTTGGCGCCTACCGGCACCCGCAACTGCCCGCCGAGATCCTCACCGGCGTTGCGGCGGTCGACCGGCCGGCGGGCACCTCGATTCCGGCCCAGCCCGCACGACTCTGTGCGCCGGCCCGGCCCGCCAGGTCGTGGTGGGATCACCGCGGTGCTGTGGCGGTGGTGTTCACCGGGCTTGGCGCCGGTGATCTCGTCCTGCCGGTGCGGCTACCCCAGGGCGCGGGCCAGTGGGCGCACCTGCGTCACTTCCTGGCTGATCCCCGTGCGTCAATTCCTGGCTGATCCCCGCGTGTGGCACAAGATCGACCTCGTCCGCGTGCGGGATCGGAAAGCGCCCGGCGGCTGGCGCTACTACGCTCATCTGCTCACCCATCACGCCGGGTATCAGTCCCCGGCCACCCGGGTCCGACGCAGCGAAATACCTGTAGGCCGGCTGGCTGGTGTGGACGCGAATGTGTCCAACCTGTCGGTGGCGTCGTTCCCCGACGACCAGCCCGGGCGACTGGTCGTCGAGCAGATCCGCTCAGCGACGAGCAGCAGCAGGCGGCGGCGCGGGCGGCCACCAAAGCCCGCGCTCGACAGAAGGCATTGGATCGGTCCCGGCGTAACACCAACCCCGACCAATACGGCCCGTCAACGCGTCAGGCCGCCCAAGCGGCTCGCCGCGCCGCCAAAGAGCTGGCGGCCCGTCAGATCAGCAGCCCGCGCGGGCCGCGCCATGCCCGCGCCGACGGGGTTCCCCTGCGCGCCTACCGCCACGACAAGCTCTCGGATCGCTATCAGCGCGTCCGGTGTGATCACGCCGCCGAATCCCGCAGCGCCAGCCAGGCCAAACAAGCCCGCGCCGCGCAGGTCGCGGCGCAGATCGTGGCCGCCCAACGGCAACACCGTCACCGTGGAGGACTGCCGGATCTCGACCTGGGCCAGGTTGTGGGGCAAGCGGATCGCGTTGTTTAGCTTAGCCCCGGCATGCTGCTAGCCGCCCTGGCCGTCGAGTGCGCCGCCACCGGCGGGCGGTCTGCCGGGCGGGCACCCGAACTACCGCGTTGAGCCAGCACTGCCCATGCGGTGCGCGCGTGCCGAAAACCCTGGCCCAGCGCACCCATGACTGCCCCTACTGCGGGCTGCACAAGGATCGTGACATCGTTTCGGCTGCCCTGGCGGCCTGCGTCGAGCTCCCCGATCCCGATGATCCGCGCACCGCCCGCGTCGACTACAGACTTGCCCTACCCTGCAACGGGTGTGGCTGGCCTCCCAGCAAGAGTGGGAGGGCTCAGTCAACCGGCACCAGCCACCCACACCATCCGATGGTGTGGGATCGGCCAGGACCGGCAGCCACCACCACCCGGTGGCCTCTGCTGAGCAAGCAGCACTCGGCCCACCCCCGAACAGACAAGACTCAAAGCCTCGACGTCGCGGGACCAGCCGAAAACAACCAGCCCCCAAGCTGATTGGCGCTGCATGACCAATTACGGGTCAACTCTTAGGCCCGCTCGTACACCGACACCCGATCGTGCACGCCCCACCACTGAACCGGCTGGTGGGAATCGACTTCGGTCCAATCCGTCGCGAGCATCTGGCGAAGCTCTTCATCGCCGGTTTGACCCTCGTCCTCGCCGATGCTGATGATGCGGCTCCCGTCATAGGCCCGCACTATGCGGGTGCCGACATCCTGGGCAAACGGTGGCCAGGACAGGAAGAGCGTCCTGTCCGGGTGCAATGCCACCGCTTCGGCGCCGTCCCCCGCGCGCACCTCGGCATACAGGTCTTCGCCGTGCCAACGATTGGTGGCCAGCGGCGTACCTGGGTTCACGTCGTAGCTGACGACATCCACGCCCACCTGCGCAAGCACGTAGGCCCAATAGCCCGTGCCGGCCATCGGATCGACCAGGCCCCCGAGCGCATGGTTGGCCACGAACGCAACGGTCTCGGGGTCGGGAATGGTCCAGCAGTACTTCCTGACCAAAAATAGCCGGTTCGGGAAGCGCGCCATGCTCTCCTCCACGCTCCGGTCCAGACGGAACTGCCCGACCACCGGGTTGCCCCGGAAACTATCCGGCTCAACGCAATCCTTGACCGCTTCCCAAAAGGGATTGTCGATGCTCACTTTCGGTATTCCCCTAAGCTGAAGCCATCCCGCTGCTTTGGGCAAACATACCAACCGTCTGTGCCGAGCATCTTTCGTTCGCACCCGACGTCCGCACGGCACGGGAGACGAACGCCATCAGCGACACGGCGACCGTCTCATTACCGCGATGCTCCCCGCTCCGTGCACACTGGTGATCGTGGCCCGCAGGCGAGGCGTGGATGCGCAATGTTCCAGGGTTCGTCGCAGCGTAGTCAGCGCGATTTTGCTGAGGCGTTCCCGGCGTATGCGAGGTGAGATGTCGTGGATTTCTTAGTGTTGCCCCCCGAGGTCACCTCCGCGCTTATCCACTCAGGGCCAGGAGCCGGCTCAATGATCGAGGCCTCCGGTGCGTGGCAGCGCCTGGGCACCGAACTGCAGAACACTGCTGGCAGCTTTTCCTCAGCGGTGTCCGCACTGACCGAGACCTGGCAAGGTCCGTCCTCGCTGGCGATGGTGCAGGCCGTCGAACCATACCTAGCCTGGTTGCGTGGCACCGCGCGGCAGGCCCAGCAGATGGCCAACTCGGCACAGGCTGCCGCGGCGGCCTTTGACGCCGTTCGCTCGACGGTAATTCTTCCCGCACTGGTCAGTGCCAACCGGACGCGGCTGGCGCAGTTGTTGGCCACCAACACGTTCGGGGTCAATCTTCCGGCTATTGCCCAAACCGAAGATCAATACCAGAACATGTGGGCGAACAACTCGGCCGCGATGACTCGCTATCAGACGGCCTCTGCACAAGCCACCACGCTGTCTCAGTTCTCTTCGCCGCCGTCGATCGCCAATCCGGCAGGGGCGGCGGCTCAGGCCAGTGCGGTATCCGCCGCGAGCACTTCCGCGACCGCTGCGGCGGCGCCCGCTGCCACCTCGCCGCTGGATTCGATAATTTCGGCGGTCCAAGGCTTCAACCCCCAAAAGGGCTGGTTCGGTTGGGCTGAGACGTGGGGCAATCAGTTCATCGCCGGGGGATTTCCCATCAACCTGCTGGCATATTTGGCGCAGTCGACTGCGGCCCAGTCGCTTCAGACCGTGGGTGGCGATGTTGGTGGCGGCCTGGCGGAGGGTGAGTCGGCCCTGGGAGCGGGGGCAGCAGCGGCGGCGGACGCGGGGCCGGGAGCGTTGCGCGCGTTGGGGGCCGCCGGACTTGCCGCGGAACCCACGGCGGCGATAGGAGTAAGGGTGTCGTTGGGCAATCTGAGCGCGCCGCCCGCCGTCGTCGGGCTGTTGCCCGCTTCGCACGCGCCGGTGCAACTCGCGTCGGCGGCGTCCCCGCTTCCTTCCGACGAGTTCGATGAGTCCGGGATCCCCTTCCTCCCGCCTTTGATGCCGCCGCCGTCGACCTCGGCAGGCAGCGGTTGGCGCAAGAGGACGCAGCAAAAGTACGGGGAGGACGAGGATTCTGAGTACGAGGAGGACGAGGAATACCAGGAATCCGCACGCGGGGTGACGACGCCGCCGCCGCCGGACACGGCGGGCAGCGGTTGGCGCAAGAGGGCGAACTACGACGATATTGAATTGGGGGCGGAGCTTAAGGGCACGGTGATGAAAAAGCCGCCGTCTGCAGGATGATGGGCGGGATCAGCCCCGGGGTTCCCGCCACATCGGCCAAATCGGCGGTCCACCGTTGGGCAGTTTGATCTCATCGGTGACGGTAAATCCGAAACGCTGGTAGTACGGCACATTTTCGGGTTTGGTCGACTCCAGGTAGGCCGGACAGTGTTCGGCGTCGCAACGTTGCAGCCGCGACCGCATCAGGGATTGCCCGAAGCCCTTTCCGCGCACCGTCGGGTCGCTGCCGATCGCGGCCAGATGCCAGTGCGGTTCTTCGGGGTGCACGCGCTTCATCACTTCCTGCACGCCGCGTGCCCGCGCCGAATGAAAGCCGAACACCCGCAGGAATGCGGGCGCCTGCACCAGCAACTCCCAGCGCGTTCCTTGCCATTGATTCGGCGGATCCCACAATGCCGCCGCGCCGATGCGCGCTCCGTCGCAGGCCACCTCCACGCCACCGCGGGACAGGTGGTGGTGCGGGTCATCGTCGCGAACAACCGGTACGGCTGCGCGAGACGCGGCCGCTCATCGGGGAATAGCCAGATCATCACCGGGTCGTCGTAAAACGCCCTGGCCATGGTGCGCGACAGCTCGCGGACATCGCCTTTCTGCGCCGGGCGCGCCTGCGGGGCGACTCGAATGAGGCTAGTCGGCGACGGCAGATCAGAACAAATAGTCGCGGAATAGTCACAACAAGGCCCACCACGGGCGGCGATGGCCGCCAGGATGTAGATCGGTTGCCAGTAGCCCGACAAGACCTCAAATGGCGCGAGTACCGCCACGAAATCATCTGTGCCGCTTAGCCTCAACGCCGTGCGTCGGATTTGGCCGCGCCAGATGGCAGCTGCGTGCTACGCTGCCACACCTTGCATGAACACAGCCCGAACAACGATCAGGATGAACTCGAGACTAGGGAACGCAATGACGTATGCCGATGCGCACCAAAGCAATAGGCCGGACGGCTCAGCATCGGGTGTCGACTTTCCGAGCGCGGACGGCGGGTCGGGCGCCTCTGGAACTGCACGCGACATCCTGGCTGACGCCGTCTCCGGAATCGATTCCGCTGTGGCGCAAGGCTTTACTGCGACACGGCGGTGGCGCACCGACTATACGGGTCTAATGGCAGAGCTGACCCGAACATGCTCGCGCTCGGCGGAAGCTTCGGTGGCGATCGCGCGGGCTGGGCTTAGCTCGATGAGCCAGCGCATGCTGTTCGGGCGTGACGGCGAGGCCGTTCCCCTGTCGGGGGCGCTCGCCGCGTTCAGACCACGCGCCGGCTTCGGTGCGGAGCACGTATCGGGCCGGGCCGCCCCCGTGGACGAGCTACGGGTGCCATATCGGGGCGAGTTGCTTCGCGGGGATGCACTGCGTGCGCAATTGCAGCGCTGGATCGCCGGCGGAATTGTTGAACCCAGTTTCGCGACCGCAATCGAGACGGTCATGGCGCACCCCGAGTGGTTGGCACTGCCGGGCCACTGCGTGGCCGTGATCGGTGCGGGTGCAGAGATGGGCCCGCTGTCGCCGCTGACCCAGTGGGGCGCCCACGTTTTGGCGATAGACGTCCCCGTACCCGCGGTGTGGTCACAGATCATCGCAACCGCACAGGCCGGCGCTGGTCGCGTAACCATCCCGTGCCGCCCCGAAGGCGGTCACGGTCTCGACGTCGTGACTGAACTGCCCGAACTGCGCCATTGGATGGACCAATGCGCCGCCGAGGAGTCCCTAGTCATCGGCATGTACGCCTACGCGGACCGCGCGCTTCATATCCGGGTTAGCGCCGCTGTCGACGCGGCCGCAGAAGATCTGCTGCTCACCCGGCCCGATACCGCGCTGGCCTACCTCGCGACACCGACCGACGTGTATGCCGTCACCGACTCGGTTGTCGACTTTGCCCGCGACGCCTACCGGCGGCGTCACTGGGCATCTGTCGGGCGGGCACTGTCGGCCGGGCGTGGGTTTACCCCTGCCTATAGGGGCCAGCCCGCCACTGGAACGTGGCACGTCGCCGACGCGCTGGTGACCCAGCAGGGACCCAATTACGCTGTGGCCAAACGTTGCCAGCGCTGGCGGGGCGTCGCCGCCGCGGCCGATGGCCGCCGCATCTCATTCAACATCGCTCCGATGTCGTGGACACGGTCGGTCACGCGCAATCGCGTTCTCGAGGCCGCCTATTTCGGCGCCTGTCACTTCGGTGTTGAAATCTTCGCCGCGGATACGGCACGCACGCTCATGGCGGCGCTGCTCGTGCATGACCTCAACCGGCCCGCCCCAGATGGCGCGAGGCATCCTGAGGAACTTTTCACCGACCAGGCCGCGCACAACGGACTTTGGCGCGTGGGGTACGAACCCCGGTCGGTGCTGCCCGTGGCGGCACTGCTCGGTCTTCCCAACACGCTCTGGCGTCGCGGGTGAATTGCGTCAGGACACCCAGGGACCGATGCCGCCGACCCTGTCGATGCGGATGCGGGTGAGGAATCCGGGTGGTGCGCCCGCCGGGGGGAACACGTCCGGGTTGGACAGGGTCTCGGCCAGCTCCTTCAGCAGCTCGGGGGCGCCGCCCTCCACGATCCGGGCGGTGCCGTAGACGACGAGGTAGGGGCGCATCTCCGGGGCGAAGTCGCCCACCGCGGCGATCGTCAGGGCCACCCGGGGATCGCGGCGGACATTGCGCACCTTCTTGTGCTCAGCGAGGTGGGCGGTGACGAGTTCGTCCCCGTCCGGTGTCGACTGCAGCGCGACCCAGACCAGGGAAACCTGGGGGCTGCCGTCGGGGTTGAGGGTGACCAGCGTGGCGTCGGCACCCTTTCCTATCAGGTCACGCGCGGCGTCATTGAGTTTCATACCGTTGTTCTACCGCCGCGCGGGTCAATTCATTCCCGCACTTACGATGGCTTCAGCTCGCTATACCTAAGATGCCGGCGCGGCGCTGCGCTGGGGAACGGTTGAGAGACAGTGTGGGATTTCGAAACGGACCCGGAATATCAGGCGAAGCTGGACTGGGTCGAAAAATTCATGGTCGAGGAACTCGAACCGCTCGATCTGGTCTCGCTGGACCCTTACGACAAGAAGAACGCCGAGATGATGGCGATCCTGCGGCCGTTGCAGCAGCAGGTCAAGGACCAGGGACTGTGGGCCGCGCATCTGCGGCCCGAACTCGGCGGTCAAGGATTCGGACAGGTCAAGCTCGCGCTGCTCAACGAGATCCTCGGGCGCTCGCGCTGGGCGCCGTCGGTGTTCGGTTGCCAGGCACCCGACTCGGGTAACGCCGAGATCCTGGCCCTGTTCGGCACCGACGAGCAGAAGGACCGCTACCTGCGGCCGCTGCTCGACGGCGAAATCACCTCCTGCTATTCGATGACCGAACCCCAGGGCGGATCCGATCCGGGCATGTTCGTCACGACGGCGACCCAGGACGCCTCGGGAAATGGCGACTGGGTGATCAACGGGGAGAAGTGGTTTTCCAGCAACGCCAAGCACGCCTCGTTCTTCATCGTGATGGCCGTGACCAAGCCCGACTCCCACACCTACGACAAGATGTCGTTGTTCATCGTTCCGGGCGAGACGCCGGGCATCGAGATCATCCGCAACGTCGGGGTGGGAGGCGAGTCGAAGAAGCACGGCTCGCACGGCTACGTCCGCTACAACGACGTCCGGGTGCCGGCCGATCACGTGCTCGGCGGTGAAGGCCAGGCGTTCATGATCGCCCAGACCCGCCTCGGCGGCGGCCGAATCCATCACGCGATGCGCACAATTGCTTTGGCGCGCCGTGCTTTTGACATGATGTGTGAGCGTGCGGTGTCGCGGCAGACCAGGCATGGCCGACTCTCCGACCTGCAGATGACCCAGGAGAAGATCGCCGACAGCTGGATCCAGATCGAACAGTTCCGGCTGCTGGTGTTGCGCACCGCGTGGTTGATCGACAAGCACCACGACTATCAGAAGGTGCGCCGCGACATCGCCGCGGTCAAGGTCGCCATGCCCGCGGTGCTCCATGACGTCGCCCAGCGGGCCATGCACCTGCACGGCGCGCTCGGCGTCTCCGACGAGATGCCGTTCGTCAAGATGATGGTGGCCGCCGAGTCACTCGGCATCGCCGACGGCGCCACCGAGCTGCACAAGATGACGGTAGCCCGCCGCACACTGCGTGAATATCAGCCCGTGACAACGCCTTTCCCGTCACAGCACATTCCTACCCGACGCGCCGAAGCCCAGGCCCGGCTGGCCGAACGCCTGGAACACACGATCGCCGAATTCTGACCGTGGCTCGCCCGTGGCGCCCCGTGGCGCCCTGTCGCGGGTGTCACGTTATGTAGCGGACTATGCTCTCGGCCACGCACGCCGGCTTGGATCCCCCGTCGATCTCGACGACGGTCGACACCGTCGCCTGGACGGCGCCGTTGCCCACGTCTTGGACGCCGACCAGTGAAGTCTCAGCGCGCACCCGGGAGCCGACCGGCACCGGAGCGACGAAGCGAACCTTGTTGAGGCCGTAATTGATTGCGAGTTTGATGCCCTTGACGGTGTACGTCTCGTGGTGCAGCCGGGGCAACAGCGACAGGGTCATGAAGCCGTGGGCGATGGTCGTGCCGAACGGACCGGCGGCCGCCTTCTCCGGGTCGACGTGGATCCATTGGTGATCGCCGGTCGCGTCGGCGAACAAATTGACGTCTTCCTGGGTAATGGTCACCCAGTCGCTCCGCCCGATGGGCGTGCCCGCGGCGGCAGCGAGTTCGGCGACTGACTCGAAGGTGCGCATGGGTGGTCTCCTCTGCTTTCCGGTGTTCAACATCGTGCCATCCCCGGATTCGGGATATGGGATCGGGAGCAGGGTGAGAATGATCCACCAAGCAACATGACTCGTTGATCACCACGTGTGAACCACGCCGGATCCGAAGTCCACCAATCCACGGGACGCTATCGGCTGTCCTCGCCTTGTGTGTTCGGCGTGGACCTGGGGCCGCGGGCGCGTCGCCGTGCTGAATGACCGAATTGAGGCGGCATCATCTTTGTCGAGCGGTTTGCATTTCGGGCGGGGTTTTTCACGGTGCGGCGTGGGTTGGCTCGGGCGGCGGTGCGCGATCTGCGGGAGTCGCGGGCACCGGCGACCGAGGACGAGATCGCCGATTTCGAGACCGACGTGCCGTCGGGGTTCCTGTTGGCGCGGGCGCCGGCCGGACTGGTCGACGCCACCATTCGCATCGACGTCAATCACCTTGAACTGATTCGTGATTGGTTAGGCCGACGTTGTGGGAGATGCAGCCTTGTGACGCCGATACCTATTTCGGCAAGGTGTTGCGCGATGCCCGCCCGTCGACGCGCGCAGGCCGTTGGGCTTGACCCCGCCTGGTGGACACGGGGCCAGGCCGCTTGTGCTGTCTGAGTGAGTCGGTTTTCGAACTCGACGAGACGGAGCATACCCATCGATGAGTGGCGTCTGCCTCGGTTGCATACGCGTTCGATCCAGTCGCCGACGGCCACCTTGGCTGCTGCCTTAGCTTAGTCAGCCATGGGTATCGGCGTAGAAATCGACTTTCAATGTGGCCCAAAATGATTCCTGCAGGCGTTATCCCAACACACCGCTGCGCGGCCAACTGAGCGCACTAACGAATGACCTGTGATGACCCTGGAGTCAACGGCATTAGTTCTGATGCAGCATCCAACCCGGAACGGTTCGCGTTGACGCGATGTGCGTTGCCTACCAGGCACGTTCGCATTTGTGACGGATTCAGCTCAGGGCAGCCAACCATCGCGAAGTTCACTCAGGCCGCCCCCGCGCGGATATGCCCGTTCGGGTCGTTTGTAACGGGTGACAGCTCATGAACAGCACGCGACACGGCGGGACCCGAACGTGACATTACTCACTGGGCCTGCTTGTCCTTTAAATCCCGCCAAAGGGCGGCCCGGGATACGGTCGCCCGGTTGATGGGAGGCCATGGTGGCGTATTTGATTGCAGCACCGGAAGTTTTGGCGGCGGCGTCGGCGGACCTGACCGGCGTCGGGCAAGCTATCCGCACGGCCCACGCCGCGGCGGCGAGTTCGACGACGAGCATTGTGCCGGCAGCCGGAGATGAGGTGTCGGCGGCGATTGCACGATTGTTCGGCAGCTACGCCGCCGATTATCAGGCGCTCGGCGGGCAGGCAGCGCAGTTTCATGACCAGTTTGTGCGGGCGTTGTATCGCGCGGGGGGCGCCTATGCGGCCGCCGAGGCCGCCAACGCCTCGCCGTTGCGGGGCGTGGAGCACGACACGTTGGGGGTGATCAATGCACCCACCGAGGCGCTGTTGGGGCGCGCGCTGATCGGCAACGGAGCTGATGGGACATCGACCAGCCCGAATGGCGGGGCGGGCGGGATCTTGTATGGCAACGGCGGCAATGGCTACTCCGAAACCGCGTCTTCCGGGGTGGCCGGCGGTAACGGCGGTTCTACCGGACTGTTCGGCAACGGCGGGGCCGGTGGCAGCGGGGGGGCCGGCGCCGCCGGCGGCAGCGGCGGCAGTGGCGGATGGCTGTTTGGCCGTGGCGGGGCCGGCGGCACCGGCGGAGCCGCCGCGGCGGGCACCGGCGAGGCCGGCGGCAACGGGGGGGCCGGTGGCAGTGCCGGACTGTGGGGCAACGGTGGGCACGGTGGGACCGGTGGGGCTGGTGGGGCTGGTGCGAGCAGCGGGACCAGCGACGGCGGTAGCGGCGGTTCAGGTGGGGCCGGCGGTAACGGCGGGTGGCTGTACGGCAACGGTGGGGCGGGCGGCGACGGCGGTGCTGGCGGTACTGGCGGCACCGGCACTAACGGCGGCTGGGCCAGCAGCGACGGCGGCAACGGCGGTAGCGGTGGCGCCGGGGGTAGAGCCTGGTTGATCGGCAACGGTGGGGCCGGCGGGACCGGTGGGACCGGCGGGGCCGGTCCCACCAGCGACTTCTGCGACGGAAACGGTGGGGCCGGCGGTTCGGGTGGGGCCGGCGGCGACGGCGGGTGGCTGTACGGCAACGGCGGCAACGGTGCCACCGGCGGCGACGGCGGCGCCGTCGTCGACGACGCCATAGACGGCGGCGACGCCGGCAACGGCGGTAGCGGTGGCGCCGGGGGTAAAGCCTGGTTGATCGGCAACGGTGGGGCCGGCGGGACCGGCGGGACCGGCGGGGCTGGTCCCACCAGCAACGGCTCCAACGGAAACGGTGGGGCCGGCGGTTCGGGTGGGGCCGGCGGCGACGCCGGGTGGTTGTACGGCAACGGCGGTACCGGCGGCAACGGCGCCACCGGTGGCGCCGCCGCCACCGGCGTCAACGGCGGCTACGCCGGCGGCTACGGCGGGAACGGCGGTACCGGTGGCACCGGGGTAAAGCCTGGTTGATCGGCAACGGTGGGGCCGGCGGGACCGGCGGGACCGGCGGAGCTGGTCCCACCAGCAACGCCTCCGACGGAAACGGTGGGGCCGGCGGTTCGGGTGGGGCCGGCGGCGACGCCGGGTGGTTGTACGGCAACGGCGGGACCGGCGGCAACGGTGCCACCGGTGGCGCCGCCGCCACCGGCGTCAACGGCGGCTGGGCCCAGGGCGACGGCGGGAACGGCGGTACTGGCGGCGCCGGAGGTAAAGCCCGGTTGATCGGCAACGGTGGGGCCGGCGGGACCGGAGGGGCCGGCGGGACCGGTCCCAACAGCGACGCCTCCGACGGAAACGGTGGGGCCGGCGGTTCGGGTGGGGCCGGCGGCGACGCCGGGTGGTTGTACGGCAACGGCGGTACCGGCGGCAACGGTGCCACCGGTGGCGACGGCCCCACCGCGGGGGTCAGCCCCACCGGCGACAGCGGTGCCGGCGGTTCCGGCGGGAACGGGGGTAACGCCCAATTGATCGGCAACGGCGGCGGCGGCGGAGCGGGCGCCGACGGCGCTTCCGGCGGCACCGGCGGCACCGGCGGACTGCTGTACGGCAGCTCCGGGGCCGCGGGGGCAACGTAGCCGCCGGGCCCACCCGCCCTGTATGGCCGGTGCTGCCGCAGGACGCTTCGGCAGCACCACGCCCAAGCGCGCGGCGATCACCCAATCACCGGGACTTCGGTGACCCGCCGGACTACAGTGTCGCCGTCCCGGTCGCCGGGGCGCCGGTCCACGGTCAGCTGGATCAGTGTGCCTCGATGATCGGCAGCTCGCCGTCGTGCTGTCGCCCGGCGGCGCGGCTGGTCAAGCGGGGTGTAGCCGGTGCCACGCCACGCTTGGGCGGTGTCGTAGCGGCTGGTGTCGCTGGTGGTGTTTACGTCGGGTTCCGGGTGGGTGGACGGGTAGGTCAACGCGAACTCGGGGACGTGTTTGGCGGGACGCCCGACCGTGCCCGCTTGGGGTGGCGCGGGGAAATGGCAGACCCTATCCGAGCGGACCCGGCCCAGCAGCTCCACCGGCAGGTCGGTGAGCAGACATGCCAGCCGGGTGACGTCGTAGCCGGCGTCCAACACCTATCAGGATGTCGGGGTCAGCGGGCCGGTGCTGGCTGGCGCGCCGGAGCCGCTCGACGACGTCGCGGACCTGCGCGGCGGTCACCTCGGTCGGGTCGTCGCACGGGCCCAGCCAGGGCCAGCCGGGGGTCATCTCAGCGGATCGCTTGCCGTGCCCGTAGACGTGACAGAACAGCCGGTCCGGGCTGGTCGCCGCCTCCGGGCGTAGCCACGGGCTGACGTCGACCGTCAGCGTGATCCTGCCGTCGCCATCGCGGGGTAGGGGCAGCGCGGTCAGCGATAGGCGCACCGGCCGAGGTCGATCTGCCCGCACGCCGGGCCGTCCTAGAGCGCGCCGTGCCCACGGCGGTGTTCGGTGGTCAGCAACAGCTCGGGCAGTGCGACCACCGGCCCGTAGGCGCACAGCACCGCGTCGGTGAGCTCGAACAACGCGTCGGCGCGGCGGTCCAGGCAGGCGTGGTAATCGCGGCGGAACCCGGCTAAAGCGCCGAACTGCGCGGCGACCATGTCCGTCTTCTCCGGATCACCGTCGACACGCCGATGTCATGTCCCCACACGACGTCGGCAAGCGCACCACTAACCACCAGACCAAGCCGCATACGGGTTAAGAATGAGAATTAGCACATGTGCAGAAAAACAACCAAGCCACCTTGGCCGCAGCCGTGTCCACCCGCTGACCGGCGAGTGAACTTGCGGCAAGATGCCCCGCGATAGCCCTGTGCGGCTGCTGCTGATTGCCGACACCCATGTTCCGAAGCGGGCGCGCGACTTGCCCGCACACGTATGGGACGAGGTCGCGACGGCAGATGTCGTCGTCCACGCCGGTGACTGGGTGACGCCCGACCTGGTCGACGCGCTGGAATCGAGGGCCGCCCGACTGGTCGCGTGCTGGGGAAACAACGACGGACCCGAACTGCGGCGGCGCCTCCCGGAACGAGCGGACGTTTTGCTGGCCGGCCTGCGCTTCACGGTCGTGCACGAGACCGGCGCCGCGACAGGCCGCGAAACCCGGATGTCGCGGCTGTATCCGGACACCGACGTTCTGGTGTTCGGGCACAGTCACATCCCATGGGATACGACGACGGAAACCGGCTTGCGCCTGCTTAATCCCGGCTCACCGACGGATCGTCGCCGGCAACCGTTCTGCAGTTACATGACCACCAGCATCGAGCACCAGGCACTGACGGACGTGGTGCTGCATCGCCTCGAGAAGTAGCTGGCTGATAGCTGGCGCATAGCTCTCACACATATATAGCTCCTATACAGAGGTATATAGGCGAAGAGGGTAACCATGCAGAGGCTCAAGTCACGCACCGATTTGGTCACCGAGGTGTTCGGCGTCGTCGGCAGGTTCCGCCGCCAACTGCGGCGGTCGGCCGGTCGGGGCTTCGACTCCGTTCGGCTCACCGAGTCACAAGCGGAGCTGTTGTGGCTGGTCGGACGGCAGCCGGGGGTCTCGGTCAGCGTTGCCGCCGCCGAACTCGGGCTGGTGCCCAACACCGCTTCAACCCTGGTCTCCAAGCTGGTGTCCAGTGGCTTACTCATCCGGACGGTCGACGCGACGGACCGCCGCGTCGGCCAGCTTCGGCTCGCCGAACCGGCCCAGCAGGTCGTCGATGCCTCGCGGGCCGCGCGGCGAGCGCTGCTATCCGACGTGCTCGGCGAACTCGATCACGATCAAATCGAAGCTTTGGCAAAAGGATTGGAGGTCCTTGACACGATGACCCTGATACTGCAGGAGCGACGGTCATGAGCGGAACACTGCCGATGGCGGTCGACGCCCGCCACCTGACCTACCGCTATGGCCAGTTCACCGCCGTCGACGACGTGACGCTGCAGGTACGGCCCGGCGAGACCATGGGCCTACTTGGACCCAACGGCGCCGGGAAAGACGACGGTAGTCCGCATGCTCGCCACCCTGACACCGGCGCAGCAGGGTGAACTGCGCATTTTCGGTATGGACACCCGCGATCAGACCGTCGACATCCGAAGCAATATCGGCTATGTCCCGCAACAGCTTTCGATCGAGCCGGGGCTGACCGGCCGGCAGAACGTGCAGTGGTTCGCACGGTTGTACGGTGTGCCGCGCGCCGAGCGGGCCGAACGAGTGACCGAGGCGCTGGTCGCCATGGAGCTGCTCGACGTGGCCGACCGGCTGGCGTCCACCTATCTCCGGCGGCATGGTCCGTCGCCTGGAGGTGGCGCAGGCGCTGGTAAACCGCCCATCACTGCTCGTGCTCGACGAACCGACGGTGGGGCTGGATCCGATCGCACGTGACCGCGTCTGGACTCAGGTGCAGAAGATGCAGGGCCAGTTCGGCATGACCGTGCTGCTGACCACCCACTACATGGAAGAGGCCGATGCGTTGTGCGATCGGGTCGCACTGATGCACCACGGCGAACTGCGGGCGGTGGGAACACCGGCCAAGCTGAAGCTGACCGTGTCGTCCGCCGCCACGCTCGAAGACGTGTTCCGCCACTACACCGCAGGAGATTTGAGTTCGGAGTCGACTGAAGAGGCCGGGGAGGCGTCGAGCATCCGCGAAATCCGTTCCAGCAGAAAGGTTGCCCGCCGTGCCGGCTGAACAAGCCTTGCAAGCCTTGCAAGCCACAGACATAACGCTCGTCCGCGCGCCGCGGGGATGGCAGCGCGTGCGCGCAACGTCGGACCGCATCACCGCGTTCGCGATCGTCGAACTGCAGAAGCTGCGGCACGACCGCACCGAACTGGTCACCCGGATGGTGCAACCGGCGCTGTGGCTGTTGATCTTCGGTACCACGTTCAGTCACCTGCACGTCATCAACACCGGGTCGGTGTCCTATCTGGCATTCCTGGCGCCGGGAATCATCGCGCAGTCAGCGCTGTTCATCTCGATCTTCTATGGCATTCAGATCATTTGGGATCGCGACGCCGGCATTCTCGCCAAACTCATGGTGACCCCCGCGCCCGCGTCGGCGCTGATCACCGGCAAGGCATTCGCGGCCGGTGTGCGATCGGTCGCACAGGTGGTCGGCGTGCTGGTGCTGTCCTATCTAATGGGCGTCGGCCTGACCATCAATCCACTACGGATCCTGGCGGCGATGGGCATCGTGATGCTCGGCGCCGCATTCTTCGCCTGCCTGTCAATGACGCTGGCCGGGCTGGTCCGCAGCCGCGATCGCCTGATGGGGATCGGACAGGCCATCACGATGCCGCTATTCTTCGCTTCCAATGCCCTGTACCCGGTCGACGTGATGCCCGCATGGCTGCACACGCTGAGCACCGTCAACCCACTCAGCTACGAGGTCAACGCATTGCGCGCGCTATTGATCGGCACCCCATTCAACCCGGCGGACATCGTCGTGTTGGTGGCGGCGGCGGTGATCGGAGTCGCGACGGCGTCAACTCTGTTGCGCCGCCTGGTCTCCTAGAACGCGACGAGTCCGTACCGACTCTGAATCGTTAGCCAACCGCGACGTCAAACTCCGGCCCCGACAAGCCAATTGCACCGTCCCCCTGTGTTTGGATCGCCCAGACGGATTCGACCGCACCATGCGGCACCCAAAAGGCGATGAAAGTTGGGATTGGTAGAAGCTATGACGTTCTTCGATGAGTTGCGGAAGTTGCGTGGCGCAACGGCTACGCTGCCGCGCCGGCTGGCTATCGCGGGCGTAGGAGCTGCCCTGTTGTCAGGTCTCGTCTGTGCCGCCGGCGGCACGGCGACCGCGGGGGCGTTCTCCAAGCCGGGCCTTCCAGTGGAATACCTGCAGGTGCCATCACCGTCGATGGGCCGCAACATCAAGGTCCAGTTCCAGGGCGGTGGAGCGCACGCCGTGTACCTGCTCGACGGCCTTCGGGCGCAGGACGACTACAACGGCTGGGACATCAACACCCCGGCGTTCGAGGAGTACTACCAGTCCGGCCTGTCGGTGATCATGCCGGTCGGCGGCCAGTCCAGCTTCTACAGCAACTGGTACCAGCCGTCGCAGGGCAACGGTCAGAACTACACCTACAAATGGGAAACCTTCCTGACCCAGGAGATGCCCAGCTGGCTGCAGGCCAACAAGGACGTCTCGCCGGCCGGCAATGCGGCAGTCGGACTGTCCATGTCGGGCGGTTCCGCGCTGATCATGGCGGCCTACTACCCACAGCAATTCCCCTATGCCGCTTCACTTTCCGGATTCCTCAACCCGTCCGAGGGCTGGTGGCCGACCCTGATCGGCTTGTCGATGAACGACTCGGGTGGTTACAACGCCAACAGCATGTGGGGTCCGTCGAGCGACCCGGCGTGGAAGCGCAATGACCCGATGGTCCAGATTCCGCGGCTGGTGGCCAACAACACCCGGGTCTGGGTCTACTGCGGTAACGGCGCGCCGACCGACCTCGGTGGCGACAACATGCCGGCAAAGTTCCTGGAAAGCCTGACCCTGCGCACCAATCAAGCCTTCCAGGCTACCTACGCGGCCTCGGGCGGACGCAACGCAGTGTTCAACTTCCCAACCAATGGCACGCACTCGTGGCCGTACTGGAACCAGCAGCTGGTTGCCATGAAGCCCGACATCCTGCAGGTGCTCAACGCCGCCAACGGCTCGGCGTAAGGGCCCCTAGCGGCTGGGAAACCCGCAAGCCGGCATCGGCAGCAGCGCAACGGCCAGCGCTGCTGCCGATGTTCTTTTGCAAGACTGCGCCGGCGACTTTTAGTCCAACAGCGCGCGGCGGTCCTCGTGGAAGTACGTGTAGCCGGTCGTCGCCGCGCACACGGCCGTGGCGACCGCCAGCATCTGGTCGCCGCTGACGAGCAGACTGATCACGCCACCCGCGGTGGCACCTAAGACGAAGCTGGCGAACAGCAGGAAATAGCCGAGCCAGTCCGACGCTTTTCCGCCGGCGATGTGACGTTCGATGCCCTGGCCCATCTTGACCAGCGTGCCCGTCACGTAGCTGATCGGGATCGACACCTCGCCATCCTTCACGAATGATGTGTTCAAAGCGCCAATACCGAAGACAACAAACAGAATTGGCGTGAAGTCAAGTTGGCTTTCGTCCCATCGGCCGATGATGATGTCGAGCGCGGTGGCCCCCACCAGGCTGAAGGTGGTCAGCACCGTCGGGCCGTGTGGGTGCGCAACCCAGAAATGCCGCCTGCACCATGACGCGGTCACCACGCCGGCGATGAAGCACACGATCAGCAGCCCCGCGGTAACCGACAGCAAGACATCGTGCCGGAAATATCCCAGCACGGCGCGCTGGGCATTTCCGGTCATGAACGTCACGAAATATCCGGCGGAGTGGGTAAACGCGGTGGCGCCCAGCACGCCCGCCAGCGCCGCCAGCACCCACGACAACCGCGTCTCACTATTGAAAATCTCGCTCGCCACACGCACATGCTGTCAGACGGGCGCCGTGCCCGTCGCCGCAGTCAGGCCAGCTAGGCCGGTCATGCCGGTTATGCCGCGGTGAGACGGGCGATGGAGCGCAGCGGGATCGGCAGCCATCCGGGTCGGTGCCGCGACTCATACCCCGCCTCGTAGACCGCCTTGTCCAATTCGTAGGCCGCGAGCAGCCCCGCCGAATCGCGCGGGTCGGCTCCCGAAACGGCAGCGTAGCCCTCGCAGAACGCGGTGCGGTTGCGTTCCACCCATTCCCGAGCGCGGGCGGCGAGTTGCTTGTCGGCGGCCTGATCTACCAATGGCCCGTAGGCGGCGTAGTCGTAGGAGCGCAACACACCAGCCACGTCGCGTAACGGTGAATCCGGCGCCCGGCGCTCGGGCAACGGTTGACCCGGCTCACCTTCGAAGTCGATCAACAGCCAGCTCTCCGGGGTGCGCAGCACCTGTCCCAGGTGCAGATCACCGTGTATGCGCTGAGCGGTGATCGTCTCGCCCGAAAGCTCGTGGAATCGCTCTTCGATCGTCGCCGTGTACTCCCGCAGCCCCGGCACCGTCGCCCCCGTCGACGACAACCGCGTCAGCACCTTGTCCACCGGGAACATTGCCTCCGCTGTTCCCAGGTATTCGGCCAGGGTGGCGTGCACGGACGCGACCGCTTCGCCGAGCCGGTAGGACTCGCCGGCGAAGTCGCCGCCGACTTCGTGGGCATACAGGTCACCCTCGGCGAACAAATCGCGAACGCTGGCGGTCGCCATGGCCCAACCTTCCGCGGCGTTGGCCTCGAACTCGGTCACCATGCCCAGCGGACACGCCATATCAATGTCCGGTGCGGATATCTCGTAGGTGCCGAGCAATCGGGCCACGTGCGGGTTGCCGGCGCGCCCCAGCACCCTATTCAGCTCGATGTCGGGGTTGATACCCCCGCTGACCCGGCGGAACACCTTGAAGATGGCGCTCCTGTCGAAGATCACGCTGGTGTTGGACTGCTCGGCATCCGAAACCCGGGGCGAGGCATCCAGCGGCAACTCGACATCTGGTTCTTTGGTGAAGACCACGCCGGTGCCCGACGCGGCGCGGACCGCTGACGAGTCGATCAACGACAGCAGAAGTCGCGGCGCGTCGGCGTCGTACAGCGCGTCAAAGCCGGTGCGATCGTCGGCGACGCCGATGGTGGCGACGCTGCTGAACTCGGAGATCGGCGCGGAATCCCAGCCGACGATCACCTGATAGCGCTCCGCCGAACCGTCGGTGTAGGTGGCGTCAACCAGGACCAAGTCGAGATCGTCGCGAAGGGGGACGACCAACCCGGGCTCGGCAGCGGACAACTCCCGGTTGCGTCCGGCGTACCAACGTTGCTGTGGAAGCCAGTCGGACCATGGCAGCTTTTCCGGCAGGGTCATGGTCGCCCCTCCGCAGGTCCGGACAGCTGGAACCAGTAAAACCCGTGTCCGGGCAGTGTCAGCAGGTAGGGAAGGTGGCCGATGCGGGGAAATTCGACGTGACCGGTCAGCTCGACCGGCGTGAATCCGTTCCATTGCTGCAGGTTCAGCTCGATGGGCTGCGGGAACCGCGACAGATTGTTGACGCACAGCACAATGTCGCCATCATCTGCCGCTTGGCGCACGAAAGCCAGCACCGACGGGTTCGACCCGCCCAATTCCTGGAAAGTCCCGACGGCGAAGGCGGTGTGCCGGCGGCGCACCGCCAGCATCATGCGGGTGAAGTTCAGCAGGGATGTCGAGGTGTCGCGTTGCGCCTCCACATTGACGGCCTGGTAGCCGTACACCGGGTCCTGGCTGGGCGGCAGGTATAACCGACCCGGGTTCGCGGTGGAGAAGCCCGCGTTGCGGTCCGGCGTCCACTGCATCGGGGTGCGCACCCCGTCGCGGTCCCCCAACCAGATCACATCACCCATGCCGATCTCGTCGCCGTAATAAAGGACCGGCGAACCGGGCAGCGACAACAGCAGCGCCGTGAACAGCCCGATCTGGTTGCGGTCGTTTTCCAGCAGCGGCGCCAGCCGGCGGCGGATTCCGACGTTCGCCTTCATCCGCGGATCCTTGGCGTACTCGGAGTACATATAGTCACGTTCGTCGTCGGTGACCATTTCCAGCGTCAACTCGTCGTGGTTGCGCAGGAAAATCCCCCACTGCGCCATCTCCGGGATCGGCGGCGTCTGCGCAATGATCTCCGAGATCGGAAACCGCGACTCCCTGCGGACCGCCATGAAGATACGCGGCATCAGCGGGAAGTGAAACGCCATATGGCATTCGTCACCGCCGGTGCCGGCGTCGCCGAAATACTCGACGACATCGCCGGGCCACTGATTGGCCTCGGCCAGCAGCACCCGGCCCGGGAACTCGTCGTCGACGACTTTGCGAACGCGCTTGAGAAAAGCGTGCGTCTCAGGCAGGTTTTCGCAGTTGGTGCCCTCACGCTCGAACAGGTACGGCACCGCGTCCAGACGAAACCCGTCGATCCCAAGTCCGAGCCAAAAGCGCAGAGCATCGATCATCGCCTCCTGCACGGCCGGGTTGTCGTAGTTCAGGTCCGGCTGGTGGGAGAAGAACCGGTGCCAGTAGAACTGGCGGCGGACCGGGTCGAATGTCCAATTCGACTCTTCGCTGTCAACGAAGATGATCCGGGCGTCGGTGTACTTCTCGCTGGTGTCGCTCCACACGTAGTAGTCGCCGTAGGGCCCGTCGGGGTCGTGCCGGGACTCCTGGAACCAAGGGTGCGACTCCGACGTGTGGTTCATCACCAGATCGGTGATGATCCGGATTCCCCGCCGGTGGGCGGCGTCGACCAGCGCGACGAAATCGTCAACGGTGCCGAACTCCGGCAGCAGCTTGTAGAAGTCCCGGATGTCGTAGCCGCCGTCACGCAGCGGCGAATCGTAGAACGGGGGCAGCCAGATGCAGTCGATGCCAAGCCACTGCAGGTAGTCGAGGCGGTCGATCAGTCCGCGCAGGTCCCCGGAGCCATCGGCGCTCGCATCGAAGAACGCCCGGACCAGCACCTCGTAGAACACGGCGTGCTTGAACCAGGTGGGGTCGGCCGGAAGCGCGGTGGCGTTGCCGAAGTCCTTGGCGGTGGGGTGCTCGACCACACCCCGCTCGACGTGACTGCCGCCCGTGGGATCGTGTTCGGCAGCCTGGACGGGATGGTCTGCGTCGTTCATCAATTCCACGATGCCACGGGTACCCGGGGTTCCAACAATGGAATCAGGTCCGAATGGAAGGAGCAGCAATCGAATTGGCTACCCGGCGCGGGTTATACGGCCGACTGTCAGGCCGGCGGTCCGTCCGCCAAGGTCACATTCACGGTGCGGCCGGAGCCCAACGCCAGCTGTATGGTGTCGCCCGGGTGATGCGGGATGAGCACATCGGTCATCGCGGTGGCCCCGTTGATGGGAGCACCGTCGACAGAGAGGACCACGTCGCCGACGCTGAGCCCGGCCGCCGCGGCGGGACCGCTTGAGACCACGCGTTCGACCCGCGCGCCGTTGCCGTTGTTGTCCACCACGCCGAGGCCGAGGAAGGCCGTCGTACCGATGTGCACGGTGTTCGAGCCGGCACCGCCGCGGATGGCGCCGGCGACCGCCAACGCCTGGCCGATCGGAATCGCAAAGCCCTGCCCGCCGGACATCTTGTAGCTGTCGGTGGCGGCTGTGTTCATGCCGACCACCTGCCCGGCGCCGTTGACCAGGGGCCCACCCGAGTCACCGGGCCTGATCGCGGCGTCGACCTGGATCAACCCAGCCAGCGTCTCGGTGGCGCCGGTCAGGGTGTCAGTGGCCGAGACGGTCTGATTGACCGCGACCACGCGGCCCGCCGCGACGGCCGGAGCCCCACCCGCACCGCCGGCATTGCCCAGCGCGGTGAGCTGCTCGCCGACCGCGACCCCACCCCCGATCGCGGCGCTGGGCATGCCACCGGCACCACGAAGCTGCAGCACCGCGACGTCCTGGATGCGGTCGTAGCCGACCACGTCGACGGCGTAGGTCTGACCGGTGCCGACGGAGAACACACTGATATCGGTAGCGGCCGAGATCACGTGGTTATTGGTCAGGACGACGCCGCCCGGATCGATCACGATGCCGGTTCCGGCCCCTATCGCGTTGTTGTAACCGAACCTGGTGCTGATGTTGACCACCTGCGGCGCGACCATCGCCGCGGGATCCAGCGGTGCCGCCGGCCGGTCGCTGAACCGGTCCAGCGCCAGGGTCGACGGGGAGGCGTTCGCGGGCGCGGTCGCCAGCCCCAGCCCGACCACAGTCAGCAAACTGACGAACCATGGCCACCAGGGCGACCGTCGGTGCCATTTGCTCATCGCGTAACCTCCTGCGTCGGGGTAAATCCGCCAAAAGTCCCAGCCTCGGGGTCCGGGCGACACGACTTTGTGAAACACCACCGTAGCCTAGGCAGCTATCTCGACAACGTTGATGCCCCAGCGCAAAGATCCTTGAGGATTCAAAGGGACCTGTCAAACGCTGCCGGGTCTTAGGGTCTGCGCGAACGGCTCGTTGAGATGGTGGCTGACGTCGCCAACCATGTCGATGAGGGTGAGGTCGCGATAGGAGAACCGCCACTGGCCGTCGACGCATTCGAAGCGGTCGTGGTAGCGGCCGGTGACGATCGGCTGCAGCGGCAGCACGTCGGTCTGCTGCAGCACCGTGTAGTAACTGCGGCAACTCGCGGTGCCGGCGTCCTCGTCGACTTCGATCAATGGATTGGTGGTCACGTGCTTCGTTCGGGGTGTCCCATCCGCGTGCAGGATGATCAACGACTTCCAGATGCCCAGTAGCCGGGTGGCGTCGATCGTCTGGTCGGCCGTGATCTGGACACAGGCGTGGTCGAAGAGCGCTGCCGCCCCGGTGAGATCGCCGGCGTCGATGCACTCGGCATAGCGATACAGAAGGTTTGCGATCTGGGTCTCGGCCCGCATGGGAGTCAACCTAGCGCGGCCGACCTTAAGCTGACACGGTGGGCGAATTCGACCCCAAGGCCAGGTTCACCGAGTCCCCGGTAGCGCGACTGGCCACCGTCACGCCCGACGGCAAACCGCACCTGGTGCCGGTGGTCTTCGCGGTCGTTCGAGACGTTGTCTACACCGCGGTGGACGGGAAGCCGAAGACCACGCAGCGGCTGCGTCGCCTCGCCAACATCGAGAAGAATCCGCAGACCAGCCTGCTGGTAGACCACTACGCCGACGACTGGACGCGGCTGTGGTGGGTCCGGGCCGACGGTGTGGCCACTATTCACAGCGACGACGAGCAGATGCACATGGGATACCGGCTGCTGCGCGCCAAATATCCTCAGTACCAATCAGTTCCATTGAACGGTCCGGTAATCGCGGTGACGGTGCGCCGCTGGTCGAGCTGGCACGCCTGAACACACGAGCCGCGACCGGCGCCGGGTGGCACCGCCGGTCAACCCATCCGTGTCTGGCCGGTGGCCTTGTGTTGGGCGGCGGTTGGGGGAAAAGTTGCCTACGGGTGTCCTGTGGGCTAGGACACACCCCGATGCATTCCGGGCACCCCCGGCGCACCCGCCGCGCCCCACCAGAGCCTGTGAGAACTGGAGGAAAGTCATGGCCGAGAGAGTCACCGGTTCCCAGGGCGCGGGAGTCGCTCCCACCGCGGGCGGCCCGAGCGACGTCCGCAATGTGGTCTTGGTGGGGCCGTCGGGCGGCGGTAAGACCACCCTGGTCGAGGCTCTGCTGGTGGCGGGCGGGGTGTTGACCAGGCCCGGCTCGGTGGTGGACGGCACCACGGTCTGCGACTTCGACGACGCGGAGATCCGGCAACAGCGGTCGGTGGGCGTCGCCGTGGCCTCGCTGTCGCACGACGGCATCAAGATCAACCTGGTCGACACACCCGGCTACGCCGACTTCGTGGGTGAGCTGCGGGCCGGGTTACGGGCCGCGGATTGCGCGCTGTTCGTGATCGCCGCCAACGAGGGCGTCGACGAGCCGACCAAATCCCTGTGGCAGGAATGCAGCCAGGTCGGTATGCCCCGCGCCGTGGTGATCACCAAGCTCGACCACGCCCGGGCGAACTACCAGGAGGCACTGGCCGCCGCACAAGATGCGTTCGGCGACAAGGTTTTACCGCTTTATCTCACCGACGGGTGACGGCCTGATCGGATTGCTATCGCAAACGTATTACAAGTACACCGACGGTGAGCGGACCACGCAGCCGCCCGACCCAGTCGGACGCCGATAGGATCGAGGAAGCGCGGGGCAGTTTGATCGAGGGAATCATCGAGGAATCCGAGGACGAGTCGCTGATGGAGCGCTATCTCGGCGGCGAATCGATCGACGAGTCGGTGCTGATCGAGGACTTGGAGCGTGCCGTTGCGCGGGGTTCCTTCTTCCCGGTGATCCCGGTGTGCAGCGGCACCGGTGTCGGCACGCTGGAATTACTCGAGATCGCGACCCGCGGATTCCCATCTCCGCTGGAACACCCACTGCCGGAGGTCTTTACGCCACAGGGCGCCCCCCACGCCGACCTGGCCTGTGACGCTAACGCACCGTTGCTGGCCGAGGTGGTGAAGACCACGTCGGACCCGTACGTCGGCCGGGTCAGCCTGGTCCGGGTGTTCTCCGGGACCATCAAGCCCGACGCGACGGTTCACGTGTCCGGCCATTTCGCTTCCTTTTTCGGCGGGCTGCGCAACGGGTCGGCGGTAGCTCGCATCCCGACCACGACGAAGACGAACGCATCGGCGTGCTGTCCTTCCCGCTGGGCAAGCAGCAGCGCCCCGCGCCGGCCGTGGTGGCCGGCGACATCTGCGCGATCGGCAAGCTGAGCCGCGCCGAGACCGGCGACACGCTCTCGGACAAGTCCGAGCCCCTGGTGCTCAAGCCGTGGACAATGCCCGAGCCGCTGCTGCCGGTCGCGATCCAGGCGCACGCCAAGACGGACGAGGACAAGCTGGCGGTCGGGCTGGGTCGGCTGGCCGCCGAAGACCCAACGCTGCGGATCGAGCAGAATCCGGAGACGCATCAGATCGTGCTCTGGTGCATGGGCGAGGCCCATGTCGGCGTCGTGCTCGACGCCCTGGCCAACCGGTACGGCGTCACCGTGGACACGGTGGAGCTGCGCGTGCCGCTGCGGGAAACCGTCGCCGGCAAGGCGAAAGGCCATGGCCGCCACGTCAAACAGTCCGGCGGACACGGCCAGTTCGGGGTGTGCGACATCGAGGTCGAGCCGCTGCCGGAGGGCTCCGGGTTCGAGTTCGTCGACAAGGTGGTCGGCGGCTCCGTGCCGCGAAACTACATCCCCAGCGTGGAGAAGGGCGTCCGCGCGCAGATGGAAAAGGGGGTGCACGCCGGTTACCCGATGGTCGACATCCGGGTCACCCTGTTCGACGGCAAGTCGCACAGCGTCGACTCCTCGGACTTCGCGTTCCAGGCGGCGGGTGCGCGGCGTTGCGGGAGGCGGCGGCGGCGACAAAGGTGGTCCTGCTCGAGCCGATCGACGAGATCTCGGTGCTGGTGCCCGACGATTACGTGGGCGCGGTGATGGGCGACCTGTCGAGTCGTCGCGGCCGGGTGCTGGGTACCGAGGCCGCGGGTCACGAGCGCACGGTGGTCAAAGCCGAAGTGCCGCAGGTCGAGTTGACGCGGTACGCAATCGATTTGCGCTCACTGGCACACGGCGCCGCATCGTTTACCCGTTCATTCGTCCGCTACGAACCCATGCCAGAATCCGCGGCGGCGCAGGTGAAGACCTCGGCATAAGAGGGCATAAGAGGACACAAGAGGCAACGGCCCGATGTCGACAGTCAACGGACTCCCCGCGCACATTCTGCTCAACCATTTCGTCGTCGTGCTGGGTCCGTTAACGGCGATCCTGGCGATCATCTGTGCGTTGTGGCCCGCGGCGCGACGGCGGCTGATCTGGCTGGTCCTGCTGCTGGCCGCGGCGACACTCGCGTTGACCCCGCTGACGACCAGTTCGGGTGCCTGGCTGGAGAAGCGGGTCGGTGCCACTCCCGCGGTCAAGATCCACGCGGAACTCGGCGACGACCTGATCTACATCGTGGCGGCGCTAGCTGGCCACGGTCCTGGTGCTGACCGCCGTGCATATTCGCCAGACGCGCGGAAGCGACGGTGAAATTCGCGCTGCACGCGGTGGTCGGGGTGCTGGTGGTCGCCGCCGCGGTGGCCACGCTGGTACAGACCTACCGCGTCGGTGAATCAGGTGCGCGGGCAGCCTGGGGAACCGTGGCATCCGGTCAGCCCGCGCTGAATGTGGACTTACGTAACGCTTTCGTCCAACCCGCGGGCATCAAGCACGCGGGAGCGGTCAGGCCTGCTGGCCGAACTGTGCGACCACCGCGCGGCGGTCGAGCGAGTCCTTTGGCGGTGTGCGGCAATGCGCTCGCCTCCTGGAAGGTGGCCGGGAACCTCGAAGGCCGCCAGCCGCTCGCGACAGAACATCGGTAAGCTCCGTCCGGGGTCGCCGCGGGTCGACTCCCGGGGCACAATCACCGCGGCGACCGTTTCTCCGTACATCTGGTCGCGGCACGCCGAACACCGCAACCTCGAACACGTTTGGGTGGCTGGCCAGGACACCCTCGACGTGCTCCGGCGATATCTTCTCGCCGCCGCGGTTGATCAGCTCCTTGATCCGGCCACGAATGGTCAAGTCGCCGGCCGCCGACAGTGACCCCAGATCACCGGTTCGCAGCCAGCCGTCGGTGAAGTTGGCGGCGGTGATGGCCGGGTCGCCGAGATAGCCGCGCACCACCGTGGGACCGCGCAACCAGACTTCGCCGACGGCATCCGGCGGGAGCGGCTCGGCCGTCGGGCCCGACGATCCGGATTTGCGGTCCCGGTGGAGCGGCCGACGAGACCGGTATGACGCAGCGGGCTTTTCGTCGCGGTCAATGCCCTCCACTCCCTCGATACCCGGTGGTGGCGACCTGGTGGGTGGCCTCGGTCATGCCGAACGCGGACAGCACCGGTGCCGAGAACGCGTCTTGCAGCGCCTGGGCGGCTTCCGCGGTCAGCGGCGCGCTGCAACTGCGGATGAAACGCAGCGTCGGCCTGACTTGCTCGCGGACTGGTCGGTGTCGGCTGCGCTCCAACAGGATCTGGTGGATCGTCGGCACCGCGGTGTACCAGGTGGCGCTGACGGCATTGATGTCGTCCCAGAACGTGTGTGCAGAGAAGCGCCCGCGAGCGGGCAGCAACACCGTGCCGCCGGATGCCAGGGTCGACAGCAGCGCGGCGATCAGCCCGTGACCATGGTAAAGCGGCATCACCGCGACGGTCGCATCCTGCGGGCCGAGCTGGTATGCCGGCGATGATGGCCCGGACAGAACTGGCGATATTGTCGTGCGTCCAAGGGAACCATCTTCGGCAGACCCGGTGGTCCCGCCGGTGAACATGATCATGGCGTCGTCGTGCCGCAGACCCTCCGGGCGTCGAAGCGGGGTTCGGCGCGCCGGCGGCGTCCAGGCGGACGGACAGGGCGCCGCCGTCGGCGGCCGGCGGTAACCGCGATCGGCCAGCACCGCAGCGGCGGTCCCGCCGGTCGCCGGGCCCTCAGCGTAAGTCGCCATCGACGAGCACCACCCGAGCTCCGGCCGCCTCGATGCGCGCGACAGACTGGTCGCCGACGGGTAGCGCGGGATCCAGTGGGACCACAGTCAGATCCGCACGCGACGCGGCCAACAGGCCGACGACGAATTCGGCGTTGCTGGCCGCGCGCAGCGCGACCCGGTCGCCCTGCCGCAGACCGGCCCGCGTGAGCTGGCCGGCCAGATCATCGACCAGTCGGAGCAGGTCGCGAGTAGCTGACCGGGATGCGATCGGCGGTGACGACGAGCGCCGGGGCATCCGGCAGGCGGGTCGCCGCCGCCTCGACCAGATCGGCGATGCGCGGCAGCCGATGAAGTTTGTGGCTGGTCAGTGAGACCGTCATCGGATGTCATGGCAGTGCGCTCCTTCTCGTCATCTCTCTGGTCCGTGCAGCACCTAGTTCCAGCACGATGCCGGTCGGCCAACGTGCTTCGTCCAATACCGGCGCGTTAACGGTCGATAGCCGGTAGCTATTGAAGAGTTCGCACGGTTCGATAAACAGCGTGAATCGCTGAATAGCAGCCTGGTCTTGGACACAGCGCGGGCCACCCGGACAACAGTGGTGACATCCGCACCGGCACGAAACAACGAGATCACACGAGGAGTAGCCAGTGACCCGACTATCGACGCGACGCGATCGAACAGGACTGCGCGACTGACCGACGGCTTCCACCTCGTCGTGGACGCCCTCAAGGCCAACGACGTCGACACCATCTACGGGAGTCGTCGGCATCCCGATCACCGACCTGGCCCGCGTCGCGCAGGCGTCGGGCATCCGCTACATCGGGTTCCGCCACGAGACCTCCGCCGGAAATGCGGCCGCGGCCGCCGGATTCCTCACCCAGCGGCCCGGCGTGTGCCTGACGACATCAGGCCCCGGCTTTCTCAACGGCCTGCCCGCGCTGGCCAACGCCACCACGAATTGCTTCCCGATGATCCAGATCTCCGGGTCGAGCAAGCGGGCGCTCGTGGACCTGCAGCGCGGCGACTACCAGGACCTCGACCAGCTCAACGCGGCTCGGCCTTTCGCGAAGGCGGCGTACCGGATCGGCCGGGTCGAGGACATCGGGCGCGGCGTCGCCCGCGCCATTCGCACCGCGATCTCCGGCCGGCCGGGCGGCGTCTACCTCGACATCCCCGGCGAGGTGCTGGGCCAGGCCATGGACGCCGCCGCGGCGAGCCGACACGATCTGGCGGGTCGTCGACCCGGCCCCGCGCCAACTGCCCGCGCCGGAGGCCGTCGACCGCGCGCTCAGACGTGCTCGCGCAGGCGCAACGGCCGCTGATCGTGCTCGGCAAGGGCGCGGCATATGCGCAGGCCGACAACGTAATTCGGGAATTCGTCGAGAACCACCGGCATGCCGTTCCTGCCGATGTCGATGGCCAAAGGGCTGCTGCCGGATTCGCACCCGCAGTCCGCCGCCGCGGCGCGCTCGCTCGCGATCGCCCGGGCCGACGTGGTGCTGCTGGTCGGCGCCCGGCTGAACTGGCTGCTCGGCCACGGCGAGTCGCCGCAATGGTCCGCCGATGCCAAGTTCATCCAGGTCGACATCGCGGCGTCGGAGTTCGACAGCAACCAGCCGATCGCGGCGCCGCTGGTCGGGCGACATCGGATCGGTGATGTCGGCGCTGCTCGACGGCGGTCTCCGGGCAGCCGATCGCGGCGCCCGCCGAATGGACCGGCGAACTGGCCGAGCGTAAAGACGCGCAACGACGCCAAGATGCGCCGGCGCCTGGCCGACGACCCGCACCCGATGCGGTTCTACAACGCGCTGGGCGCCATACGCGCCGTGCTGCAAGCCAACCCGGACGTTTATGTGGTCAACGAGGGCGCCAACGCGCTGGACATGGCCCGCAACGTCATCGACATGGAGGTGCCGCGGCACCGACTGGACACCGGCACCTGGGGCGTGATGGGCATCGGCATGGGCTACGCCATCGCCGCCGCGGTCGAGACCGGCAAGCCGGTCGTGGCGATCGAGGGCGACAGCGCATTCGGCTTCAGCGGCATGGAGATCGAGACCATCTGCCGCTACCGGCTGCCGGTCACCGTCGTCATCCTCAACAACGGCGGCGTCTACCGCGGCGACGAAGCATCGACGGGCGCCGACCCGGCGCCGACCGTGCTGAACGCCCGCGCGCGCCACGAGTTGATCGCAGAGGCGTTCGGCGGCAAGGGATATCACGTTACGACTCCGGCCGAGCTGCGGTCGGCTCTGAGCGAGGCGCTGGCGTCGAACGGGCCGGCGATCATCGACTGCGAACTCGACCCAGCCGCCGGGGTGGAGAGCGGACACCTGGCGAGCCTCAACCCCACCAGCAGGGCGACTCCCGGTCCCTAGATCCCCAGCCGCTCAACGCCGACGGGTGAGACCCACCAGCTGCGCATCGAAGAACTCGTGCAGCGCCAGCTGCTTTGCGCATGCGGTGAGCGCACGTGCCACCGGGGAACCCGGCCCGGCGTGACATGGTGGCCAGGCTGATTTCGGCCTTCAGCGCTGGATCTACCATTTCCACCGCTCGGGTCTCGTTCCCGATCGACGTCGTCCACAGCCAGGTGTGCGGAACTGATAGACGCCCAGTCCCCGGTGGCCACCTGGGCGAATAGCGAAGCGACGGAGTCCGTCTCAACTTGCGGGGTGATGGTGATGGCGTGGTCGGCGAAGGCTCGGTCGATCATCTGACGGTCCCGCATGTCGGCCGTCAGCAACGCCAGCGGCAGCTGTGCGGCCTCCGGCCACGTCATCGTTGACACGCCGGCGGGCAACATGTGCGCGGGCGACAGCAGCACATAGTGCTCCGCATACAACGCCACCAGGTCCAGCTCCGCGGCGTCTTCGGGCGAGGCGTGCACGATGACGGCGTCGAGCTCGAAGTCGCGCATCCGTCGGTACAGCTCGGTGGTCGCCTGCCGGGAATGGATCTGCACCTTTACCAAGGGGTGCTCCGAGCAGAACGCCGACAACACCAGGGACGCAGTGGTCGAAGCGGTTGGAACCGTGCCTAACCGAAGTGTCCCGGTGATGCCGGACCGCACCGCGTGCACCTCGGCCTTGAACGCATCGTGTTCGGCGAGAATCCGCTTGGCCCACACGACCAAACGCTCCCCTTCGGGTGTGAGGCCCTCGAAGCTGTGACCGCGGTTGATCAGCGTGACGTTCAGTTCGCGTTCGAGCTTGGCGATCGCCGCCGATAGCGCGGGTTGCGAGACGTAGCACTTCTCGGCGGCGCGGGCGAAGTGCCGCTCCTGAGCCACCGCCACGAAGTACTCCAATTGACGAAAGAGCACCCGCGCCTCCTCCGCCGTGGTTGGTGAGGGGGCCCCACCCCGGCCCGATCTCGCTGAGGCTAACGCCCCCGGGCCCGCTGAACCAGTGGCTTCGCGAAAGCCGCTGTATCGCTGCCGCTTCCACACGGGCGGCGTTCCAGGTCCCGTACGCCGACACTGCGTCCACGGTTGCGATTGAAGCCGGAACTGCTCGCCGGCGGACGAGCACCGGTGCGCGTCCGGTTCTGTGTGCTTTGGCCCCCGCATGTGGTGCTCTCGCAGCCCCGCGCAACGCGATCACCTGGTCATTTGTTTGCTAAAAACCCTGAATGGGTAGAGAGCATTTACACTAGCGTCGTGTTGATCGCACCATCTCGAAGGGTGGACCCCGTGCGCCGAGCGATACGTTATCTAATCGTTATCGGCGCGATCGCGCTGATGGGGGCGACGGGTTCGGCCACGCCTAGCCGGGCCGCCGTACCGGCACCCGAGCCTGTTCCCGTCGTCGCTTCGGTTTTGCCGGCCGACGGTGCGGTGGTGGGCGTGGCGCACCCGGTCGTGGTGACGTTCACGGCGCCGGTCACCGATCGCGTCGCGGTAGAGCGGTCGATCCGGGTCACGTCGCCGGCCAACATGCCCGGACACTTCGAGTGGCTCGAAAACAATGTCGTGCAGTGGGTTCCCGCCCGGTATTGGCCGGCCCACACCCACGTTTCGGTGGGCGTGCAGGCTTTGACGACGGGCTACGACACCGGTGACGCGTTACTCGGGGTTGCCAGCCTCTCGGCGCACACCTTCACCGTGAGCCGCAACGGGGAGGTGCTGCGCACCATGCCGGCGTCGATGGGTAAGCCGAGCCGCCCGACGCCGCAGGGCAACTTCACGGCCCTTTCCAAGGAACGCACTGTGGTGATGGACTCGCGGACCATCGGGATCCCGCTGAGTTCACCCGAGGGTTACAAGATCACCGCGCAGTACGCGGTCCGCGTCACCTGGAGCGGCGTCTACGTGCACTCGGCCCCATGGTCGGTGGACTCACAGGGCTATGCCAACGTCAGCCACGGGTGCATCAACCTCAGCCCGGACAACGCCGCGTGGTACTTCAACAATGTGAACGTCGGCGACCCCATCGAGGTCGTCGCCTGATCGCTGTGTGTCGACGGTCACACTGGCATGGTGCAAGACTGGCGCGGCGCGGTGGGTTCTCGCTAGACGACTGATCGTCAAACGGGAGGCCGGTCATGACCATCGGTGTCGAGCGTGCAGAACGCATCGCCGGACGCGTCCAGCAGATGCTCGCCGACGACGAGCAGTTCCGGAACGCGATGCCGGACGCCGCGGTGCGGGAAGCCGCGCGGGCACCGGGTCTTCGGCTCCCGCAGGTGCTCGAGACCCTGGTGCAGGGCTACGCCGACCGTCCCGCGCTGGGATGGCGGGCACGCTCGCTGACAACCGATCCCGCGACCGGCCGCACCACGGCCCGGCTGCTGCCCCGCTTCGAGACCATCAGCTACCGCGATCTGTGGGCCGATGTGCGGGCGATCGCCGCCGCGTGGCGTCACGACGCGGCCGATCCGGTGGCACCCGGAGACTTCGTCGGCACCATCGGCTTCGCGAGCCCCCAATACCTGACCGTCGACCTGGTGAGCGCGTATCTCGGATTGGTCGCTGTGCCGCTGCAGCAGAGCGCGCCGGCGTCACGGTTGCAGCCCATCGTCGCGGAGGTCGAGCCGCGGGTAATCGCCACGGGGGCTGGATATCTCGACCTTGCCGTCGAGGTCGGGCTGGGCACCGCCTCTTTGCGGCGGCTGGTGGTTTTCGACTATGAGCCTGAGGTCGACGACCATCGGGAGGCGTTGCAGCGCGCACGGGCGAAGATGGGGGCCGCCGGCATGGCCGTGACCGTCGAAACCCTGGACGAGGTGATCGAGCGTGGTCGCGCGCTGCCGCCGGAGCCGATGTACCTCGGGGGCACCGATCAGAACGGCTGGCCATGATCCTGTACACGTCCGGTAGCACGGGATTGCCCAAGGGCGCCATGTACACCGAGCGGATGGTCGCCTGGTTGTGGACCAACTCGCTGACGCCCGACTTCGAGGACATCCCGGTCTTCAACGTCAAATTCATGCCGCTCAATCACCTCGGTGGGCGGATACCGCTGGCGTCGGCGTTCCAAGCCGGCGGCACCAGCTATTTCGTGCCGGAGACCGACCTTTCCACGCTGTTCGACGACTGGAACCTGTTGCGCCCCACCGAGATGGGCATGGTGCCCAGGGTGGCCGAGATGCTGTACCAGCGCTACCAAAGTGCCGTGGAGCGAATCGTTTCCGAGGGCGGCGACCGCGGGTCCGCGGAGGCGGAGGCACTGTTCGAGCTCCGCGACCAGGTGCTCGGTGGGCGGGTCATCACAAAGCTTTTCCAGCACGGCGCCGCTGGCCGCCGAAATGAAGGCCTTTATCGAGGCGTGCCTGGACGTGCACGTGCTGGACGGTTACGGGCTGACCGAGGTCTTGTTCGTCAGCAAAGACGGCCTGTTAGCCCGGCCTCCGGTGCTTGACTACAAGCTCGTCGACGTTCCCGAATTGGGCTATTTCCTTACCGACAAGCCGTATCCGCGGGGCGAGCTACTCATCAAGTCGGAGACGGCTTTCCCCGGTTACTACAAACGCCCCGACGTCACCGCCAAGGCCTTCGATCCCGAGGGCTACTACAGCACCGGCGACGTAATGGCCGAGATCGAGCCGGAGCGCCTCCAGTACCTCGACCGGCGCAATAACGTGCTGAAGCTGTCGCAGGGCGAGTTCGTCGCCGTCGCCCAGCTGGAGGCCACGTTCGCCAGCGCTTCCCTGGTCCGGCAGGTCTTCGTTTACGGCAACAGCGAGCGCCCTTATCTGCTGGCCGTGGTGGTACCGACCGCCGACGCGCTGGAGAGGTTCGCCGATGACACCGGCAGACTCAAGGCGGCCCTGAGCGAATCACTGCGCCAGACAGCGAAACTCGCCGAGCTGCAGTCCTACGAGGCGCCGGCCGACTTCCTGGTCGAAACCGAGCCGTTCAGCCCCGATAACGGGCTGCTCTCCGGAGTCGGCAAGCTGTTGCGGCCAAAACTCAAGGAGCATTACGGCGAACGCCTCGAGGCGCTCTACACCGATCTGGCCGACGACCCGGACGGCCGAGTTGCGCGCGCTGCGCGAGGGGGCAGCGGACCGGCCGGTGATCGACACGGTGACGCGCGCGGCCGCAAGCGATGCTTGGCCTGGTCGGCGCACCGGAACCGGACGCGCATTTCGTGGAACTCGGCGGCGACTCGTTGTCGGCGTTGACGTTCTCCAACCTGCTGCGCGACATCTTCGACCTGGAAGTGCCGGTTGGGCAGATCATCGGTCCGACGAGCGATCTGCGGCAGCTTGCGGAATACATCGAGTCCGAACGTGAATCCGGTTCCAAGCGGCCGACGTTCGCCACGGTGCACGGACGTGGCGCCACCGAGGTCCGCGCGGCCGACCTGACGCTGGACAAGTTCATCGACGCCGAAGACCTTGGCCGCAGGCCTCATCTCTGCCGCGAGCGACCGGCGCGCCGCACACGGTCCTGCTGACCGGCGCCAACGGCTACCTCGGCCGGTTCCTGGCCCTGGAATGGCTGGAGCGGCTGTCCGAGACGGGTGGACAGCTGATCTCCATCGTGCGCGGCACCGACGCCGACGCGGCCATGCGGCGGCTGGAGGACGTCTTCGACAGCCGGGGATCCGCGATTGCTCGAGCGGTTCCGGGCGCTTGGCCGCCGACCACCTCGAGGTGATCGTCGGCGACATCGGCGAGCCGAATCTTGGCCTGGACCAGGCGACCTGGAACAGCCTGGAGACCTGGCCGAACGGTGGACCTGATCGTCCACCCGGCCGCCCTGGTCAACCACGTGCTGCCCTACGACCAGTTGTTCGGCCCCAACGTGGTGGGTACCGCCGAGCTGATCCGCCTGGCGATCACCACCCGCATCAAGCCGATCACCTACCTGTCGACCGTCGCGGTGGCGATGACGCGTCGACCCTGCCAGGTTCGACCGAGGACGGCGACATCCGAGCCATCAGCCCGGTGCGCGCCGTCGACGACGGCTACGCCAACGGATACGGGAACAGCAAGTGGGCGGGCGAGGTGTTGCTGCGAGAGGCGCACGACCTGTGCGGCCTGCCGGTCGCGGTCTTCCGCTCCGACATGATCCTCGCGCACAGCCACTACGCGGGGCAGCTGAACGTGCCAGACATGTTCACCCGGTTGATATTCAGCCTGCTGGTGACCGGCATCGCGCCGTGCTCCTTCTACCAGACCGAACGCCCAGGGCAATCGAGCGCGGGCCCACTACGACGGCCTGCCCGCCGATTTCGTTGCCGAGTCGGTCACCACGCTCGGTGCGCGAATCGGCACCGCCGAGGTCGGCCAGATGGTTCCGACAGTTACCAGTCATTCGACGTGATGAACCCGCACGACGACGGCATGTCGCTGGACGTGTTCGTGGACTGGCTGATCGAGGCCGGCCACGACATCCGGCGCATCGAGGACTATGACGAATGGCTGGCGCGATTCGAGACCGCCCTTCGGGCGCTGCCGGACAAGCAGCGGCAGCTATCGGTGCTGCCGCTGCTCAGCGCTTACCGCAGGCCGGAGCAAGCCGTTGCACGGCGCGCCGGCGCCCGACGGACGTGTTCCGCGCCGCGGTGCAGGAGGCCAAAATCGGTGCGGACAAGGATATTCCGCATCTTTCCGCATCTTCCGCGGCACTGATCGATAAGTACGTCACGGACCTTCAGTTGCTTGAGCTGATCTAGCCTGCTCTAGCCTGATCTAGCCAGGCGTTAGTTCGGCAACCCACTCTTGATCGCGGCGTCCTGCTTGCGGCCGATGTCCTTCGCCACGTCCAGATCGATCGGGTCGCTGGGCGTGCTGTCGAATTCCATGTTCACCAGCGCCTTGCCCTCGGTGAAAAGCAGCACGGTAATGGCCTTCGAATTGTCCGCCGACGTACCCGAAAGGACGGACCCGTTGGAGCCGACGTCGGCGCTTTGCCAGGTGCCGGTGACCTTGGACCCATAGTTGCCCTTGGTGTTCTGCAGTCCGGCTGCCGCCGCCGCGGCGTCGGAAGCGATCAAGATGGTGTCCCCGATTTGGCGGCTGTTGTCGGCGTTGGCGAACAGCTGCGCAACGCCGTTCTGACCGCCCGGATTCAGCACCGGCGGCTGGGGCGCCGTGAGGTCTCCGCCGATATCGCTGGCCTTGACCAGCAAATTCGTGTAGTCCGCAGGCGCCGCCGACGAGTTCACCGCTGAACTCGAGCCGGCAGTACCTGAGGACGACGGCGATGAGGCCTTGTTGTCGTTGCCACAGCCGCTGATCGCCGTGCCGACCACAAGAGTTGCGACGGCCCAGCCGGCGGTAGTTACGCGAGCAAGCTCCATGGCCATTCCTTCCGGGTACTTCCAGGTCAACCGCGGCGCCGGTATTCGCCCGGCGCCTGACGCTACTGCGAAATGCCGAAAGGGACAAGGCGGTCCCCCTGCGCAGGCCAGTTCGACACCTATGCTGGCGTGGGGGGCAAGCCCATCGGGTTCGGTGGGGTTCGGTCTTGGGAGCAAAAGGAGCTTGAGATGGTGGCTGCGACGGCTCGCGCCGTACGGTTCGACCGCTACGGGGGCCGAGACGTGTTATATGTGGCGGACATCGATATGCCGTCGCCCGGCCCGGGCGAGGTGGTGGTCGAGGTGCGCGCCGCCGGCATCAATCCCGGCGAGGCCGGCATCCGGGTCGGGGCGATGCACGAGATGTTCCCCGCCACGTTTCCGTCCGGCGAGGGCAGCGACCTTGCGGGTGTGGTGACCGCCGTCGGGCCCGACGTCACCGAGTTCGACGTCGGCGACGAGGTGCTGGGGTTCAGCTTCCGCCGATCCACCCACGCCACCCACACCGCCGTCCCGGTGAACCAGTTGATCCACAAGCCACCCCAATTGAGTTGGGAGGTAGCGGGTTCGCTGTACGTCGTTGGTGCGACCGCATACGCGGCCGTTCGCGCGGTCGCGCCGGAACCGGGTGAGACGGTCGCCGTCTCGGCGGCGGCGGGCGGAGTCGGCAGCCTCGTCGTGCAATTGTTGGTGCTACGCGAGGCGCGTGGTGCTGGGCATCGCGGGACCCGGAAACGCCGACTGGCTGCGCGCGCATGGCGTCACCCCGATCGCCGTACGGTGACGGGCTGGCCGATCGGCTGCGCGAGGCGGCACCGAACGGGATCGACGCGTTCATCGACTTGTTCGGCCCGGACTACGTCCAACTCGCCGTCGATCTCGGGGTGGCGCCGCAGCGGATCGACACCATCATCGCGTTCCAGAAGGCCGTCGAAGTCGGCGCCAAGACCGAGGGCAGCGCCGAGGCGTCGACACCTGAAGTGCTCACCGAAATCGCCGACCTGATCGCTACCGGTGCCGTCGACTTCGACGTCGCCGCGACCTATCCGCTGGACCGGGTCGCCGACGCCTTCGAAGAACTCGAGAAGAGGCATACCCACGGCAAAATCGTGCTGCTGCCTAACGGCTCACAATGAGTCGGCTGGCCGGCATACCCACCTCAACGATTTTGATCACCACGAGCACCACCGCCACGGCCAGGTAGCCACGCAGGGTCAACAGCCCCGCCCGGCGGAGCGGCGACATTGTCGGGCGGTCAGGGCGGCGAGGTTGGGTGTCGCCAGTTCGCCCGGTCTTGTTGCCGGACAGCACGCCGTTCGGCAGGCGTGAGCACGTGGCGTGTCGTCCAGTGTCGTCGACTTCGTCTGGGTTCAGGCCGCCGCCGAACTCCCGCGCGATGGCTTCCGCGTCGCGCCGATCGGTGGACCGCCGGCCGGCGATGATCGCGGCTGACGCCGCCGACGATGCCGAGCGCCGCGCCCGCCGCGAGCCCACCCTCGATGGTCGCTGTGGACAGGTCCGTGAAGAAGGTCGTGGCCGTCAACGCCAGCGACAACAGCACCAGAGACCACACGATGGTCCACGCGACGATGTTCTGCCGCACGGTATTTACCCACGGACCCAGAACGGCACGGTCGTTGCAGAGCAACACCAGAAACACCGTCGCCGAGGGCAGCAGGATTCCGGCGAGCGCCTGCACGCCCTGGGTCACCAGACCGAGCATGTGGTCAGGGCTGAAAGCGACCCCGCCGAAACCGCAAGCAATACCGCGTAACCGCCGTAGAACAACGGGGCCTCGCTGATCTTCCAATGCAGCGAGTGCCGCTTGCCCATCGCGTCGCCGATCGCGTAGGTGGTGGCCAGCCCGATGGCATTGGCCCCGATCAGCGACGCGTCCAGCAAGACGATCGCGAACAGCACGCCGACGGTGTGCCGAGGTGTTTGGCAAGAACTGGCCGCGACCGCACCGGCATCGGTGAAGTTGCCGACGTCGCCGGTGCCGGCCAAGCCGAACGCGGTCACCGCCATCAGCGCCGTCGCTCCGGCCATGACCACGACGATCCCGATGACCAAATCGGCTCGGGCGTAGGGAATCCAGCGTGTCGTGATGCGCTTGTCCACCACATTGGACTGCTGGAAGAACAACTGCCACGGCGCCACCGTGGTGCCCACGATCGCGATCATCAACAACAGCACCGTGGACTTCAGACCACCGGGAAATTGCGGAACCAGACCGGCCGGCGGTCGCTTCGCAGCGGCGGATGAACCAGCAACACCATCGGGATGATCACCACGTTCACGGCAATCAGCAGAAACATCAAGCCCTTCCCAGCGGCGGAACGAACCGCCGGCCACCACGGCGAACAACAGCACGGCGGCGGCCGGGATCGCGATCACCTTGGGACAGCCCAAGAATCCGAGCGCCAGTGCATACGCCGATGAATTCGGTGACGATCGTCAACGCGTTGAGGATCAACAGATCACCGACGCTGAAGGCACCCCAGAACTTGCCGAATCGTTCGAAGATCAGCCGTGCGTGCCCGACCCGGGTGACCGCACCCAGTCGCAGCACCATTTCCTGGTTCACGTACAGCACCGGAATCAGCAGCGCCAGGGTCCACAACAGGGCCATTCCGTAGTTCTGTCCGGCCTGTGCGTAGGTCGCGACACCGCCGGCATCGTTGTCGCCAACCATCACGATCAGGCCGGGACCGGTGATGATCATCAGCGTCCGCAGGCGGCGCCAGCGGCCGGAGATAGCGCCGCTGCGTCGCCGCCGTCACTGTCGTCGCGCCGGATCCGGCCAAACGCGCCGACGATGTCGCCGGCATGAGCCGAATCCAGCACCACCTGCGCGGAACGCCGGAGCAGCTCGCGAAGCCGTCGTGGCTGCGCTCGGTGGAGATCGAAGTCATCGGGTTCTCCCCATCTCAATGAGTTCGGGTCTGGGGCGAAATGGGAAATCACCGGCGGTCGCACCCGACAGTGGGGCGAGCACTGCGATCGGCATGCGCGACAGTACCGGTCGGCACGCTGTTGCGGGGTCGGGAGGCGCCATGCGCGCAGCTTGTTCGTCAGCTGCCGCGTGGCGCGCCGCATCGAGTTGTCGCGCAGCATCGAAAAGCCGGTAACACGTTGTGCAACAACAAAGGTCATGATATTCTCCTGCCGGAAGCCCAACGGCTCGTGGCATTCCGACGCGCCTACGGCTCGTCGACCGCGCCCGGATATGCGCTGTAGATCCGCGCATGGAGAGCAGTGCGTGCAGATGCGTGGAGGAAATTCAGGCAGCGGAATGATGCCGGAACCGGATCGGGACAAGACGGGTTTCGGATACGGACTATCGCCGAAGTAGGCTCGCTGATATCGCTCATCTCGCCCTCACCTCCTCACGGCCGGGACACACGCGGGTGTCGTCACAGTCACCTGTACGGGAGAGGCTGACGGAGCCCGGCGAGACCGCCGAACACACCCCTCTCGTCGGAGCTTCAGCACTGCACGGCGTATCCGGAACCTCCGGAAGCCACTTGGGCTCAACCCTTAGGCCGGGAAGAGCTGTCCTGACCCGGGGCGTCTCTCGACGTTCGGGGTCAGTGGCCTGTATCCATGCAGACGCCTCACCTACCGAGGTGCTTGCACCGTCCATGGTTACACCGCGAACCACCGCTCGTCAAACCTGTTAACGCAATACGGTACGGGGCTGACGGCGTGACGCATCCGCCCGTTACGCAAGGCTGCCGCGGGCCTACTCTCGTAGGTCATGCCCACCACATTGCAGGATCCCAAAGTCGCGGACTTAGCTGGACCGGATGTATGCCGAGTCGAAGAATCAGATGTCCCAGCTGCGCGAAAGAGCAGGCCGAGCTCGGCCGGCCGATGACGACGCAGGAACGTACCGACGCGATGAGCGAGTTCTACATCCCGGTGACTCCCGAGGCGGCCGGCTGCTGTATGCACTGGTGCGGGCGACCCGCCCGACGACGGTGGTCGAATTCGGGATGTCGTTCGGCATCTCCGCGCATCCACCTGGCGGCTGCGGTGCGCGACAACGGCAGCGGCCGGGTGGTGACCACCGAGCTCAGCGACAGCAAGATCGCCGCCGCGAAGCAGACGTTCGCCGAAGACCGGCCTGGACGACGTGATCACCATTCTCGAAGGCGATGCGCTGACCACCCTCACAAGAGCTGGACGGGCCGATCGATTTCGTGCTGCTCGACGGTTGGAAAGATCTCTACCTACCGGTGATCGAGCTGCTCGAACCGCGGCTTCCAACAGGTGCGCTGGTCGTCGCCGACAACGCCAGTGCCGCGGGACCTGCAGCCATATCTGGACCGGGTGCGCAACCCGGATAACGGCTACGTGAGCTTCAACTTCCTGGTCCGGGAGAGCGACAGCATGGAAATCAGCTGCCGCACCGGCGATTAAGGATTACTTCAACGACTCCTCTAACCACGGCGTCAGCCATTTCACGCCTTCCGGGGTGAGGTGAACGCCGTCGCTGCGTACCTTGATGCCGTCAACCTTCGCGGCGTAAACGCCGTCCGGGCATAGCTTTTTGTTCAGGTCCAAGATCTGAGACGTTTGGGTGGTGGCTAACCGTGTTGCGCAGCATCGTGTTCCACTGGTTGACCCGATCCGGTTGGTCCTCCGGATACAGGCGACCGTCCGGCTTTTCACCGCCCCGGCTGTAGGGCACGGTAGCGACCACCACTCGAACGCCGGTGGAGCCCGCGATGTTCAGGGCCCGCTCAGTTCGCCGTTGAGGTACGCATCGAAGGTCGGATCGCCGATGTGGGTCCAGCGTCCTTCGTTGACGCGATCCACCGTCTCCCAGCGGCCGATGATCAGCAGCGCCACGTCTGGCTGGTCCAGGCCGACCTGCGTCGACCATCTGATCGGCCAGTTGTCGCATTCCGCTCTCTGCTCCAAGGTTTGGCCGATATAGCGATACGGCGTACCGCGCACCAGACTGCAGCCGATGACGGTGTGGTCCAGGAATGCGAATCCCGGTGTCGGCGGCAGGAAATGCATCAGGTCCAGCCGATCGAATCGCCGAACACCGAAACGGTGAACGGCCGGTTGGGATCTCGTGGCCCCGGCCTTGGGCGGCTTGCGTCCGGCGGCGACGGCGAGATCGCCGCAACCGCCGAGACTCCAGGTGGCAGGCCGAGCTCGCGCAGAGGGCCCGGTGCCGACCGGAACCACCATGAGCGTCGCGGCGGCGGCGCTGGCGACGGTGGCCGCCGCCAGCGGAAGCAGCGGGACCCCCGACGGCCGCCAGCGCCGGATGGGTTGCTCGATCAACCACCATGAAGCGGCCGCCACCACCGTCGTGACGGCGCACCGAGCGGCGAACAGCGGCAACCCGGACCAGCCGGTGCGTTCGCCGTTGAGCGCCAAGAAGATCGGCCAATGCCACAGATACACGCCATAGGAGATGGTGCCCAGCCACACCAGCGGGCGTAGGGCCAGGATTCGGGCCACCGCGCCGTCCTGGTCCACCGCCACCGGGGCGACCACGATGACGGCCGCGATGGCGACACCGATCAGCAGGCCGTGGCGAAACTCGCCCGCGCTGCCGGTTGCATAGTGCACTAACGCGGCCAGTCCGGCCAGCCCGACGACCGGCAGCAAGCGGGCTATCCGCCGCCCCCACCGCGTCCGGACCAGACACCAGCCGTGGTTCAGCGCCGGCCAATCCCGGACCAGCAGGGCAGATGCCGCGGCGCCGACCAGCAACGCCTGCACTCGGGTGTCGGTGCCGAAATAGACCCGGTCGCGTGTGGTGTTGGACACCAGCACGATGGCTACGGCGGCAGAGGCCAGCGCGCCCAGGCTGGCCAGCACGAACACGGCGAACCGAACGTCGCCCACGGTGGTCTTCGCGAAGTAGCGCCGGGCCCGCGTGGCCAGCACCAGGGTCACCGCTATCAGCAGAACCGGCCAGACGATGTAGTACTGTTCCTCCACCCCAAGTGACCAGGTGTGTTGCAGGGGCGAGGGCGGGGCGCCCTGGGTGAAGTAGTCGGTCCGCTGGGCGACGAACCGCCAGTTGGCCATCCACAAGAATGCGGCCAGCGCATCGTTTCGCAGGCCGCTGAGGGCCTGGGCAGGAAGCAGTTCGCGCGCGGCGCCCACGGCGAGCACCATCAACACCAGGGCGGGCAGCAGCCGCCGCGCGCGGCGAATCCAGAAGCCGGTCAGCTCAATACGACCGGTGCGACCCAGCTCGTCGAGCAGCAGCGACGTGATCAGGAATCCACTCAGGACGAAGAATATGTCGACACCGATGAATCCGCCGCCCACGCCGGGGATGCCACCATGTCCGACCAGCACCAGCGCGACCGCTACGGCGCGAAGGCCATCCAGCGCCGGAATGCCCCGGTTCCGCTGCCAGCGATCCCACCTGGCGCTGCGACCGGCGCGCCGCACCGGGGCGACCCACCGTTTCCGCGGAGCAGAAACACCCGGCGCGGGTTGGAACCCGCCCGGTTCAGCGCTCGCTGTTAGCGCGCCCTGACCACCTTGTCGTCCGGCGCCGTAGTTGCTGCCGATACGTCGCTACCCCTCCTCTTGATCCAGCCAGCCTAGGGGCCACGCAGCCGGATCCCGGTGAGGACACGCGAAGGCGAGTTCGGCTTCCTACGACAAAACGAGTACTCGACTACTCATGGCCGCCCGGCCGAACCCGGTCACGCTGTAATCGGCCTAGAGAACCGGCCTGACGGGCTCCGCAGTGTCGGCAGGGGCCGCAGGGGCCAGGCCGAGTTCTTCTAACACCTCCGCGGTGTCGGCGCCCAGCTCGGGGGCGGGACCGGTGACCCGACCCGGCGTTCGCGAAAACCAGGTCGGCACACCGGGGAAACGCACCGGGCCGTGCGGGGTCTGGACCGTCTCGAAAAAGCCGACGGCGTTGAGGTGACGGATCGTCGAACAACGCTGCCGGGCTGGACAGCGCCGCGGCGGGTATCTGCAGTTCACGGAAGAGCTTCAGCCATTCTTGGGTGGTCCGCTGGGTCAGCGTTTCGGCCAGCAACGCGTACACGGCGTCGATCTGTTGGGCCCGTTGCTCGAGCGTGGCGTACAGATCGCTGGCCCAGGCCGGCCGCACGGCGTCCACGAATGCGGCCCAATGCTTGTCGTTGTAGATCAGCGCGGCGATGTGGCCGTCACTGGTGCGGTACGGGCGCCGATTGGGCGCCACCGACCGGGGATAGACCGCTGGGCCCAGCGGCGGATCGAACATGGCGCCGTTGGCATGTTCGACCAGCATGAACGACGCCATCGTTTCGAACATGCCGACCTCGACTTCTTGCCCTTCACCGGTGCGCTCACGGTGGAACAGCGCCATCATCGTCGCGTACAGCGCCGTGAGGCCGGCGACCTTGTCGGCCATGATCGTTCCGACGTAATTGGCCTCACCGGTCAATTGCTCCTGCACGGCGGGCAATCCGCACGCCGCCTGAATCGTGTCGTCGTAGGCCGGCAGGTCCCGGTTGGGGCCGCGCCGGCCGTATCCGTAGCAGTTGGTGTAGACGATGGTCGGGTTGATGGCGGCCACGTCGTCGTAGCCGAATCCGAGCCGGGCGACGGCCTTGGCGCGCATCGAGTGAATGAAGACGTCGGACCGTTCGATCAGCGCCCGCAGCGCGGTCTTGCCGGCCTCGGACTTCAGATCGACGGTGATGCTGCGCTTGCCGCGGTTGACATTGACGAACACGCCGCTCATGCCGCGTGCCGGCCCGACCGAGACGTAGCGGGTGTCGTCGCCCTGCGGGGGCTCGACCTTGATCACGTCGGCGCCCATGTCGGCCATGATCTGGGTGCAGTAGGGACCCATCACCATCGCGGTGAGATCGACGACGCGCACGCCGGCCAGCGGGCCCCCGCTAGACATGCTAGACATTTTGGGCCATCTCGAAGCTGTAGCGGATGTGGTCGGCATGCCCGTCCGGGACGACCGGGAAGACGAGCGGCTCGGCGAGGTCACGGATGCCGTCGATCTGCCGGGCCACGTCTTCGATCGACCACGACGGGCGGTGCACGCCAGGCGTTTCGGCGACAACCGCCCTGGCCACGCGGCCGGCGATGGCAATCAGCATCTCGCCGGTGACCGGGCAGGATTCGTGGGCCAGCAACCCGACCACCGGCGCCACCAGCTCGGTGCCCATCGGCGGATACGCCGAAATATCAAGGCCATCAGCCATTCTCGTCACCGCCGAGGGAACGATGACGTTGCACAGCACGCCTTCTGCGGCCCCTTCGAGCGCGACGACGTTCGCCAGCCCGATCAGGCCTGCCTTGGCGGCGGCGTAGTTCGCGACGCCGTGGTTGCCGTAGAGGCCGCCGATCGACGAGGTCAATACGATGCGCCCGTAGCCGGCATCGCACATGACCGGGAAGGCGGGCCGCACCACATGGAAGGCGCCGCGCAGGTGGACATCGATGACGGCGTCGAAGTCCTCGTAGCTCATCTCCTTCAGGGACCCGCGCCGAACGTTGCCGGCGTTGTGGATCAGAATGTCGACCCGGCCATAGCGGTCCAGCGCGGCCTGGATGATCGCCTGGCCGCCTGCGGGCGTGGCCACCGACTCGCCGCATGCCACGGCCTCGCCGCCCGCCGCCCGGATCTCCGCGACGACCTCATGTGCGGGACCGCCGTCCGTACCGTCGCCGGCCAGGCCGGCCCCGGTGTCGTTGACCACGATTTTGGCACCCCTCGAAGCCAGCAACAGCGCGTACGCACGCCCCAGTCCCCTGCCGGCGCCCGTCACCACGGCGACCCGATCGTCGAATCTGAGTTCAGTCATCACGATCCCAGCACGAGGCCGTCCAGATCGCCCCTGTCACGCCACTCGGCCAGCAGGTCGCCGAAGGCGTAGAAGCCCGGCCCATACGGTTCGCCGAGGTGGAACCGGATGCCCTCACTGTCGGCTCCCGCGCCGCCGCCTTCGTTGTTGTAATAGCCCGGCGTGCATTCCAGATTGAATTGGCTGTTGTCGATCGCGGTCTCTCGGATTGTCTTGCACCACTGGTCTTGCGCCGCTTGGCTGGGCTCGACGGTCTCAGCGCCGCGGGCCAGCGCCTGCGGCGATGATGTAGGCGATGTGCTCGCCCTGCAGTTCGTAGTTGGCGGCGATGTTCGCCGAGATACCGACCTGGGTGAAGCCGGTGTAGAACTGGTTGGGGAATCCGCGGCTGGTCATCCCGTGCAATGTCTTGTACCCGTTGTGCCAGTGGTCGAAGAGCGATAGCCCGTCGCGGCCCTCGATCGCGTCGATCGAGTAGCGGCGGCTGATCTCTGTGGTGATCTCGAAACCACTGGCGTAGATGATGCAGTCGACTTCGTACTCAACTCCGTTGGCGATCAACCCGATTTCCGTCGCCCGCTCCACACCCTTCGTCGACGATACGTCAACCAGCGTCACGTTGGGCCGGTTGAAGGTCTGCAGATACTCGTCGTTGGTACATGGTCGTTTGCACAGGAACCGGTAGTAGGGCTTGAGCGCCTCGGCGGTCTCGGGGTCGTCGACGAGGCTCTCGATGCGGCGCCGCAGCCGCTCCATGAGTTTGTAGTCTTCTTCCTCGCGGATCGTCCATGAACTGCTCCGGGGTCATCGACGCCGGGTCTTCCAGCGCCAGGACCCGCGCGGCGGTGTTGCGGCCCAGTTCGGTCCAGAAGTCGCAGACGTAGTCGGGCTTGCCCGAGCGCCATTCCTTCGAACGTCCAGGAATGGAAGTTGCGCTGCCGTTCCTTCTGCCAACCCGGCTCTAGCGATTTCACCCATTCCGGGTCGGTCGGCCTATTGTTGCGCACGCCGACCGACGACGGCGTGCGCTGAAAGACGTAGAGGTGCTTGGCATCCCGGCCCAGGAACGGCACGATCTGGACGGCGGTGGCGCCGGTGCCGACCACCGCGACGCGCTTGTCGGCCAGCTTGTGTCAGTCCGCCGTTGCTGTCCCCGCCGGTGTAGTCGTAGTCCCACCGCGACGAGTGGAAGCTGTGTCCCTTGAAGTCGTTGATCCCCGGAATGCCCGGCAGCTTCGGCCGGTGGAACGGGCCCGAGGCCATGACCACGAAGCGGGCCCGGATGTCGTCGCCGCGGTTGGTGCTGACCCGCCAGCGCTTGATCTCCTCGTCCCAGTGCAAGGTCGTGCACCTGGGTGGAGAAGATCGCGGAATCGTAGAGGCCGAAATGCTTTCCGATGCGCCGGCAGTGCTGGTAGATCTCGGCGCCGTCGGCGAACTTCTTGCTCGGGATGAAGTTCAGCTCTTCGAGCAGCGGTATGTAGCAGTAGGATTCGTTATCGCACTGAAGTCCGGGGATAGCGGTTCCAGTACCAGACACCGCCGAAGTCGCCGCCCAGCTCGATGATGCGGACGTCGTCGACGCCGGCCTTCTTCAGGTGCGCGGCACAAGCAGCCCGCCGAAGCCGCCGCCGAGCACGGCGACGTCGATGTCGCCGACGATCGGGTCGCGGACCAGCGGTGGTGAGTGCGGGTCGGTCTCGTAATAGTCCGCGAAATCGTCGACGAGTTCGATGTACTGCTTGGAACCTTCCGGGCGCAGCCGCTTTTCGCGCTCCTCGCGGTACTTTTCGCGCAGCGCGGGGAGGTCGATGTCGTCCGGCGTGTCGCGTCGGCCGGCAATCCGGATCGCTCATGCCAGCGCATTCTCCGGCAGTGCCGCGGGGTGCAGGGGAGCCGCCATCTGATGGACGGCGGGCAGCACCTCCTTGGCGAACAGCTCCGTGCTCGCCATCGCCTCGTCGTAGGGCATGGTGCCGAACTGCGGGACGATCGTCAGCTCGGAGAACGAGCAGGCCTTTTGCGCGGCGCTGATCCGCTGGAAGATCTCCTCCGGTGTGCCGATCAGCAGGTTCGACGCGTGATAGCCCGGCGTCTTGGGCGCCGAACCCGGTTGGCCTTTGGCGTCAACGGTCACCGACGAGGCAAGCACCGCGGTGGCGCTGGCCTCCCGGGCGGCATAGGCTTCATAACCCTTGACGCCCTTGAAGTTCGAGGCATCGGCGAACCCGTAGTGCACGGTGACGTCGCGGTTGGCGGTCCAGATCCACTCTTCGGTTTTCGCCGGGTCCCCGCTCGGTGCAGTACATGAACATGACGTTCTTCGGCTGGCAGGGCGGCAGGCCTTCTTCCTTGCGAAAAGTGTTGCACCTTCTGCACTTCTCGTCCGGCATCCTCGATCGGCTTGTTGCCCACGAACAGCGGGACCATGCCGCGCCGGGACAGGATCTCCAGCGACTCCGCGGTCGACGACGAGCTGTAGATGCGCGAAAACAGGTCGCTGCTCCGGGGTTCGGGACGCAGCGACATCTCGGGAACCGTGAAGATCTCCCCTTCGTAGGAGAACCGCTCGCCGGACAGCGCCAACTGCAGGATGTCGAGGGTTTCGTTGAAGCGCTGCCGGCTTTCCTCACGCGGCACGCCGACGGCGTCGAACTCGCCCTTCGACACGCCGCGCCCGATCCCGATCGTCGTGTACCGGCCATTGCTAAGGATGTCGAGGTAGGCGATCTGGTGCGCCAACCGGACGGGATGCCACCACGGCGCGACGACGACAAACGTGCCAAGACTGACCCGCTCGGTACGTCCGGCGAAATAACTCAATGCCTGAATCGGGTTGGGCGTCATGCCATACGGGGTGCCACAGTGCTCCGGCATCCAAATGCCGTCGAACCCGAGCGGTTCGGCCAGGTCGGCAATCGCGAGCGTGGCCTGCACGCAGTCGGCATCCGGGGTCGCGGGCGGATGGCTGAAATCCTCGGCCAGCACGCGTTCCCAGTCGTGGGAGTTGTGCGCCCCGAACCCAAGGTTGACTTTCATCTCTTTCGTTCCTTCTCTGGTTGCGATAGTTGTCGAGGTGCACCGGTGCCCATGTATTCGGCAAGGTTGCGGTGCAGGTTAGCGGTGCTGCGCTCCATGTACGGGTTGGGCTTTGGGCCACCGAAGCCGAGCGACTTCATGCCTTGCTGAACGGCGGCCATGTTGGAGAAGTCCTGCGGCAGCACGCTGCGCCAGTTCGGGTCATCCTTTGGCGCGTACTCCCACTCGGTTTGCGGCTCCTCGCCTTTCGGATACAGCTCGTAGCACGCCGCTTCGAAGATGCACTTGTCGGGATCGTCGCCGTGCGGCCGGGCGCTGTAGCACAGCGCGGTGGTCAAGCCCTGCCCGATCTGGAAGTTCGGAAAGATCTGCCACGCGGTCCCGCTGTTGGCCAGATGCTCGGGATCGATGCTCGGCCAGATGACGCCCCGCGCGGCGTCGTCGCGTCGGGCGGACGTCAGCCAGTGCTCGAGCACATCGCCGGCGGGCGCGTCTTCGGGCAACTCTTCGACCAGTCGGCGCGCCGCGTCCACCAGCGTTTTGGTCGTGGTGGCGTTGGTTTCCTCCAACGTGTAGAGCTGCATCTCGGCGGTCGAGACGCGCGGGTCGGCACCCGTGCCGAGCCGGATCTTCGACCGGGTCTCCTCCAGATCCTTGGGCGCGTCGTAGCCGATGTTGCTGTGCTTGCCCTGCGCGACGGCCCAGCCACGAAAGTTGCCGAATTTGTTGAACTGCGGATGCGTGGTGGCGACGTGATAGGTCTCGTTGAAGGCCTCCATCGCGACCTTCCAATTGCACTCGAAATTCAGCCATTTGCGCCATTTGCAGCGCATGTCCTGCAACTGAAACGGATCGAGCATGGTGGCGGCGGGCTCTAGGTAGTCGCGCAGGGGCTCGCAGGCCGGATCCATGTTGATCCAGATCCAGCCACCCCAGGTGTCCACGTTCACCGCCGCCAGATGGGTGTTCTCCGGCGTCAGCGCGTCCTGCCAGTCCTGTCTTTCCGGCACGTGGATGCAGTTGCCGTCGTGATCGTAGGTCCAGCCGTGAAACCCGCAGACGAACGACTTCCGGTGGCCGCAAGCACTTTTCACCTTTTCCGGCGTGTCCACCAGCCTGCGGCCGCGGTGCATGCAGACGTTGTGGTGGGCCTTGAGCGTGTCCGGCCCGGTCTGCACCACCACAACGGAGTCGTCGAGAATGTCGTAGGTGAGGAAGCTGCCCACCTTCGGCAGGTCTTCGACCCGACCCACTTGTTGCCACACCTTTCGCCACAGCTTGTCGCGTTCGGCGCGCGCATAGTCCGGCGAAATGTAGGCCTCGATCGGGATCGTCACGGGCGCGGTCAACGCATCGTTGTTTTCGGCCGGATCCATCGCATCCTCCTCTTCCATCCTCAGGCCTCGTCCCAGCGGGTGATGGCGGCGCGGAAAGACTCGTCCTTGAGAAACAACGAGGTGTTGTCGGCGGCCAGGTGCCCCCACTTCAGGTTCAGGCCGCCGTCCACCAGCAGGGTCTGTCCGGTGATGTAGCTCGACAGGTCCGACAGCAAGAACAGGATCGCGCCAGCCACCTCGTCCGGGCGGCCGCGCCGTCCCATCGCGATCGCGCGACGATCGCGTTCGGGGTCGTCATCGACGTAGGTGCGCGATGCCGGGGTCTCGGTCACCCCGGGTGCCACCGCGTTGAGCCGGATGGCGGCCCCTGCCCGATTGTCATTGCCACCGCAGGCCAGTTCGAGTGCCATGCTGCGGGTCACCGCCACGATCGCGGCTTTGGCTGTGCCATAGGCGATGTGGAAGGGCGCGGTGTTCATCCCGCTGATCGACGAGACCGAAACGATCGAGCCGCCGGCGTTGCGGCGCTTGAGTTCCGCGGCTACGGCCTGGCTCATGAAGAACATCGTCTCCAGGTTCCGGGTGAACAGTTCGCGCCAGTCGGCGCGCGTCACCCGGGTCGACGGCATCCAGGACGACGGGTCCGCGCCACCCGCGATGTTGACCAGACCGTGCAGTTCGCCGCCGGTGCGCCGCCCTACCTCCGTTACGGCGTCCATGGTGGCGTGCACCCCGTCGTCGGTGGAGACGTCGGCGGCCACCGGGACAACCGATAGGCCGTCCGCGGCCAGCGGGGCGAGGTGCCGATCGAGATTGTCCTGACCGCGGCTGACCGCGACCACCGTCGCACCCGCCGTAGCGACCATGCGCGTCACGGTCGTGCCGATGCCGCCACCCGCGGCACCGGCGACCACGACGATGCGCCCGGCAAGGCTCAGCAGATCGCTTTCCATTCGGATTTCAACCAATTGTCCGGACAAGATAATGATGTGCATCCATTAGAGAGCATGATTCTCTTAGTTCGGCCAGCACGTCAAGTGCCGTCACGAATCATGGTCCAAGTATTGTCTGGACTATTAGCTGCTTGCTATCGTGCGAGCGGTGACGACTCGGGGGCGGTACCTGGCCGCGGGGCCGCCCAGCCTCGCCGAAGGCTGGACGATGCAGCGGCTCACCCCGCCCAGCAGGTTGTTCGGCGCCAACGGCCTGCGCACCGGCCCGGACGGCCGGCTCTACATCGCGCAGGTGACCGGCAGCCAGATCAGCGCGCTGGACCTGGCGACCGGTCGGCTGGACACCGTCAGCGCCAAGGGCGGCGACATCATCGCGCCCGACGACGTGGCGTTCGACCCGAACGGCAACCTGTATGCCACCGAGGTCATGGACGGACGGGTGAGCATGCGCGACACCGCCGGCCGCACCCGGGTGCTTCGCGACGACGTGCCGTCCGCCAACGGCATCACCTTCCACCAGGGCCGGTTGTTCATCGGCGAATGCCGCGAGGGCGGGCGCCTGCTCGAGCTCGATCTGGCCGGCGGCGCGCCGCGGATGCTGCTGGAGAACGCGCCCGTCCCCCAACGCCATGGAGGTCGGACCCGACGGGCTGCTGTATTTCCCGGTGATGGGCGCCAACGAGATCTGGCGCATCGACCCCGATGACCCTGGAGGCTCAGAGGCTCGGCAAGCCCCGCCCCCGAACGGGTTGCGGGCGATCTCGGCGTGCCGGACGCGGTGAAATTCGATTCCGCCGGTTGCATCGTTTCCACCCAGGTGCACAGTGGCCAGGTGCTGCGGATCGATCCGCGCACCGGCGAGCGCACCGTGCTGGCAACCCTGAATCCCGGCCTGGACAACCTCACCTTCGTCGGCGAGCGGCTGTTCGTCTCCAATTTCACCGGCGAGATCACCGAAATCCTCAGTGCGGCGGACAGACCCGCACGGTGCTGCCGGGCGGGTTGAACTGGCCGTTGGATCTGGCGGTGGGCGCCGACGGCAACCTCTACATCGCCGACGGGACCTACTTCTACGCCGCGCAGCCAGACGGCACGCTGCGGACCGCCGGAATGTTGTTCAGCCCCGGCTATCCGGGCTTTCTGCGCGGTCTCGCCCCCGTTGGATCGGGGGCCGGAGCCGGCGAGTTCGCCGTCACCACGTCCAATGGCCAAGTCGCGCGCTACCGGCCGGACGGCAACGAAAGTGAGCTTCTGGCAGAGGGTTTCGACCAGCTCTACGGAGTCGCCGTCGCTCCGGGCGGCACCCTCGTGGTCGCCGAGCTCGGGGCGGGACGGGTGCTGTCGGTCCGGCCGGGCCTGGTCGAGGTGCTGGCGTCCGGCCTCAACGATCCGGTTGGTGTGGCGATCGCTCCCGACGGGGCGTGCCTGGTCTCCGAAGCGGGCGCCGGGCGGGTGGTCAAGCTGGACGGGACGGGGATCCTGCTGGACGGCCTGCAGCGACCGCAGGGGATCCTCGTGCACGACGGGCAGCTCTACGTCGTCGACGCCGGCGCCAAGGAGCTCGTCGCGTTCGATCTGGCCGGCGGGACCCGGCAGGCCATCGCCTCGGACTTGCCCGTCGGCGCCCCGCCCGGTGTGATCCCCAAGCCGCTGCTAGGCATGCCGCCGTTCTCCGGACCGCAAGGACCATTCGCCGGCATCGCCGCCGGGCCCGACGGCACGCTGTACGTCTCGGCGGACGCGGAGGGCAGCGTGCTGGCGTTGCGGCGGGAACCCTGAAGGGCCGCAACCTTGTCCCCAGAAAGATCCGATCCCAAAGTAGTCGACCACCGCTATCTGCAGGTGGCCCGCACCCTGCGCAAAGAGATCGTGGACGGCGTGTATCCGGTGGGATCGCAATTGCCCACCGAACACGAGCTGTGTCAGCGGTTTGCGGTCAGCCGCTACACCATTCGCGAGGCGCTGCGACGACTGCGCGACGACAACCTGGTGTCGTCGCGTCCGCGAACCGGAACGCTGGTGGTAGCCGCGGCCGTCCTCGGACTCCTACGTCCAGCACGTCATGTCGATCAACGACCTGCTGGCGTTCGCGACCGGCACCCGGTTCGCCATCGAATCCATCGCCATGGTCACCGTCGACGATGAGCTGGCCGCGCGGACCGGATTGACCCGCGGCGAACAATGGCTGGCGGTGCGTGGCTTCCGGCTCGCTGACGGCACGGAATCCCCTGGGCCCGCTGGATCCGCCGGGCCCGCGCTGTGCCGAACCGAGTACTACATCAACCGCGCGTTCGCCGCCGTGGGCAGGCTGCTGCAGCGCCACGAGGGCCCCATCTTCCCCTTGATCGAGGACCTGTTCGGCCTCAGTATCGTTGAGGTGCAGCAGGAAATCGCCGCGGTACTCATTTCACCGGCACTGGCCGACGGCCTCGATGTCGAGTCCGGGGCGCCGGCGCTGCAGGTGCAACGCACCTACTCGACGTCTGACGGACAGGTCGCCCAGGTCACGATCAACACTCATCCCGCGTCCCGGTTCCGTCACTCGATGACGATGCGCCGGGTGCGTGGCTAAGCTGAATCGTCGGTGACCAGAAAACTGCTCGGCGGACGATTCGTTCGTTGGGACGACGGACGCGCCGCCGAGGCCTATGCGCGCGGATTGTGGGTGCACCGACGCTGGCCGATGCGCTGCGCGATGCCGCGCAACACACGCCGCGGCGCGTGGCGCTGGTCGACGGCGATCTACGGCTGGACTGCCAAACCCTGTGCCAGCGGGCGACGACGCTGGCGCACGCGCTGCACGCGCGTATTCCGCCGGGCAGCGTGGTGTCGTTCATGCTGCCCAACTGGCACGAGGCCGCGGTGATCTACCTGGCGGCGACGTTGGCGGGCATGGTCGCCAACCCAATCCTGCCGTCGCTGCGGGATCGCGAACTGCGCTTCATCCTCGAAGACGCCGACAGCCGGATGGTTTTCGTCCCAGCGCATTTCGGCGGCCACGACTATGCCGCGATGCTGGGCCGGGTCACCGCGCAGCTACGGATCGCCGCCGGATGTCGTGGTGGTGCGCGGGGATTCCGGATGCCGGCGCCGACGACCTCCCGTACGAGTCGCTGCTCACGCCGACGACCGGCACCGGCGCCGCTGCCCGCGCTGAATCCCGACGCCGTGCGCATGATCCTCTACACCTCGGGAACCACCGGGCGGCCGAAAGGCGTGCTGCACACCCACAATTCGATCCACGCGCTGATCTGCCAGCTCCGCGACACTGGCTGATCGAACCCGGCGACACGTTCCTGGTGCCGTCGCCGATCGCCCATATCGGCGGTTCCATCTACGCGTTCGAATGCCCGCTGCTGCTGAGCACCACCGCGGTGCTGATGGACCGCTGGAACGCCGACGACGCGGTCGCGCTGATGCACGCCGAACGGTGCACCCACATGGCTGGCGCCACGCCTTTCCTCGAGCAACTGCTCACTGCCGCGGCCCAGCACGCCGGGACCCGGCTGCCCGGCCTGAAGCTGTTCGTCTGCGGCGGCGCCTCGGTGTCGCCGACGCTGATCCGCAGGGCGGCAGCCTATTTCGAACCGGCAGTAGTCACGCGGGTTTACGGCTCGACCGAAGTCCCGGTAACGACGATCGGATCGCCGCGGCACCGCGATCACGCCGCCGATACCGACGGCCGGGCCGGCTTGGCGGAGATCAAGCTTGTCGACGGCGAGATCCGCGCGCGCGGGCCACAAATGCTGGTCGGCTACCAGCATCCCGAAGACGAGGCCGAATCCTTCGACGCCGAAGGGATATTTCCGCACCGGCGACCTTGGCGCGCTGGGTCGACGACGAGTATCTCGTGGTCACCGGACGGGCCAAAGACATCATCATCCGCAACGGCGAGAACATCTCGCCCAAGGAGGTCGAGGACATCCTGGCCGGCCATCCCGGCATCGCCGAGATCGCCATCGTCGGCTGCCCGATGACCGCACCGGAGAACGCGCATGCGCCGTTGTCGTGCCCACGCCCACATCCACAGCCGGACCGACCCGAAGTCCGGACCTGGGACTAAACGTAGTGGGCCTGCGCAGCTTCCTGGAGGCCAGCGGCGTTGCGCGATTCAAAGTGCCGGAGCAAGTGGTGATCTGGGATGTCCCTACCGAAGAACGACGCCGGGAAAGATACTGAAGCATCAGATCAAGGCGGCGCTGATGAAGGCGGTTCAGTGAAATGCGGGTAGCGATCGTTACGGGGGCGAGCGGCGGGATCGGCTTCGGTTGCGCGATAAGGCTCGCCGAGATGGGCATGGCGGTGCTGGCGACGGGACGCAGCGAGGCCAAGCTCGCCGAATTGGCGAGAGCGGTCGACGACTCGGATCGGATGGCCGGCCTCGCCGTCGATCTCACCGACGACGATGCGCCGAAGCGAATCGTGGACCAAGCGGTTGACCGGTGGGGCCACATCGACTTCCTGGTCTACCGCCGCGGGCGTTGGCAGTCCCAAGCCCGGTGCACGAGACCGACGACGAATCCTGGACCATTTCCTTTCCCTAATGCTGCGCGCGCCGTTTCGCTTGATCCGCGAGGCGTTGCCGCACATGGGGCCGGGCTCGGCGATCATCAACATCACCTCGACCTTCGCCGTCGTCGGCGGCCTGCGTGGCGGCGCCTATTCGGCGGCCAAGGGCGGGCTCACCGCGCTGACGACCCACATCGCCTGCCAATACGGATCGCAGGGAATACGTTGCAACGCGGTGGCTCCCGGCGTCATCCAGACGCCGATGACCGAACACCGCATGCAGGACGAGCGATTCCGGCGGATCAACACCGAGATGACGCCGCACCAGCGCTTGGGCACCGTGGAGGACGTGGCGAGCACCGTCGCGTTCTTGTGCTCTCGACGGGGGAGCCTTCATCAACGGCCAGACGATCGTCGTCGACGGCGGCTGGAGCTCGACGAAGTACCTATCGGAGTTGGCGTTGACGTCGGAGTGGAAGCCGCGCTGATTCAGGTGATTTCAAGCGGATTCGAAATGGCGGCGGATGCCGGCCAACATCTCGATGTGCGCCTTGACCCCCTCGCGCGTCGTCATCGCGGCCAGTGGCCGGGGGGCCGCAAATTTTATTCGCTCGGTGACACGGGTGCCCCCGTCGATCGGCTCGAAACTCACCGTTCCACGTAGCCGCACCCCGGGGGACTGATCCGCCTCGGTCAAAACGTCGCCGTTGGCCGGGACATCCAGCCTCGCCTGGTAGGTGATCTTTATAGTGAACGGCCCCAGCGGAATTCGGTCTACCACGCGATAGCTCTGCCGGTAGCCGTCCGCGGTTTCGGTGCGGGACGTCGTTTGCACGGACACTATCAGCGGGTGCACGAGGTTGATGTTGTCCAGGTCGACATAGAAATCGCGGACCTGGTCCGGCGGGCGCGGGTACGTCTTCCGTCAGCGTCCGTTCGGCGTGCGCGATCCACCAGCTCATGCGCCGAACTCTGCCATGAGAACTCCCGTGCGCCACCAGATCAGGACGGCGAACACAACCAAGAAGCCGATCGTCGACCGCGGATTGGATCAGGTTCCGAGAGTTCCTCGGCGCGTAGACGTAGGCCGCGGCGACCAACCCGCCGGTGACCAGCCCGCCCACGTGCCCCTGCCAGCTGATCCGTTGAGAACTGACCGCGGGAGCAACGAAAGTGAAGAGCAAGTTGATCACGATAACCGCGACAACCCAACGCAAGTCGAGGTTGAGCCGCTTCGCCACCACAAATGTGGCGCCGAAAAGCCCGAAACACTGCACCCGATGCCCCGGCCGTCTGCGTGTTCAGTGTGAGGAGGTAGACCAGCACCGACCCGCCCAGCAGACTCAATGCATACAGCGCGCCGAATCGCAGCCGGCCCAGAAGCATTTCAAGGGGCGGACCCACCACATAGAGCGCCCACATGTTCAGCATCAAATGAGGCGGGCCGTAATGCACGAACGCCGAGGTCGCCAGGCGATATAGCTGACCGTCGGCGACCGCGGGTGGCCACAGGACGAGTTGGCTTTGCAAACCTCGCACCGAAATCTGCAAAACGAAGGTCAGCACGTTGATCGCGATCAGCGCATACGTGACCACCGGCGTGGCCGACCGCTCCCGCCCGCCGAACTGCGTCCGCGGCTGCCGGACGGTCCGGGCACCCGCCCGGACGCACTCCACGCAGTGCTGACCGACGGCGGCGGTGCGCATGCAGTCCGGGCAGATGGGCCGGTCGCAGCGGGTGCAGCGAAGCTGCGTCGTGCGATTGGGGTGCCAATAGCAAGTCGGCACCGCGGTTGGCGACTGCGGTGCGCTGGGACCGGTCACCGCATCATCTTGCCTGTTTCTCCGTCCCTTGAGTTGCCCTACTCTGATTTTCGTGCAGGCACTGTCGGGCCCGGGAAGCACCGTCGAGCGCTACCTGGAGTTCCTCGCCGCCCACGACTGGGACGGCCTGGCCACCACCATCGCCGACGACGGCCTGACCCGGGAGGGCCCGTTCTGCGACCGCATCGAGGGCAAGGCCCACTACCTCGCCTACCTGCGCAAGATTCTCACCACACTCCAGGGCCACCGGCTGGACGTCACGCGGATCTCGCACGTCGACAGCCGCGTCTCCTTTGTCGAGCTGACCGAATCCTTTGAGATCGACGGCACGCCGGCCGCGTGGCCGGAGTGCCTACTGTTCGAGCGGAACGACGACGGGCTGATCTCTCACGTCAGCGTGTTCTTCAAGCAGCGACAGGCCGACACGGCATAGCGGTGTATTCCTTCACGTGGGGAATTGACCTAACGTGTCAGGATGGAGTCAGATGGAACAACGGAGACGGTGCCGGTCGAGAACTTGCACTCGGGCGACCCGATCACCGATTGTGGTCAGCGGTACATAGTTCTCGAATCAAAAGCCTTCGGCGATAGCTGTGTGGTCCTCGAACTCGAGTCCCGAGTTGACCACCACCTACAGGTCATCGAGAAGTCCTTCCCGGCCGGGTACCAGGTCGGCAGGGCAAACCACCGAATTTTGTAGACCGGGTTTCCCGGCTCCACTATGCGCCGGTAGCCGTCTTTCGACGGCTACCGTGTATTCATGTAATTGGGCGCTGTCAATCCGCGTCAGCTGTGCTGAAAACCCTGGCCGCACAACTTCGTGGCGACTCCGTGACGGATTCGGTTTGCTCGATTCTCGCAAGTGCTTATCCGCGTCGCGGTGGGGATGCGACAATATCGCGCGTAAGGCAATGACGATGCAGGAAGCCGGTGCAAATCCGGCGCGGTCCCGCCACTGTAATCGGGGAGCGACCCTCATCAAGCCACGGCCCAACTAGATCGAAGGGCTGGAAGGCGAGGCGAGCGGCGATCCGAGAGCCAGGAGACTCGCGTCATCGCGTCCTGCTAGCCCGGGGCGGAGTACCCCGGAGGGAGCTGGCCCCTCATGGCGCTAACCGGCGCGCTTATCAACCATGCCCGACGGTAGTCGGCGATGACCGCCCCCATCTGGATGGCTTCGCCGCCGGAGGTGCATTCGACCCTGCTGAGCAGCGGGCCGGGGCCTGGGCCGCTGCTCGCGGCCGCTCAGTCGTGGACCTCGTTGAGCACCGTCTACACCGACACGGCGGAGGAGCTGACCGCGCTGCTGGCGGGGGTGCAGGCCTGGGCGTGGGAGGGCCCGTCCGCGGTGGCGTATGCGGCCGGCCATGCCCCCTACATCGCATGGCTTACGCAAGCCGCCGCCGACAGCGTCGCGATGGCCGCCCGGCAGGAAATCGCGGCCACCGCCTACACCTCGGCTCTGGCCGCCATGCCGACCCTGGCCGAGCTGGCCGTCAACCAGGCCACCCACGCGGTGTTGCTCGGGACGAATTTCTTCGGCATCAACGCCATCCCGATCGCAGTGAACGAAGCCGACTACGTGCGGCTGTGGATCCAGGCCGCCACCGTAATGGGCACCTATCACGCCGTCTCAACGGCCGCGGTTTCCTCGTCACCGCAGACCACGACGGCGCCGCAGATCGTGAATCTGCAGGCGCTGGTGGACGCCTTCTACAAAGCGTTCCCGTTGCCCTCCGACACGCAGACCCAGGTCTATGACTGGTTGCAGCAGATCGGTTTCATCGACTTCTACAACAACTCCATACAACCGTTGATCGACGCGCTGGCCAACAACCCCTTCTTCGTGTCGATGTTTGCCGGGATTGATCCATACCTGACCCTGCTCGGCAATCCGCTGATCTTCCTCAGCCCGTACAACATCGCGTTCGCCCTGGGCTACCCGATGGACATCGGGTCATATGTCGCGTATCTGTCGCAAACTTTCTCATTCATCGCACTGGATCTCACCGCGGCATTCGCCTCGGGCAATCCCGCGGCCATCGGCTTCACCATCCTGTTCACCACCGTCGAAGCCGTCGGGACGATCATCACCGATACCATCGCGTTGCTGAAGACCCTGCTCGAGCAGACCGCCGTGCTGCTCACGGTTTTCGTGCCCCTACTCACCGCTCCGTTGGTGTCGGTGGTGCCGTTGGCCGCCGGCGCTGCGGTGGCGCCGGTCGGGCTCGCGGGCTTGGCGGGGCTGGCCGCCGTCCCCCCGCCCGTCCCGCCGCCCAACATGTCGCCCGTCATGGCGCTTGCCCCGAGCATCCCGACCCCCACCACGACGCCGCCGTCGGCTCTGTTGGGTGCGACCGCCCCCGCCGCCACGCCCGGGCCGCCGCAGTCGCCTGCCGCACCACCGACGGTGACCGGTGCGGGCATCGGTGTGGGCATGAGTGCGGGCATGGGTGCGGGCCTGGAAAACTTCGCCTACCTGGTGGGCAACCTCAATTCGGCCGCCTGGAGGGCGGCGGGCACCGGCGCCCGAAAGAAGGCGCCGCAACCCGACAGCACCGAGTTCCCGGCGGTCGCGCCGACGCCCAAGGAGCCGGCCCAAACCCGGCGGCGCCGGCGGACGAAGGTGCAGATGCTCGGACGTGGTTACGAATACCTGGATTTGGAAGACGAAGACGCTGCTGCCTCGATTCAGGGCGCGGGGCCCCATGGGTTCGCCGGAACCGCCGCCAAGACCGGTGCCGGACGCCCCGCGGGGTTGGCGACGCTTGCCGACGACGCCTTCGGCGGCGGCCCGCGCATGCCGATGATCCCGGGCACGTGGGGCACCGCAGAATCGGCCGGAGGCCCGACCGCAGACTCGGCCGGAGAGGCAGAAACCTCTTAGCTGCGCTGTGGCCGCTGGTCGTTGGGATCGTCCGGGTCGGGCTCGCCGAACCAACGCGACGGCACGTGCTCGCCGTACGCGTCGTGCCAGGCCCACCATCGTAGGGCGCGCGTCTGCGGGTAGCCCTCCGGCGAGTCCTCCCAGTCCTCCTGGCGCCCAAGCGCCGTCATGTCGAGGAAGCTCCACGTGTTCCCCAGCGCCTCGTCGCCGCGGTTGTTGATGAAGTAGGTGCGGAACACGCGCGAGCCGTCATGGATGAACGCGTTGGTGCCGTGCCATTCGTCGACGCCGAAGTCGGCGTCGAACCCGTCGGTGATCGTGTACCACGGCATCTGCCAGCCCATCCGCGCCTTCAGGCGCGTCGATGTCGGCATGCGGCGCCACGCGAGGCGAACACCAGGGTGGTGTCGCGGGCGTTCAGGTGGGCCAGGTGGCCGATGTGGTCGGCGATCATGGAGCAGCCCGGGCAGGCATGGTCGGGCCAGCCATGGACGCCGGGCTCGAAGAAGGCCCGGTAGACGATCAGCTGGCGCCGGCCGGCAAAGAGCCCGAGCAGGTCGACCTTGCCTTCGGGCCCCTCGAACTCGTACTGCGTGTCCACCTCCAGCCACGGCATCCGCCGGCGCTGGGCGGCCAGCGCGTCACGGGCGCGGGTCAGTTCCTTCTCCTTGCCCAGCAGTCGCTGCTGCGCGTCCGCCCACTCCTGCGGCCGAAACGATCGGGGGTGTGTTCATTTGCGTTGTCCGCCTTTCGGTTTCACTTCATAGTGGCACGGCCTCAGGGCAGTGGCGACAGGCCTGCCGCGGTGAGCAGGTACGCGCCGCTATCCCGACGCTGACCGCTGGCGATCTCAAGTACCGACTTGCCGACCTGATCCGCGCTGAGCGCCGGTCCCGTCGACCGCAGGAACTCCTCGACGTCGACACCTTGCCGCTCGGCGTAGGCGGCCACGGCCTTGGCGCCCAGCTCGGTGGCCGGGGTCAGCCGCGGCAGCACCGACACGAAGTCGATCCCCAGCCCGGCCCGTTGCGACTCGGCGGCCGCGTAACTGGCGATGAACCTGACGGTGGCCTTCGCCCCCGCGTAGCCGCCGCTCAGCGGCGATCCCTTCACCGCGGCGCCGCTGGATATCGCGATCACCGAGCTGCCCGGCGCCAGCGGCCGCCGCAGCGCGTGGCGGATCCAGTGAAACGCCTGCGCGACGTCCACGTGCCAGTTCCGGCTGAAGCTCTCCCAGGTCTGCTCGCTGTAGCGGGCATCAGCTGCGGCGCGAGGCCGGCGCACAGCACCACGGTGCGCGGCTGGTGCTCGTCGATGAGCCGGCGTGGCCGTCGCCGGATCGGCGGCGTCGGCGGCCATCGGGGTGAAGGTGTCGCCCAGCTCGTCGCGCACCTGATCGAGATCATCGGGCGGTGCGCGCGACGCCGACGACGTGCGCGCCGGCCGCCGTCAGCGCCGCCGCGACGGCGCGGCCGAATCCGCGGCTCGCGCCGGTCACGATCGCCGTCGTGCCGACGCCGATTGGTCCGCGGTCGGCCGGGTTTCGCAGGTTCTGGTTCATGGTCGTACTCGCTTTCGATGTTGCCTCGATGTTGTTGAAGCCGTCACCAATGCGATACGTCGCGGTGCGGCAATTCATCGGTGCCGAGGTCACCGATGAATTCGGGCCGGCGGGCGTATCTATATGGATGTCGGACCCGCCGAGATAGGAGCGCGACGTGCCGGCCAACAGGAGTTCATCGAGCGGGCGGCGCCGTTTCGCCCGAACTGATCGCGCACTGCTACCGGATGCTCGGCTCGGTGCACGACGCCGAGGATCTGGTGCAGGAGACCTACCTGCGCGCCTGGCGCGGCTACGACGCGTTCGAGGAACGCGCGGCGTTGCGGACCTGGCTGTACCGGATCGCGACGACCGCGTGCCTGCGTGCGCTGGAGAACCGCGCGCGCCGGGTGCTGCCGACCGGGCTGGGTGACGGCTCGACAGACCCGGATACCAGCCTCGACGGAGGCGGCGTGCCACGGCGGGCGGCGACAGCCTGGCTTGAGCCGATACCCGACGCCTGATGTTCGAGACCCCCGAAACTGCCGTCGCCGCAAGGCAAAGCGTGCGGCTGGCCGTGATGACGGCGCTGCAGGAGCTGCCGGCGCGGCAGCGGGCGGTGTTGATCCTGCGCGACGTCGTGCAGTTCAGCGCCGCCGAGGTGGCCGAACTGCTGGAAACCACGCCCGCCGCCGTCAACAGCTCGCTGCAGCGTGCCCGCGCCCGTCTCGCCGAGGTCTCCCCCACCGAGGAAAGCGTGGGTGAGCCCGAGCCGTGACGATCGGCCGAACGCCGGGAATTGCTCGACCGCTACTGCGCGGCATTCGAAAATGCGGACATGGCCGCCCTGACCGAGCTGCTGCAAGCCGACGTGAAACTGGAAATGCCGCCGATGCCGGTGTGGTTCACCGGGCGCGACGCCGTACTGCGCTTCCTCGCCGCGCGCGCCTTCGCCAAGCCCGGCGACATGGTGCTGGTCCCGACGGCCGCCAATGGGCAGCCCGCCGTCGCCGAGTACCGGCGCACCGCCGACCGGGTCATGCGCGCGCATTCGATCCACGTGCTCACTTGACCGGTGCCGGGAGGCGATGCCGGGTCGCTGCGATCAGCGTCTTCCTCGATCCGGGGCTGTTCGCTGCGTTCGGTCTGCCGCCAATTCGGTAAGCGGGCAGCATGCGCTGTCGCATACCGCCCGTCGGTGGGCGACCCATGTGGACAGCCCGGCTAGACGCCAGGAGGATAGGGCCGCTGTAGACGCCGTGAGTACTGGGAAGACGAATTGAAGGGTGACTGAATGAAGATTCCGGGCGTCAGCCCCGTGGCAGTCTGGTCGATGGCGTGACCGGCGGAGCGGTGCAGGTGGTCCGGGCCGGGCGTGCAAGGCGCGGCGGGTGCCGCGGGCGCGGTGCAGATGCTGGCCAGCCCGGTGGTGGAACTGGTCGGCCCGGTGGTGCAATCGGCCGCCCAGTCGACCGGCCGGGTGCTCGGCACGCGCGCCCACGTAACGGCGTCACGGCTCGCGCCCGAGCCGCCGGTGCGCTGGCACAGCGGGCGAGCGGGTGCACCTCGACCTGGATCCGTTGCTGCCGTTCCCGCGCTGGCACGAGCACGCGGCGGTGGTGGAGGAGCCGGTTCGCCGGATTCCGGGCGTGGCCAAGGCCCACGTCGAGGGCTCGTTGGGCCGGCTGGTGGTCGAACTCGATCCGAAGGCGCTGGACGACGCGACGCCGTCTTGGACGAGGTGCGTGACGTCGTCGTCGCGGTGGCCGGCCGACCTGGACTGACGCGGGCTCGGGGTCGGCGCCGCTTTCCGCGCCGTTCGCCGACCCGGGCAACCCGTTGGCGATGCTGGTGCCGCTGACCGCCGCGGCCATGGACGTGGTCGCGATGAGTGCCGCGATCACCGGCTGGGTCACCCGACTGCCCGCCGCGCCGAAGACCACCCGGGCCGCGGCCGCCCTGATCAACCATCAACCCCGCATGGTGGCACTGCTGGAGTCGCGGCTGGGCCGGGTGGGCACCGACATTGCGCTGAGCGCCACCACGGCCGCGGCCAACGGGCTGACCCAGGCGTTCGGCACTCCGCTGCTGGATCTGGTGCAGCGCAGCCTGCAGACTCTCCGAGGCCGCCGCCCATCGACGCGTGTGGCGCGACCGCGAGCCGCAGCTGGCCTCGCCCGAGCGGCCGCAGGCCCCGGTGGTCCCCATCATCTCGTCGGCTGGGGTCAGATCGCAGGAGCCGCGGCATAACTGGGCCGCCGCGGCGGCGGGTGAGGCCTCGCACGTCGTGGTCGGTGGCGCCATCGACGCCGCGATCGACACCGAGAAAGGGTCGATGGCCGGGCCCGTCGAGAACTACGTCAATCCGGCGGCGAACGGCTCGTTGATCGCCGCGGCGAGCGCCTTGGTCGCCGGCGGTGGCACCGAGGACGCGGCCGGCGCGATCCTGGCCGGCGTGCCACGAGCCGCGCACATGGGCCGGCAGGCGTTCGCGGCGGTACTGGGTCGCGGCCTGGCCAACGCCGGGCAACTGGTGCTCGACCCGGGCGCGCTGCGCCGCCTGGACCGGGTGAAGGTGGTCGTGATCGACGGCGCCGCGTTGCGCGGTGACCACCGCGCCGTGCTGCTTGCGCGCTGGGTGACGCGCCCGGCTGGGACGACGACCGCGTCTACGAGGTCGCCGACGCGCTGCTGCACGGCGAGGAGCCACCCGAGCCCGATCCCGATGAGCTGCCGGCCACCGGCGCGCGCCTGCGATGGGTTCCCTCGCAAGGGCCGTCGGCGACACCCGCGCAGGGCCTCGAACACGCCGAGCTCGATGGTCGATGGCGCAATGCGTGGGCAGCGTCGACGTCGGGTGGGAGGTCGACCCCTACGCCATCCCGCTGCTGCAGACCGCGCACCGAACCGGCGCCCGGGTGGTGTTGCGCCATGTGGCGGGCACCGAAGACCTGTCCGCCAGCGTCGGCGCGACGCATCCGCCCGGTACGCCGCTGCTGAAGCTGGTACGTGAGCTGCGGACGGATCGCGGACCGGTGCTGCTGATCACCGCGCTGCACCGCGACTTCGCCTCGACCGACACGCTGGCCGCGCTGGCCATCGCCGACGTCGGCGTCGCGCTCGACGATCCCCGCGCGGCCACCCCGTGGACCGCCGACATCATCACCGGCACCGACCTCGCCGCCGCGGTGCGGATCCTGTCGGCGCTGCCGGTCGCCCGGTCGGCCAGCGAATCGGCGGTGCGCCTTGCCCAGGGCGGCACCACCCTGGCCGGGCTGCTGCTGGTCACCGGCGAGCAGAACCAGCGCACCAACCCGGCCAGCTTCCGACGCTGGCTCAACCCGGTCAACGCGGCCGCCGCCACCGCGTTGGTATCGGCGACCTTCTCGGCCAGCAGGGTGCTGCGACTGCCCGATCCCACCCCGCAACCGCTGACCGCCTGGCACGCGCTGGATCCCGAGATCGTCTACTCGCGGCTGGCCGGCGGCGCGCGACCGCTGGCCGTCGAGACCGGAACCCCGGCCTGGCGGCGCGTCCTCGACGACCTGTCCTACAGCCGCTGGCTGTCGCCGCTGCGCAAACCCGCTGCACAACCTGGCGCGGCTGGCGGTCGCGACCCGGCACGAGCTCGCCGATCCGCTGACGCCCATCCTGGCCGTCGGCGCGGCGGCATCGGCGATCGTCGGCAGCAACGTCGACGCCCTGCTGGTCGCGGGCGTGATGACGGTCAACGCGATGACCGGCGGGGCGCAGCGGTTGCGGGCCGATGCGGCCGCCGCCGAACTGTTCGCCGAGCAGGACCAGCTGGTGCGCCGCGTCGTGGTCCCGGCCGTCGCGACCACGCGACGCCGGTTGGAGGCGGCGCAGCACGCCACCCGCACGGTCACGGTGTCCGCCAAGTCGCTGCGGCCCGGCGACGTCATCGACCTGGCCGCGCCCGAGGTGGTGCCGGCCGACTGCCCGGCTGTTGGTGGCCGAGGACCTCGAGGTCGACGAATCCCTGCTCACCGGCGAGTCGCTGCCGGTGGACAAGCAGGTGGAGCCCGTCGCCGTCAACGACACCGACCGGGCCAGCATGCTGTTCGAGGGCAGCACGATCGTCGCCGGCCACGCCCGCGCGATCGTGGTGGCCACCGGAGTCGGTACCGCCGCGCAACGCGCGATCTCTGCCGTCGCCGACGTCGAGACATCGGCCGGCGTGCAGGCCCGGCTGCGCGAGCTGACCAGCAAGGTCCTGCCGCTGACCCTCGCCGGCGGTGCCACGGTGACCGGTCTGGCGCTGCTGCGCCGCGCCACGCTGCGGCAAGCGGTCGTCCGACGGCGTCGCCATCGCGGTGGCCGCGGTCCCCGAGGGCCTGCCGCTGGTGGCCACGCTGTCCCAGCTTGCCGCCGCCCAGCGGCTGACGGCACGCGGCGTGCTGGTCCGCGCTCCCCGCGCACCGATCGAGGCGCTGGGCCGCGTCGACACCATTTGTTTCGACAAGACCGGCACGCTCACCGAGAACCGGCTGCGCGTCGTGTGCGCGGTGCCCAGCGAACGCCCAGCGCTGCGGCCCGTTCCCCGACGCCACCGATCCCACTGGGTGCGCGAGGTGCTGCGCGCGGCCGCCCGCGCGTCCACGCAGCCCCAAGACGGGCAGGGCCACGCGCACGCCACCGACGAGGCGATCCTGAACGCGGCCGGCTCAGACCAGTCCGTCTGACGGCCAAGGCGATTCGGAGTGGACGGTGCTCGCGGAGGTACCGTTCGAGTCCAGCCGCGGGTACGCCGCCGTCGATCGGCACCGAAGCGGGCGACGTCCAAGGGACCGATGCTGATGCTGAAGGGCGCTCCGGAAGTCGTCCTGCCGCGTTGCCGGTTCGCCGATCCCGAAGCCGACCTGCAGCACGCCGACTCGTTGGTGCACAGCCTCGCCGAGCAAGGCTTGCGGGTGCTCGCGGTGGCACAGCGCGCCGTGGGAACACGACACCGACGACGATGAGGACACCGATGCCGACGCCGTCGACGGCGCCGCGCAAGACCTGGAGCTGCTCGGCTATGTCGGATTGGCGGACACCGCGCGAGCCTCGTCGCGCCCGCTGATCGAAGCGCTGGTGGACGCCGAGCGCAACGTCGTGCTGATCACCGGCGACCACCCGGTCACCGCACGGGCGATCGCCCGCCAGCTGGGCCTGCCCGCGGATGCGCGAGTGGTGACCGGCGCCGAACTCGCCGGGCTCGACGAGGACGCGTGCGCCAAACTCGCGTGCCAACGTTCAGGTCTTCGCCCGCGTCAGCCCGGAACAGAAGGTGCAGATCGTCGCGGCGCTGCAGCGCTGCGGACGGGTGACCGCGATGGTCGGCGACGGCGCCAACGACGCCGCCGCCATCCGGATGGCCGACGTGGGCATCGGGGTGAGCGGTCGCGGCTCGTCGGCCGCCCGTGGGGCCGCCGACATCGTGTTGACCGACGACGACCTGGGCGTGCTGCTCGACGCGCTGGTCGAGGGCCGCAGCATGTGGGCCGGCGTCCGTGATGCGGTGACGATTCTGGTCGGCGGCAATGTCGGCGAGGTGCTGTTCACGATCATCGGGACGGCGCTCGGGTCCGGGCGGGCGCCGGTGGGAACCCGCCAGCTGCTGTTGGTGAACCTGCTCACCGACATGTTCCCCGCGCTGGCGGTCGCGGTCACCTCGCAGTACGAGGAACCCGAAGACGGACGAGTATCGAGAGCGACGAAGAGCGGCCGAACAGGCGCGGCGGGCGCACCAGCGCGAGGTGCTGACCGGCCGCACACCTTCGCTGGACGCGCCGCTGATGCGCCAAATCGTCAACCGCGGCGTTATCACGGCCGCCGGGCGCGACGGCCGCCTGGGCCATCGGGCGTTATACGCCGGGCACCGAACGCCGCACGGCGACAATGGGATTGACCGCTTTGGTGACGACGCAGCTGGCGCAGACGCTGCTGACCCGCACGCCACAGCCCGCTGGTCGTGGCCACCGCGCTGGGCAGCGCGGGGGTGCTTGATCGGCATCATTCAAACCCCGGTGATCAGCAACTTCTTCGGATGCACGCCGCTGGGGCCGGTCGCCTGGACCGGCGTGCGGGCGCCACGGCGCGGAGCCACCGCGGTCTCGGTGCTGGCACCCAAGTGGCTGAACAAGACCGTCGGAATGGTGACGCCGATGTCCGACGAGGAGTGAGTTCGCCACCGTTGCCTGACTGGGTCTCGGCTCCGTTGCGCAGCGTCGGCGTGCGCGGCGCAAATGCCGCCGGGCGCCGGTGCAAGTCGGTGCAGCCGGTGCAGCCGGTGCAGCCGGACTAAGTAGTACCGGCCTGAAGGCGGACGAAATTGCACTAGCGCGCTACTGAGTTCATGCCACCCCCGTGGCGATGATGCTTTCCCATGTTGCCCAGCCGATTGCTTCTGCGATGGGTTTAGCGGCGCAAGCGCTGTCGGCTGACTTTCCAGCGTGATTGAGTCGCTTGTGGGTCGAGACACCTACTAATACGGCACAGCGCATATTGGTCGGCACCAGCCCCGCAAGTTAGGAACATCCCGTGAGCCAACCGTCGCTCTTGCAATCAATCTGGGACTTCATGCTGACCCACGTGGGCGTGGGTTTTACTGAGAGTTTCCGCTGTATTTTCTGCCTGTTGTGGCGGTGGTGCTGGTAACCGGTATCGCCTTTTCGGTATTGGACGTTGTCGTCTACAAGAGAATTTCCGCTAAGGCCGCGGGCAAGCTCGGGTTTCGCATTATGGCGAACTACGTCGGTGCTGCCGTGGTGCTGGTCGTGCTGCACGCGAATTTCAAGGTCTGGGTTGACGACGTACCAACTACCGCACCGACGCTCGCGGCCTTCGTCATTCAGTTGGCGGGCTTCATGGTCATCGGCGAGTTTCTCACCTACTGGTGGCACCGCCTGGAACATGGCAGCCGCTTGGTGTTCCAAAAGGTCCACTATGTGCACCATCGCGTCGATGCACCGTTGACCATCTGGACGAATTTCGTCGTGCATCCCGTCGAGGGACTGATGGTCATGTTGTGCCTGTACGCTCCACCACTGATCCTCGGGACGCATCCGTTGGTGGTGGTGGGATGGCAATATGTGACACGTT
>CAVVLC010000010.1:0-42533 GCA_963748885.1 uncultured Actinomycetota bacterium
GGCCTCGCCGTACAGCGGTGAGATTGGGCTTCGGCGATGCGGCGATGAGTTCTCGCGGATCTCTTCCAGCCTGGCACGAGCGGCTCGGTCCGGGCGCAGCAGCGGCAGCGTAGACAGCTGTGTTCGTGGATGCAGGGAGTGTCATAGGAGGGCGCAGTCGCCGATGGCGATCTTGCGGCGTTGGAAGTGGCCGACGAATCGGGCCATCGGCGTCGGTTGGGGTGCGGTACTCCTGCCTGGGCGCAGCGCCCGGCGGCGGGTGATGAAGGCGCGGTGGCCGTTGATCACTTCCTCGGGTAGACGGCCTTGTATCCCATGGTGGTTTTGATGCCGCGGTGGCCGCGACGAGTTGGGCGATGTGTGGGGGCATGCCGTGGGCGATGGCGTCGGTGATGAATAGCCGCCTAAAGTCGTCGAAGGTGTAGCGCATCGGTGGCGGCAGCATCTTGGGCACCGATCTCGGTGAGCGCGTCGTCGAGGCCGTCGCGCAGGACGGTCTGGCTGACGGCGCGGTGGTCCAGCGGCGCCAGATTGGAACAGCGGCGGCATCGGCGGGTTGTCGAGCCTTCGGCCGGTCGTAGGACACCACCAACGGAACGCGGGCCGGTCGCCGCGGATACGGGCGACGAAGGTCGACAACACGTCCGCCAGTCCGGTGAAATCACCGCAAGTCGCTCGGCGTCGGTCTTGGACGGGACGATCTGCAGCAGCGGGATCAGTTCCCGGTAGTCGGCAGCCGATATTGGATAGGCTGTGGTCGGATAGCGGTGAGTCCTCGATGCGGTTCCGTGTACCACAATACTTCTACATGGCCCAGGTCCAAAACCCGCGGTTTTCTTCGAAGCTGAGGTCGCGCCGACCTCCCGGGTCGGGGTCCTGAGCCCAGACCCGGCCCGCTGGTCGGGTCTTCATCACCGCGCGGCGCAGGGTCTCCCGGAGGGGTGAACGAGTCGCCGGGTTGGGTCTGTTCAGCGGCGGTGAGCAGCTCGGCGGTGCGGGCTCGTTGAGCAGCACCAGGTGATCAGGGTCGGTCGCACCGGCAGCCGTTCGCGGTGCGGTGTCCATGCGCGACTGCGCTGCAGGCGGCCGCCTTCTTGTGGGAGGCGTCGCTGGCGCTGACCGGGCAGCGGACCGCCCACGGCCCCCAGCGGGCGGGGTCGTCGTCGGCCCACTCAGCGAGGTCGAGGTCGAAGCCCCGCACGGCGGTCAGCACACTGCGGCCGTCCAGCCGCGGCACGCTGACCTGGCCCTGTCCTTGGTGGCTTCGGGCGGGTAAGCACGCGCTGCTTCCACGCCGGCGACGTCGCGCGGCGGCTGCAGCGAGCGATGCCGGGGTCGTCGGCCTCCAGATCGGCCCAAAAAAATTTGGCGAGCAGTGGGCCAGGTGCTGCAGGCGGAGAAGTCCAGCGCGGCTCGGCGTTCGCAAGATAGCGACAGCACATCGCGCACCGGCCCACACGAATGCGGTAGCGGTCGATCAGCTGTTCGCAGCTCGGTTGTCCGCGGCGGAGAACATCTCGATCGCGGCGGGCGCGTCGGGCCCAGGTCGCCGTGCGCGCGCAGCAGCTGATAGAACAAGGGGCGCGGCGCTGCGGTCGTAGCTCGTCCGCATGTGCGCGGCGACGCGAACAACTCGAGGAATCGCCGAGTGAACCGCCACGACGTTGCCGCCTTTGGCGGCCATGATGATCGCGATGTTGGTCAGCGCCCGCTGCTGGCATTCCAACCCGATTCGGTCCTGACGAGCGCGGACAGCTCGGCGGACGCCGCTCCGTCGCGGGTGCCGGCCATCTCGGGCCAGGTTGTTCGGGCGGGGCGGCCGCAGCAGCCAGGCCAGCCTGGCCGGATCACATTGGCGCAGATGAGCAGCAGCGGCCCCAAAGTCAGGTGCGGCGGCGGCTTGGCGCGGTGGAGTCCGACGAACAAACGCCAGCCGGTTGGTCCTCGGCGCCGCTGGCGCGCCAGCGTGTTGCCGACACTCGCCGGGCTGCCCATGCAGCCAGCCCAGCACCGCCAACCCACCCCGAACCGCCGGTTGGGTTGGCTGCCGGGATTGTCCAGCGCGAACGGGCCCGCCGACACCCGCTCCGCCACCGCGGACCGCGCGCCGGGTGGCCGGCCACGACGCGGCCAGCGGCCGTTGCGGGAACCCCGCGAGCAGTGTTCCCGGCCGATTTCACCGATCCCGCCGCCGGCGGCGAGGCCACGCCCGAGGCCACGAGCAGGTGTCGACGGCGGTCCGACCCGGCCTCACCCAAAAGGATGTAAGCTCTCGGCGCGATACCCCGGCGCCGAAGGGGTCGCCGGATCGCCGTCGCGGCGCCAAGCGTGATAGGCGAGCACCTCGGCGATCACGTCCTGGGTCAGTGGGTACAGGTAGCGCTGGGTGGTCGACAGGTCGGCGTGGCCGAGCACCCACTGCACATGGTAAACGGCATCTGCGGGTCACGGGCCATCCGATAGGCGGCAGTATGTCGCAGATCATGCAGCGTCCAATTCGCCCCCAAGGCCGCGTTGACCCGGTTGAACATCGCACGAGCCGCGTCATACCGCAACGCCCGCAACGGCTCTCGCAATGTCCACCAAACGGCTGGTCTCGCCCGGCCGGAGCCAGCCCGGCCAGCTGCACCTGATACAACCGCAGCCACACAAACGCATCCGGCGCCGCAGGCAACGGCTGCAAAGCCCGGGTTCCCTTGCGGATCACCGTGATCAACTGCTGTCCCGGATCGATATCGGCGACCGTTGCACCCAGCAACTCCGAGGCCCGCGCCCCGGTCGACACCCAGAACGCGACCAACGCCCGGTCACGATGGGAGCCCAACTGCGCGAACAACTCGTCGAATCGCTCGTCGGGATACAGCGCGGCGCCCGGTCCACCACCTTCGGCCGATAGCGCCCACTGCGATGCCCGGCGAACGGCTCCATCGGATTGTGATGAGCGTCCACGCGCCCGGCCCCGCGATAGCGGGCCAGCGGGAACGGGTTGACCATCGGCCCGCTGCCCGCCTCCAAGTGGAAGTCGTAGAACCCCCGCAGCACCGTCTCGCAGTGCGCCGCCGTCGCCGCCGCATACCGGCTACCGCGCACCGCCTTGCCGGTCACCGCATTCACGCCCCCCGGCCTGGTGCCTGACCGTGCCACGGCACCACCACCACCACCGTCTGGGCGCCGCCAGTGTGGCCGGGCCGGCTTGTCGGCGATCTGCAGCCAGCGACAGAAATCGCGGGCCTCCGCCCGAGTCGCTTGATCCCAGGCCACCCCCAGCGCCCACAAGAACCGAAACCACCGCAACAGATCCATCCCGTAGGAACGCTGCGTGGTCGCCGGTCGCCCGCACGCCGTCAACTCCGCGAAATACACTGCGGCCGGCGCGATGACCGCACCGTCGCTATCAACCAGCCGATACGGCTGAAACAGGTCGCCGGTGGCCTCCAACGCACCCCGACCCGGCACCACCAGCACCGCCAAATCCCGCGGCTGTTCTCCGTCGCCCATCATGAGCAGCGAACCTAGCCAGCCCAACCGCTCCCGGCACGCACCCGCCCCCCACTGCCTGCGGTAGTTCGGTCAACAAGTCAGATTTCGCGCCCGAGACGTGGTGGCGGTCGCGGTAGCGGGCCGCCGCCATCGGGTTGATCGCCCACACCTGATAGCCCGATGCCGTCAACGCCGAAACCCACAGGCCGCGATCGGTTTCGATGCCGATCATCACCTGATCGGGCTCCTCGACATGCGCGGCGATCAGTTCGTGCAAGCCCCGAATGCCAGATAAGCCTTCGGGTAGTCGCCGGGTTGCCAAGCGTTGGCCAGTCTCGTCCATCAGATGCACGTCGTGATGGTCTTCGGCCCAGTCGTCGCCGACGAACATCATCAATGTCACTCCTGTTGTCGTCGTTGACTCGACATCGAGCCCGAGGACACCTAGGCGGCGGACTAATGGATCAGTGCTCGTATCGGCACGACATCCCATCAGCGCTTCAAGCGACCTCACCGAACCAGCCGGGGCACGATCTAACCCTAGGGATCAACACTCATCCCAGTCGCTCGCAGTGCTCACCGGCTAGCGGCTCGGTGATCAGCGTCCCGCGGCCGCAGGCTCCACACTGGCAACGCCACGCTGATCGACTCCCATTAGTCGGTAACGGCGGGGCCGGCGGGAGCCCGTCCGGCCAGGGTAAGGCCGGCGGTAACGGCGGGGCCGCCGGGCTGATCGGCAACGGCGGCGCCGGCGGCGCCGGCGGCCGTGGCGGCAACGCCATGCTGCTCGGCAACGGCGGACCCGGCGGGCCAGGCGGGTTCTGCGGGACCTCAGGCCCCACTGGTACCGGCGGGGCCGGCGGCAATGCCGGTTTGCTCTTCGGTACCGCCGGGACCGGCGGTACCGGCGGGACCGCAACACTGGGCGCCGGCGCCGGCGGGGTCGGCGGAACCGGTGGGGCCGGCGGCCTGTTCGCCGACGGCGGAGCCGGCGGCGCCGGCGGGCCCGGCAGCGACGGGGCCGGCGGCCTCGGCGGGACCGGGGGGACCGGCCGGTTGTTCTCCGGCGCCGGGGGCGCCGGCGGCGCCGGCGGGACCAGCAGCAAGAGCTTCGGTGGCGCCGGCGGCGCCGGCGGCAACGCCGGCCTGCTCGCCCTCGGTGCCGACGGCGGGGCCGGCGGCGCCGGCGGGGCCGGCGGGCTCATCGTCGGCGCCAGCGGCGGCGCCGGGGGGGCCGGCGGCCACGCCGGCGTGCTCTTGGGCGCCGGCGGTGACGGAGGCGCAGGCGGGTTCGGCTCCATCAACGGGGGGCTCGGGGGGAGGGGCGGCAACGCCGGCATCCTCCTGGGCCCTGGCGGCACCGCGGCGCCGGCGGCGCCGGCGGTGCGACCGGCGGCAACGGCGGGACCGGCGGCAACACCATACTGATCGGCAATGGCGGTAACGGCGGAACTGGCGGGTTGGCCAGCACCCCCGGCAAAGGCGGGGCCGGCGGCAGCGGCGGGCTGCTGTTCGGACTGGCCGGGATGAAAGGGTTGCCGTAGCCGGCGGGCCCGCGGGGCCCGCGCTCATTTATGGGGTGATTTCCGACCGGCTACCTTGGCGTCCCGGCGTGAATTCAACTCGTCAAGCGGGTGGGCGCCAATGCCCATCGAGCTAGCTGGTCTTGATCCGCTTCGGCGCCCGACGGTAGCGTAGGGCTGCCAATTACGAAACGGTGAGTAGCGTAATTGGGCTCCCAGTCCACCGAAAGGATCGGCTCGATGCGCAGCCTTTACGCCGGCCGGCCTTTCACCACGTCGACGCCCGAAATCGCGGCGGCGCTACAAGACGTGAGCATTCCGACGCTGCTGCTCTCGCTCGTCCACATCACCGGCGATCCCCGCTTCATCCGCGACTTCAAGCAGATGGGCATATTCCTCAACGAGGTCCAGGGGTTCATGTCGGAGGAGGACAAGGCCCGTGCCCGCGCCGAGGCGCTGTCGGTGATCACCGAGTACCGGGACCGCGGTTGCCCCGAGCCGCAACCGCTGAGCCCCGAACTGATCAGGGAAATGCTGGACTGGGCGGCCTGCGAGCACGTTCCCGACGACTACCTACCCCTGGTCTCCGAAGAGATGGACCTCGACGGCGTCGACCCGCGCCGCCCGGCGACCCTGCCGATCGAGCGCCGGCCGAGCTCCCCGTCCTGGTCATCGGATGCGGCGAATCCGGCATCCTGGCCGGAATCCGCCTCAAGCAAGCCAACATCCGATTCACCATCGTCGAGAAGAACGCCGGCCCCGGCGGAACATGGTGGGAGAACAGCTATCCCGGCGCCCGCGTGGACGTCGCAAACCACTTCTATTGCTACAGCTTCGAACCCAACAACGACTGGACGCACTTCTTCGCCGAGCAGGCCGAGCTGCGGGACTATTTCACCCAGGTGATGGCCAAGCACGACTTGCCGAGCACATGCGGTGGAACACCGAGGTCGTTGCGGCCGAGTGGAACGACGACGACGGCATCTGGAGCGTCACGCTGCGCTGGCGCCGACGGTCAGATGACCACAGCTACGCGCGCGGGCGGTCGATCACCGCGGTCGGGCAGCTAAATCGGCCGCATATCCCCGAATTCGACGGCGCCGACACCTTCGAGGGACCGTCGTTTCACTCCGCGGCGTGGGATCACTCCGTCGACGTGACCGGCAAGCGGGTCGCGCTGATCGGGGCCGGCGCCAGCGGGTTCCAGATCGCGCCCGCGATCGCCGACCGACGTCGAGCAGCTCACCGTGTTCCAGCGGACCGCCCAGTGGATGTTCCCGAACGCGATGTATCACGACGAAGTCGGCGACGGTGTGCGCTGGGCGATGCGCCACCTGCCGTACTACGGGAGATGGTACCGATTCCTGGTGCTGTGGCCCGGATCGGACAAGGGGCTCGACGCCGCCGAAGGCGACCCGAACTATCGACCAGATCGAGGCGACTAGGCCGTCAGCGACATCAATGCCGCCGCGCAGATGATGTTCTCGCAGTGGATCACCAGCCAGGTCGGCGAGGGCAACGAGCTGCTGGCCAAGGTGATGCCCGACTATCCGGCCGCGGAAAACGGACCCTGCAGGACAACGGCAGCTGGCTGCGAACACTGCAGCGCGACAACGTCGACCTGGTGCGCACGCCGATCGCGCGGATCACGCCCGGCGGCGTGGTCACCGACGGACGGGGCGACGCACGAAGCGGACATCATCGTGTACGCCACCGGATTTCGGCACACCGATGTGCTGTGGCCGCTAAAGGTGACCGGCCGCAACGGAATCGACCTGCACGAAATGTGGGGCAGCCGCCCGTACGCCTACCTCGGGCATCACCATGCCGGAATTCCCCAACTTCTTCATCATCTACGGGCCCGGAACTCACCTGGCCCACGGCGGCAGCCTGATCTTTCAGTCCGAACTGCAGATGCGCTACATCGACCAGTGCCTTGCAGCGGCTGGCCGAGCCGAACGCTGCATTCCGCTCGAACCGACGACCGAGGCGGCCGACCGACGTGGCATCAACAGACGCAGACCAAAATCAAGCAGATGGTGTGGTCGCACCCCGCGGTCAAACACTCTTACTTCAAGAACGCCGACGGCGAGATCCACACCGTCAGCCCGTGGCGCCTCAACGAATACTGGGCCGCGGTGCGCGAGCCCGACTGGTCACAATTTGTTGTGCGACCAAAGAAAGTGAGTGCGACAGGGAAAGTGAGCACTCGATATGCGCACGGTAGTCGTCGATGGACCCCGCAGCATCCGGGTCGACACCCGGCCCGATCCCGCACTGCCCGGGCCCGGCGGTGCGATCGTGGAAGTCACTGCCGCGGGCATCTGCGGATCCGACCTGCACTTCTACGAGGGCGATTTCCGATGGTCGAGCCGATGACGCTCGGCCACGAGGCGGTCGGCACCGTCGTCGAAATCGGCCCGGACGTGCGCACCGTAAAGGTCGGCGACCAGGTCATGGTGTCGTCGGTGACCGGCTGCGGCGCCTGCCCGGGATGCGCCACCCGCGATCCGGTCATGTGCTATTCCGGCATGCAGATCTTCGGCGGCGGCGTGCTGGACGGCGCCCAGGCCGATCTGCTCGCCGTGCCCGCCGCCGACTTCCTGCTGCTCAAGATGCCCGAGGGGATCAACACCGAGCAAGCGCTGCTACTCACCGACAATCTGGCCACCGGCTGGGCGGCGGCGCAGCGGGCCGACATTCCATCCGGCGGCACGGTTGCGGTAATCGGGCTGGGAGCGGTCGGCCTGTGCGCACTGCGCAGCGCGTTATTCCAGGGTGCGGCAACGGTTTTCGCCGTCGATAACGTCGAGGGGCGTCGGCTGCGTGCCGCGAGCTGGGGCGCTACGCCGATCGAGCCGCCGGCGGTGGAGGCCATCCTCGCCGCAACGGGCGGCCGGGGCGCCGACGCGGTGATCGACGCCGTCGCCACCGACGCATCCATGACCGACGCGCTCAACGCGGTGCGGCCGGGCGGCACGGTCTCGGTGGTCGGCGTGCACGACCTGCAGCCGTTTCCGTTCCCCGCGCTGGGCTGCCTGATCCGCAGCATCACGTTGCGGATGACCACCGCGCCGGTGCAGCGCACCTGGCCGGAACTGATCCCGCTGCTGCAGTCCGGCCGGCTCGACGTCGACGGCATCTTCACCACCACATTGCCGTTGGACGAAGCGGCCAAGGGCTATGCGACCGCCGAATCGCGCACAGGCGACGACGTGAAGATCCTGCTGAAGCCCTGGGCTCTTGGTTGTCCCGGCGCACTGCGTGGCCAGGTAACGCACGGCCCGACCGGCCCGCGGCGGCGACCCGAGGTAAGGCACATCACCGGCCAGCCGTGCGCCGCGGCGGCCGCGGCGAGCCCGGCACGGGGGTTCACCGGCCGCGGACAGCCGACAATCGACATCGATGCGGCATCCTCGTCGCCGTCGGCATAGAAGTAACTACGTTGCACCGCAACGTCATTGTCGACGCAGAACTGCTGCGACCGCGGCGGCCTTGGTCGTTCCCCACACCACCGGTTTGACGATGCCGCCGGTCAGCCGGCCGCGCTCGTCGAGTTCGAAAGTGGTTGCACTGCACGTTGGAAATGCCGAGGAACCGGGCCACGGGCAGCGCCTGGATGGACATCGCCGACGAACTCATCACCACGGTGTGCCCCCGTTCCTGGTGCGCCTGCACGAACGTCGTGCATGTGCGAATAGAGGCGTGCGCGCAACACGTTCCACGAACAGGCGCTCACCCAGCTCGTCGAGCTCGGCGATCAGCTCGCCCCGCAGATAACCCGCCGCCCGCACAATCAGGTGCTCGAACTCCAGGCGACCGAATCGGTAGCGCAGCGCCGCCTCGAAAACTCCCAGGAGCTTCGCCGAACCCGGCTTGCCGGCGCCGGATCCGATCGCCGACGTGAGCCGCCGCGGTGAAACCGTCGACCAGGGTGCCGTCGAGGTCGAAGAACGCACCGATGTCGGTCCGGGTGCGCTGGACTGCGATCTCCGCGATCGCGTCGGCGGGGGAGAGCCTCGTGATCGTCACCATGCCTGCATCATGTCTAGCCCTCGTTACCGGGTTGCCGTGATGTATTGCGAGTGCATGAAGACTGTCGATTTTGACGTCGACGTCCGGCGGCGTCATGCCGTACCCGGCCTGCAACTGCAGCGTGTTGCGGACGGGCTCGACGTCCCAGCCGTGCGCCGCAAGCACATTCCGCGGGGTCGGTCTTGGGTCTCGTAGGTCAGCGCGGAGAAGTCCACGTCGCCCGACATGTTGACGCCGGGGTGCGTCGCTTCCAGGGCGGTGAGCTGGTCGTGGTCCAGCCGCGAACCCAGCGCGCCCACCGCAACTCGGCTGCCCGGTGGCGCACAGCTCGCTGATCCGGGTGAACAAGCGCGCTCTGCGCGTCGTCGGTCAGGTAGGGCAGTATTCCCTCGACCGACCAGGCGCTGGGGCTGTGCGGATCGAATCCGGCCGCCTTCAACGGCGTGGGCCAGTCGGTCCGCAGGTCGGCCGCGACCTCGCTCCGGCGGGCCTTGGGCGTGGCGCCGTGCTCGGCCATCACCCGCGCCTTGAATTCGCAGCACCTTCGGTAGATCTACCTCGAAAACCGTTGTTCCGTCGGGCCAGTCGAGCCGGTATGCCCGGGAGTCCAACCCGGCGGCGACGATCACCGCCTGCCGGATTCCGGCGGCGCCGGCGGCGGTGAAGAAGTCGTCGAAGAACCGGGTCTGCACGCCGTAGAGGCGGGGGAAGGCGGTCTCGTCGTCGGAGGTGCCCGGGTTGGCGAGCACATCCGGCCAGATAAGCGTCCTGTGAGGCGGTGATGAAGTACTTTCGCGTATTCGTCTCGGACCAGCGGTTGCGGGCTTACCGCATGCAGCGCACGCCAACCCGCTACCAGTAGGGCGGTATAGCCCACGCCGCTGACGATGTCCCAGTGGTCGTCGTCGGAGCGCAGCGACCCAAATTCAGGTGGCCGCTCATGATCGGCCGACCACACTTGCCGCGGCAGGCATCCGCATGTCCCGCAAAATTCGGCCCTCCCGTCCCGATTCAGCCAAAACGTAGCCAACATAATCAAAGTACCTGCGGCGCCGCCGTCAGAGCTCCAGAATCACCGTGACCGGTCCATCGTTTATCAATTCGACACTGCATGTGTCGCGCCGAAAACGCCGGTCTCGACCCGGGCGCCCAACCCCCGCAACGCCTCCGCGAACGCATGCCACCAGCGGCTCGGCGACCGCGCCCGGAGCCGCCGCGTTCCAGGACGGCCGGCGGCCCTTGGCGGTGTCGGCGTACAGGGTGAACTGGCTGACCACCAGGATCGGAGCGTTGACGTCGGCAGCGGACTTTTCGTCGGCGAGAATGCGTAGGGTCCAGAGCTTTTCCGCGAGCCGGCGCGCCTTGTCGTGGTCGTCGCTGTGGGTGACGCCGACGAAGGCGAGCAGACCCTGGCCCTCCGGCCGGATAGCGCCGACCACCTTGCCATCGACCGACACCGCCGCCGATGAGACCCGTTGCACCAGAACCCGCATGGGGCTCGATGCTGCCAGGCCGGTGACCTGGTTACGCTCGTCGGATGTCTGTGCTGGTTGCGTTTTCGGTCACCCCGATGGGCGTGGGCGAGGGCGTCGGCGAGATCGTCGCCGAAGCGGTTCGGGTGGTTCGCGAGTCCGGGTTGCCCAACAAGACGGATTCGATGTTCACCGTGATCGAGGGCGAAACCTGGGAGGAGGTGATGGCGGTGGTGCAGCGCGCGGTGGAGGCCGTCGCCGCCCGGGCGCCCCGGGTCAGCACGGTGATCAAGGCGGACTGGCGAGCCGGGGCCACCGACGCGATGACGCAGAAGGTCGCCTCCGTCGAGCGTTATCTGTCCGAACGTTAGGTTGCACTGCCGCCCGGAATGCGTGCTCGGCCGCGTCGCCGTGTTGGCCGCGTGGTGATTCCGGCGGGTTCGAGCATCGTCACGTCGGCCTGGAGGACCTCTAACTGATCATCGACACATTGTCTCGCGTAACTCGCCACTGAGACTGGCCGGTCGCGCGTCCAGCGCGCGGGGTAGCTTGACGCTAGCTGAGGAAACTCAGGCGGCTCGCAGGAAGGCAGATCGATGACCAGCAGTGGCGGCAACGGAGAGAACGGCGAGCCCCAAGGGAGCGCGGTGCCTAGTGGCGCCGGTGGCACCGGAGGTGCCGGAGGTCGAGGCGGCGCCGGGGGTGCGGGTGGCCGAGGTGGGGCCGGGGGTGCCGGCGGTGCCGGTGGCCGGGCGGTGACGGTGGCCAGGGCGGCGCGCCCGGCCGCGGTGGTCAGCCCGGGTTGGGCGGCGAGGGCGGCCCCGGCGGCGCAGCCGGAGCCGGCGGAACCCCCGGCCAGCCAGGCCAACCGGGCCAGCCGGGCCAACCCGGGCAGGCGGGACCCCGGGAGCCCGGGCAACCGGGCCAACCCGGGCAGCCCGGCAGCTAAGGTTAGAGCCTGGTAGCGCGGTCATCCGGCTGTAAGCGCACGCCGCAACGGGCCTGGTGCGCTCCTGAGTTCGCGCCCGACGCGCTCGCTGGACGTAGCCGAGACCGGTTGCCGATGCGGCGCGGCGCAGCAAGCGGCACAGCAAGAGGCATCGATCACCGGAGTCTCACCAGCACAGTCATGCGCACCGGCGCATGCCACAATGCAGGCGAACTCGGACCGCAAGCGCGGCCGATTCCTACGGATTAGCCGTGTTGGTCGAGCGCGCGGGGTTGGAGCGGGGCGCTCCCGGCGGCAACGGCGGAAAGGGCGGCAACGGCGGCGCGGGCCGTGCGGTGTCCGGTAACGGTGGTAGCGGTGGCAACGGCGGGACCGGTGGCACCGGTGGTAATGGCGGTGCCGGCGCGCGCGGCTTCGACGGCTCGATCCTCGCCGCCGACGGCTCGTCCGGCGGCATCGGCGGCGCCGGCGGCATCGGCGGAATGGCAGACACCCCCAGTGCCGGTGGCTTTGGCGGCGGTGCTGGCGACGGCGGCGCGGGCGGCCGCGGCGGGTTTGGTGGTGACTCCACGCTCGGCGTTGGCGGCGCGGGTGGTGTGGGCGAGCTCGGCGGCGGTGGCGGCGCCGCCGGAAACGGCGGCTCCGCGGGTCGCGGCGGCGGCGCTACCGGCGACGACCCCGACGGCTTGCCCGGCAACTCCCTGACCACGGGCTTCCAGGGTAACGCCGGTTCGCCCGGCTAGCTGACCCCGTCCCCGGCCCTGTGCTGATCAAACGTCAAGCCGCACAAACGCTTACGGAATGGGCCGCCGCTAGGTCCGGACGGCCGCCCGCTGGCGGGCCAGCGCGTACAGCCGCCAGCGGCCGGGGACGCCTTTGAGTTCGTACTCGCCGCGCTCGACGAACCGGCGGCGCGAACCGGCGACAATGTCGCGCACCGTCGAGGACACCAGCACCTCGCTGGGTCCGGCCAGCGCCCGCCACGCGCGCACCGATATGCACGGCCAGGCCGGCGACGTCGCTTTTCGATGCGCCCCGCACCTCGACCTCGCCGGCGTGAATGCCCACCCGCACCTCGATGCCGAGCACCCGTACCGCGTCGACAATCGCGTCCGCGCACGCGATCGCGGCGCTGGGGCTGCTGAACGTCGCCACGAATCCGTCGCCGGCGGTGTTCACTTCGCGCCCGCCGAATCGCTGGAGCTCATGGCGCACGATCGTGTCGTGGCTGTCGAGCAGGTCGCGCCACCGGTCGTCGCCGAGCGCCGCGGCGCGCTGCGTCGAGCCGACGATGTCGGTGAAAACGATTGTGGTGAGCACTCGCTCGGCATCGGAGCCGCCGCGTACGCCGGTGATGAACTCCTCGATCTCGTCAAGCATCGGTGCCGCGTCGCCAACCCAGTACAGCGAATCCGCGCCCGGCAGTTCCACATAGCGTGCACCGGCGATGTGCTGGGCAAGGTAGCGGCCGTTGTCCGCCGGGATGAATTTCGTGCCATCGCGTTGCAGGATCAGCGTCGGCGCGGCGATGCGCGCGAGCGTGTCGCGTACGTCGCCCTCGGTAACGACTTTGCTCACGGCGCGGGCCATGCTCGGCGACGCCGCACGGTTGCCCGCGTGATCCCACCAACTCCGGAACGCTTCGTCGCGGGCAACCGTCGGCGCGATGACGCCCAGCACATCGAAGCCCTGCTCAACCGCGTCCGGCTCCATCGCGACCGAAGTGAATGGGTCAGTGGCGGTCTGACTTGGCGCCGGCCGGATAGTCGGGCGCCCACAACACCCGCGCCGTGCCGTTGATGATCACCAGGCTGCTCACCCGTTCGGGGTAGTCCGCGGCCAGGACGAGTCCACTCATCGCGTTGTAGCTCGTCGCGAGGATGGCCGCCTGCTCGCAGCCAAGCGCGTCCATCACCGCGATCGCGTCCTCGGCCCAGAACTCCGGCCCGATCATCTCCAGCGACGAACGCGCGACGACAAGCCCATGCCACGGAAATCGAACCGGATCACCCGGCTGAACGACGCCAGACGCCGGTAGAAGCGGTGCAGCGAGGGCTCGGAGTCGATGGCGTCGATCGGTACCGATGGCCCCGCCAGCAGGACCAGATCGATCGCACCCTCGCCGAAGACTTGATAGGCGATGTCCATATCACCGCATGTCGCGTAGCGAACCCGCGGAGCCTGCGCCACTGCCCCAGGCTAGTTCATGCGTAGGCTCGTGCCGGTGAGCGCACGCGCGGGCATCGTGGTCACCGGAACCGAGGTCCTCACCGGGCGGGTCCAAGACAGGAACGGCCCCTGGATCGCCGACCGGCTGTTGGAGCTGGGCGTCGAGCTGGCCCACATCACCATCTGCGGGGACCGCCCGGCCGATATCGAGGCGCAGCTGCGCTTCATGGCCGATCAAGGCGTGGACGTTATCGTCACCAGCGGGGGCCTCGGGCCCACGGCCGACGACATGACTGTCGAGGTGGTGGCCCGGTTCTGCGGCCGCGAGCTGGTGCTCGACGAAGAGGTCGAGGAAAAGATCGCCAACATCCTCAAGAAGCTGATGGCGCGCAATCCCGCGTTCCAATCCGCGTTGGATCCCGGCACCTTCGAATCGGTGCGCGCCGCCAACCGCAAGCAGGCCATGGTCCCTGCCGGAGCCCACGTCCTCGATCCGGTGGGCACGGCGCCGGGCGTGGTGGTGCCCGGCAAGCCCGCCGTCATCGTGTTGCCCGGGCCGCCGCGCGAACTACAGCCGATGTGGCACAACGCCATTGCGACCCCCACGGCGCAGGACGCGATCGCCGGCCGGACCATCTATCGGCAAGACATGTTGAGGATGTTCGGGCTGCCCGAGTCCGGGCTAGCCGAATCCCTGCGTGACGCGGAGAAATCCGTCCCGGGCTTTCAGCAACTGGAGATCACGACCTGCCTGCGGCGCGGGGAGATCGAGATGGTCACCCGATACGAGCCCGACGCCGCCGACACCTACGCGCAGCTGACGCAACTACTCCGCGACAAGCACGGACATCAGCTCTACTCCGAAGACGGTTCCAGCGTCGACGATCAGGTTGCGCGGTTGCTGGCCGGTCGCCGGATCGCGACCGCGGAATCCTGCACCGCGGGGCTGCTGGCGGCGCGACTCACCGACCGGGCCGGATCTTCCGACTACGTAATTGGCGGCGTGGTCAGCTATTCCAACCAGGCGAAAGCGGAGCTGCTGGGCGTCGACCCCGCGCTGATCGAAGAACACGGGGCGGTATCCGAGCCGGTCGCCCAGGCGATGGCGGCCGGCGCGCTCAAGCGCTTCAATGCCGACACCGCGGTCGCGATCACCGGAATCGCCGGACCGAGCGGGGGAACGCCCGAAAAGCCGGTGGGCACGGTCTGTTTCACGGTAGCGCTCGCCGATGGTGCCGTGGACACACGGACCTTACGCCTGCCCGGGAACCGGTCCGACGTCCGTGAGCGCTCGACCACGGTGGCGATGCACCTGCTGCGGCGCGCGCTCAGCGACACCGGTTAGGTCACGCCACTTCTGTTGGGAGAAAAGCGCTTTCGGTTGTACCAACGCAGGATCACACCCCAGGCGCCCCTGCCGGCACCCGCTGGAGCCGGGCCTGTGGGAGCGGGGCGCGATAGTCTAGCGAAAGCCCAATAATCCTGGCTCGGGATCGTGATACTTATGGCCAAATTCATATCTCCAACGGTCGATAACCGTCGGATGGGAGGGCAGCGATGCCGTATGTACTCGCAGCACCTGAGATGTTGTCGGCCGCGGCAGCTGACGTGGCGGGCGTCGGCTCGTCGCTAGGCGCCGCGAATGCGGCGGCGGTGGCCCCGACCACCGCGGTGCTGGTCGCCGCTGGTGATGAGGTGTCGGCGGCGATCGCGTCGCTGTTTTCCAGCCACGCCCAGGCTTTTCAAGCGCTCAGTGCGCAGGCCGCGGCGTTTCATGCCCGGTTCGTGCAGGCGCTTGAACGGCGCTAGCGGCGCGTATGCGGCCGCCGAGGCGGCTAATTCCGCGCCGTTGCAGTCGCTGGAGCAGGACCTGCAGTCCTTGGGGGTGTTTTCGCCGGTGAAGTTGCTGACCGGGCGCCCGCTGTTCGGCAATGGCACCAGTGGAGCGGCGGGCACTGGGGCCGCCGGTGGGGGCGGCGGGTGGATTTTCGGCAACGGCGGCAATGGCGGGTCGGGGCGCCAATGGCGGCAACGGCGGGGCTGGCGGGTCGGCGGGGTTGTTCGGCAATGGTGGGGTCGGCGGGGCCGGCGGGGCTGGGGTGGCCGGCACGGTCGGCGCACAGGGGAGCCCGGGCATGCCGGGCGGCATTGGGGGCACCGGCACCAACGGCGATATCGGCGGGATGGGCGGGGCCGGCGGGGCTGGCGGTAACGGCGGGCTGTTGTTTGGCAACGGTGGTGCCGGCGGCCAGGGCGGCGTGGGTGGCATCGGCGGGACCGGCGGGGCCGGTGGCGGCGGCGTGGCCGCCACTGCGGTGGCCGCCACCGGCGGTAATGGTGGCAACGGCGGCGACGGCGGGATGGGCGGGCAGGGTGGTGCGGGCGGGTCCGGCGGCAAGGGCTCGGTCTTGTTCGGCCAGGCCGGTGCGACCGGCAACGGCGGTAACGGTGGTGTCGGCGGCACCGCCGGGGCCCCCGGTGACGGCGGGACCGGTGGCCCTGGGGATGCCACCAACCTCGGCGGCGCGGGCGGCAACGGCGGCAACCCCGGTGGCGCGGGCGCCGGAGGCGCCGGCGGCGCTGGCGCAATCCCCGGCCCGGGCCGGCGCGGCCGGCGCTGCGGTCACCAGCGGCGGCAACGGCGCCACCGGCGGCCTGGGCTACAGCCCCACCGACCCCCAGCACCGACGGCGGTACCGGCGGGCCTGGCGGCAACGGCGGCATCTACGGCAACGGCGGCACCGGCGGGGCCGGGGGCAACGGCATGGACGGCAGCGGCACCGGCGGCACCGGCGGGGTCGGCGGCAACGGCGGTTCGATGGGGGGCACCGGAGGTGACGGCGGGGCCGGCGGGGCCGGCGCCGGGGCCAACAACGGTGGTGACGGCGGAGCAGGCGGCAACGGCACCGCGCCGGGCGCCAACGGCGGCAACGGCGGGACCGGCGGGACCGGCGGAGCGACCGGCAACGGCGGTAACGGCGGGGCCGGCGGCAACGGCGTGGCTGGCCTCAACGGCGTCGCCGGTGCCGACGGCAACGGCACCGTCGGCGGCGCCGGCGGGGCCGGCGGTCACGGCGGCGACGGCGGCGACGGCGGCTCGACATCCGGTGACGGCGGTAACGGCGGACAAGGCGGCACCGCCGGTAACGGCGGCACCGGCGGCACCGGCGCTGCCGGCTTGTCCGCTTCCACCGCCGGCGCCACTGGCGGCAGCGGCGGTAACGGCGGTAATGGCGGCACCGGCGGCACCGGTGGTGACGGCGGCAATGCCGGCACGGCGATGAACGGCAGTCCGGGCACCAACGGTGACGGCGGTGCCGGCGGGAACGCCGGCAATGCCGGGGCGCCCGGCGACGGCGGCAAGGGCGGGGCCGGCGACGCCAGCGACCCCCAACGGCGGGGCCGGCGGCAACGGCGGTAACCCAGGCGCCGTCGGCACCATCGGCGGCGGCGGTGACCCCGGCAGCACCCCAGGCGCCGGCGGCAGCGCCGGGGCGCCCGGCGGCGCTGGCACCCCGGTCGCCAGCGGCGGTAACGGCGGCGACGGCGGGGCGGGCTTCACCGTGAACACGATCAACCAGACGCCCGGCCACGGCGGGGCCGGCGGTAACGGCGGGTTGGTCGGTAACGGCGGCAACGGCGGCGCCGGCGGCGGCGCCGGGGTTGGCAGCCCCAACGGCGGGACCGGCGGCGACGGCGGTAACGGCGGCAACGCCGGGGTGTCCGGCAACGGCGGTAACGGCGGTGATGGCGGTGACGGCGCGGGCGGCGTCAACGGCATCACCGGCACCGATGGCAACGGCACCGGCGGCGCCAACGGCTCGGTAGGCGGCACCGGCGGCAACGGCGGCTCAGGCGGCACGACATCCGGTGATGGCGGCAAGGGCGGAACGGCGGCGGCGGCGGTGATGGCGGCGACGGCGGCGACGGCCGCGACGGCGCGACCGCGTCCACCGCCGGCGGCAACGGCGATAACGGCGGTAACGGCGGCGGCGGCGGCAATGGCGGGGTCGGCGGCGCCGGCGGTAACGGCGGCGCGGCGCCGAACGGCACCAAGGGCGACGACGCCGATGGCGGGGCCGGCGGCAAGGGCGGCGACGCCGGAAGCCCGGGCGACGGCGGCGACGGCGCCGACGGCGACAACACCACCCCCAACGGCGGCAAGGGTGGCAGCGGCGGCAATCCCGGTACCCCCGGTGGCGGTGGTGACGGCGGCGCGGCCGGAACAGGCGGCGCGACCGGCACCGGGAACGACGGCACCGGCGGCGGCAACGGCAGCCCGGTCACCACTGGCGGCAACGGCGGCGACGGCGGCGACGGCTTCAACGCCAGCGTCCTGGCCGCCCCGGGCACCAACGGCGGCAACGGCGGCCACGGCGGCGACGGCGGGTTGGTCGGCAACGGCGGCAACGGCGGCGACGGCGGCGACGGCGCGACCGGCATCCGGGGCCCCGACGGTGTTGGCCAGGGTGCCAGCGGCACCAACGGCGGGGTCGGCGGCACCGGCGGCAACGGCGGCAGCGCCGGGAACGGCGGTGCGAATTCCGGCAACGGCGGCAACGGCGGAGTCGGCGGACTCGGCGGCGACGGCGGCGACGGCGGTAACGGCACGGACGGCGCGAAAGGCATGGCCACCGGCAACGGCGATGGCCAGCCCGGCGGCAACGCCGGCTTCGGCGGCAACGGCGGCGCCGGCGGCACCGGCGGGCAGGAGGGCGTTGCCTTCGGGGCGGGCAGCACCCCGGGCACGGACGGCAACGGCGGAGCCGGTGGCAAGGGCGGCGATGCCGGGACGGCCGGCGCCGGCGGCGACGGTGTCGCAGGTACCAGCTTCGCCAGCGGCGCGGGCGGCAAGGGCGGCACCGGCGGCGACGGGGGCACCGGCGGGCAAGGCGGCGAGGCCTTCGGGTCAGGCGTCGGCGGCCACGGCGGGGCCGGCGGCGACGCCACCGAGGGCGCCGATGGCGGCAACGCCGCCGATGGCGGCACGGCCCAAAACGGCGGCAACGGCGGCGACGGCGGCGCAGGCGGCCACGGCGGCAACGGCGGGCTCGGCGGCGACACCCTCGGGTTTGGCAAGGCCGGTGACGGCGGTGCCGCCGGCAGCGCGGCCGCCGGCGGCGACGGCGGCCACGGCGGGAAGCCCGCCCCCGGCTCCGACTTCGGCGGGACGGGCGGCAACGGCGGCGACGGCGGCGTCGGCGGCACCGGCGGGACCGGCGGCGCGGCCCTGGGGTCAGGCAACGGCGGCAACGGCGGGGCCGCCACCGACGGCGGGGCCGCCGGCATGGCCGGCGACGGCGCGGAAGGCGTCGGCGACGACAGTCTCGGTGGGGCCGGCGGCAACGGCGGCACCGGCGGCTTGGGCGGCACCGGCGGGGCCGGCGGCCAGGCTAATTCGGGCTTCGGCGGCACCGGCGGCAACGGCGGCAACGGCGGCAACGGCAACTTTGCCGGCGACGGCGCCGACGGCGGCACCGGCTACACCGGCGGCAACGGCGGCAACGGCGGCAACGGCGGCGATGGCGGCCTCGGCGGCACGGGCGGGCGCGGCGGCGACTCCACCACCGGCACCGGCGGCGCTGGGGGCAGCGCCGGCATGGGCGGCAACGGCTCCAACGCCGGCAAAGGCGGCGACGGCGCCGATGGCAACGGCCAATTCGATTTCCAGCCCGCTAGAGGCGGTGACGGCGGCAACGCCGGCAACGGCGGCAACGGCGGCACCGGCGGCAACGGCGGCAACTCCACGGTCGGCGCCGGCGGCGCCTTCGGCACCGGTGGCGGGGGCGGCACCGGCGGTAACCCCGGCACGGGCGGTAGCCCCGGCACCGACGGCCACGGAACCACCGGCAACCCCGGCAACGCCGGCATGCCCAGCACCGACGGCAACCCCGGCAACGACGGCCAACCCGGCACCTGAGATCGGTCGCGGCAGGTCGGCCACCACAAGGCGTCATGCCTCGCGACGGGCGATTCGGGCATCTCGACGAATTCGTGGGTTTGGTCAGACCGCCCGTTGCTCGACGCGAGCTGGAAAATATGGTGGCTCACCCCAAGCGGATGTGCGAAGTGAGCGGTTTCGCTCGCGACGCAATCACCTCCTTAACGGGAGGCTTCTGCGCGATACCGAGGGGAGCGCGGACGGGCGTCGGTGCTGGGATCGGTGCTGGGCGTGGCAGGGTGGCGCCGCCGGGTCGGATACCGGACAAGCTAACAGCGACACACAATCATTCCCGACGATGGCCGGTACGCAAGGACCGCAGACGTTGGAGTCGGGCCCCTGAGAGTTGGTGCATACGCTCTCTGCTCCTCCGGTATAAGTAATGAGCCGTTGGGAGGACAGCGATCTCCTATACGTGCCGGCCCCGGACATGTTGGCCGCAGCAGCAACAGATGTGGCGAGCATCGGCTCGTCCTTGAGCGCGGCGAATGCAGTGGCGGTCGGCCCGACCACGGGGGACGGATCACGCCGTTCGCGCGTCCGCATGCGATTTCGGCTTCAGCGCGGGCGGTGTATTGGTGGCGCACGCCTCGATGAAGGCGTAGTCGCGCAAATCGTCGAGGACTGGGCCGCGCCATTCGGCCAGCGCGGCCGATAGATGGCTGCTGGCTTCCGCGAATCGTCCCGCCGTCGCCTCCTGGTTCCGGAGGTCTTCGCGGCGATGAAACGCCCCACATCGTAGTAGGCGTATGCGACGTTGAGTTGATACCCGGGCGGTGCGCTGGCCAGCACCGTATAGGGGTCGCCCCCCGTGGGCCCGCCAAAGCAGCGAGCGGTGGTGGCCATGCTGGTGATCAGACGCAACCGGCCGGTGTCCGAGGACTCATTGATAAATGCGGTATGGGATCAGGATCCGGTACCAGCGGCGCGGATCAGCATTCAGTCCCACATATCCACCTTGGCCTTTTTATTCGTGATGCCGGGCCAGGGAGCCGTGTTGGCGTCTTCGAGAGTCTCCGTGAAAGGTTTGCCGTGCAGCGCTGTCTGCGCCGCAGCTTCTCGGCTTCAGTATTCGGTGGATCCGGATGGGTTAGCGCGCGGGTAACACGCCTTTGGCGACGACCTCGTTGAACACGCAGATCAGGCGCTCGACGGCGATCTTCTTGGCGTCCACACCGGCAACCACCTGATAAGGATCTGGTCATGTGAGCATCTTTATGCTTTCCATGGATGCTAAGATGTCAGAATGCGCACGACGATCCGGATCGATGACGAGCTCTACCGAGAGGTGAAGACCCGGGCTGCTCGTTCGGGGCGCACTGTGGCGGCGGTTCTTGAGGATGCGGTGCGTCGCGGCCTCAACCCGTCTGAGGCGCGTGCTGGAGGTCGTTACACGGTTCGGACGACGGGCAAGGCAGGGCTTCGACCCGGGGTCGATCTCTCGTCGAACGCCGCTGTCGCCGAGGCGATGGGCGAAGGCACGGCGGTCGATGCTCTGCGTTGACGTCAACGTTCTCGTCTACGCGCACCGCAAGGATCTCCCAGAGCACTCTGATTATCGACGGCTGCTTGAGGGGTTGGCCAACAATGACCAGCCTCTGGGTCTACCCGACCTCGCACTCAGTGGGTTTGTACGGGTAATAAGCAACCGCAGAATCTTTGCCGAGCCGACGAGTTCGGATGAAGCGTGGGAGGCGGTGGACGCCTTACTTACCGCCCCCGCGGCCATGCAACTTCGCGCAGGAGAGCGCCACTGGGGGCTATTTCGACAACTCGCCGCCGATATCGGCGCACGCGGTAATGACATTGCCGACGCATTTTTGGCCGCCTACGCGCTCGAGAACAATGCGACCTGGCTCAGCGCGGACCGCGGGTTCGCACGTTTCCATCGACTGCGATGGAGTCATCCGCTTGATCTCGATATCTGAGTCCCGACGCCAGGCGACTGCGCTAACGGATAGATTACGTCACTTCTGTTGGGAGAAAAGCGCTTTCGGCTGTGCCGAAGCGGATTCCGGTCGCGTCCTTGCCGATCAGCGTCAGGGTCGTGACGGCGAGCAGCACCGGCACGATGGTGACGGTCAGCGCGAAGGGGTAGCCGTGGCGACTCGGCCAGCCGTTCCTGGATGGGCAGGTTGAACGCCGCCAGCAGGTTACCGAGCTGGTAGGTCACGCCGGGGTAGAGGCCGCGGATCGAGTCCGGCGACAGCTCGGTCAGGTGCGCGGGGATCACGCCCCAGGCGCCCTGCACGCAGATCTGCATCAGGAACGAGCCGAGGCACAGCATCGCCGCGGTGTGCGAGTAGGCGAACAGCGGCACGATCGGCAGCCCCAGCAGCGCGCAGAACACGACGGTGTAGCGGCGGCTGAACCGCTGTGACAGCGGTGCCGAAGAACAGGCCGCCGAAGATGGCGCCGATGTTGTAGACGATCGCGATCCACTTGGCGGTCGCGCTGGCCAGGCCGGCCGCCGTGGTTGGTGTGCGACCCGAGGAACGTCGGGTAGACGTCCTGGGTGCCGTGGCTCATCCAGTTGAAGGCGGTCATCAGCAGCACCAGGTAGAAGAACCGGCGCACGATCGCCCCGTCGCGCAGCACGTCGCGAATCCGGTGTTGGTCAGCCTCATCCGGTCCTGCGACTGCCTCCCAGACCTCAGACTCCTGCACGCGGTACCGGATGATCAGGCTGATCAACGCCGGGATGACGCTCAGACCGAACAGCCAGCGCCACGACAACCCGAGCCAGTCGATCACCACCAGCGACGCCACACTGGCCAGCAGATAACCGAACGCGTAACCCTCCTGCAGCAGCCCGGAGAAGAAGCCGCGCCGCTCGGTCGGGAATCTTCTCCATGGCCAGCGCGGCCCCAAGACCCCATTCGCCCGCCCATGCCGATGCCGTACAGCAGCCGCAGGATCACCAGCACGGTGAAATTGGGCGCGAACGCGCACAGGAACCCGACTATCGAGTAGAAGATGACGTCGACCATCAGCGGGATCCGCCGACCCACCCGGTCGGCCCACAGACCGAATAACAGCGCGCCGACCGGGCGCATGGCCAGGGTGGCCGTGGTGAGGAACGCGACCTCGGCCTTGCTGATGGTGGAAAGTCTTTGCGATATCGGCATAGACGAACACCACGATGAAGTAGTCGAAGGCGTCCATCGTCCAGCCCAACAACGCTGCAATGAATGAGTTGCGCTGATCGCCGGTGAGCCGTTGAGTTGTCACGTGAGCATCGTGGCGCACCCGGCGCGATGGCGCGAGCCAAATCGCCGCGGGTAAGTTCCGGATACATGCGAATCATCGATGCGGATGGACACGTCGCCGAGAACCCAACTCTGGCGATCGAGGCGATCAAACGCTGGCCGCAGTACGTGAAGCCGAGCACCGACGGTCGGCTCAGCCTGCTGATCGAGGGCCGCAGTTACCCGGAAGACCGCGGGCCCGGGGCCGGCTGCCCGCCCGAACACGGGATCAGCTCGGCGCCCAACATCAACTGCCGGACGCCCGAGGGCGTGCTGGGCGACGCCGACCGCGACCACATCGACACGATGGTGCTCTATCCCAGCCTCGGGCTGTGCGTGCCCAGTCTGGAAAACCCTGACTTCGCAGCCGGATTCGCGCGCCTCTACAACCAATGGATCGCAGACTATTGCGGCGAGAGCAACGGCCGGTTGCGTGGCGTTGGGGTCGCCCCCGTCGAACACGGACAGGTGGCCATCGACATCATGCGCGAGGCCAAAGACCTTGGGCTGGTCGCCACCCTGGTCCCGCCGGCGCTCAAGACCCGCAACCTCGATCACCCCGACCTGGACCCGTTCTACGCCGCCGCCGTCGAGCTCGAAATGCCGCTCGGCATCCACGGCGCGCCCGGCATTCACCTGCCGAAGATCGGCGTGGACCGCTTCACCAACTACATCCAGGTGCACTGCATCAGCTTTCCGTTCGACCAGATGACGGCGATGACGGCGCTGGTCTCCGGCGGCGTCTTCGAGCGCCACCCGCAGTTGCGGGTCGCCTTCCTCGAGGCTGGCGCGGGCTGGGTCCCGTTCTTCGTGGATCGCCTGCACGAGCACTACGAGAAGCGTGGGGACTGGGTCGAGCGCGGCTGGCGCCGCGATCCGCACGAATATCTGCAGGCGGGAAACATCTGGGTGACCTGTGAGCCGGAGGAGCCGATCCTGCCCGGTGTCATCGACGTGCTGGGCGCCGACTTCATCATGTTCGCCAGCGACTACCCGCATTGGGACGGCGAGTGGCCGGAAAGCACCAAGCATCTGCGTACCCGGACCGACATCAGCGAAGAGGCGCGGGAAAAAATCGGCGGGTTGAACGCCCAGCGCTTCTACAGCCTGAATGCATCTACAGCCTGAATTGAGTCGGCTCCGGTGGCAGGATCACCGGCATGGGCTCATTTCTGCTGCGCGCCGCATTGACCGGATTTGCCATGTGGGTTGTCACCCAGTTCGTGCACGGACTGAGGTTCGTCGGTGGCGACACAACGTTGCAGCGGATCGGCATCATCTTTGTCGTCGCCGTAATTTTCGGTTTGGTTAATGCATTTATCAAGCCGGTCGTCCAGTTCCTGTCGATCCCGCTGTACATCCTGACCCTCGGCCTTTTCCATATCGTCGTCAACGCGCTGATGTTGTGGATCACCGCCTGGATCACCGAACACACCACCAAACACTGGGGATTGGAGATCGACCACTTCTGGTGGACCGCAATCTGGGCGGCGATCTTGCTGTCGATCGTGAGTTGGATACTGTCGCTGGTTATTCGCGACGTCGAGAAGGCCGGGCGCAGGTAACCCCGCTGTCAGCGGGTCAGCGCGCTTGCCACCGCGGCGGTCGCTTCTCGGCGAAGGCGCGTGGTCCCTCCTTGGCGTCCTCCGTTGCGAAAACCCGGTCGCTGTGCCGGATCTCGTTCTGGTACGCCGAGTCTAGGTCGAGCGCCAACCCTTCGACGGCCGACTGCTTCGTCGCGAAAACCGCGAGCGGCGCATTGGCCGCAATGGCTCGGCGTAGTCGTAGGCGGTGTCCATCAGCTGGTCCGCCGGAACCACCCGGTTGAGCAGCCCCATGGCCAGGGCCCGTTCGGCGTCCACCATGTCGGCGGTCAGCAACAGCTCCATGGCAAGCGGATAGGGCATCTGACGCGGCAACCGCACAGTGCTACCGCCGCCGGCGAACAGACCCCGCTTGGGCTCCATCACCGCGAATCGCGCCTCGGGCACCGCCACCCGAATGTCGGTGCAGCCCAACATCTCACACCCGCCCGCGACGCAAAAGCCGTTCACGGCGGCGACAATCGGCTTGTACACCGGGAACCGGTGCAAGACGGCATGGATGGCGTCGTCGGCGTCCCACCCCTCGGGCCTGGGCAGATCACCGGTCAATTCCGGAATGAATTTCTTCAGATCGGCTCCGGTACAGAAATCCTTCCCGACGCCGGTGACCACGGCGACCCAAGCGTCGGGATCGTCGCGGAACGCGGCCCACGCGTGAGCCAAATCCCGGAAATGCTCCATGTCGAGTGAATTACGCGCCTCGGGCCGATTGATCGTGATGGTGACAATGTGGGCGTTCAGTGCGTAGTCGATGCTCACCGGGCTCTACCACCGCTTCACTGCTAGCGCTTGCTATCTTTACTAGGATAGCAATTCATACCGCCAAGCCCTCGGACGGCGCTGACCTGGAATTTTTCACTTTCTTCCCGACCTCGATTGGGTTCCCGAAGTCACCATATTTGGATTCTCGACATCCCTGGTTGTCAGCACTTGCTGCACATATGCTTAGCAGCACACTGGAGCCGGCCTGCCCCCTTATGACAGCCTGCCCCCTCAACGGCACACGACGACGGGATGTCGCCAAAGATGAACGCTGTCGCCCACACAACATTTCCCGAGCCGTCGAGCACGCGGTTGAGTTCCAGATTCTGCGACGCGAACAGCGGTCTGCGGGCAATCACCGAGTGCGACGGCTCGGCGGTGGTCGTTCATGTGGGCGGTGACATCGACGCAAGCAACGAGGGCGCCTGGGAGCGCTTGGTGAGTAAGAGCGCCGCTATCGCCATCGCGCCCGGTCCGTTCGTCGTCGACGTTCGTGAACTCGATTTCATGGGGTCATGCGCCTACGCGGTTTTGGCTCAGGAGGCGGCGCGCTGTGAAGGGCGCGGTGTCGGCCTGCGGCTGGTGAGCGGCCAGCTGATCGTGGGCCGAACCATCGCCGCATGCGGCCTGGGCGGGTTGCTGCCGCTGTACCCGACGGTAGAAACCGCGCTTTCGCCCGCCTAGCGTTCCCTGCCGACCAGGCGCGCCACGTCACGCGCGCAACCCCACGACAGCGTCACGCCGTTACTGCTGTGACCGTAGTTGTGCACGCACCGTGCCCGCCCGAGCGGCTCGGCCTCCACCCGCACCGAAGGGCGGTCGGGCCTCAGCCCGGTAATCGTCTCGATCAGCTCGGCCTCGCGGAGCCGCGGCTCGACCCGGCGGCAGTGTTGCAGAATCCGGTTGGTCACCCCGGGCTGCGGGGTGGTGTCCCAGCGGTCGGGGATGCTGATGCCGCCGCACACGACGCGCTGCGGGTGGGGAAAGAAGCAGGTCCATTCCGGGCCGCTGTTCATTTCCAGAAACAGTTGCTCGAGGCCCGGATTGCTGAGCACGACGTGCTGGCCGAATAGCGGTCGCACGCTGTCATCGCCCGCCAGCTCCCGGGCGCCGAGGCCGGTGCAGTTCACCACTATCGGCGCGGCGTCGGCGGCTTCGGCCAGCGACCGCACCGCATGTGTCTCGATTTCGCAGCCGGCCGCGGCCAGCCGCTTCGTCAGGTAGTCGAGGTAATCGGGCATGTCGATCATCGGCACGGTCGCGCGAAACGCAGCACCCCCCGTACTGAAGCCCCCGGGGACGTCGGCGGGATCGGCGGAGCGCAGGCCGGGGATCAGCTTTGCCGCGGGCGACGTCGCGTTGGCTTCGGCCAGTTCTCCGGCGAACAGCGCCGGCGCCATGCGTACCCCGGTGGCGGGGTCGTCGGCCAGTTTGCGAAACACTTGCAGGGAGTGCTCCGTCCACGCCAGCGTCTTGGCGCCACGTTCCGCCGGCCGCGGGGGCACCCACACCGCACCGGCGACCACCGACGTCGTCCGCGGTGGCAGCGCCGCCCCCCACACCCGCACCGGCCAACCCGCTTCGGCCAGGCAGATCGCCGATGTCAATCCGCTTACGCCGGCGCCGACGACGACAATCTGTTGCGGTTCACCTGCCACAGCACAAAGCACCCGTCAGGAATGGGGGGGTTGCGGGCCGTTCTGGCCGCCCAGCAGCCCGTTGAGAATGGCGAGCGCGCCCGGCACGCCTGCGGGGGATACGTCAGGAGGCGGGGTGGCGTCGGGCGTCAGCTGCCAGGGCTGGCAGCCGTTGGTTTTGAACGTTTTGTCGGTTGGCTCGATCTTCACGACCTGCGGCTTTTTGGTCAGGGCGTTGTCGATGAGCTGACCGTCGGGGTTGCCGAGCCGCTTCCAATAGCACGTGCCAGTGCCGACGGGTCCGGCGGAACTGTAGATGCCCGGCGCGATGTCCGTCCCGACCGCGTAGGTGCCGTCCTTATCGATGGTCGTCTTCGGTGCGCCCGCCGGCGTTGCTGCGGGCGCCGGTGACGTCGACGGGTCCGCGGAAGCTGCGGGCGACGGAACTGGTGAAGGCGCTGGCGACGGCTCCGGCGACGGCTCCGGATCGGCCCCCGCGACACCGCCGAATACCATCCACCCCGCGAATACCACACCCGCGGCGACAAACCTTGCCGCCAGGGGCGCCAATGTCTTCGAGCCCATAGCTTTGCAGCGTACCGGGGCGAGCGCCCCATTTCGAACTGCGGAGCCTGGTCGCCTGACCCGAGCCCCTGGTTCGAGCTCGTGATTCTCGCTCGCGGCCAGCGCGACACTGAACCCGCATAAACGACACGCCGCGAACGGTCGCCGTAGCTTGAGTTTCGGGAAATGAGCCTCAATTTCGACTTCGCCGCCAGTCCACCCCCGCCGTCTGGCTCAGCGCGTGTGGACCGACTCGCGAGCCCGCCCTCCGTGAACTGCTCCTTTACCGACCCGGCTCATCGCGCTTCGAAGTGATAACTGGTACCCACTGCGGATTGGCTAACGCGGTCGCCATACGCGTCGGCCAGCGCATGGACGGCACGCCAACCCGTGCAATGCCCGGCGATGAAGTGACGCACCCCAAACGGCGCCAAGGCCTCGACCGTCGCTGGGATGATGCGCTCCATCACGCCGCCCAGGTGTAATCCACCCATCACCGCATGTATCGGGATCTCCGGGAATAGCCTGGCCACCTCGGTACACACACTGACGATGCCGGCGTGCGAGCACGCGCTGAACACAATGAGTCCGAGACCACGCACGTGGGCTACCAGCATCCGCTCATCCATCAGCAGGGGATCGGGTTCCCAGTCGGCTCCGTCGGCCGGCCGGCACAGGTGATCCGACCGCCCCTTCTCGAACGAGCTGACCCGCGGAATTTCCCCGCCATAGTAGAAGTGGCCGTCCAGCAGTGATCGCTCGTCAGCGTCGTTGACCACCACCGCACCGTGAGCGCGCATATCCTCTGGTGTCGGTACCTTCTCGGTCGGCACCACTCGACCGTTGGGCAGTGTCACCGCCCGCTCCCGGAACATCAGCGGATTGACGTGCACCGTCACCGAATCACGTTGCGCAACAATTGCATCGATCGCATCGATCACCGCCCCCATGTGATCCCAGTGCCCGTGGGTGATAGCGATTTCCTCGACAGCGCCGAGGTCGATACCGAGATTGCGGCAGTTACGGATAAACGCGGCCCCCTCGGTGCCTGTATCGAAGAGCAGCGTGTGCTCGACAGAACCTGCCACAGAGTGCAGCCGCAGGCCGTAGCCCAAGTTGGCAACGAGCAAGTTATGGCCAGAGATCACGCCGGCCCCGGCGCCCACCACATTCGCCATCTCGGACTCGGCGAACGGCGTCTTGGTGACGTAGGTATCGCTCACGTTGTCGCTGAGCACTGCAACGGTCAGCGCATCCAGGGGGATAAGTGCGTCGGCAACTGCGGTCATGTCGGACCTTTCTCACGTCGACCCGTATCTCAATCGCCTCGGTTGGGGCGCCCGCACGCCCAGCACCGGCTGCGTGCCACGACCCTCGTCGAAGTCTGCGGACCAAGGCCACCGACCACGCGCATCGGCCCATACCAGCTGTATCGCCCGCACCTCGTAGCCGTAGATCCCGATCGCGATGCCCATGTGCGCGTCCGGATGCGCGACCTCGACGACTTCGACACGGTCGCGGCCACTCAGTGCGACTTGCGTGCCTGGCTTCAGGGCCGAGGTGCCCTCGATCCGGAGGGCGAAGTCGTCCAACAAATGCAACGCACGAAACGGCGAGACGCCCGTCACCAACAACTCGGGCAACTCGAGGGGGGTCCGGCCGATCGTGTACGCGAATGGCCTCCGATCGTCCTCGACGTATTGGATGGCCCAGCCGTTCTTCTGAATCTTCCGCCGCACTTCGTCGAGGTAGTCCTTTTGGGTGCTGCCCGGGTGGTTACACATCCAGCACATCGCAAGCGTCCTTTCTCGTCGCGCTTGCGACCACCATGCACGCAGGGTCTGACACGCACCGCGGACAACCTACGTCAGCCGCGTCACCCGTCCCGCATAGCCGAGCGCATGCTCGTACGTCTCGAGGTTGTCCCGGGAAATCCTCGCGTGCACGGGACGCTCGAGAAGGAAACGCAGCACCGGGTTATGGGCGTGGAAGGTCTCGTGGAACGTCAGCACCGTGCTGCCGTCGGGCTGTTCCTCGAGTTGGTGATAGCCCTCGGCGCGGGACCACGGTGGTGCGCCGACGGCCACATAGCGCGACAGCTTGTTGATCTCCGCCTCGGTCACGGTCTCCCACGACCGCGCTTTGCCGCCGGATAGCAGGTACTTGGGCACCGGGAAGATGCAGGTGCGGACCAGGCCCTCGCCGGCCTCGTTGCCCTCGTTGAGGATCTCCATGCTGCCGGTGGGCCACGTGAGCACCCGCGGCCGCGGCGAGTTGGGCGGCACCGGCGGATGCAGGACCCGCCACACCTTTTTCGGGGGCGCGTCGATGTGGAATCGGACGGTGTAGGAGTGCATCAGCGTTCTCCATCAGCTGTGTTCCAGGTGTTCCAGAAAGTGATGGTTTCCGCCGGTGGCCGCGCGGCGGGCTTGAAGTCGGTGCCGATCGTGTAAGCAACCGGGAACAGCGCAGCCTGCGTGACCGTGGCCGGGATGCCCAGCACCTCGGCCACCTCGCGCTCCTTGGCCAGATGCATGGTGGTCCAAACCGATCCCAGACCGCGCGACCGAAGCGCCAGCAGGAAACTCCAGCCGGCCGGGATGATCGACGCCCAGGCCGTCGCGGCAATCAAGAGCGGCGCGTCATCGAAGCGGCGCTCAAGGCAGGGGATGACGTGCACCGGAACTTGGGCCAGCGTCTCGGTCAGGCTCATCGCGCTCGCGTACACCCGCCGGGTCTGCGGATCGGACGTGTTCTTGGCGGCGTAGGCAAGATATTCAGCGCCGACGCTGCCGTAGATGTCTGCGATCGCGGCCCGTTTGTCGAGATCGGTGATCACCAGCCAGCGCCAATCCTGCGCGTTGCTGCCGGTGGGCGCCTGCATCGCCAGTCGGATGCACTCGAGGATCACGTCGCGGCCGACCGGGCGGGTCAGGTCCAGGCGTCTGCGTACCGCTCGCGTGGTGGTCAGCAATTCGTCGACGCTAGCGATGTCCATTCGTGCCCTTCCCGGGGTGCCCGCCCGTTTGGTAAAAGATCGTCAAAGATCGATAGCGCGGGATTGGTCGACGCCCAGCCGATCAAAAGGGCTCTGACGCAGGTCAGAAGCATATTTGGGGGAGTAGTCGGGAAGTCGTGAACTCCCCGTGAACTCCCGCTCAGCTGCCGTCGGGTTCCGCCAGCGCCGCGCCGAACTCACCCCCGGATCGTACCGCTCGGCGTGTCGGCTGAGCCTTATGGAACCCGGACAGCCGGAGATGCGCCGCAAGGGGACAGCAGTGGACCTGAGTCGCTTCCCACGGTGGTTATCACCACCAAGTTCGAGAACCTCCCAGTCCCGATCGAGCAGCGACTTCGAGCGAAGCTCGACGAGGCACGCGCAGAGACCGATCATGCAGTGACGATCGGCGCGGTCGCTATAAAGACACTCCTGGAACGCGTCGCTACAGCGCCACTGGTCCCGGTGCCTGCCGGGAAGGAGTTCCTAGACGGGCACGGTAACGACCCCCAACCGCCGATCGACGCGGTTTGTCAACGTAAGCGCAGTGCTTATTCTGACCCGCAAGCCTCCGAATGGCTCGGGCCATATCATGGCCCGATGCCCTCGCTTCGGGATGACACGGACATTTTTAGAAGGATCAAGTACGGCATGCCCGACACGGCGTCGATCGCGGCCGCACGCCACGTCAGCGCGGTGCTGGGACGCCGCGTGTGGACGTCCACCGGCGCAAGCATGAGCGAAAAGGTCCACTACGATGTGGCGATTATTGGCGGCGGTCCCGCAGGCTCGACGACGGCGTCGATCCTTAAGAAGTACAACCCCCGGCTGAGCGTCGCGGTCTTCGAGCGCGAGACGTTCCCGCGCGACCACATCGGCGAAAGCCTCCTGCCGCCCATCTCCGACGTGCTCTATGAAATGGGCGCTTGGGACAAGATTGAAGCCGCCAATTTTCCGATCAAAGTGGGGGCAACCTACCGCTGGGGCCGAAGACCGGAGCTGTGGGACTTTGAGTTCCTCCCGGTAGAAGAATTTACAGACGAAGAGAGACCGGCGAAGTTCGAGGGGCAACGTCGCGCGACGGCGTTCCAAGTCGATCGGTCGATCTACGACACGATCCTTCTCGACCACGCGGCGGAACTCGGGACGGAAGTTCGCCAAAACACCAAGATCGCGAAGGTTTCGCCCGATGGCAACCGGGTTACAGGGCTCACGTTAGAGAGCGGGGAAGAGGTCACGGCCAAGTACTACGTCGACGCTTCCGGTAACAGCGGAATCTTGTGTCGGGCCATGAACGTCAAGTGCGACTATCCGTCGACGCTTCGAAACATCGCCATTTGGGATTACTGGCAGAACGCGGAATGGGCGGTCAAGATCGGGGTCGGCGGCACCCGAATTCAGGTGCTAAGTCTTGGCTACGGCTGGATCTGGTTCATCCCTCTGGGGCCGACGCGAACTAGCATCGGCCTGGTCATTCCCGCCGAGTACTACAAAGAGAGCGGCAAGCGGCCGGAGCAGCTCTATTTGGAGGCTCTTAAGCAGGAACCGCTCGTCGCCGCCTTGACCAGGAATGCGACGGCGGAAGGGAAGCTGCAAACGACCCGCGACTGGTCCTTCCTTGCCGAGCGGCATGCCGGCGACAACTGGTTCCTGGTCGGCGAATCCGCCGGTTTCGCAGACCCGATCCTCTCCGCGGGCGTGACCATGGCGCACCTTTCCGCGCGCCAACTTGCCTATACGATCCTGGAACTCGAGCGCGGAGAGCTTGACGGGAACTGGTTGAAGGAAGAGTTCAGCCATCGGCAGACCCAGCGGATCCAAACCCACATCCGGTTCGGGGACTACTGGTACACCGCGAACGAGCAGTTCCGGGAGCTCAAGCAATTCACGACACGTCTCGCCGAGGACATGGGGCTCGAGCTTTCACCCGAGAACGCGTGGGACTGGATCGCGCGTGGCGGCTTCATCGACGAGGATCTGAGTATCGGCGTTGGCGGTTTTGGTCTGGATGGCTTGCGCGCTTCGAGCGAATTCCTCGGCGAACTCGCCTTCGACGCGCCCCTCGACCAGAACAACGTGATCAAGCTCAACCTTTCCGGCGCCACTTCGAAGGAAAGTAGCGATTACAAGTCCGGCCGCGTTCGCAAGATTCCTTGTTATGTGCGCGAAGGAAAAGTGCTCCCCATTCGCGACGAACTCGGAATTATCGTGAACATCCTGCGACGAGAATCGGGGATGGCCGCCGTCTTTCAAATGCTCGACAACTACGTGCGGAAAAACCCGATGGTGTCCCGATTCCTCTTCTTCGATTTCGCCACCCTGGCCATCGAGGCCATGATCCGCGATGGCTGGCTCATCGCCTCCCACGACGACCGTCTACCCAGCGGTGCGATGAGCTTTAGTTACGGGGGATTTCAATGGAACAGCGACACCCCCGTTCCAAAGGCTGGTGCGCAAGGGTGAATCCACTCCCTAGTCCGGACGGACATGAATTATGGCCACCAATATGAAATGCAAGAAGTCCAACTGCTAAAGGAAGTCACGCCCGCGCTTGATCGATTTTTTCCCGGATGGCGGTTGATATCCGCCTGGCAACCATCGCCTTTAAACGATGCGGCGATTGTGGAGGTTCAAACGCCGTCTCTTTCCCTTAAGCTGGTGGGAGGCAGGGAAAGGAAGTCGGATGATTTGTATATTGCTCCGACGAAAGAAGATGTCGATAAGCGGCGAACCATTTATCTTCGTTGGATTCAGCAGCCAATGAAAGAAGGATTTGGTCGGCAGGGCATGCTGGACCGTCTTGAGTGGTTGAACGTGCATCCTTTTTGGGCCGCACTCTGGGCGGACCGTAGAATTTTTGACGCTTATATAGATCAAGATGCTACGTTAAAGGTTTACGGAATAGATTTCTATAACCACTTTTGGGACTTGACGCCAGACGAAGTTGATTTGGATTCTGAGGAGTACGATTGGGATTTTGTAGAATATCCGTCATCAAGATCGACGCATCTCCTCGTGAACGCCTTGAGCCCGCATACCAAAAACCTATTTGATCGAAGCGGCGGATATTTGGATTGGTTCTTGGGAACTCCCTGGTTGCCTCGCCTGGTTGTTGTTTTTGGGCTGGCTTTGCTGGACCTGGTGAGGGCTTCGTCTACTCGTTCGTCAGCTGCTTTGGCAGCTTGTGCAGCAGACTGTCCAATTTTGGACAGTGCGGTGGGTTCGCCAGACGGAAACAACCCCTCAGCTGCCTTAGCGATATCCCGGCAATCCGTCACCGTCTCGTCGTACTCCGGGTGGCTGCACCTCGGCATCCGGGATATCACGCTCAGCGAGAGCCGCTGTTCCGCTGTGGGGTGAGCCACTGTGCCGTGGGTCGGTGAGCCAGCGTGCCGGTGGGGGTGAGCCGTGGCGCCGCTGTGCTGGTGGGTGCAGGCGTGTGCAGAGCGCGCCGCTGCGTTTGGGCGGGTCGCTGCTGTGTGGGCCTGGTGGTGCCGGGCGGGACGGACTGGGGTGGTGGTCCGCCCCGCCGGTGGCGGTCAGCCGAGTGGGCTGAAGTGCTTACGCATCGATTCCTCGCAGGTCAGCACGGTGGCATGCGCGTTCGTGGTGATGCGATCGATAATCGCGTCGGCGAGGATCTTCTCCTCCATTCGGTCGTGCCACTGGCCGGGCGGCAGCTGGGTGCAGTAGATCGTCGACTCCGTCTTGTGACGCCGATCGATCAAGGTGTCTAGCTGCTGGATCTGCTGACGGCTCGGCGCGGTGAGGAACCAGTCATCGATGATCAACAACTCCACCGTGACGAGCATGTCCAGGCAGCGTTTGCGCTCCCCGGTGCGTTCGGCGATGGTGAGGCGGTCGAAGAGCTCATCGGCCGGCAGGTAGAGCACAGTGCGGTACTGCTGGCAAGCCTTGTTGCCCAGCGCGCAGGCCGCATAGGTCTTCCCGGCGCCGGTCGGGCCTTGCAGGATGACGTCCTGGTGGGTTTGCAGGTAGTTGCCGACGGCGAGCCGCGCGATCAACTCGGGGTCCACGCTGCGGACGGGCATGGCCTTGATGTCGGCGATATCGGCGCCAGGCTGTGCCAGCGCTGCGTGTCGGCGCAGCCGGTGCAGCTTGCTTGGTGGCGGATCGGTGGGTTCCCAGATGGCCCACAGCTTCTTGATCAGCGTGTAAGACGGTGCCGGCGTCGCGGCCAGAGCACGGCCGCAGGTGTCTTCCAGCCGGGTCGTGCCGCCTTGCTTCTTGGCCAGCGACATCACTCCGAGGCAGGACCGGTTGGACTGCTCGACGATCTTGCGGGAGGTCAGGATCGCCTGGATCGCCGCGACGGTGGTCGGGCCTACCGTGGCGGCCCACTGTTTCGAAGCGCGCCGGGCCTGACGGGTGCCTGGCTTGCCGGGCAAATTCGATCGGCTCACCCGTCGGTGCCGGTGTTGCCGGTGTTGCCGTCGCTGCCGTCGGGCGAGCCGGTGCCGCCGGTCCCGCCGGCCGCGCCGATGCCGCCGGTCCCCACAGGCGTCCCGATGCCGCCGTTGCCGCCGTTGCCGCCGTTGCCGCCGTTGCCGCCGTGCACGGTGGGGTCTTCGCTACCGTCGCCGCCGTTGGCGCCCACACCGCCGTTGCCGCCGTTGCCGCCGGCGCCCGCGGCGCCGGCGCCGCCGCCCGTGGCCCCACCGTTGCCGCCGTTGCCGCCGCCGCCGCCGTTGCCGCCGCCGCCGCCGTTGCCGCTTGTGCCGCCGGTGGCGCCTCGACCGCCGGCCCCACCGCTGCCGCCATCGCCGCCGTTGCCGTTGGTACCGGTGGCGTCGGCCGCGCCGCCTTGCCCGCCGGTGCCGCCGGCCCCGCCGGTGCCGGCGGCACCGGTGTCGCCGTAGGTGCCGGTTGCGGTGCCGCCCGCCCCGCCAGCACCGCCGGCGCCGGCGGTGCCGCCGGTACCACCGGTGCCGCCGTTGCCGGCCGCCCCACCGGTGCCGCCGTTGCCGCCGCTACCGCCGGTGCCGCCGTTGCCGCCGAAACCGCTGTCGCCGTCGGTGCCGATCGGGGAGTCACCGCCGGCGCCGGCAACGCCGCCAGCACCACCGGTGCCGCCGGCGCCGGCAACGCCGCCGGCGGCACCCGCGCCGCCGGCGCCGCCGTCACCGCCGCTGCCCGCGTTGCCGCCGTTGCCGCCAAAGCCGAGGAGGCCGGTACCGCCCGTGCCGCCGTCGCCGGCGTTGCCGCCAATGCCGCCCGCACCGCCGGTGCCGGCAACGCCGCCAGACGCGGTGCCGGCGGCGCCGCCGACACCGCCGATACCGCCGATACCGCCGGCGCCGCCGTTGCCGCCAATGCCGGTGGGGCCGAGTGCGGTGCCGCCGGCGCCGCCGGTGCCGGCAACGCCGCCTTGGCCGCCGGTGCCCGCGGTCCCGCCGGTGCCGGCCGCCCCGCCGTTGCCGCCGTTGCCGCCGCTACCGCCGGTGCCGCCGTTGCCGCCGATACCGCTGTCGCCGTCGGTGCCGATCGGGGAGTCACCGCCGGCGCCGGCGGCGCCGGCAGCACCACCGGTGCCGCCGGCGCCGGCAACGCCGCCGGCGGGCCCGGCGCCGCCGGCGCCGCCGGCGCCGCCGCTGCCCGCGTTGCCGCCGTTGCCGCCAACGCCGTCGAAGCCGGTTGCGGTGCCGCCGTCGCCGGCGTAGCCGCCGACACCGCCCGCACCGCCGGTGCCGGCAACGCCGCCAGACGCGGTGCCGGCCGCGCCGCCGACACCGCCGACACCGCCGTTGCCGCCGACACCGCCGTTGCCGCCGAGACCGTCTAAGCCGCCGTCACCGCCGCCGGCGCCGGCGCCGCCGTTGCCGCCTTGGCCGCCGTTGCCCGCGGTCCCGCCGACACCGCCGGTGCCGGCCGCCCCGCCGTTGCCGCCTTGGCCACCGTTGCCGCCGCCGCCGCCGTCACCGCCGTTGCCGCCGTTGCTGGTGTCCGTGGTACCAGTGCCGCCGCCACCACCGTTGCCGCCTTGGCCGCCGGCCCCGCCGTCGCCGTTGGTGCCGCGGTCGCCGCCGGCGTTGCCGCCGACCCCGCCCGCACCGCCGGCGCCGCCGTTAAAACCGGCGGTGCTGTTGGTGTCACCGGCCCCGCCGTTACCGCCCGTACCGCCCGCACCAGCGGTGCCCGCGTTCCCCGCGCTGCCCGCCGCGCCCGTACCGGTGCCGGCGGCCCCACCCGCACCCGCGGCCCCGCCGTTACCGCCGGCGCCGCCGGCCCCGCCGTCGCTGTCGACGCCCGCGGCACCATCAGCGCCTTGGCCGCCGGCCCCGCCGTTGCCACCCAGACCGCCAGCACCGTTGGTGCCGCCACTACCCGCGGCCCCACCATCACCGCCGGCGCCGCCGGCCCCGCCGTTAAACCCGCTCCCACCGGCGGTGCTGTTGGTGTCACCGGCCCCGCCGTTACCGCCCGTACCGCCCGCACCAGCGGTGCCCGCGTTCCCCGCGCTGCCCGCTGTGCCCGTACCGGTGCCGGCGGCCCCACCCGCACCCGCGGCCCCGCCGTTACCGCCGGCCCCGCCGGCCCCGCCGTCGCTGTCGACGCCCGCAGCTGCGGTACCGCCGGTGCCGCCGGCCCCGCCGTTACCACCCAGACCGCCAGCACCGTTGGTGCCGCCACTACCCGCGGCCCCACCATCACCGCCGGTGCCGCCGGCCCCGCCGTTAAACCCGGTCCCGCCGGCGGTGGTGTTGCTGTCACCGGCCCCGCCGTCGCCACCTTGGCCGCCTGCCCCGCCGGTGCCCGCGTTACCCGCGGCGCCGGCGGTCCCGAACAATCCGGCGGCCCCACCAGCCCCACCGGCGCCGGCCTCACCGCCAGCCCCGCCGGTACCACCGGCACCGCCGGCCACGCCATAGCCCACACCGGTACCCCCAGCCCCGCCGGTGCCGCCACCACCGCCTAAACCGCCGGCCCCGCCGGCCCCACCGTTACCGCCCCACAGCGCGTCGTTGGCCCCGCCGGCCCCGCCGGCCCCGCCGGCCCCGCCGGCCCCCCCACTCGAGGCGGTACCGCCGGCCTCACCGCCCGCGCTGCCCGCAGCACCGGCCCCGCCAGCCCCCCCGGCCCCGCCGGTGCCACCCAGCAGCACGTCGTCGGCGCCACCTCGGCCGCCGGCCCCGCCGGCCCCACCGGCTTGGCCGGTACCGCCGGCCGCGGCAGCGGCCCCACCCGCACCCCCAGCCCCGGCATGTCCGCTCAACAGCCCACTGGCCCCGCCGGCCCCGCCGTTACCGCCGGCGGTGGTGGCGGCCCCCCCGGCCCCGCCGGCACCGCCGGCCCCGAACAAGCCCGCCGACCCGCCAGCCCCACCGGCCTGACCCGCCCCACCCGACCCGCCATTGCCGCCATTGCCGTAGAAGATGCCGCCATCCCCACCCGCGGCCCCGCTGCCCGCGGCCCCATTTGCGCCGTTACCGATCAACGCACGCCCCACCAACGCCTCGGTCGGCGCATTGATCACATCCAGCGCGTCGTTTTCCACGCTCTGCCACGACAACGCGCTCGCACTGGCGGCCTCAGCACCCGCATACGCCTGTGAACCCGACTCCAACGCCCCCACAAACCGGTCATGAAACAACGCCGCCCGCGCACTCAACGACTGATAATCAACGGCATAGCCGCCGAACAATTTCGCGATCGCCACCGACACCTCATCACCAGCGCCAGCCACAATGTCGGTCGTGGAACTCACCGCCACCGCATGAGCCGCCCGTACCGCTTCCCCGATCCCACTCACATCCACCGAGGCCGCCGCTAGAACCCCAGGTTCAACACGCACATACGAAGACAACATGACTCCCATCACATAAAGGCAACGCCCACAACGGCTCTGAAGACAACGAGCCGAGACGCTAGTTGAACCAATCAGAACGCGGACCGCTTTCGCAGTTCTGCCCGCACCAATTGCATCGTGCCAGCGCTGCCACGGCCCCGGTACTCGGTGCACCTCGTGCGGTACCGGTGCAGGGTCCGCTGGGGCACCACCGCGCCCTGGCGCGCCAACAGGTCACCGATCTTGACTACTGTCAGACCCTTTCCACCCACTTGACGATCTGATCGTGGTTGGCACGCAACAACTCCCACGTCTCACCGTGACCATTTGGCCGGCCCGGACGCACGGCCTCGATAACCGCGCCGATCAGCTCGTCGGTGAGGTGATCAAGATCGCCGTCACGATCCAGCCCGGCCAGCTCCGCCGCATTCGTGTAGCTGCGTGCGGTCTTGCGGTCCACCTCCGGCCAACGCAGCTACCCGGCGCAAGCCGGCCCCGACATCCACACGCGCAACAGCTCGCGTACCTCGATCACCGAAACCTCCCGATACATTCAGCGGACCTCCCCTTCACATCGAATCGAGCGGCCACCGGCGCGACACGCAGGTGGTCCCATTGCTGGCAAACGGGCGGTCCAATGAAGCTGGTTACTGGCAAACGGGTGGTCCAATGAAGCTGGCTAAACCCTGATCAAGGTGGTCCCATCACCGTGGCGGTCGACACCGCGGCGATCATCGGATGGAGCTGGCGGTAGTCGGTGTGTTCATCATCCCGCGCTCATCGTCATACCGTTCAACGCGGTACGTGTTGAGGACGTCGACATAGGTGACGGGTGAGGTCCTTCAGCGGCTCACCGTCGACCAGCCTGTTCGGCAACCATAGGTTGGCGTACTCGGTCAGCGTCTGCGCCTTGACGACCACCGGCTGCTCGACGGGCGGCAACCACTTAGCCCGGATGATGTCGGCCTGCGCGGTGGACAACCACTGCCGCGCGACCTTCTTGGTGGTGAATGAACTCGACGACGTTCCGCAGCTTACCATGAGGTTCCGTCATGTTCCTGCTTTTATGGGTTCTGACCTGCGGCGACGCGCTGATTCGAGCAGGTCTATCCTACAGCCAGCTAACTGGGCAGGATTGGTCGACGCCCAGCACCGTCAACGAGCGCCCCAAGCCGAGAAATACCGCGACGCACAGCGTGAGATCGAGGATCTCCGCATCGGAGTACGACCCGCGCAGCCGCTCGAAGAATGCGTCGTCCATCGATGCGTGGTCGGTGGCGAAACGTTCGGCGTACTCGATGGCCAGACGCTGGCGTGGCGTGTAGCCGGGGTAGCTGGCGTACGCCACGACGTTGTCGTAGAGCTCGGGTGAGACGCCGGCGTCTAGCACCGACTGGGCCCTGAAGCCCGAGCACGCGACGCAGTCGTTGATCTGCGCGATTCGCATCCTGGCCAGCTCACGCTCGTCGGCCGGCAGGATGCTCTGCTGGTAGGCGCCGCGAATCATCCGCTCAACCATGCCGCCGAGCTGTGGCCGTAGGGTCCAGATCATGGCGGCTTCGCCACCGGGGCCGTCCGGCACATCGAGTCGGGCCATCCGCGAAACTCCTACCCGGTGAAGATGGATACCGATTTGAGGAAACCAGATTCTCGACTCGGCTGTCTACCGCTTCGGTGCCGACACAGTGTCAGAATTGCACATGTGTGCACCCAGTGCGCGCGGCAAAAGCCCCCCAGGTACCGTCCGTTGAGCGAAGGCGTTCAGCGGAGGAGCGCCGCATGGGAGGTCTCGGCGTGCTGTTCATGCACGAGGTACACAGGGTGCGCGGGCGCGCTGAAGACGAGTTCGAGGCGGCGTTTCGGGACGGCTGGATGCCCATGCTCGCCGCCGGCGACGACGGCAGGCTGCTGTGGTACGCCGACCAGGCGCACGGCAGCGGCCCCGCCTACACCGTCGTGACGATCACCGCCCTCAAGGACGGCGCCGGTTGGGAACGCCTTACCCACCGGGTGCAAACGGGCGACCTGCAGAAGTGGATCCGGGGCCTGGACGAGCTGCGCCACGAGGTTGAGGCCAAGCTGCTGATACCGCTGCCGTGGTCGCCGTTGCAGGAGGTCGCCTTCAGCGAGGTGCCCGTCGACGGATCCGAACACGAGCTGAGCCTCTACATGGAAGACACCATGTGGCCGTACCAGGACAAGTTCGAGGAATACATCGACCGCTGCGGCGACGTGTACGCCAAGAGCCTGCAGCGGCCGTCGTCCATGCTGACTATCCAGGCCGCGTTCCAGCCCGCCCTGGGCAGCCACCTGCGTCGCGAGGTGACCCTGATGCAACGCATTCATCAGCCGGAGCAACTGCTGGATCTGCTCCGGTCCCACATTCCCGCCGAATACCGGGCTCCGGGGACCTGGATGCACGACGCCCTGGACCTGCGCGACCAGTGGACCAGTCGGCTGCTGCGAACCTCTTCGTGGTCGCCCCTCTATTAGGTCAGTATTAGAGGGCTTAGGCGGTTCAGCCGCTAATGCTGAGTCAATTCTGCGGGTGGGGTCGTGGTTGGCTTAGGCAGCGAGTCGTGCGTGGTAGGTGAGATCGTCGAAAGCGGCTTGGTAGGCGCGGGCGGCTGCGCGCAGCCGTGATGGTTGTGGTGGGTCGGGGTCGCTGATCTGGGCAAGACCGGCGCGCAGCAGGTGGTCGTGAGCGTGGGTGAACAGCAGCGCGTACTGCAGGCCGGTGTCGGTGACGCGGTAGCGGCGGGTACCGGGGATGCGTTCGATGAGTCCGTGGGTGCGCAGGCGCCGCAGGTCGTAGGTCATCTGCCCGGCGGTGATGTCCTCGAATCGTTTGCTGAGGAGGGGCGCGGTAAGGGTGCGCAGCTCGCGGTTGGTGAATCCGTGAGGCAGCAGCCGGTGGATGAGCAGTGCGTGCAGCAGGGCGTGAACTCGGTTGTCGCCGAAACGCAGTCCGGCGATGCGGGTGCCTGTGCCGGTGACGACGGGCGCAGTCAGATCGGTAAAGGCCTTCGCGCCGCGGATCGGGTCGTAGCTGATGGTTTGGACGTCGAGTAGGCGCCGGTTGGCGGAAAAGCCGTGCTGCCTCAGTTCGGGCAGGCTGGTCAGCCGTTTGGTGACTCCGAAGTCGCGCGGGTTGTTGATGGTGGTTTCGGTGCGCAGTGCTCTCCCTTCTTTGTGGTATTGCTTGATTTTGTTGGTCTTGTAGTCGACATGCAGTGACGGGACGACACCATCGGTGATAACCCGGGTGCGGAAACGGCTCGGGGTTTTGCGTTTGCCGCGACGCACGATGCGACGGTTGAAGATCAACGCAACGTTGTCGGGGCGGCCGATGTCGAGGTTGTCGCCGATGACCTGCTCGAAGAAGATCCGCCCCGACACCGGCGCATCCAGCATCTGGGTCAGCGAGAATTCGGCCTGCAGGATCGACAACTGGTAGCGGTAGCCGGCCGCCTGGTCCTCGTCGGTGAACGGGTTGGGCAGGATCGCCAGCCACTTGCACAGCAGCGCCTCGATCTGGGCGGGACCCAGGCTGTCACAGATCGCCTGCAACGCCGTGACGTCATCGACCGCGGCGAACCCGTTGTCGAGCGCGCTGAACCCGATCCCTGCCTTGGCGGCTTGGCGCTGTGCCCAATGGTTGCCGTTGATGCACAGCTTGGCGGTGTAGGGGAAGTAGGTACAGAACTTGAGGAAGAACGGGCCGAAATCCTCATCGAGGCAATAAAAATAGAAGTGGTTGACAAACGCGGTGGAGCGCACCAGCCACGCATAGGAAGCCCCGTCACGGCTGTAGCGGCGCTGGGTGCGCCACACCAGTGCCTTCTCCTGCGCCCGGCCCACGAACAGTACCCCTTCGCTGTCGGTGAACCGGGCCGAAAATTGCTGGGCCACATCGTCTTTGCGTTCCTTGCCGAACGACACCAACTCCAGCCCCCGTGCGGCGATGAAGCCGTGGATGTTGGTCACAAACGCTTTGGTCATGGGGTCCATCAACGCGGTCGACGCGTAATGGTGACCGCGGTGGCCGACGAAAAAGCCCTGTACACCGCCGCCGTAGGCCAGTTGCGGCATCCACACGTTGAGAAACATCCGGTCGATGCACTCGACTTCGAAGACGGTGTGATCGGACAAGACATCGCCGGCACTGCGCGCTACGGTCATGATGGGCTCCGGTTCGGACGGGCGGCCAGCAGGCCTACCAACCGCGTAATGCGGTTCATACAACCGGCCGACACTTTTCGACCAGGGTCTTTATCCCGTCCGGACCGGAACCCCCCAGCCACCCCCGACCAACATGCCCGTCGGGATGGGGCGAAGCCCGGC
>CAVVLC010000011.1:0-50093 GCA_963748885.1 uncultured Actinomycetota bacterium
GGTCGACGGCCCGGCGCGGTTCGGGTCGGGAATGGGGCTTCCGGTTCCGAGCAAGATGACCTCGATCATGGTCTTATCCTTGCAAGCCGGCTGAGCACGCAGTAGCCCGTCAATAACCGGGCGATCCCGATTTCTTTAAGCAGATGTGCGGGTACGGTTCGCTAGGGCTGCGTCTTTTCGTGGGGTGGCTTCCCCGCCGCACGAGTTAGCCGTAGCCTGGTGTGAAGCAGATCACAACCCCGGTGGAGGCCTTAATGCGGATCGCGGACGTCTTGCGGAACAAGGGTGCCGCGGTGGTGACGATCAACCCCGACGCGACCGTTCGGGAACTGCTGGCCGGCCTCGCGGACCAGAACATCGGCGCCATGGTGGTGGTCGGCGACGACGGCGTCGTCGGCATCGTCTCGGAGCGCGACGTCGTACGCCAGCTGCACACGCATGGCGCCAGCGCGTTGTCTCGCCCCATCTCCAAAATCATGACCACCACCCTCGCCACCTGCACAAAGGCCGACACGGTTGACAGCATTAGCGTGCTGATGACCAAGAACCGCGTCCGCCACGTGCCGGTGCTGGATGGCAAGAAGCTGATCGGCATCGTCAGCATCGGTGACGTGGTGAAGACGCGAATGGAAGAACTCGAGGCCGAGCAGCAGCAACTGCAGTCCTACATCACGCAGGGCTGATTGCCTGGGCTGATCAGCGCCAGGAGTATTCCTTGCGTAGCCGGGCGGCTACGACGTTGAACAGGTCGCGATCCAGGATCGCGCCCTCGCGGCGGATACCCTCTTCGGGTACGTCGAGCACTCGGTCCAGCCGGACCCAGCTTTCCCGGCCCTCGTAATCCCAATCGCCAGAACCGATCCCGACCCACTCCCGGTCGGCGGCGTGGCGCTGCTGGCTGGACACCATCAGCCCCAGCAGAACGTTGCGTTCACGACCCACCACCAGGACCGGTCGATCTTTGCCGCGCGTTGGGTCGTCCTCGTAGACCACCCAGGTCCACACGATCTCCCCGGGATCGGCCCGGCCGTCCAGGTCCGCGGAGTAGACCACCTTGCGGGCCCGCTGCGCGGTCGGGAAGCTACTGCTGGTCACCGGCCGGCCCGCGGTGACCGCGGCGGGCGGCGCCGGCGCGGCCGCGGATATGACGTTCACCGTGACCTTGATGGCTTCCTGGAGTTCCTTCAGGACGGCCTGCGAGTACTGGACGGAACGGGCCAGGTTCGGAGCCCGTTTGAACACCAGGTTCTCCGCGAAGTCCTGCAACGTCTTCCACTGAGACTTCCGTGCCGACGCCATATTGGCAGCATAGTCGGGAGCGGCGAGCCCCGATTGCGGCAAAGTGTGTCTGGCAAAATGTGTCTGGGCCACCCTGCCTGGATACGCTGGACACACCGGCGAACCGCCGCTCAAGAACCCCAAGCGTTGCCCGACGTCCGCCAGCCCAGGAGATTCCCATCAGCAGTTTCGCCGACAAGACCTTCACCGCGCCGGCGCAGATTCGGAACTTCTGCATCATCGCTCACATCGACCACGGCAAGTCGACGCTGGCCGACCGGATGCTGCAGCTCACCGGCGTGGTCGCCGACCGGGACATGCGCGCGCAGTACCTGGACCGGATGGACATCGAGCGCGAACGCGGCATCACGATCAAGGCCCAGACCGTGCGGCTGCCGTGGAAGGTCGGTGACCAGGAATATGTCCTGCACCTGATCGACACCCCCGGTCACGTCGACTTCACCTACGAGGTGTCGCGCGCGCTGGAGGCCTGCGAGGGCGCCGTACTGCTGGTCGATGCCGCCCAGGGCATCGAGGCGCAGACGCTGGCCAACCTCTACCTGGCGCTGGACCGGGACCTGCACATCATCCCGGTGCTGAACAAGATCGACCTGCCCGCCGCCGATCCGGACCGCTACGCCGGCGAGATCGCCCACATCATCGGCTGCGAACCCGGCGACGTGCTGCGGGTCTCCGGCAAGACGGGCGAGGGCGTCGCCGACCTGCTGGACCACGTGGTGCGTGAGGTCCCGCCCCCGCAGGGCGACGCCGACGCGCCGGCCCGCGCGATGATCTTCGACTCCGTCTACGACATCTACCGCGGCGTGGTGACCTACGTCCGCGTGATCGACGGCAAGATCACCCCGCGCGAGCGCATCACGATGATGTCCACCGGCGCCGTGCACGAACTGCTCGAGGTCGGCATCGTCTCGCCGGACCCGAAGCCCAGCGAGGGCCTGGGCGTCGGCGAGGTGGGCTATCTGATCACCGGCGTCAAGGACGTCCGGCAGTCCAAGGTCGGCGACACCGTGACGTCGGCGCGCCACGGCGCCAAGGAGGCGCTGACCGGCTACCGCGAACCCAAGCCGATGGTCTACTCCGGGCTGTATCCCGGTCGACGGCTCGGACTACCCGAATCTGCGCGATGCCCTGGACAAGCTGCAGCTCAACGACGCGGCGCTTGACCTACGAGCCGGAGACCTCGGTGGCGCTGGGCTTCGGGTTCCGGTGCGGCTTCCTGGGCCTGCTGCACATGGAGATCACCCGCGAGCGCCTGGAGCGCGAATTCGACCTCGACCTGATCTCCACGTCGCCGAACGTGGTGTACCGCGTGGTCAAAGAGGACGACAGCGAGATCGTGGTGACCAATCCGTCGGACTGGCCCGAAGGCAAGGTGCGCGCGGTCTACGAGCCCGTGGTGAAGACCACCATCATCACGCCCAGCGAGTTCATCGGCACGATCATGGAGCTGTGCCAGTCGCGCCGCGGCGAGCTGGGCGGCATGGACTACCTGTCGCCGGAGCGGGTGGAACTGCGCTACACCATGCCGCTCGGCGAGATCATCTTCGACTTCTTCGACTCGCTGAAGTCGCGCACCCGCGGTTACGCCAGCCTGGACTACGAGGAGGCCGGCGAACAGGAGGCCCAGCTGGTGAAGGTCGACATCCTGTTGCAGGGCGAGGCGGTGGACGCGTTCTCTGCGATCGTGCACAAGGACGGGGCGCTCGGCCTACGGCAACAAGATGACCACCAAGCTCAAGGAGCTCATCCCGCGCCAGCAGTTCGAGGTGCCGATTCAGGCCGCCATCGGATCGAAAATCATTGCGCGCGAGAACATCCGGGCGATCCGCAAGGACGTGCTGTCCAAGTGCTACGGCGGTGACATCACCCGCAAGCGCAAGCTGCTGGAGAAGCAGAAGGAAGGCAAGAAGCGGATGAAGACCATCGGCCGGGTCGAGGTCCCGCAGGAAGCCTTCGTCGCCGCGTTGTCCAGCCGACGCCGCGGGGGACAAGGGCAAGAAATAGCGATGGCCTCGAACCGCCCAAAACACCGTGTGCGAACCCGGTCCGTCGGGGCCTGCCTGTTGTTGGTGATGCTGGCCACCGGCTGTGCCGCCGTCGTCGGTGGCAAAGCACGGTCGGCACCGAAGTTGACGCCGCGGCCCCTCGCCGGGCTGACGGTCAAGCGGGTCCTCCTCGACGAGGCTGCCCTGTCCACGATTCTCAATCAGTCCTTCAAGAGCGATCCTCATTTTCCGCCCCGGTTCGGGGGGCGTGAGACATTACAGGGCGACGGGTCGCCCGCGCCCACGGATTGCCTCGGTGTCGCGGCCATGTTGCAGCAAAGCGTCTACCAGTCCGCCAACGTCAAAGACGTTGCGGTTGAGAGCTGGTCGCACGCCGGCATGTCCGCGAAGGTGATCGCGGTAAAGGAGAGCGTGGTCGCGTTGCCCACGGCCGCCGACGCCGGCGCCGCGTTCGCGACATTCTCCGCGCAGTGGCAAAAATGCGACGGCACGGCGGTGCCTTTGCCAGGCGGCGTGCTCGTGCTCACGCCTGAGGTCACCGACGTACGGGTCGCCAATTCTGTTGTCGCGGCAACTGTTTCGATGGAGTTTGCACTGCCCAGCTCGCTCTCGGCGGCTATTCCGGAGGCTCGCGCCGTTGGCGTCCGGGGCAATTGCCTTGTCGAGGTCGATGTTGTCTTTTCCCGTTCCGCAAACCCGTCATCGCGAGGGTCGGGCGATATTCACACCAGCGCGATCGACATCGCGCACGCCATGATGGACAAAGTCAGCGCTTTGAGCTGACGGCTTCCGGTTCACGCGCGGGCGGGAATAGGCAGGACCTGCCGCAGACTTCCTCGCCTGACTCATCCCACCTTGGTCCACGGGGTGCAGCCGTGGGTAATAAACTTCGCGACGGGCGCCAGAATTCTTGCGGTACGCGAGTCCATCTGAGTCCCGCTGTCGGCACTGATCAATTTCCCATCGCCGCTCCACGTGCTGAAGGTGCAGGCTGCAGGTGCTGCTGGATTGGCGGCCGGATCGGCGTTGGCGATGTAGACGCCGTATGGAAGCTGGCCGGGCACCGTGTAAGAGCCAGTCCCATAGATCGTGTCTGCGTGCGCTGACGGGTAGCTAACACAGCCGATAATCCACGCTGACCCCACAACGGCCTGAAGAAGCGCTGCGGAGCATCTGTGGGCCGACGTTCTAGCCCGGCGCACGAAATCCCCTGTCGAGACCCTGTACTTCTCAAGAGGTGCCGGGGTCTTTCGCATCAGTTCTCCCATTCATCGCACCGTCCACGAAATCGCGCGCCGGCGCCCATAGCAACCAGACCGCGAACCGTTACCAACCGACACATAAACGATAGGTTCCCGGAATGACTTTCGCAGACGTGCACGGCCGCGGCGACACGCTCTTGGTCCGTTTCGGAATCAGCGACGTCGAAATCCCGGAGCCGCTAGTCGGATTCGTTCGTATTCCGATCCGCGGGCCGGCTTGATCGCCGAGGATCTCCCAATCTGCACGCTTCGGGACGTTGCCCGTCATGCGGTGCGTCGCGAACAGTCCACTGTTGTGAATCCCGGGACGCGGTCGACGGGTCGGGAGGCCCATGCCCACACCGACCTGCAGGGCCGCAAAAGGAGCGGCTCGCTGGTGCTGCTGCCTTAATCAGGGTTCGTCGGGCTCCTCACCCCGCGGCTCCCACGTGCCGGGCAGCATCGGCAGCGTCGGGCCACCACCGAAGCCATCACCGGCCAGTGCGATCAGGCCCACCGCTTGCGGACTCGCCTTCGACGTTGTCCCGGCAAACCCCAGCAAACCCGCGCCCTGGTCAGCCGCGGCCACGTCAGGCGGCGGGTCGAGTTCGAAGGCGGTTTCCGGATCCGGTTCCAGATCCGCGTAGGCGTCGGCGTACCCACGCTCCACCGCTTGTTGCTGCTGCCGCCGCCGTGACCGCCGCCGTGCAGCCGCCGCCGCCGCGACCTCGGCACTATCCTGAGCCGGCGTCTTCGACCTGGAACTTGCGCTGATGGTGGCGGTCTTGTGCCCCGAGCCGAATCCGATGCCGGGACCACCGCCGACCGCGTAGGGGAAGAACGCCTGGGCGGCGGGGGGCGGCGGCGCCGATGGCGGGGCCGAACCGGCAACGGTGCTCACGGTGGACACCGGAGCCGAAGTGGGGACACCAGCGCCGACCGTCCCGGTGACACTCGACGCCAGGCCGACGGCCGGCGACGCGGTGGACGCCGCTGCGGCTGGTGCCAGCACGGGCGCGACCGCGGCAACTTCAGGAACAGGTACGGCGGCGACGGCGGCGACGGCCGCCGCCGCAGCAGCACCGGATGTTGCCGTCAGGCCGGGGAATGCGCTCAGCAAGCTCGCCAGAGGCGACGAAGCGATTATCCCGCCGAGCACCGGATGCAACACCAGATACGCGATCGTCTGCGCCGGAGTGATGCCACCGAGGGACTGTAAGGCCACCTCCGGATTGCTCAGCAACAGTTGGAACCACTGCTGCAGACCTTGAAAGCTCTCCCCGTATAAGAAGGCCCGAGTGAGCCAATAGCCCGGTTCGCCAAGCGTGTAGTCGGCGTAGGGGATTCCGTTGAGGGTGCCGTTGGCCGGATCCCAGTCCAACCCCACGCGTTGCAAGATCCGCTCGATGATCTCTTGTCGGAGCTGCTTGAGCTGCTGCAGCGGGTTCGTGTTCGCGGCGGCTTGGGTTTCCCCGTCGGACTTGAGGATCTGCGGCGCCGGGGTGGCTTGCGGTTCCGCCGCGAGCGCCGCGCCGGAGACCGCCTGATAGGTCGCCATCGTGGTGGCGGCCTGAATCCACATTCGGACGTAGTCGGCCTCGTTGAGCGCGATCGGGGCGGTGTTGATCCCAAAAAAGTTGGTCGCCGTCAAGACCGCATGAATGGCGTGGTTTGCCGACAGCTCCACGAGTGTCGGCATCGCCGCCAACGCGGCGCTGTAGCCCGCGGCGACCGTCTCGTGCTGGGCCGCCGCCACCGCGCGGGCCAGACTTGCCCGCGTCAACCACTCCAGATACGGGACGTGGGCCAGCACGTACGACTCCGCGCTAGGCCCCTCCCATGCCCCGGCCTGGACCGAGGCCAACAGCGCGCTGAGTTCCTCCGCGGCTGAAGCGTATTCGGCGCTCAATGAATTCCATGCATCCGCCGCGGCCAACAGCGACCCCGGGCCCGGACCACTGTTCAGCAATGCCGAATGCACCTCCGGCGGCGAAGCCAGCCAGATGGGCGCGGTCATCGTCAGCCGGTAGTGCGTCGATGCGACGCCGCCAGCAGGCGTGCTGTTAACGCCTCAAAACCCGGAGAGCCCGCACAAGACGCCAGACCTTCGGGAACGAACTGCAACATCATGCCGGGCACCTCCTCGGTCGGGTGACAACGCTGAATGGATCCTCATTACATAGACATCCGATATGGACCGGGGGGGTCTGGCAAACCGAGGCGAACCGCCGGGTTGCTGGCCTTTGCGGTCAGTGGCCCTATGCGGATCGGTTGCGCTTTCTGAAAGGCATTGCTGGAGTTCGGAATTCAAGTATTGTCCCGGTCTGGTCCCGCCGCGGTCGGGGCGCAACCGGAATTTGAATCGCCCCGGTTCTGAAGAAGATTCAGAAATAAGGTCGGCAATGTGAAGGCCCGGGTCGACGGCCAACGCGCAGAACACCACCGCCTCATTCAGGTTGACAGCTTCCGTTTTTCCTCCACCTGATCGCAACGTGCCCCAACCCGCCGGACCTAGTAACGGAGCCTTTGAGGTTTGCGACCCAAAGGTTTTCGTACGCACCAGGACGACGGCGCCGATCTGCCCTCCGCCTACCGGCCCAGCGGGCGTCCAAACCCCGTTGCCTCAGGTGTAGTCGCCTGTGTACAGTCACCGATGAGCCACCACATATGACAGGCGCCTACGCGCGAAAACCTGAGAGGGACAGTCATGAGCAGCGATCTTCGAGTAGTGAAACTGGGCGAGAACATCGGCGCACGCGTTGACGGGGTGCGGTTGGGTGACCTCGATGCAGAGACCGCGGCCGAGATCAACCGCGCGCTCGCCGCCCACAAGGTGATGTTCTTCCGCGGACAACATCACCTCGACGACGACTCCCACTTCGCCTTCGCCGAGAGCCTGGGCGTGCCCACGATTCCGCACCCGACGCTGAAGTTCGACGGAAGCCGGGTCATGCGACTGGAATCCATCGCGGGCGGCGGTGCTAACCAATGGCATACAGATGTCACGTTTGTCGACCGTCCACCTAAAGCCTCGATCCTGCGCGCCGTCGAACTGCCTCCCTACGGTGGCACCACCACCTGGGCCTCGACCGTTGCCGCATACGAACAGCTGCCCCAGCCGCTAAAGGACCTTGCGGACAACCTATGGGCAGTTCATAACAACGCTTTCGACTATGCCCAATTCGATCCCGCCAAACTGGCGGCAATAGAAGCCAACCCGGAAGCGGCACTGAAGTACGCCGCCCAATTCCATTCCACTCATTTCGAAACGCATCACCCGGTGGTGCGGGTGCATCCAGAGACAGGCGAGCGCGCATTACTCCTGGGCGCATTCGCCAAGTCGATTCTGGGGGTCAACGGCGCCGAGTCACAGGCGTTGTTCCGGATCTTCCAGGACCGGATTACCTGGCTGGAAAACACGATTCGATGGAGCTGGGAACTCGGAGACGTCGCGATGTGGGACAACCGCGCGACCCAGCATTACGCAGTCTCGGACTACGGTGACCAACGCCGCCGCATGCACCGGATCACGCTGGCTGGCGACATCCCGGTGAGCGTGCGTGGCGAGCGAAGCCGGGTGATCTCCGGGGACGCCAATGAGTACTCGATAGTTGACAGCCCGAAACCGCTGGTGGCGTAACGCATCACGGCTTGAACGATGGGAAGGCCCGGCAAGCGACGCCGAGCTTTCGAATCAGCCGTCAACCACCTGCACCGCCGTGCCCTCCATCGCGGAGATCCTGCAGAACATGGGGATCGGGCACAATGTGATGCACGGTCAGTGGGACTGGAGCGGGGTGTTTTATGCTTCCTGATTGCAAATGGGTTATTTGCGTTTGCCCTAGGTAACAGTAGTGAGACAGCAAAAGCTTCAATAGGGCCACGTATGCCCTTGGCGTGCAGAAAGCACGCCGAAAGGAGCGTTTCATGAGTGCGTCGGCCACCGTCAGTCCGGCTGAGCTCCGCGACCGCCTGAGTTCCGACACGCCTCCCCGTCTTCTCGATGTGCGAAGCCCTGCAGAGTTCGAGGCAGCGCACATTGCTGGCGCGTACAACGTCCCACTCGACGTCGTGCGCGAGCGTAGGGCCGAGATCATCGACCGCCTGAGTGGGGACGTGGTGTTCGTGTGCCGGTCTGGTCAGCGTGCCGCTCAGGCAGAGCAGCTATTGCGTGGCGTGGGTCTGAACCAAGGGTCCGTCCTCAAAGGCGGAATCGTGGGCTGGGAGGACAACGGGTTCGATGTCGATCGCGGCAAAGAACGATGGGACCTAGAGCGGCAGGTGCGCCTCGTCGCTGGCTCAATCGTGCTGTCCTCCGTGGTTGGTAGTTTGTTCGCCCCGAAGCTCAAGTGGTTGGCCGCCGCCGTTGGTGGCGGCCTCACCTTCGCAGCCGTGAGCAACACCTGCGCGATGGGGACGGCGCTGGCCAAGCTGCCCTACAACCGCGCTGGCACGTACGATCCTCCGAAGCTGGTTTCACAACTAGGCGACGGCGGAGCTTCCGAGGGTGACCTGACGAGCTAACGAGACACCCCGGCACCGGGCATCGGCGATGTCGCTACGGGGGCCCGACGGCCCCACGCGGAGGCAGGAGTTGCGGCCTGCGCGGGTCGTGGTGGTCGGCGGTGGCTTCAGTGGTGCGATGACTGCGGTGAACATCGCGCGGCTTACCGAGCACCCCCTGCACGTCGTCGTTATCAATGACGAGCCTTCGGTGGGCCGGGGAATTGCCTACGGCACGCGGCGCCCGGAACACCTGCTAAACGTTGCCGCGAGGAATATGTCCGCTTTCCGGGATGAGCCGGATCATTTCCTGCGATGGCTGCGCACTCGCTCGGAGTTCGACACCCTGCCGGAAATCGAGCTGCGCGAGCGCTTCATTCCACGCATGGTGTACGGCGACTATTTGCGCTCCATAATGCACCATCATCTGCAGAGCGCGGGCGGCATGACCAGATCGCCACAGAGTTTGTCGTGGGCGAGGCATGGACATCGAACCGACAGGCGGGACGGCTGTGATTCGTCTGGCGGATTCCGACTTTAACGGCGGACCGCGTGGTTTTGGCGACAGGTAACGAGCCGCCGACTGCCCTGCCGGGATCGGAAATCTTGGCCGGGCACCCGGCCTGGATGGGCGACCCGTGGCAGCCCTTGGAGCAACGACTCCCCGGCCAAGGCGAGAGCATTGTCGTGCTGGGACCGGGCTGACCACCGTCGATGTGATCATCTCGCTGCGTGCGCTGGGCTGGGTAGACAGCATCCACGCCATTTCCCGCCACGGTTGGTTTCCCCACTCGCACTTTCGTGGCATCGAATATCCGGATTTCCCGCCGGCGGGCGTGGACCTCGCGGATCTCGGTCTGGAGAAACTGGTCGCGCTTGTTCAGAACCATTGCGCGCTCCTGCACCGAACGGAACGCTAATCCGGCGATCATCGTGGATAAATTGCGCCCCCATACCCAGCGCATCTGGAGCCGGTTCACCCAGGAGGAGCGGCTCACCTTCGCCCGGAAGTACGCCGCACGATGGAATATCTTCCGTCACCGCATCGCACCGGATATTCACGCCCAGATCACCAGCTCCCAACTCACCGGCCAGCTCCATATTCACGCCGGCAGGATATCGAACGCTTGAGGCCGGGGACCGGATGGTCGTCCAGCTCGGGGAACGAGAGACTTCTGGCAGCCGATCTGGTGATCAACGCGACCGGGCCGTCACCAAATTGTCGGCCACTCGATCTTTACTTGCTGCAGAATCTGCTCCGACGAGGCTTGATGGCCCCGGACGCCACCGATATGGGATGTATGCGTCGATCCTGACCACACGCATCGATCCGGTGTGACGGTGAGCGGTCCCGCTGTTGCTTGCTTTGGTCCATGTTGCGTGGCACACTACTGGGAGACCATTGCGGTGCCGGAGTTGCGGATACAAGCCAGGCGGGTGGCAGAAACAGTGCTCGGAACCACACATGTGGAGGAAGATGAAGGGCAGCTCCAACTGGAATACATGATCTGACCGGGCGGGTGCGATGGCCGGTGCCCAGTCAGGCGGTGAGACCGAGCTGAACCGCGTTTTCAAAGTTGTCGTCGATGAGCACGACCTGTTTGCCCGCGCCGTCGAGCACAGATGCCGCGACCGACGCCCGGTAGCCGCTGGCGCAGTGCACCCAGATCTTCTCATCGCCCAGTTCGGTTAACCGGTCGAAGAGTTCGTGCACGGGTATGTTTACTGCCCCCGTGACGTGGTCCGCGGAGAATTCGTCGGCCCGGCGCACGTCAACAATCTGCAGCCCATAACGGTCGCCCAATTCGGCGAGCGCCTTGAAATCGGCTACCCGGTAGCTGGCCAGCTCATCGATTCCGCTCCACGCGTCCGAGTCGATCGTCGCGGAACCGTCGACGCCGTCGATCCCGATGCGGACGAGTTCGCGTGTGGCGTCCAGGATCTGGTTCTCGTCGTCGCCGATCACCGTCAGCGGCGACCCCCATGTGTACAGCCAACCGACATAGGTGACGAACGAGTCGGCCAACTCGAAGCCCAGGCTGCCGCGTAGATGTCCGGCCGCGAAGGCGGTCCTCTTCCGCAGGTCCACCACCCACTCGCCCGCCTCGATCCGGCGGCGCAGCTCGTCGATGTCCACGGGCTCGGGAACGGAAAGGTCGATGTCGCGCGGCCCATCGGCGTTGATAACCGACATGTGGGCGTAATAGGCCGGATATTCGGAGAGCGTGGCCAACAGCTCGTCGACGAAGCGCTGCTCGTCCTTTGTGAGCGCGGGATTGGAGTCGCGCTGCTCGTCGATCGTCGACGCGTCCCGGCCGGCGGCCCCGGCGGCACAGAAGCTACCGAAGCCGTGGGTGGGGAAAAGCGCAGCGTCACCGGGCAATTCGTCGGCGAGCCGGCGGACCGAATGGTACTGCGCGACAGTAAGCGAACGAGTGTGCTCAGGTCCGGCCAGATCGGTTCGGCCGGTGCTGTCGAAAAGCATCGACCCGCCGGAGAACACTCCGACCGTGCGGCCATCGCCATTGATGAGCGTGTAGCTGATGTGGTGCGCGGTGTGCCCAGGGGTGTGCATAGCGCGCATTGTGAACGTGCCAGCGTCGATCAAGTCGCCCTCGGTGACCCGCCGTGCCGGGTAGCGCAGTTCGTCGCCCGCCGGCACCACGTATTCGGCTCCCGTTGCACGGGATAGGGCCAGTCCGCCTGACACGTAGTCGTTGTGGACGTGGGTTTCGAGGACATGGGTAATGCGGGCGCCGCGGTCGGCTACCAGGCTGAGCACTCGGTCGATATCGCGCTGCGGGTCGACAACAACGGCCACGCCGCCACCTGTGACGACGTAGCTGCGGTCGCCCAGTCCGGAGGTTTCGATGACGGCGACCTCCACCGCCGCCGTCACGTCATCGGCCCCGCACCTGACCACGCTGCGCCGTCGCCGCTCACCCCACGCTTGTCGCTTAGGCGCCATGAGACCCGGATCGCCGGCTCGACGGTAGGAATTTCGCGAGAAGCCACGCGTAGACGTTCCTCGAGAAGCGCGTCCGCCTGCCACGGCGACGGACCGCCATCGGCGAGGACCGCTTGTCGCACCTCTGCAACAAGCGACAAATCATCATCGATCGACTTCAGATCGCGCACTTTCTCAAGATAAATGCCAGCGGAGGGCGTGGCGAGATATTTCGCCGCGGCGATTTTTACACCCCCGGGGTCCGGGATCTAGTCGGCTAACCAACGCGATCGATTCCTCCGCCTTTCCTAACGAATACTACCGAGCGACGGGCCGCCAGGAAATTCGAAAAAGCTGGATGTATGCGAATCAGAAATGGGCCCGCCAACAGGCATGTTGCATTGTTAAGGCCATCGACACCTTTCGCTTCTCCGTAGGTCGTTTCGCGCATTTTCGCATCGATTGGCGTAGTGAAATAAAGCGATTCCGCAGTACAGCGCGATTTATGTGGCGGGTTCGATGCCCGGCAGCTCCACCAGGAAACGCTGGCTAGCACCCCCCTCCCGCTCGGCTCATTTCAGAGTCGTTCCGCTTATCGGACAACCCGCGATTCGGGTGTGTCCGCACTGAATAACTTCGCGCGGGAAGTTCCTACATGGGTGCGTTGGCGGGCTGGAACATGCCGGAGCCGTCGGCTTCCTCCTCGGCGCGGATCACGTGCACCACCGCGTTGATCAGCGCCAGGTGGGTGAACGCCTGCGGGAAGTTGCCCAGGTGCCGGCCGGTTCGCGGCTCGATCTCCTCGGCGTAGAGGTGCAGCGGGCTGGCGAAGGACAGCAGCCGCTCGCACAGCCGCTTGGCGCGGGCCACCTCACCGATCTCGACCAGCGCCGACACCAGCCAGAACGAGCAGATGGTGAAAGTGCCCTCCTCGCCGGTCAGCCCGTCGTCGGTCTCGTGCACCCGGTAGCGCAGCACCAGGCCTTCCTCGGTGAGTTCGTCGGCGATGGCCAGCACGGTGTTGCGCACCCGCGGGTCGTCCGGAGGCAGGAACCGGGTCAGCACCGCCAGCAACAGCGAGGCGTCCAGCGCGTCGCTGCCGTAGCGCTGGGTCAACACGCCCCGTGAGTCCACGCCGTTCTCGAGGATGTCGGCCTTGATCTCCTCGGCGATGGCGCGCCACTGCTGGGCGTAGGCCGTCTCGCCCTGCCGTTCGGCCAGCTTGGACCCGCGGTCCAGCGCGACCCAGCACATCACCTTCGACGACGTGAAGTGCTGCGGCTCGCCGCGAACCTCCCAGATGCCACGGTCGGGCTCACGCCAGTGCTCGATCGCCTCTTCCACCTGCTTCTTCAACACCGGCCACAAGCGTCTCCGGGATCTGCTCGCGGGACTTGGCATGCAGGTAGAACGAGTCCAGAATCGAGCCCCAGATGTCGTGCTGCATCTGGTCGTAGGCGCCGTTGCCGATCCGCACCGGCCGGGCGTGGTCGTAGCCGGACAGATGGTTCAGTTCGTCCTCGACCAGGCTGCGCTCGCCGCCCACGCCGTACATCACCTGCAGCGGATGGGGCTCGTCGCTGTTGGCGCCGGACACGTCGGCGATGAACGCGAAGAAGTCGTCGGCCTCGCGGTCCAGCCCCAGCGTGTAGAGCCCCCACAACGCGAACGTCGAGTCGCGAACCCAGGCGTAGCGGTAGTCCCAGTTGCGTTCGCCCTGTGGGGTTTCCGGCAGCGACGTGGTGCTGGCCGCCAGCAGCGCGCCGGTGGGCGAGTACGTCAGCCCCTTCAGCGTCAGCGCGCTGCGCTGCAGGTACGCCCGCCACGGGTGGTCGGGGAAGTTGCCGATGTTGATCCACTGCCGCCAGCACTCGGTGGTTTTCCACATCTTGTCGGCGGCCTCTTCGTAGGTCTGCGGGGCCGGGTGCTTGGTCCAGCTCAGCGCGACGAACACGTCGTCGCCCTCGGTCATCCGGGTGCGTGCCCGCGCTTCGCGGCCCTCGAGCCCGATGCGCAGATTGGTGGTCAGCCGCAGCGTCGGGTGCGCGTCGGGTTGCTTGCTGGCGCGCGCGATGGCCTCGCCGTACGCATTGGCCGAGTATTCCCAGGTGGCGCCGACGCGGTGGTAGTCGAACGCCGGCTCGCAGCTCATCATCAGCTCGACGGTGCCGCTGACGCAGCGCACCGTGCGCAGCAGGATGTGTTCGGCGTCCCAGTCCATCGGGGTGCGGCGATGGGTCCGCGATCGGCGCTCGATGTCGTGCCACGGCCCCATCACCAGCGCGTCGCGCACGATCACCCAGCCGGTGTGGGTCTGCCAGGTGGTCTCCATGATCAGGCTGCCGGGCAGGTAGCGGCGGGCCGAGGGCACCGAGACGCCGTAGGGGCCGAGCCGGAAGTGGCCGGCGCTGCGGTCCAGGATCGCGCCGAACACGCTCGGGGAGTCCGGCCGGGGCACGCAGAGCCACTCCACCGAACCGGCGGGCGAGATCAGGCAGGTCGTCTCCCAGTCGGACAGGAATGCGTAGTCCGCGATCGGTGGGAACGGGTTGCGCAGCGATGCGCTGGATGCATACGGTGCGGGCGCGCTGAAATCGAAGGGCGCCGGTTTGTCGGCGCGGCTGGCGGCGCGTGCGGCCGCTTCGAACGCTTGCGCCTCGGTGGCCTCATCGGATTGCGCGTCGGATCCGGCGCCGGGTTGGGCGAGCGATCGGTCGGTCTCGTCGGCGGGTTGGGCTTGCAAAACCATCCCGCCATCATCTTCCGTCGACGTGCCCGGCGTCCATAATTTGCCCGAGATGCCGGCTCTTGTGTCTGGAGGCGTGTCTCGGCTGTGTCCCCAGAGTTACCCGGGGCGTCTGGCGTACCGCGGCGCGTGCTCGGCCAGCGGGCCGATCGCCACCATGTAGCCCATGAACCGCCGCAATGCCGTTGTTCGACTCACCAGTCGCACGGCGGCCAGCGGTTCACGGTCGGCCCCTTGCTCCGTTGAGGCTTGGTGATCCGTTGCGGCTTGGTCTTTGATGGCCATCGCGATCACGTTGGCGTGGATTGCGCGTTGCGCGGCCTGCAGAATCGCCGTGGGTACCCAGCGGCGCGCCTGCACCCGGGCCAGCTGTCGCGTGGATACCCGCCCGGCACGCAGCGGTCGAGCCAGCATCCGCGCGGCGGCGACGGCGTCGGCCACCGCCAGGTTGATTCCCACGCCGCCGACCGGCGACATCGCGTGCGCGGCGTCGCCGATGCACAGCACACCGTCGGAGTACCAGCGGCGCAGCCGATTGAGTTGTACGTCAAGCAGTTTCACGTCGTCGAACGAGGCCAGGGTGTCCGACCCGGTCGGCGAGCCAGGGCACCATGCTCACCAGCTGGCGGTGCAACGCCTCGATGCCCTGCGACCGCATCTGCGGCGTCGGTCCCTTTCGGAATGATGTAGGCGATCTGGTAGTAGTCGCCGCGGTCGATCATGATCGCCGCATGCCCGGCCTGGAACGTCCCTGCCAGCCCGGCCGGGTCGTCGGATTTGCGGGGCAACCGGAACCACCACACATCCATCGGCGCGCCGAAGGCGTGCGGCTCCAGGCCCACCGCTGAGCGCACGGTCGACGTGCGGCCGTCGCAGCCTACGGTCAGTACGGCCCGCATCTGTTTGGTGTCGCCGCTCTGGTCGCGGTACGTGACGCCGACGATCCGATGGCCCCGCGTCCCGAGCCGCGGACCACACCGGTCACCTCGGTGCTGCGCAGCAACCGGAAGCTGGGTTCCGCCTCCGCTGCGGTGGCGAGCAGTTCCAGGAAATCCCACTGCGGTACCAGGGCGATGTGCTGATGCGCCCCGGGGAGGTGGGTCAGATCGATATCCACCGCCTGGCCGTGCATCCGCATTCGCATGGTGTCGATGAGGCGGTGCGGAATGTTTGCGAACCGCGTCCCCAAACCGAGTTCGTCAAGCAGCCGCAGGGTGCTGGCGTGCACGGTGTCCCCGCGGAAGTCACGCAGAAAGTCGGCATGCTTTTCCATGACCGTGACTTTTACGCCGGCGCGGGCCAGCAGCAGGCCAAGCATCATCCCCGCTGGGCCGCCGCCGGCGACCAGACAGGTGGTTTCGTCGATTCCGTCCGTTTCCTCCGGGGCAGGGGGCACGTGCCGATCTTGGCACATCGGTTTCGTTGGTCTGGGGTGGCCCAAACTGGCGGTGACTAATCGTGACTAATAGTGTGAGCCCGGTGAACGGGCTCCTGAATTGGTGGGACGGCGTCGAGCTGTGGCTTTCCGGGCTGGCGTTCGTGGTGCAGGCCATGGTGGTGATGCCGGTGGTGCTGGCGCTGGCCTACGTCACTGCGGTGGTGCTGGACGGGCTGCTGGGCAAGGGCATCGGGCTGATGCGCCGGGCCCGCCACGACGACAAGGAGCCGGGGTAACCCCGATGCCTCGATCACACGTGACGTTGGTTCTGGTCACGCTGGTGGTGCTGGTGATCGTGGCGTGGTTGCTGACGCACTGAGCGGCGATAAGACGCCGGGCGATTCTGTTAGGCTTCGCGCCATGCACGCAGCAACCGGCGCCCCCGTGCGCTGTGCCCGCGTGCACTGTTGTCGCTGACTCCCAAACCCGTGCGCGGTCTGGTATGGGGTTCGTGAACTCTCCTCAAATCTGATCGATCGCCTGTCCGCGGCAACGGGACCGTAAATCCAAAAGTCCCGCACCGGAAGGCCGCCAATGTTCAACGACATCGGGGGCGCATCGTGCTGGCCCCGGGTCCGGCGGGGCCGGCGTGCCCGTTATGTCGTCAGGTTCGCGCTGATCGCCCTGATCGCGGTTGTCGCCGCCGCCTGTCAGGGTGGTGCCAGCGACGTGGTCGGCGGCGGAGGGCTGGACGAACGCGCACCTGAGCATCACTCTGGTCGCCTACTCGGTCCCGGAACCCGGGTGGAGCAAGGTGATTCCGGCGTTCAACGCCTCCGAGGAGGGCAAGGGCGTGCAGGTGATCACCTCCTACGGCGCCTCCGGCGACCAGTCGCGCGGCGTTGTCGACGGCAAGCCGGCCGACATGGTGAACTTCTCGGTCGAACCCGACGTCACCCGACTGGTCAAGGCCGGCAAGGTATCCAAGGACTGGAATACCGACGCCACCAAGGGCATCCCGTTCGGGTCGGTGGTGACATTGGTGGTGCGCAAGGGCAATCCGAAGAACATCAAGGATTGGGATGACCTGCTGCGGCCCGGCGTCGAGGTCGTCACACCCAGCCCGCTGAGTTCGGGTTCGGCCAAGTGGAATCTGCTGGCCCCGTACGCCGCCAAAAGCGAAGGCGGCAGGGACAGCCAGGCGGGTATCGACTTCATCAGCAAGTTGGTACGCGAGCACGTCAAACTGCGTCCCGGATCGGGACGGGAAGCCACCGATGTCTTCGTCCAGGGCAGCGGTGACGTGCTGATCAGCTACGAGAACGAGGCCATCGCCACCGAGCGGGCGGGCAAGCCGGTCGAACACGTCACCCGCCGCAGACCTTCAAGATCGAGAATCCGGTGGCGGTGGTGAGCACCAGCCCGCACCTGGAGGCCGCGACCGCGTTCAAGAACTTCCTGTACACCGCCGCGGCGCAGAAGCTGTGGGCGCAGGCCGGTTTCCGCCCGGTCGATCCCGCGGTCGCCGCCGACTTCCGTGACCAGTTCCCGGTGCCGCAGAAGCTGTGGACGATCGCCGACCTGGGTGGCTGGGGCACGGTCGACCCGCAGCTGTTCGACAAGAACACCGGCAGCATCACCAAGATCTACACGCAGGCCACCGGATGACTGCGTCGGTACGCAGGCTCGAGGCCCAGCGCGGCTCGTGGCCCGGCGGCGCTCGGTACGCCGCGAGCGGTCCCGGCCGGTCGGGCAGCACTTCGCTGCGGGTCGGCGTGGCGACGCTGTGGCTTTCGGTGATCGTGCTGTTGCCGTTGGCCGCCATCGTCTGGCAGTCCGTCGGCGGCGGCTGGCAGGCGTTCTGGCTGGCGGTGACCTCGCACGCCGCGCTGGAGTCGTTCGGGTGACGCTGACCATCTCGGTCGGGGTCACGGTGGTCAACCTGGTGTTCGGGCTGCTGATCGCCTGGGTGCTGGTGCGCGACGACTTCGTCGGCAAACGGCTGGTCGACGCGATCATCGACCTGCCGTTCGCCTTGCCGACCATCGTCGCCAGCCTGGTGATGCTGGCCCTGTACGGAAACAACAGCCCGGTGGGCCTGCACCTGCAGCACACCGCGTGGGGCGTGGCGGTGGCGCTGGCGTTCGTCACGTTGCCGTTCGTGGTGCGCGCCGTGCAGCCGGTGCTGCTGGAACTCGATCGGGAGGTCGAGGAGGCGGCGGCGTCGCTGGGCGCCAACGGCCCGAAGATCTTCACCTCGGTGATCCTGCCGTCGCTGCTGCCGGCGTTGCTGTCCGGTGCCGGCCTGGCGTTCTCGCGGGCCATCGGCGAGTTCGGTTCGGTGGTGCTCATCGGTGGCGCGGTGCCCGGTGAGACCGAGGTGTCGTCGCAGTGGATCCGCACCCTGATCGAGAACGACGACCGTACCGGCGCGGCCGCGATATCCATTGTGCTGCTGTCGATCTCGTTCGTCGTGCTGTTCATGCTGCGCGTCGTCGGCGCGCGGGCGGCCAAGCGCGAGGAGTTGGCCGCATGACGTCTTCGCCGCGGGTTCGCTACCTGCTCCGAGTCGTGGCGCTGGCCTATATCGTTGTCCTGCTGGTCGTTCCGGTCAGCGCTGATCCTGTGGCGCACGTTCGAGCCGCGGCTTGGCCGGTTCTTCGACTGGATCAGCACACCGGCGGCCATATCGGCGCTGCAACCTGTCGCTGCTGGTGGTGGCGATCGTGGTGCCGCTGAACGTGGTCTTCGGTGTGCCGACCGCATTGGTGCTGGCGCGCAACAGATTTCGCGGTAAGGGTGTGCTGCAGGCGGTCATCGATCTGCCGTTCGCGGTCTCGCCCGTCGTCGTCGGTGTGGCGCTGATCCTGCTGTGGGGTTCGGCCGGTGCGCTGGGCTTCGTCGAGAACGACCTCGGGTTCAAGATCATCTTCGGCCTGCCCGGCATCGTGCTGGCCAGCATCTTCGTCACCCTGCCGTTCGTCGTGCGCGAGGTCGAACCGGTACTGCACGAATTGGGCACCGATCAGGAGGAGGCCGCCGCAACACTGGGCTCCAGCTGGTGGCAGACGTTCTGGCGGATCACGCTGCCGTCCATCCGGTGGGGTCTGACCTACGGCATCGTGCTGACCGTTGCGCGCACGCTCGGTGAGTACGGCGCGGTCATCATGGTGTCGTCCAACCTGCCGGGTAAATCGCAAACGCTGACGCTGCTGGTGTCGGACCGCTACAACCGCGGGGCCGAGTACGGCGCCTACGCGCTGTCGACACTGCTGATGGCCGTTGCCGTGGTGGTCCTGTCGTCCAGGTGGTGCTCGACGCCCGGCGGGCACGAGCGGCCAGACAGGCCTGACAAGGAGACTTGAACATGACCGAAACCCGGACCGACACAACCAACCAGATCGATCACGCGATCGTGGTGCGAGACGCCTACAGACAGTATGGCGATTTCGTCGCCCTGGACCATGTGGACTTCGTGGTACCCGCGGGGTCGTTGACGGCGTTGCTGGGGCCCAGCGGTTCGGGCAAGTCGACGCTGCTGCGCACCATCGCCGGGCTGGATCAGCCCGACAGCGGAAGTGTGACGATCAACGGTCGCGACGTGACCCGGGTGCCGCCGCAGCGGCGCGGCATCGGGTTCGTGTTCCAGCACTATGCGGCGTTCAAGCACCTGACGGTTCGCGACAACGTGGCCTACGGGCTCAAGATCCGCAAGCGCCCCAAGTCCGAGATCAAGGCCAAGGTCGACAATCTGCTCGAGGTGGTGGGGCTGAGCGGATTTCAGAGCCGCTATCCCAATCAGCTTTCCGGCGGTCAGCGGCAGCGCATGGCGCTGGCGCGGGCGCTGGCCGTGGATCCGGAGGTGTTGTTGCTCGACGAGCCGTTCGGTGCGCTGGATGCCAAGGTCCGTGAGGATCTGCGGGCGTGGTTGCGCCGCCTGCATGACGAGGTGCATGTGACCACGGTGCTGGTGACCCACGATCAGGCCGAGGCGCTAGATGTGGCCGATCGGATCGCGGTGCTCAACAAGGGCCGCATCGAGCAGGTCGGATCCCCGACCGACGTCTACGACGCTCCGGCCAATCCGTTCGTGATGTCCTTCCTGGGTGCGGTGTCGGTGCTGAACGGCGCCCTGGTCCGACCGCACGACATCCGGGTGGGTCGAAACCCCGACATGGCGATCGCCACCGCCGACGACACCGCGGCGGCCACCGGCGTGTTGCGCGCGACCATCGACCGCATCGTGATGTTGGGTTTCGAGGTGCGAGTGGAACTGACCAGCGCGGCCACCGGCGGCAGCTTCACCGCCCAGATCACCCGGGGCGACGCCGAGGCGCTCGCCCTGAAGGAGGGCGACACCGTGTACGTGCGCGCCACCCGGGTGCCCCCCATTTCCGTTGACACCGTCCCGCATGACGACAGCACGCTGACCTCGGCTTGATCCGGGCGTGATCGTCGGCGATCTGGTCGGTCACCGGAAGCGGCGATATGGTGGCGTTACCAGTGGAGGTGAGTGGCCTTCACGCCGAGGACAGTGACCGTCAATGGCCGAGGCGGATCCGCACGCAGCGCAGCGGGATCAGACCCTCGGCATTGCCGCGGAACTGCGCGACGCCGGGTTCGAGGACGTCGAAGAGATCGGACACGGCGGGTTTGGCCTGGTATACCGCTGCCAACAGCCGCTGCTAGATCGCAACGTTGCCGTCAAGGTATTGAGCGCCGAGCTCCATGCCGACAACCTCGACCGCTTCCTGCGCGAGCAGCGCGCGATGGGCCGGCTCTCCGGGCACCCGCACATCGTTCACATCCTGCAGGTCGGTGCCACCGCCGCTGGCCGGCCGTTCATCGTGATGCCGTACCTCGGCAACGGCTCGCTTGAGGATCTGATCGGCCGCGGCGGACCCCTGGATTGGAACGACGCGCTGCGCGTAGGCGTGAAGCTGGCCGGCGCGCTGGACGCCGCACACCGCGCCGACATTCTTCATCGCGACGTCAAACCGGCAAACATCCTGCTGACCGACTACGGCGAGCCGCAGCTGACGGACTTCGGCATCGCCAGGATCGTCGGGGGCTTCCAAACCGGGACGGGACTGATCACGGGGTCGCCCGCCTACACCGCGCCGGAAGTCCTCGCGGGCGCTGCGCCGACACCGGCATCGGATTTTTATTCGCTTGGGGCCACCCTGTTTTCGACGATGACTGGGCACGCGGCGTTCGAGCGCCGCAGCGGCGAGCAGGTAATAGCCCAGTTCGTGCGGATCACCTCACAGCCGATCCCCGACCTGCGCGAGCAGGGACTGCCCGCGGACATTGCCGCGGTCGTGGAACGCGCCATGGCGCGTGACCCGGCCGATCGACCGACAAGCGCGGCCGAGTTCGGTGAGGAGCTGCGCGAATTGCAGCGCCAACACGGTGTTTCGGTCGACGAGATGGCCCGGCCCGTCCAGCTGGGCGCCGACCACCCGCCCGCGGCGCGGTTATCGGGGCGGCGGCACACCACCACCCCGGCGACTCCGGCGGTCCCGGCAACGAAATATCGTCCGCCGAGCTCCAACACGGCGCTGGTCGCGCGCGAGCGTTTGTTGGAGATTCTTCGGGCGAGCGGACGCCGTCGGCTGATCCTCATTCATGCGCCGTCTGGGTTCGGCAAGAGCACGCTGGCGGCGCACTGGCGATCCGAACTCGACCGCGCGGGTGTCGCGGTGGGCTGGCTGACCATCGATGAGGACGACAACAACGTCGTGTGGTTCCTGGCTCATCTGCTGGAGCTGTTCGGACGCGTCTGTCCGGACATTGCCGCCTCGTTGGGGCAGGTGCTCGAAGAACGCGGTAACGAAGCGGTGCGGTACGTGTTGACCTCCCTCATCGACGAGATCCATAAGAACGGCGAGCCGATCACGGTGGTGATCGACGACTGGCAACGCGTAACGGATTCCGAGGCGGCAGCGGCTCTGCGTTATCTGCTCGAACACGGATGCCATCACCTGCAGCTGATCTTGACCAGCTGGTCGGCCGCCGGACTGCCGGTCGCCAAGTTGAGGATTCGTGACGAGCTGGTGGAAATCGATGGTGCGTCAATGCGTTTCGACATCGCAGAGGCGCAATCGTTGCTGAACGATGTCGCGGGCCTGGCGTTGTCCGCCCGCGACGTGGCCGCGCTGACGACCTCGACAGACGGATGGGCGGCCGGCCTGCAGCTGGCGATTCTTGCCCTGCGCGGTGGCGGCGACGCCAACAGCCTGCTGAACAGAATGTCTCGGGCCAGTGACATGGTTGGCGAGTTCCTCACCGAGAATGTCCTCGACACGCTGGAACCCGAGCTGGTCGAGTTCATGCTTGCGACGTCGATCACGGGGCGCACCTGTGGCGGCCTGGCGTCCGCGCTGTCGGGGGTCGCCCGTGGGCAGGCCATGCTTGAGGACATCGAGCAACGCGGGTTGTTCCTGCGGCGCATCGACGAGGACCCGGAATGGTTTCGCTACCATCAAATGTTCGCCGAGTTCCTGCGTCGTCGGCTCGAGCGCGACGGCCCGGACAATCTGGAGCGACTGCACCGCACCGCGTCGGCCTGGTTCGGCCAGCGAGGCTACCTCAACGAGGCCGTCGATCACGCGCTTGCCTGCGGGGACGCCGCGGCCGCGGTGGACCTGGTCGAAAGTGACGGCACGAACCTCAACGAACAGTCCAAGATGACAACGTTTCTCGGGATCGTCGAGAAGCTGCCGCCGGAGTTGCTGGTCTCGCGGCCACGGCTGCAACTCTTCGTCGCCTGGGCCGATATCCTGCTGCAACGCCGCGCCGCCACCGATGCCGCGCTGACGCGCTTCACGGCGGCGCTCGCCGCCGCGGACCCCGATGACCTGGCGGTGGCGGATCTACAAGCCGAGGCACGCGTAATCCAAGCGGTCGCCGAGGTCTTCGCCGATCGGATCCAGTCCGTGGACGATCTGGTCTCCGAAGCGCTGTCGAGACCCGACACGCTGCGACCGGTGGTCCCGGCGGTTGCCGGAAACCTCGCGGGGTTCGCCGCGACCTACCGCTTCGACTTCGTCGGCGCGCACCGGCTCTTCGACTGGGCAGCGCCCTATCAAGAAAAAATGGGCCCGTTCGCCACTGTCTACGCGCGCTGCTTCGCCGGTACCACTGCCCGATACCAGCTGGATATTCCCGGTGCACTGAAGCGATTCCGGGAGGCATACGAGATCGGCGTCAAGGTGGGTCCGCACTCGCATGCGGCGCGACTCGCCGGGGCTTTGCTCGGCGAATTGCTCTATGATACTGGACATTTCACCGAGGTCTCCGGTCTGCTGGACGAAAGCTATCAACTCGGGCCCGAGGGCGGCGGCACAGATTACCTGGCGTCGCGATACGTGGTTGGCGCCAGAATCAAGGCCATGAACGGAGATCGCGACGCCGCGGTCAATCGCCTTGCTGCCGGCATGCAGGTGGCCACGCAGCTGGGACTGCTCCGGCTGGCAGCCGCGATCAACAATGAGCGGATCCGGCTCGGCATCCCCGTCGCGGCGGCGGTCGCGACCCGACTGCGATCCCCCCGCGACATCCCGCGGCTTGGGGATGGAATCGCCACCATGACAGGCGAACTCGACGAGGATTCCGGGATTCGACTGCTGTCTTCGAGCGGTGACGCTGGCGACCGGGAACAGGCCTGCCTGCGTGCGTTTGCTCTGCTGGCGGGTATCGACCCCGCGCAACGGCCCCTGGCAGCCCTGCGGGCACGGTTGTTGCTCGTCGAAGCCTTGACCGCAGCCGGTCGGGAAACCGACGCCCGCAACGAATTTGGGCCGGCCCGCGCGCTGTGCGAGCAGCACGGTTTGCCGCAGCTGCTCGTCGATGCCCGCGTCGGTTAGTCGGGCTTTTGCGGTGCTGAGGTCAAACGGGTTCGTCGTCGTCTTGTAGGAATCGCTCGGGGTGGTGATAACGGTTAGTTCGGGGTTGTCCGCGGTCCAGGTGGGCCGGGGGTAGCCATTCGGTTTCGCCTTTGGCGTTCTTTCGTGTGGTCCAGCCTTTTTCGTCGACGAGCCGGTTATCCGGTCCGCAGGCCAGGGCAAGATCGTTGATGTCGGTGCACCGCGTGGCCGCCCATTCCTCGCACGTGATGGGCTTGGCTGTGGTAGGCCGGTGCATCACAACCGGGCCGGGTGCATCCACGATCCATGGCATAAAGGTCAACCCGCGCATGCGCTTCAGGTCGGCGCGGAGCGCGCCGAACGTCTCGACGATCTCTTCGCGACTGGTGGCACCCATGCTTGAAATTTTATGAAGGGGTACCGACAACAATCGCCGCATTGTGACCACTGAAGCTACAGTGACACAGGGGAATACAAAGATCGGCGGATTGCGCTTGCCGAACGTGGAGGATCGATGGACAGACAGCATCACCAGCGCCGAGGTCCCGTCACCCGTAACTTCTTCGGTCCGGGCCATGCCGAGGCGTTCATCGTCGTCGCTATCGCGACGATCCTGATCACGCGCCTATACCTACACCTCACCGGATATCCCCAAATCGGCCGGGGCTCTCTGCACATCGCGCACACACTGTATGGCGCCGCGTTGATGATGCTGGCGATACTGATCGGCTGGCTCCTGCTGGGAGCCAGTGCGCGGCGAACTGCCGTGGTGCTCGGCGGCATCGGATTTGGACTGGTGCTCGACGAGGTGGGCAAATTCGTTACAAAGACGAACAACTACTTCTACGGGCCAGCGGCCGAGATCATATACATCCTGGTGGTCATCGTCTTGGTGGGCACGCGCGCGGTTCGGATTGTTCGTCCACTGAGCGCGCGGGAGTGCCTGGCTTCGGCGACGGCGATCGCGGCCGATGGCGTTGCCCGTGGTTTGGGTGAGGAAGAGCGCGAGGTGGGCTTGATGCTGGTGCGGCGCGCCGTTCGTTCGGGAGCGGACTCCGAAGACGCGGCGCATGTGCATGCGCTGCTGCTGTCGGCGCGCGCCGTCCCTGACCGTTTCTTGAATGTCCGGCAATGGATCTCGCAGCTGATCCCGGGCTTCGTCAAGAATCCGCGATTGGTGCTGATCCTGGGATGGCTCATCGTGGCCGCGGCCTTCTCGAGCCTGTTCTTCAATACTCTGGGCGTCGCGCTGGGCGGCTACTTCTACCAGGACGGAGTCGTGAAGGTCCGCCTCGGCGGGATGAACGTGGGGACCCTAATCCTGATGGTCAGTGCGGGCTTAACACTGGCGATGGCGCTGCCCGCTACCATCACGTTCAGGCGCACCGGCGGCATCCGGCCGGTGCGGTGGCTGCGCGATGCGGCGTTGCTGTTCACGTTGCTCAGCGCCGTGGTGCACTTCGCCACCGAGGGCTTCGCGGCGCTGATGGACCTCTCGATCGGGTTGCTGACGATGGCGGTTCTGAGTTACCAGCTCAGCCTGCGCGAACAAGCCGAGGTGGCCGCAAACGGGGACGGGGCGGCGGCTGAGCGGGAGCGCGACTGAGTACCGCCTCGAAGCCGGGCGAAATTGGAGTAGTGCACTACTCGGGACGCCTAGCTCTTTGCGAGCGAGAATTCCCATTGCGGGGCTCTGTCGATTGCCGGTGAGTGCCGCAAAATTCGCTGCGAACCGACAACGGGGGCGAGATGTCGTCATATGTGATTGCCGCACCGGAAGTCTTGGCGGCGGCATCCGAGGACCTGAGTCAGATCGGATCGGCGATCAGCGGGGCCAACGCAACGGCTGCGGCCCGGACAACGAAGATGCTGGCGGCCGGCCAGGATGAGGTGTCGGCCGCGATCGCCAAATTGTTTGGCGCCTACGCCCAGGATTACCAGGCGCTCGGCGCGCGCATGGCGCTCTTTCACGATCAGTTCACGCAGGCCGTGAGCGCGGGCGCGGCCTCGTATGCGGCCACCGAGACGGCCAACGCCTCACCGCTGCAGGGCTTGGAAGACCTGTTCTCGCCGTGGAAGACGCTGACGGGGCGGCCGCTGGTTGGCAACGGCGCAAACGGGCAAGCGGGCACCGGGGCGAACGGCGGCAACGGCGGCTGGCTGTGGGGCAACGGCGGCGACGGCGGGTCGGGTGCCGCCGGTGGTGCCGGCGGCAAGGGTGGATCGGCCGCGCTGTTCGGCCACGGCGGGAACGGCGGCGCCGGCGGGGCCGCGGTGGCTGCCGGCGGTAGCGGCGGGGCTGGCGGAGCCGGCGGGGAAAGTGGCCTCTTGGGCGGCGGGTACGGCGGCAACGGTGGTGCCGGCGGCGCGGGCGCGGCCGCCACTAGCGCGGCCGGCGGGGCCGGCGGTGTGGGCGGGGCCGGCGGTGCCAACGGGCAATTGATGTTCGGCACCGCCGGGACAGGCGGCGACGGCGGGGCCGGCGCGGCGGGCGGTACCGGTACCGCGGGCGCCGTGGGCGGTGTGGCCGGCGGCGCCGGTGGCGCGGGCGGCGCCGGTGGGGCCGGCGGTGCTAGCGGCACCAACCACGCGCTGCTCGGCACCGGCGGCAATGGGGGCAAGGGCGGCATCGGCGGACTCGGCGGCCAGGGCGGCGCCGGCTTTGCCGACGACGGCAGCGGCAACGCCACCGCCGGTGGGTCCGGCGGTGCCGGTGGGCAAGGCGGCGTCGGTGGCGCGGTCGCCCCCGGTGGTCGCGACACCTTCGCTTCGGACTACAACGACACCGGCGGCGCCGGCGGTCAGGGCGGCCAGGGCGGTGCCGGCGGCCAGGGCGGCACCGCGGTCAGCGGTCATGCCAGTGGCCTCGGCGGCGCCGGCGGCCAAGGCGGCCAGGGCGGCGCTGGTGGAGCCAGCGGGTTATTTGCTGGCAACGGGGGGAGCGGCGGCGCCGGCGGTGCCGGCGGCGCGAGTGGCGGCGGCACCTCCAACTCCACGATCGGCAACGCCGGGACTGGTGGTGGCGGCGGTGCCGGTGGTCAAGGCGGCGCCGGTGGCCCCGACGACGGCAGTTTCATCATCAAGAACGCCGGGCTCGGCGGTAGTGGTGGCGGCGGCGGCGACGGCGGCGCCGGCGGCGCGGTCGGGACCGGCGGCACCGGTGGCAATTGCGGCGGCGGCGGCACCGGCGGCGCTGGCGGGGCCGGCGGGGTGGGCGGTGATACCAGCTACTCCAATCGCAGCGCGGGCAGCGGCAGCGGCGGCGACGGCGGCGACGGCGGCCGCGGCGGCGCCGGTGTCACCGGCCCGGCCGGCGGGAACGGCTCCGACGGCGGTCAAGGCGGCAACGGCGGCGACGCCGGGTCCGCCGGCACTGCCGTGTCCGCCGGATACGGGGGCTATCACGGCGCCGCCGGCGACGGCGGCCAGGGCGGGGCCGGCGGTCAGGGCGGGGCCAGCACCTCTTCCGATCACACTGCCGGCTCCGGCGGCGCCGGCGGGGCCGGCGGCGATGCCGGCGGGACCGGCTCCGGCCTCGGCAACTATTTCCGCACCGTCGGCAACGGCGGCTCCGGCGGTGCCGGCGGCAACGGCGGAGCCGCCACCGCCAGCGGTCACACCGCCGGCGACGGCGGCCAAGGCGGGCAGGGTGGCCAGGGGGGCGATAGAAGCTTCTTCGACGGCACCGATGACGGCGCCAATGGCGGCGGCGGTGCCGGCGGCGACGGTGGCAGCGGTGGCTTCGGTGGCACCGCCGTCTCCGGCGCCACCAGCGGGAATGGTGGCCACGGCGCCCAAGGCGGGCAAGGCGGGCACGGCGCCCCCGGCCGCGACGATGACGGCACCAACAACGCCACCGCCGGCGGTGGGGGTGGAAGGGGCGGCTACGGCGGGGCAGCCGGCGCGGCCGGCACCGGCGGCACCGTCGGCACTCCGACCGCCGGCGGCGCGGGCACCGGCGGCACCGGTGGGCAGGGCGGCGTCGGCGGCGCCACCACCATCAGCGGTCACTCCGCCGGCGCCGGCGGCCAAGGAGGCCTGGGCGGCGACGGTGGCGCCGGCGCTATCGGCCCCTCCGGCGGCGTTGGATACACCGGCGGCCAAGGCGGCGATGGCGGCCAAGGCGGTCAGGGCGGTCAGGGCGGCGATGCGGTACCCGGCGCGAACAACGGCAGCGGCGGCCAGGGCGGATTCGGCGGCCAGGGCGGCCAAGGCGGCCGGGGCAGCGGTGGCATCAACGGCTTCGGCGCCGGCGGCAGCACCGGCGGCACCGGCGGCACCGGCGGGGGCGCTGGCCTTGGCGGCGCTGCCGGCACCGGCGGGATCGGCGGAACCCCGGGCACCGCGGGCGGCGGCGGTCAAGGGGGCACCGGCGGCGACGGCGGCGCAGGTGCCCTCGGCGCCGCCGCCATCGCCGGCCAGTCGGGCGGCATCGGTGGCGACGGCGGAGCCGGCGGCCAAGGCGGCCAGGGTGGCGCGGCCAACGGTGGCACCAATGGCCGGGGCGGCATAGGCGGCGCCGGCGGCCAAGGCGGGCAGGGTGGCGCCGGCTATGCCGAGGACGCCAGCCATGAGGCCACCGTCGGTGGCGGCGGCGGTGCCGGCGGGCAAGGCGGCGTCGGCGGCGCGTTGGGCACCGGCGGCCACGGGGGCGTCGCTGGCTATGGAGGTCCCGGCGGCCAAGGCGGTGCCGGTGGCCAGGGCGGCGCCGCCACCGTTAGCGGCCATACTGCCGGCGCCGGCGGCCAAGGAGGTGGGGGTGGCCAGGGTGGTGCCGGCATCACCGGCGGCGCCTTCGGCGGCTTCGGCGGCGGCGGCGGCTACGGCGGCCAGGGCGGCCAAGGCGGCAACGCCGTCTCCGGCGCGACCAATGGCAGCGGTGGTGCCGGCGGTACCGGTGGTGCGGGCGCTCACGCCGGTGACGGTGGCACCGACGACGGTAGCGGGTGGTTCTCAGGAGGTGGCGAGGGCGGCCAAGGCGGTCAGGCCGGCCAGGGTGGCGCCGGCGGCGCGGCCGGCACTGGCGGTACCGGCGGCCACGGGGGCACCGGCGGCGACGGCGGGCAAGGCGGCGGAGGCGGTGCCGGCGGTTCCAGCGCGACGCGCAACGGCGGCACCGGCGGGGCCGGGAACTACGGTGGCCCGGGCGGGGACGGCGGGTCTGGCGGGGTCACGGGCGGAACCGGCGGCCACGGGGGCAACGGCGGCAGCGGGGGTACCGGCGGCACCGGCTCCTCCGGCAACCCCGGCGCCGACGGCACCGGCGGTGCCGCGGGCAAGCCAGGCGGCGTCCCCTCCGGCTCAACGGGTGGCGGCGCCGGCAACGCCGGCGCAGGCGGCACCGGCGGCACTGGTTCCCCGTAGCCGAATCGTTCCAAGAACTTGCGGAGGATTCCCCAAGCGCTGTCCGCGAATCTCTTTCCATTGACCCACTGGGTTCCTAACGGAAAGGGACTACTCATGACGGGCTACGTGGCGGTAATGCTCGGTCTTTCCCTGGCTGATCGTCTTGACGATCACAACGTTCTTACTGGTGCGGCGCGAACGCCGGGCGAAGCCCCGCGGCTCGCTACCGGCGCGATATCCGCGCCCTTCGAACCAGCGCTTACCTTCGAACCGAGCCTCGGTACGCGCGTCAATCGGGTGCCGACGGTCAGGACACTCAGTATGCCGGCGGCGCATCGCTCGGCTAGCTCCACCCGCCTAAGCCATGACTAGGCCGCGAAGCGCTCGGCGCGATCTCGCTGCGCCTGATCGAAGCGGTCCAGCACAGTCTCGGCCACCAGCCGTTGCGCGCCCAACGGAGCTGCCATCTCGATGCCGGCGCCGACGGCGAATCGTTGCACCCGGTCCGGCAGCCGTCCCGGCGCCAGGAACCACGGCGCGATAACCACCCGGCGGGCGCCTTGGCGGCGCAACCTGCCCAGGCCTTCGGCCAGCGAACGTTCCGGTCCGGTGGCGAACGCCGTCGTCGCACCGGCCCAACCGGTGCGCGCCAGCAGCTTCGGCGCCACCCGCGCGGTGCGCGCGTTCACCGCCGGGTCCGCGGCGCCGATCGCCACCACCAGCACACCCAGCCGTCTCGTCGAGTCGGGAAACGCCCAACTCGCGTCACCCGCTCGACGCAGCACCGACACCAGCCGGTCATCCTCGCCGAGCACGCCCGCTTGCCGGACCCGCTCACCAACAGCGCAACTGGCGATCTGGCGCGGGATGTCGACGCGGGCGTGATAGGCATTCGCCAGCAGCAGCGGGCGTGACCACAGCCTCGTCGGACCCCGCGAGTCCGGCGAGCACATCGACGAGGCTCGGCGAACTATGTTCCAAGAACGCCAGCCGTACATCGAGGCCCGGCCGCAGGCGCGCCACCTGGCCCGCGACGGCCCGCGCGTTGGCCGCCGACCGTGGGTCCGCACTTCCGTGCGCGGTCAGCACGAGCGGGTGCAAGCGGGGTCACGACGCGTGCAACCCGCATTCGGTCTTGGCCAGCCCCTGCCAGCGCCCGCTGCGCGGGTCGGCGCCCTCGACCGGCTTGGCCGTGCACGGAGCGCAGCCGATCGACGGATAGCCTTCGTGGACAAGGGGATTGACCAGCACGTCGTGCTCGTCGATGTAGTCCTGCATGTCCTCGTCGGTCCACGCGGCGATCGGGTTGATCTTCACCAGCCCGAACGCCTCGTCGAAGCTGATCAGCGGGGCGTTGGCGCGGGTCGGTGCCTCGACCCGGCGGATTCCGGTCACCCAGGCGGAGTAGCCCCGCAGCGTCTTGCCCAGCGGCACCACCTTGCGCAGCCGGCAGCACTCGCCGGGGTCGCGGGCGAACAGGTCCTTGCCCAGCAGCTCGTCCTGTTCGGCGACGCGTGTGCTCCGGCAGTCACGTTGACCACGCGGATGTCGTAGACGGACTCGACGGCGTCGCGGGTGCCGATGGTCTCGGCGAAGTGGTAGCCGGTGTCCAGGAACAGCACGTCGACGCCCGGCCGCACCTTGGCGGCCAGATCCACCAGCACGGCGTCCTGCATGTTGGAGGCCACCACGTAATTGCACGTCGCCCACCCGCGCGGTCCGTTGACACCGCCGAAGTTCTCGTCGGTCCACCGCAGCAGCTCGGTGGCGCTCGCGCCGTCGAGTTCGGCCGCGCCGCGCTCGGCCAGCTCGCGCAGATCGCGCTTCGGGCATCTTGGTCGCCTCGGTGTTCATCGCAGGTCGTCCTCGTCGGCGCGAACTGCCCACTGCGCGAAACGTTCGCCGTCGGTTCGGTGTTTGACGAAGTTGCGTACGACCCGCTCGATGTAGTCGCCGAGCTCGTCGCTGGTGACCTTGTGCTGGCGCAGTTTGCGGCCGAAACCGCTGTCCAGGCCGAGGCTGCCGCCCAGATGCACCTGGAAGCCCTCGACCGAGTTGCCGTCGCCGTCGTCGACCATCTGGCCCTTGAACCCGATGTCGGCGATCTGGATCCGCGCGCACGAGTTGGGGCAGCCGTTGATGTTGACGGTGACCGGCACGTCGAGCTGCGGCGTTGATGTCTTCGAGCCGCTGCTCCAGCTCGGGCACCAGACTCTGTGCCCTGACCCGGGTTTCGGCGAACGACAACTTGCAGAACTCGATCCCGGTGCACGCCATCAGGTTCCGGCGCCAATGCGACGGCCGGGTCGTGCAGGCCGAGCGCCTCCAGGCCGGCGACGCAGGTCGTCGAGCTTGTCGTCGGGCACGTCGAGGACGACCAGCTTCTGGTACGGGGTGAACCGGATCCGGTCCGAACCGGCCTGCTCGGCCAGCTCGGCGACCGCGGTCAGGATGGTGCCGGACACCCGGCCGGCGATCGGGGCGACAGCCGACGGCATTGAGGCCGTTCTTCAGCCTCTGCACGCCGACGTGGTCGATCGGGCGCGTCGACCGGCTCGGGGCGCCGGGCCGTCGATCAGCGGGCGCTTGCAGGTACTCGGTCTCGAGAACTTCGCGGAACTTCTCGATGCCCCAGTCCTTGATCAGGAACTTCAGCCGCGCCTTGGCCCGCAGCCGGCGGTAGCCGTAGTCGCGGAAGATCGAGACCACCGCCTCCCACACGTCGGGCACCTCGTCCAGCGGCACCCAGGCGCCGACCCGCTGGGCCAGCATCGGGTTGGTGGACAGGCCGCCGCCGACCCACAGGTCCAGGCCGGGCCCGTGCTCGGGGTGGTTGACGCCGATGAACGCGATGTCGTTGATCTCGTGCACCACGTCCTGCAGGCCGGAGATCGCGGTCTTGAACTTGCGCGGCAGGTCGGCGTACTCCGGCTTGCCGATGTAGCGGCGCACGATCTCGTCGATGGCCCAGGTCGGGTCGAGCACCTCGTCGAGCGACTCGCCGGCCAGCGGCGAGCCGAGCACCACACGCGGGCAGTCGCCGCACGCCTCGGTGGTCTGCAGGCCGACCTCTTCCAGCCGCCGCCAGATCTCGGGCACGTTCTCGATCTCGATCCAGTGGTACTGCACGTTCTCCCGGTCGGAGATGTCGGCGGTGTCGCGGGCGAACTCGGTGGAGATCTGCCCCAGCGTGCGCAGCGCGGCGGCCGTCAGCGCGCCGCCGTCGCAGCGCACCCGCATCATGAAGTACTTGGCCTCGAGCATGTCGGTGTTCTCGTCGCCGGTCCAGGTGCCGTCGTAGCCCTGCTCGCGCTGGGTGTAGAGACCCCACCAGCGCATCCGGCCGCGCAGGTCGCTCTTGTCGATGCTGTCGAAGCCCTGCTTGGCGTAGATGTTCTCGATGCGGGCCCGCACGTTCGAGCGGGTCGTCGTCCTGCTTGATCTGTTCGTTGGCGTTCAGCGGCTCGCGGTTGCCCAGCGCCCACTGGCCCTCGTTGCGGGTCTTTGGCGGGACGTGCTGTGGTCATGCGGCGGTTCTCCTTCGAGAAGGTTGCCAGCCTTAGGAACGCGCAGCACACCGGTTCTCTTCCGGCGGCGCAGATCCGGCGGCCAGCTGGAGGTTCAGGTGGGCTGGGTCTACGACATCAAGGCAGACAGCTACAGCAACAGCTGCAAACGCGCTTGAGGTCGATATGCCGCCGCGCCACCAGCGCGATACGCGGGCTGGCATTGGCATTGGCGGCGACGATCACGGTGACCATTCTGCCATGAATAGCCGACCAGCTATGCGACCTGGTCAAATTTCTTCTCATCGTGATTAAAACTAGCCAGGCAAACCTGAGTGGTTGGGTAAAGATAACCGGAGAATCCGCTGAGAGCCCGGGTCGGACCGGTAGCCATGCGATGATTTGGCATGACCCTTCGCGAGGCACCGGTTGAACTGCCCGCCCTGCAGCTGAGTCCCGGAACGGCGTTCGGGATCTACGTCCACGTGCCGTTCTGCATAACCCGTTGCGGCTATTGCGATTTCAACACCTACACGCCGGCCGAGCTGGGCGGCGTCGAACCCGGACGCATGGCTGGCTGGCGCTGCGGACGGAGCTCGAGCTGGCGGCCGCGCGGCTGGACGCGCCGGCGGTGAACACCGTGTTCGTCGGCGGCGGCACACCGTCGCTGCTGGGCGGTCGAGCGCCTGTCCGGGCTGCTGGACATGGTGCGGGACCACTTCGACGCTGGCGCCCGACGCCGAGGTCACCACCGAGGCCAACCCGGAGTCGACCTGGCCGGAGTTCTTCGCCGCGATCCGCGCGGCCGGCTACACCCGGGTGTCGCTGGGCATGCAGTCGGTGGCGCCGCGGGTGCTGGCGATGCTGGACCGGGTGCACACGCCCGGCCGGGCGGCTGACAGCGGCTCGCGGAGGCGATGGCCGAGGGCTTCGAGCACGTCAGCCTCGACCTGATCTACGGCACGCCGGGGGAGTCCGACGACGACCTGCTGCGTTCCGTCGACGCGGCGATCGAGGCGGGTGTCGATCACGTGTCCGCGTACGCCCTGGTCGTCGAGGAGGGCACCGCGCTGGCCCGGCGGGTGCGCCGCGGCGAGCTGGCCGCTCCCGACGACGACGTGCTGGCCCACCGCTACGAGCTGGTCGACGCGCGGCTGTCCGCCGCCGGGTTCGACTTGGTACGAGGTGTCCAACTGGTCGCGACCGGGCGGGGAATGCCGGCACAACCTCGGCTACTGGGACGGCGGTCAGTGGTGGGGGGCGGGGCCCGGCGCGCACGGCTACGTCGGCGCGACGCGCTGGTGGAATGTCAAGCACCCCAACACCTACTGCGGAGCTGCTGGCCGGTGCCGCGCTGCCGGTCGCGGGCTTCGAGCAGCTCGGCGCGGATGCCCTGCATACCGAGGACGTGCTGTTGAAGATCCGGCTGCGCCAAGGGCTGCCGCTCGACCGGCTGGACGCAGCGGAACGCGAACGGGCCCAGACCGCGGTGGCCGACGGATTGCTGGTATCCGACGGCGACCGGCTGGTCCTCACCCCGCGTGGCCGGCTGCTGGCCGACGCGGTGGTGCGGACCGTCTTGGGATGACGATCAGGCGGCGCCCGGGAACCAGTGCCCAAAGATGCGGGCGAGCTCGATGTAGAGCGGTATTCCGATGGTGACGTTGTAGGAGAACGTCAGGCCCAGCGATGCCGCCAGCGGCAACGTCGGGCTCGCCTCGGGAATCGCCAGTCGCTGGACGGCCGGAACCGTGATGTAGGACGCCGCGCCGCACAGCACCGCGAACAGCACATAGGTGCCTGGCTGAAAATGGGTGTCGGTGAGGTCCGCGTAGCTGTAGGCGGCCAGGATCCCCAGCACGGCAAAGAGATTCGGCGCCAGCAAGCCAAACAAGATGAGTCCGTGGCCGGCCGACTTGAGATCCGGCAGCTTGCGGGACGCCGTCATACCCATCTCTAGCAGGAACAGGCAGAGCACACCCTGAAACGCCGCAACGAACAACTCATTCTGGTCGTGCACGACCTTCTGCCCCTGCAGCGCGCTGATGAACCCGATGACTATGCCGCCAAAGAGGAGCACGAGCCCGGGGTTGAGGAAAACTTCCTGCAGGAGGGCACGGGAGAAAAAGGGCATCCTCTTGGGCTTCCCGCGGGCCGGGCTTTGGTCGGGCTCCCAGTTCGGATGCTCTAGCTTTTCCAACGAGAATTCCAACTCCTGCTCGATACCGCGTTCGAGCTGGGTTTCGAGGCTCTGGCCGTGAATCGGCCGGGCGGCGGTGCCGGGACCGGCCCCGACCTTGGCCGGCGGCGTGTAGCCGGACTCGTCCGGCATATAGCCCGCTTCGTTCATACCTCGGTGTCGCAGTCGCGCCACCAGGTACAGCGCCACCAGGCAGCCGGGAATCTCCATGAAGGCCAGCAAGACCGGCATATAGGCGTTGAAGCCGATGCCCACGCTCGTCAGGACGGCCACACAGGTGGCAAATGTTCCCGCCGAGTCCGATCCGTAGTAACCCGCGACCGTCGCCCTGTCGACCTGCCGCATCTTGGTCATAGATTTCAGCAGCAAGTAGGCGGCGATACCGATCACGAAGTTCAGCGCGAAGCCCATCGCCACGAACCCGGTGATGTTGTCGATGTCTGCCGGTTTGACCTTGGCGAGTTCTTCGCCCCCCTGCCAGCCGATGGCCACCAGTAGGTACATCGTCAGGCCCTGATAGATCACGTAGGGAAACTCGAACCGCACCTTCAGGATCGGGATCAAAAACCCGAAATAGAAAAACAGCAACAACGGCTTGAAGAGGTTGTGGGTGAAGTTCTCCCAGAACTCGTAAAGCATTGGTGCCTCCGATGACCTAGGCGGCCGCACATCGTCTGGCAGCTGGAATCACTCGCGGCATCGAATGCGTTCCACTGCAGTTATTTTCGGGGTACAGCACATTCAAGCGCAGTCAAGCGCGCGTGCACCGGACGCATTCGTGCGTATTATGCCTGGCCGCAAGTCGATTCACTCCGTAACTGGGACGGGTCGAAACGAGCCGGTCGTTGTTGTCGAATACGGATCAGCACCGGGACTCATTTCGCTCTCACCTCCTCATAGCCAGGGCACACAAGACGAAGCCGGCCTATCCCGAACCCAAGCCGGAAGCTCCCGGGCCCAACCCTTAAGCGCGGGAAGAGCTATCAGTGCCCCGGGCGTCTTTCGGCGTCCGAGCTCAGTCTCCTAATACCCGTGCAGACGCCTCACCAAGCGAGGTGTATGCACACGAAATCGTGCTACCAGGGGCGACCTGAGTCAACCCGCCTTTACGAACAATTAACACCAATTAACACGATCATGTGCGAGCGCCCGGAACCGCCGGGTCGGCCCGCCAGAGTTCAGAACCAGTGCCCGACCATGCGGTTGACCTCGATATAGAGCGGGATCCCGATCGTGACGTTGTACGAAAACGTCAAGCCCAGCGATGCGGCCAGCGGCAGGGTCGGGCTCGCCTCGGGGATCGCCAGCCGCTGGACCGCCGGGACGGCGATGTAGGAGGCCGCGCCGCACAGCACCGCGAACAGCACATAGGTTCCCGGCTTGAAGTCGGTGTGGGTCAGGTAGGCGTAGGCTGTGGGCGACGATGATCCCCAGCGGCGCAAAGAGATTCGGCGCCAGCAGGCCGAAGAAGATGAAGCCGCGGCCTGCCGCTCGCAGGTCCTTCAACTTGCGGGAGGCCGTCATGCCCATCTCGAGCAGGAACAGGCACAGCACGCCCTGGAATGCCAACACGAAGAATTTGTCGTCGTCTGCAACGACCTTCTGTCCCTGCAGCCCACTGATGAGGCCGATGATGATGCCGCCGATGAGCAGGACAAGCCCGGGGTTGAGGAAAACCTCCTGCAGGAGCTCGCGGGAGAAGATGGGCATCCTCTTGGCGCTTCCCGCGAGCTGGGCTCTGGTCGGGCTCCCAGTTCGGATGCTCCAGCTTTTCCAGCGAGAGCTCCAGCTCCTGCTCGACACCGCGGTCGTGCTCGGTCTCGAGGCTGCCGCCCTGTAGCGGGCCGCGCGGCCGTGCCCGGGCCGACCCCGACCTTGACCGGCGCGGCGTAGCCGGGCTCGTCCGGCATGTAGCCCGCTTCGTTCAAACCTCGGTGCCGCAGTCGCGCGACCAGGTACAGCGCCACCAGGCAGCCCGGAATCTCCATCACGGCCAGCATGACCGGCATGTAGGCGTCGAAGGCGATGCCGAGCCGGTGAGGACGGCCACGCAGGTGGCAAAGGTTCCGGCCGAGTCCGACCCGTAATAGCCGGCGACCGTCGCCTTGTCGACTCGTCGCATGCTGCGTCATGTAGCTCAGCAGCAGGTAAGCCGACGACGCCGATCACGAAGTTCAAGACGAAGCCCAGGACCATGAACCCGACGATGCTGCCGATGCTCGACGGCTTGACTTCGGCGAGCTCTTCGCCGCCGTGCCAGCCGATGGCCAGCAGCAGGTACATCGTCAGGCCCTGGTAGATCACGTACGGAAACTCGAAGCGCACCTTCAGGATCGGGATCAGGAACCCGAAGTAGAAGAACAGCAGCAGCGGCTTGAACAGGTTGTGGGTGAAGTTATGCCAGAACTCATGCAGCACTGGTGCCTCCCTCGGTTGGCCCGGTGATCACGGGAAGCACCACCCGCCAGCGGGGCGACCCGAACATCCCGACGACCGTGCAAAAATTTAGCCTGCCGTTCCCAATCCGCCACTCGAGAGAGCGCGAAACAGGCACGTGCGGTCGTGTGGCGTCCGAATGGCCGCCGTGGGGAAAATCACTGGTCACAGCTGCGCTGGAAGTACCCCCCAACAGGCGTTCGGTGTGAGCACAGTGCGAATTAGCTGTGTATTGGCTGTAGGGTCAGCGATTCGTCAACGCACGCTCGATACCGGCGATTGCCCGAACCCGGTTCGGCGGCTACGATGGCCATCGAGCGCCGCGCCGAATGTCGAGCACTGTGGGGTGGTTTCGTCGAAGCCGTCGGCTTCCGAAACCGTAAGTACACTGGCTCTAGGTTGTTACCGAGCTCGGCGGTGACGAGTCCTGGATCGCCCCGCCGTCGAAGAGGCCGTCGAATTCTGGGTAGCCAATCTTCTCGATCGATGGGTGGCAACCTACGGTCGGGCGGTAGTCGGGGCGGGTGACGTTGACCGCATGAAGGTTGCGTTAAGCCTGTTCGCGACACGCCGTGCACGCCCTTAAAGACACTTGAATTCTGCTTGCGGGAGGGTCGCCGGCAAGGGGAGCGAGCGAGATTTCATAGGTTAGGCTACATTTACTAACTGTGACCGAGGTCAGCGCCGACACGAGTTCCGCCAGCACCTTGTCACTGTCGATTCCGCTGCCCGCCGATATCGACCCGGCCGACCTGGCGGCCGAACTGGCTGCGGTGCTGCCCGAGCCGGTCGGCGAGGAATACTTGCTCTACGAGCACGACGGTGAATGGATCCTGGCCGCCGGTGTGTTGGCGATGGTCGAGCTGGACAGCGACGAACTGCGTGTCACCCGCGACGGGGTGACGCAGCGGCAACAATGGTCGGGGCGGCCCGGACCGGTGTTGGGCGAAGCCGTGGACCGGCTGCTGCTAGAGACCGACCACGCCTTCGGCTGGATCGCCTTCGAATTCGGCGTGTTCCGCTACGGGCTGCAGGAGCGGCTGAAGCCGCGAACTCCGTTGGCGCGGATCTTTTGGCCCCGCACCCGCATCGTCGTGACCACCGACTCGGTTCGTCTTTTCGGCGGCGAGCTCACGCCATCGCGAGGCGCTTCGCGGCCTGCTTTGCGCCGGTATGCCCGGCGTGGCGCACGCGCGCGGGGTCGACGTAACCGCAGACCCGTCCGGATACCGGGACCGGGTGGCGGTGGCCGTCCGGGAGATCGCCGCCGGGCAGATACCACAAGGTGATCCTGTCGCGTTGTGTCGAAGTGCCTTTCGCGCTCGACTTCCCGTCGACCTACCGGCTGGGTCGTCGGCACAACACCCCGGTGAGGTCATTTTTGCTGCGGCTGGGCGGAATTCGCGCGGTGGGTTACAGCCCCGAACTTGTTGCGGCCGTCCGCCGCGACGGTGCGGTGGTCACCGAGCCGTTGGCGGGCACCCGCGCGCTCGGTCGCGGTCGGGCGCGCGACCGGCAGGCCCGCGACGACCTGGAATCGGATTCCAAAGAGATTGTCGAGCACGCCATTTCGGTGCGCACCTCGCTTCAGGAGATCAGCGAGGTCGCCGAACCGGGCAGCGCGGCCGTCATCGATTTCATGACGGTACGTGAGCGCGGGAGTGTGCAGCACCTGGGCTCGACTATCATTGCGCGGCTGGACCCGTCGAGCGACCGGATGGATGCCCTGGAAGCGCTTTTTCCGGCGGTGACCGCGTCGGGCATCCCCAAAGCGGCCGGTGTCGAAGCCATCTTGCGGCTGGACGCAAGCCCACGCGGGCTGTATTCCGGTGCGGTCGTGGTGATTTCGGCAGACGGCGCGCTGGATGCCGCACTGGCGCTGCGAGCGGCCTATGAGTGCGACGGGGAGACCTGGCTGCGGGCCGGTGCCGGCATCATCGGAGCCTCGCAACCCGAGCGTGAGTTCGAGGAGACCTGCGAGAAGCTGTCGACATTGGCGCCGTATCTGATTGCGCGTGCACCGGATACTGCGTAATTTCACGCTGAACCTCAGGCGACACTGAGTCCGGTCGCCAGGTCCGGCGATTGCTCGATGAGATGCGGCAGCCGTACGCAATGCCCTGTGCTCGAAGTCACACGGTGATTCAGCCGAATCAAAGTGGGTAAACATCTCGCAATCTCGACCGTGGCGAGCCCCCCTTGCCAGGCGACGGAGATAGCAGAGGCGCGCTTCAACACGTCCAAGCGTCAATCTGAATTACAGCAGCCAGGTGATGTGTCGAGGGGAAGATGACCACATATTTTGAGCGGCTATCTGTCATCTCTGATGTCGAGTCCGCATTCGATGACCTGGAATGTTGCTGCGCCGCAAAGAATCACCAGCACGGAGGCGGTATCGTCGGCTATTATCGGGCGCATACGTGCCTGGAGGGCTTTATCTGTCAAGCCCATTTGAATGTCGTCAACTCCTCCGTGCTTCCCAGCCTGAAAAATCTGGGGACGGTCAGGTGCACTTACTGCGGCCGTCTTTTCACTGCGGAGGAGTTCTCAACGGTTTCTTCGCTATGAGGATCTATGAGGATCTATGAGGACCCCGCCGGTGATGATGGGGTGCCGCTGAGCGATGGGTCGGAGCTCTCCAGATAGTCGGCGAGTACGCGGCTCACCAAGGACTCGATGTTCGATTCGATCGACGATGCCAGGGTGGCGGTGACGGTCGCCACGGCCTGGGTGCGGAATCGGACCAGCATGGTGATCAGCTCGGCGATCTCGGCATCCGGCGGCAGAGCCCGGCCCGGCTTGATCCGGTCCAGGACGTGTTCGGCCCCGGCGCGTACCAACAAGTCGCTGATCTGGTCGATCTCGGGACGATCTGCTCGTGCAGATCGATGAGCTTGTCCAATTTGATGCCGTAGCCCCGGATCTCGTTGAATGCCTCGAATCAGTTTGGGCCGGGTGACGGTGCGCCCGCGCGTCATCCACCCGGATGAGCTGCAATGCGCGACCAGCCGTTCGAACGCGCGCGGGTCGTCGACCAGGCGCTGGGCCTCGACGAGCGGCATGGTTTGCGGCTTCTCGGTGGTCCAGGTGCCCACGATCGCCGATTCCAGGCCGAGGACGTCGCCGAGGTTCTTGCCTTCCTCCCACGCGCTGAGCATTTCCCGCACGTGGGCGATGTTGTACCCGCGGTCGAGCATCGAGGTGATCAGTCGCAGCCGGGTCAGATGGGTGTCGTTGAACAACGCGATGCGGCCGACCCGCAGCGGCGGTGGCAGCAGCCCGCGGTCGCGGTACACCCGGATGTTTCGGGTGGTGGTGCCTGCCAGCCTGGCCAGATCCTCGATCCGGTATTCGCCGGAGGCCGCAACCCCGTGTGGATGGTGGACCGCCGCGTCGAAAAGCTGTGACACCGTGGTCTCGACGAACTCACGGAACTCGCGCGACTGCCGCCGGACGCGCCGCGGCGCGCGCCGCAGGTTGTACAGCACGCTGGCGATCGTGCCGGGCTCCGGTCGCGATGGTCGGTCGGGTGCCATGTCGAGTGTCCCGCATCAGGCCGACGAGGTGGCGCGGATACGGGCGTCTGCGGGCGACCGCGTGGTAGTCGCGCATGGCGGAAGTCGCGCATCTGCCGCAAATACTGGGTGGCGAACCCGGGGTACATCGTCCCGTTGAACCCGTCCTCGGTGAGATACCAACTGTGGCAACCGGACATCCAGGTCGTCTTGGCAAGACGGCGTTGAATGCGCTTGTTGTAGCGGCGTTGGACTTCTTCGCGCACATCGAGATAGCGCAGGTCGTCGCGCAGGATGGTGCGTGATACCGCGCACCGCGTAATCGAGCTGGCCTTCGATGTAGACCAACAGCGAGTTGTGGCCGGGCCCGGAGTTGGGGCCGGTCATGAAGAACAAGTTCGGGTAGCCGTGCGCGTTGATGCTCTTGTATGCCTGTGCGCCGGTCGCCCATTCGGCGGCCAGCGATCGACCCCCGAGCCCGGTCACCGGAAATGGCGGCCCGGTCAGGTGGACGTCGTAACCGGTGGCGAACACGATGCAGTCGAGGTGGTGTTCGATGCCGTCGCTGGTGCGGATGCCGACGGGGCTCAGCGTCGCGATCGGCCAGTCGATGAGTTTGCAGTTGTCGCGTTGCAGCGCCGGGTAGTAATCGCTGGAGATCAGCATGCGTTTGCAGCCCGGGGCGAAGTCGGGGGTCAGCTGGCGGCGCAGCCACGGGTCTTTGACCTGAGTGCGTAGGTGTGCCCGCCCCAGCCGCGCCACCAGCGAGGTCAGCGGAGTGTTCCACACCAGCGCCGTGGCGGCTGGCTTCGTGGCCCCAGAACAGGGCCTGCCGCGTAAGTTGTTGGGTGGCAGGAACTTTAGCGAACAGCGCTTGCACGGCCGGCGGCGTGGCTTGCCCGAAAAAGGGGTCCAAACGCGGCAGTACCCAGCACGGAGTGCGCTGGAATACCTTGACGAATCCGGCCCGCTTCACCAGTTCGGGGACGATCTGAACGGCACTGGCGCCGGTGCCGATGACGGCGACGCGCTTACCGGTGAAGTCGTAGTCGTGATCCCAACGGGCGCTGTGGATTTTGTGGCCGTCGTAGCTGTCGAGGCCGCGGATGTCGGGGAAGCTGACTTCCGACAGCGGGCCGGCCGCCAGTACCACGGTGCGTGCATGAAATAGGTTGTGGTCCTTGGTCGTTACGGTCCAGACGCCCTCGTCCTCGGCGAAGGCCATGGCGCTGACTTCGTGGCCGAACCGGATGTGCCGGCGGATGTCGAACTTGGTCGCCATGTCGTCGAGGTGGTGGCAGATCTCGTGGGCGGGCGAGTACGTTCGCGACCACGTCGGGTTCTGGACGAACGAGTACGAGTAGAGCAGCGAAGGGATGTCGCACCTCGCACCCGGATATGTGGTGTCGCGCCAGGTTCCGCCCACGCGGTCGGCGCGCTCCAGAATGATGATGTCGCCCGTCTTATTGAGACCGGCTTCGGCCAATCGAATGGCCGCGCCGAGCCCCGCGAAGCCGGCCCCGACGATCAGCGTCGCATAGGTGTGCTCGCGCGTCATGGTCACGCCGCCGGTCGGTAGGTGAGTTCTTTGAACCAGCTGGGCACCGGTCGCAGCAGCGGTCTGGGGTATCGATCCGACAGCCACACCATCGAATTGGCCAGCAGCTGATAGGGGTGGCGGGGGTTGACCACCATCGCGCCGTGTCGTTTCAGCAGTTGGTAGGTGGGCACCCGCCAGGTGCGCTCACCGCGCTCGCCGAGCTGTTTGAAACGCCTGACCGCGTTGTGTAGGCGCTCGGGTTCCATGCCCATCTCAGCCATCTCGTTGCGGATCCGATTGAGCAGCGGTATGTACATGAGGGTACCGATGATCACGCCCGGCGATGCGACGTTGCCGATGAATTCGATGGCCAGCCGCCGCGCCTTGGCGTGACCGATCATGTCGAGGACTTCGAAATCGACCGCGATGTGCCGGGATTCGTCGTTGTTTATCTTCTCGAACACCTGATGGCAGACCGGGTCTTCGACGCTGTCCAGCAGGAACTTCAGCAACGCGCCGTCGAGGGCCACCTCGAGCATCGGGATGACGGTGCCCAGCACCGACAGCGGCATGCCGTCGGAGTACATGTCGAGCCATTCGATGGCCAACCGGATGTTGACGTTCGGCTCGGGGAGTTCGCCGTCGTCCAGCATGCCCCAGCGCTTCATCAGCGCCATCTCAGCGTTGGCGTGCCGTTGCTCTTCTGCATGGAAATACCGGTAGATCTCCGCCAGTGTCGGGGTGGGCGCCTTCCTGGCCAGCGCCGCGAACCCGCGTGCGCCAATGTTCTCGATCCAGCACAGGTCGGCCATGAACGCCTTCAGTTTGGGGCGAAATTCTTCCCGGATGGTTTCGGCACCCGGTGCGTCCCAATCGATATCGGCGAGCGCCCACTGGCGATCCTTGATCTTGGCGAGCATGGCTTCCATTTCGACGGCCACCGGACCCCTCCCTCCGTTAGCGCCCTTTAGTGTCCCGACGTCCGGGATACCAGGCCGACCGCACGCGTGTATGCTTGCGGGGCCAGGCGTTTGACGTTCCAGGCGATCTTTGCGTCGAGCTGCGGCATGCAATACAGCTCGCCGCGGTCGTGTGCGTCGAGGCACATCCGCGCCACTTTTTGGGCCGAGAATCCGGTCCAGCGCATCAATTTGGTGGCCAATTCGCTGGACTGCTCGCTGATGCGGCCGGATTCGACGATGTTGGTCTTGACGAAAGTCGGGCAAAGTACCGTGACTCTGATTGCAGTACCGGACAATTCGGCCGCGAGAGTCTCCGATAGCGACAGCACACCTGCCTTGCTGACGTTGTAAGCGGCCATGCCGGGAGCCGCGCCGAACGCCGCCGCCGAGGCGACGTTGATGATGCCCCGCGGTGCGTGTGACGGGCCCGCTTCGCGCAGTATCGGGGCGAACACGTGGCAGCCGTGAATGGGTCCCCATAGGTTGATGCCCAGGGTCCACACCCAATCATCCAGGGGCGTATCGCCGATGGGCGCGCCCCCGGCACCGACGCCGGCGTTGTTGATCACCAGGGTAGGCGGTGCGCCGAACCAGTCCTGTGACCGCGCGGCCAGCTCGCTCACATCGTCGAACCGGGACACGTCGCAGCGAATCGCCACCGCTTTGGTGCCCAGCTCGGTGATCGCGTCGGCCGTCCTCTGGGCCGCGGTTTGGTCGATGTCGCTACAGACCACGGCGCCGCCACGACGGCCGAGTTCGACGGCGAACGCCGCGCCGATCCCGCCGCCGGCCCCGGTCACTACCGCCGACGCGCCGCGGCTGGTGGTGTCCGACTTGCCCAGCAGCCTGTCCAGTGGCCCGAGCATGTTCAGCCCGCCTCGTCCTCTACCAAGGCGTTGGCGCACAACGAGTTTGCGATGAACCCCGCGACATAGGCCATGGCCTTGGCCGCTTCGGGCGCCATCCTGGGCAACGCCTGGAATACGTGTAGCTGATGGGGCCACACTTGCAGCTCGCAACTGCCGCCCGCGGCGCGGATCTCGGCGGCGAGTTGCCGCGCATCCCCTTCCAGCATTTCCGCTCCACCTGCCTGGATCAAGGTCGGGGGAAGCGCTGGTCCGCCGGCGACGTCCAGCTTCAGTCGATGGTGGGCGGCATCGATGCCGGCGTGATACAGGGCGACCACCCTGGCCGCCGTCGCTGCCCGCATGGTGGGGTCGCGGCGAATCTGTTCGCTGGCGGCGCAGAGCGCGAACGTGATGTCGAACAGCGGCGAGAACAACACCATCGCGGCGGGGCGTTTCGCCGCGATCTCGGGCTGCAGCAGCAGGTCCACGGCCAGGTGGCCGCCCGCCGAATCACCCGCGATCACAATCTGTTCCGGAGGCACGCCGCAGGTTTCTAGCAGCCAGTCCCAGCCCGCCCGCGCATCGTCGGCGGCGGCGGGGAAGCGGTAGCGGGGCGCCAGCCGGTACTCGACGCAAAACACCGGCAGCCCGGTCAGCGACGACAGCCACGACGTCAATCGCCGATGTGTTTTGGGCGAACACATCGTGTAGCCGCTGCCGTGCAGGTAGTAGATGACCCCGCCGGTGCCCGTGCCGGAGTCGGTCAACGAGTGAGCTTGGTTGCGCGGTCCATACACCCATTCACCGACGACGCGGCGCCCGTCGAAGGTAACGGTGTTGACCTGTTCGACGCGGGTGTCGGCCAGCGAGGGCCCGAACGTGCCCATGAGGCTGGCGATGATCCGACGGGCCAGCCACATCCCCCAGGCCGGCTCCGGCGGAACCAGCCCGGTAATCTGCCGCACCGTGACTGCGCTGATCGCGGCCGCGCTGCGTGAGCGCAGCGACCCGCGGGCCGGAACGACGTCGTTCATGGGACGCAGTCAATACCAAATGGTGACATTAGTCAATGGCAGTTTCGAGGGCAGTTCCGGCGCTGAGATTTCGAAGACGGGGAAGGCGATTTCGATGAGTCCGAGATTCTCCATCTGGGCGGCCACCATGGCCGTTGGATCCGCGCTCCTCATAGCGGCGGCCGTGAATACGACGGCAGCCCTTCATCGGTTGTTTCTGCTGGCTAGCTGACATGCAATCGCGCAGTCGCTGGCATGCTTTTGCTAGAACTGTGCTCGCTTACCGAGCCCGGCAACGAGGAGCGCAGGTGGGTCGACGCGGGTTCGTATTTGTCGTGCTTGGCGCTCTAGCCATCATCGTCGGCGGATGGGTGTTGGTACGGACTCTTTCATCCGACCCGGCACCGACGACAACCAGCGTGCCGACGTGCCCGCTGGCCACCTTGCCACGTGAGGCGGTCGACACCGTGAGGCTCATACACGCAGGCGGCCCATTCCCGTTTCCAACCAGCGACGGTGTGGTGTTCGGCAACCGCGAGGGTCATCTGCCTGAGCGCACCAAGGGGTACTACCACGAGTACACGGTGATGACCCCGGGTGCCCGGGACCGGTCGTTGAGGCGCATCGTCACTGGCGGATCACCATTGACCGATCCGACCCAATACTTTTACACCGGCGACCACTATGACTCGTTTTGTCTGGTCACTGGCGCGGGAAGGCAATGATGACGCGAGAACCAGCCGCAAACCCACCGGTGATCTTCCGGATCGACGGCCGAAAGATCAGATCAGCCAAGGACTTCTATCGCGAGATCGGATCCTGCGTCAACGGGCCCGGCGGATACTTCGGACGCAATCTCGACTCACTGGCCGATTGCCTGCGGGGCGGATTCGGCACCCCGGAGGATCGGCCCTACGAATTCGAATGGCAGCACAGCGCTCTGGCGAAGCACCACCTCGGAGACGCGCGCCCAGGGCGACGCACGTTGTTCGATGCGATACAGGAAGTCTTCAAAGATGCCGGAGTAACGCTGAATCTTAGGTGACTTAGCGACCCCTCAACGTCGCCATGGTCAGGCCATTGCCTCCTGCGTCCATCGCGGGGCACGGTAGCCCCAATGTTGCTGCGCCAGGCCATCGATGGGACTGCTGCGTCCAACAACAGTCCGACCACCCGGCTGCTACGGCGACGCAGCCCCGGCCGTATCGATTTGGCGGGCGATCGCCCGTTTGTCGATTTTGCCGACCGGCGTGGTGGGTAGCGCCGCCATTGCGACCAGCATGTCGGGCCGGGCGTGGGCGGCAACTCCGCGCTCGTCAAGATGGGCGTTCAATTCCGCAAGCGATACCGGTGAGCCGGCGAAAACAACAGCAGCACAGATTTTTTCACCCAGCTGCGGGTCCGGAACCGGAACTGCCGCGGCCGACCCGATCGCCGGATGGCTCAGCAGCTGCTCTTCGAGCGGCTGGGCGGCGATGGTTTCTCCGCAACGGCAGATCACGTCTTTGACCCGGCCGGTGACTTCCAGGTAGCCGTCGTCGCGGAGACGGACCAGGTCGCCGCTGCGGTAGAAGCCGTCGGGATCGAAGCAGCGCGCGTTGTCGCGATCGGCGCAAAAATAGCCGTTGAACGTGTACGGCCCGCGCACCAGCAATTCGCCTTCTTCGCCTCGGGCCACCGGCGCGCCATCCGCGTCGACGATGCGCAGTTCGTCGTCGGCGCACAGCGGCCGGCCTTGGGTGTGGTCGACCAGCTCCGGCGGATCGTCCAGGCGGGTGTAGTTCAGCAGCCCCTCGGCCATCCCGAATACCTGCTGCAGACCCGGCGTCAGCGCCGCGCGTATCTGTCGGGCGTCCTCGGGCTCCAGCTTGGCTCCGCCCACCTGCAAAAGCCGCAATGACGTTGGCGTCACGGGCTCCCAGTCGCAGGCTTGTGCCCACAGCTTAGCCAGCGCCGGCACCAGCGCGGTGACGGTAACGCCGTGCCGCTCGATGGTGGCGAACGCGGCTTCCGGGCTTGGATCAGCGCCGAAAACGATTGTGGCGCCTGCCGTCATCGCGCCGAGGATGCCGGGGCAGGCCAGCGGGAAGTTGTGCGCGGCCGGCAGCGACACAAGATAGACGTCGTCGTTCGTCAGCCGGCACAGCTGGGCGCTCGCGGTGGCGTTGTAGACGTAGTCGTCGTGCGTGCGAGGGATCAGCTTCGGCGTGCCCGTGGTGCCACCCGACACCAGCAGCAGCGCGGGCGACGTCGGGTCAGCGGCGAACGCAGGCGGCCCACCGGCGGGCAGTGACGACCATGACAGGAAGGGGCCGGGGACTCCGTCGACGATGACGTGGCGCAGTTGCGGATGCGTCGCGACCAACCGCTCGGCCATCGAGCGGTAGTCGAAGCCGTTCGCGGTTTCGGCGATGACCAACCCGACCGCACCGCTGACCGCTGCGAAGTGGGACAGTTCGGCGAACCGGTGCCCGGGCAGGCACATGACCGGGATCGCCCCGGCGCGCAGTAGGCCGAACAGGGCGACGGCAAACCGGCACGAATTGGGCAGCTGCAGCAGCACCCGCTCAGCGGGGCCGATTCCCAGCGCGGCGAACCCGGCGGCGGCCTTCTCGACGAGTCTGTCCAGTTCGGAGTAGGTATGGCCGCCGAAGTCGTCGACGACCCCGACGCGGTCGGGCCATGCCGTGGCGGCGTGTCGGAGCACCGAATCGACGGTGCCGCCGGTCCAGTAGCCGGCCGCCCGGTACGCGGCGGCCCGTCGCGGCGGAAAGGGTACGAAGCCGTCGCGGTGCTGCCGTTTTGGACGCGCGGGCCAGGACTAATCGGCACCTCAGCGGCTCCCCGGGGCAAGCGTGTACTGGCCTCGAACATAGGGTAGCGTACACGAAGTTAGGGCAGCCTGAGCTAAGCTGACCGACGGAGGTGGGGTTGTGGGCGGCGCATCATTCGTTGGCGCGCGTCTCCACGATCGCGCGTTGTCCGCGGGGGCAGCATGAGCGGCACGCTCGCGATCATCGGGGCCGGCGCGAAAGCGGTGGCGGTGGCTGCGAAGGCCGCGGTGCTGGGCGAGATGGGTGTCGAGGTGCCCGACCTCGTTGCCGTCGAACGCGCGAGCGTCGCGGCGAATTGGCGGGCCGGAGGTGGTTGGACCGACGGTCGTCAGCGGTTGGGAACCAGCCCGGAAAAGGATGTCGGCTTCCCGTATCGCTCGACGCTGATGCCCGGCCGCAACACCGAAGTCGACGAGCGGATGTTGCGGTTCAGCTGGCAGTCGTATCTGGTTGCGATCGGACCAGTTCGTCGGCTGGGTCGACCGGGGCAGGCCGGCGCCCACGCACGATACGTGGGCGCGGTATCTGCGTTGGGTCGCCGACGAGGTGGGCCTGAAAGTCGTTCGGGGCGAGGTGGTTCGGGATCTCGGTCGACGGATCCCGATGGGGGCTGCACACCCGCGAGTCGAGCGTGTCCGCCGACACGGTGATGATCACCGGTCCTGGGCAGCCGGAGCGGTCGATACTGTCCGGTGATCCGCGGGTGTGGTCGATCGCGCAGTTCTGGGAGCGCGCGCGGGAGCACGACCGGATCGTTGTCGGAGATGTCGCGGTGATCGGCGGTGGGGAGACCGCCGCGTCGATGCTCAACGAGCTGTTCCACCACCGGGTTTCGACGATCACGGCGATTTCGCCGCAAGCAACGTTGTTCACCCGCGGCGAGGGCTTCTTCGAGAACTCGCTGTTCTCCGATCCCGCCGGGTGGCGCAGTCTTACCCCCGCCGAACGCCGGGACTGTATCGCCCGCACCGACCGCGGAGTGTTCTCCGCGCGGGTTCAGGAGTCGCTGCTCGCCGACGAGAGGATCCAGCATCTGCGCGGGCGGGTCGCTCGGGTGGTTGACCGCGACGGCCGGATCTGGATCACGCTGCGCACTGACGGCAATGGTGAACCGCGCGAGAATCTGCACAGTTTCGACCTCGTGATCGACGGATCCGGTGCCGACCCGTTGTGGTTCGTGCCGCTGCTGCGCCCGAACGCCGTGGACCTGCTGGAGCGTCTCTGGGCGGAGTGCTGACCGGCGAGCGGCTGGAGGAGTCAATCGGCCCCGACCTGGCCGTCGTCGGCGTCACCCCGAAACTGGTGCTGCCCAATCTGTCTGGCGTGAATGAGGGCCCGGGATTCCCGAACCTGAGTTGCCTGGGCCTGCTGTCCGACCGTGTGCTCGGCGCCGAGACGGGCGTCGCCGATCCGCCGATGGGCAGAAGTGGCGAGTACCAATCCGTTTGACCGCCCGCGCGGATCGTCTTTCCAAGTGGAGAAGAACTGGCCCGACAAGTGGCCCACGGCCTGCGCGAAACGATAGCTGACGATTAGATTTGTTTGAGCGCAGCAATTTTCGACATCAGACTGACCGTCCCTTTATCGGACTTGACGTTGTCCGAGGTCGGCGTCACGAGGCTTTGGCGTGCCTGCGAACCAACTCGTCTTCCCGGAATGTGCCCGTGTGCTGCAGGCCTCGATCGTCGCTGCCGAAAAATGTCCACTTCCTTGGACCCGTCTGCGGCCCGCTGATCAGCTTGACCGTATAACGCAGATCGCTGGGCCGAATCGTGCCAATGGTGTCACCGACCCTGATCATCGATGGATGAATCTGGGCGCGTCCCACCAGTCCTGTATCGCCATGTCCCCATCCTCATCTTGTAGCCGCCACAATACCCTGATTTACGTCCCTAGCCGAACGGG
>CAVVLC010000012.1:0-67136 GCA_963748885.1 uncultured Actinomycetota bacterium
CTATTTCTCCAGCGTGTCGGAGAACACCCACCGCTTCGTGCAGAAGCTGGGTGTCCCCGCCACGCGCATCCCGCTGCACGGCCGCATCGAGGTGAGAGCCCTACGTGCTGGTGCTGCCCACCTACGGCGGCGGCGGGCCACGCCCGACATCGATGACGGTGGCTACGTGCCCAAGCAGGTCATCGCCTTTTTGAACAACGAGCACAACCGGTCGTTGATCCGCGGCGTGATCGCCGCGGGCAACACCAACTTCGGTCCCGAATTCGCCTACGCCGGCAACGTGATCTCCGCAAGTGCGGCGTTCCGTACCTTTACCGCTTCGAACTCATGGGAACCCCGGACGACGTGGATGCCGTCCGCGAGGGCCTTGCTGAATTCTGGAAGGAACAGACGTGCCACCAACCGTCACTGCAGAGCCTGTAACCGTCGAGCGCGCATGGGTTGGCCGACGAAACGGACTACCACGCGCTCAACGCGATGCTGAACCTGTACGGCGCGAACGGCAAGATCCAGTTCGACAAGGACCGCGAGGCCGCGCACCAGTACTTCCTGCAGCACGTCAACCAGAACACGGTGTTCTTCCACAATCAGGACGAGAAGCTCGACTACCTGGTCGAGGAGAACTACTACGAGCGCGAGGTGCTCGACCAGTACTCCCGCAACTTCGTCAAGACGCTGATCGACCACGCCTACGCCAAGAAGTTCCGGTTCCCGACGTTCCTGGGCGCGTTCAAGTACTACACCTCCTACACGCTCAAGACCTTCGACGGGAAGCGCTACCTCGAGCGCTTCGAGGACCGCGTCGTGCATGGTCGCGCTGACGCTGGCCGCCGGCGACGACGAGCTGGCCGACGAAGCTGGTCGACGAGATCATCGACGGCCGCTTCCAGCCGGCCACCCCGACGTTCCTCAACTCGGGCAAGAAGCAGCGCGGCGAGCCGGTGTCCTGCTTCCTGCTGCGCATCGAGGACAACATGGAGTCGATCGGGCGCTCGATCAACTCGGCGCTGCAGCTGTCCAAGCGCGGTGGCGGAGTTGCGTTGCTGCTGAGCAACATTCGTGAGCACGGCGCGCCGATCAAGAACATCGAGAACCAGTCGCTCGGGCGTCATCCCGATCATGAAGCTGCTCGAGGACTCGTTCTCCTACGCCAACCAGCTCGGTGCGCGTCAGGGCGCCGGCGCGGTGTACCTGCAACGCGCACCACCCCGACATCTACCGCTTCCTGGACACCAAGCGGGAGAACGCCGACGAGAAGATCCGCATCAAGACGCTGTAGCCTGGGCGTGGTGATCCCGGACATCACCTTCGAGCTGGCCAAGAAGAACGAGGACATGTACCTGTTCTCGCCGTACGACGTCGAGCGGGTCTACGGCGTGCCGTTCGCCGACATCTCGGTGACCGAGAAGTACTACGAGATGGTCGACGACGCGCGGATCCGCAAGACCAAGATCAAGGCGCGCGAGTTCTTCCAGACGCTCGCCGAGCTGCAGTTCGAGTCGGGCTACCCGTACATCATGTACGAGGACACGGTGAACCGGGCCAACCCGATCGAGGGCAAGATCACGCACTCGAACCTGTGCTCGGAGATCCTGCAGGTGTCGACGCCGTCGGTGTTCAACGAGGACCTGTCGTATGCCAAAGTGGGCAAGGACATCTCGTGCAACCTGGGTTCGCTGAACATCGCCAAGACGATGGACTCGCCGGACTTCGCCCAGACCATCGAGGTGGCGATCCGCGCGCTGACCGCGGTGAGCGACCAGACGCACATCTACCTCGGTGCCGTCGATCGAGCAGGGCAACAACGACTCCCACGCCATCGGCCTCGGGCAGATGAACCTGCACGGCTACCTGGCCCGCGAGCGGATCTTCTACGGCTCCGAAGAGGGCATCGACTTCACCAACATCTACTTCTACACGGTGCTGTACCACGCGCTGCGCGCCTCGAACCACATCGCGATCGAACGCGGCTCGCACTTCAAGGGTTTCGAGAAGTCCAAGTACGCGTCGGGGGAGTTCTTCGACAAGTACACCGAGCAGGCGTGGGAGCCGGCGACCGAGCAGGGTGCGTGCAGCTGTTCGCCGACGCGGACATCCGCATCCCGACCCAGGACGACTGGCGCGGTTGAAGGAGTCGGTGCAGGCGCACGGCATCTACAACCAGAACCTGCAGGCGGTGCCGCCGACCGGGTCGATCTCCTACATCAACCACTCGACGCAGCTCGATCCACCCGATCGCGTCGAAGATCGAGATCCGCAAGGAAGGCAAGATCGGCCGCGTCTACTACCCGGCGCCGTACATGACCAACGACAACCTGGAGTACTACCAGGACGCCTACGAGATCGGCTACGAGAAGATCATCGACACCTACGCGGCGGCCACGCAGCACGTGGACCAGGGGCTTTCGCTGACGCTGTTCTTCAAGGACACCGCCACCACCCGCGACGTGAACAAGGCGCAGATCTACGCCTGGCGCAAGGGCATCAAGACGCTGTACTACATCCGGCTGCGGCAGATGGCACTGGAGGGCACCGAGGTCGAGGGCTGCGTGTCCTGCATGCTGTGAGCCTGCACGCTGTGAGGCGCGCGCGGCGGGCCCGGCGAAACTCGGCCGGGCGTTTGGTGCGGGTTGGGCTTGGACGTCCCGGGTCAGAAGTTGAAGAGGCCGAAAATCCCGTCGCCCGAGTTGAACAGACCCCTGTTGTTCGTGCCCGAGTTGAACAAGCCGATATTCCCGGTGCCGGAATTGAACAACCCGATGTTTCCGGTGCCCGTGTTGAATCCGCCGATACCGATCTGGTTGTTGCCCGTCAGCCCGATGCCCACGTCCCCGACGCCGCTGTTCCCAAAGCCGATGTTCGAGTCGCCGCTGTTCCCGGCACCGAGGTTGGCGTTGCCGTCGTTGCCCCAGCCGATGTTGCCGTTGCCTGTGTTTCCCAGCCCGAAGTTTCCGGCGCCGTTGTTGGACGAAAAGCCGGGGAACAGGTTGGGGATGGTCAACCCCGCCAACTGCGTGGCCGCGGCCGAAGCGCCGGCATGGTAGCCAAACATTGCGGTCACGTCCTGGGCCCACATCTCCTCGTACTGGGCCTCGGTCGCCGCGATCGCCGGCGCGTTCTGCCCGAACAAGTTGGCCATGATCAGCGAGACCACCTGATTGCGGTTCAGCGCCACCAACGCCGGATGCACCGTGGCGCACCGGGCCGACTCGAACGCGGTCGCTACCGCGCGGGCTTGACCTGCCGCGTTCTGGGCGCTGGCCGCCGCCGCGCTCAACCAGCTCACATAGGGTGCCGCCACCGCCGCCATAGCCTGCGACGCCGGGCCCTGCCAGGATTGACTGGCTAACGTCGCGGTCACGTCGTTAAACGAGGACGCCGCCGAGCCCAGCTCGCTGCACAGCCCGTCCCAGGCTGTCGCCGCGGTGTGCATCGGTGCTGAACCCACGCCGAGGAACATCCGCAACGAGTTGATTTCTGGCGGCAGTACCGAAAAATTGCCCAGCATCGCGACACGCCTTCCTGACCGACCCGAAGTATCTGCGGCGTATCGTATTGCGGTACCGGGCGGAATTCCCGCACTTCGGTGAAAGTCCCGGTATTTCACTTTCCGGCGCGCCCCCGCCGCTCTCCCGGCAGGGCAATAGCCTGGCCCACGGTGAATCGCCGGTCATCGCCGAGAACACCCCGTGATCAGCGAATATGGCAGCCGACCGGCCCGGTTCGCCACGAACTGGCCCCGGCTGAGCGGCGGCGCGCGGTCGCACCCGCCGCACGACGCCGAGTCTGCCCAGGTCAGCGGGCGCCACGCGGTAAGGTGCATGACGTGCGGAGAGTTTCCCGACCCCACCCCAGCGCCAACGCCGGACGAAAGGTCGACGCGCGCAGCGAACGCTGGCGCGAACACCGCAAAAAGGTGCGCAGTGAAATAGTCGAGGCGGCCTTTCGGGCTATCGACCGCCTGGGGCCCGAGCTGAGTGTGCGGGAGATCGCCGAAGAGGCCGGCACCGCCAAACCCAAGATCTACCGGCATTTCCACGACAAGTCCGACCTGTTCCAGGCCATCGGCGAGCGGCTGCGCGACATGCTGTGGGCGGCGATCTTCCCGTCGATCAACCTGGCCACCGACTCGGCCCGCGAGGTTATCCGGCGCAGCGTCGAGGAGTACGTCACCCTCGTCGACAAGCACCCCAACGTGCTGCGGGTCTTCATCCAGGGCCGCTTCTCGGCACCCTCCGAGGCCACGGTGCTGACCCTCAAGGAAGGCCGCGAGATCACGCTGGCCATGGCGGAGATGTTCAACAACGAGCTGCGCGAGATGGAGCTGAGCGGTGCGGCCCTGGAACTGGCCGCATTCGCCGCCTTCGGATCGGCCGCATCGGCCACCGACTGGTGGCTGGGTCCCGAACCGGACAGCCCGCGACGCATGCAGCGCGAGCAGTTTGTCGCGCATCTGACGACCATCATGATGGGAGTCATCGTCGGCACGGCCGAGACGCTCGGCATCGCGATGGATCCGGACCGCCCGATCCACGACGCGGTGCCCAGCAACCCCGCCGTGAGCTGAGCCCAGGAGCCTCTACCACGGCGTTGACATCGCCGCGGCAATCGATGACACTCGTAGTATCCGATACCCCGGGTACTGGGTATAACCCAGGTATTCGATTTGGGGGTATCGCAATAGCTAGGCGCCTACGGCCGAAGATGCGCCGGCTCACCCTCAGCCAATTGCAGGCCAAAAATAGAAAGACCCAGATAGGAAGACTTGAGTCAACATGACCAATGCGGCAACCCAAGCGGAGACCGAGACTCGCCAGCCCGTGCATACCCGCGCGATCATCATCGGGACCGGGTTCTCCGGTCTGGGCATGGCCATCGCGCTACAGCGGCAGGGCGTCGACTTCGTGATCCTGGAGAAGGCCGACGACGTCGGCGGCACCTGGCGGGACAACACCTACCCCGGCTGCGCCTGCGACATCCCGTCGCACCTGTACTCGTTCTCGTTCGAGCCCAAGCCGGACTGGAAGAACCCGTTCTCGTATCAGCCCGAGATCTGGGACTACCTGCAAGGCGTCACCGACAAGTACGGACTGCGCCGCTACATCGAGTTCAACTCACTGGTCGACCGCGTCTACTGGGACGACGAGGAGTACCGGTGGCATGTGTTCACCGTCGACGGGCGCGAATACGTCGGCCAGTTCTTGATCTCCGGCGCCGGCGCGCTGCATGTCCCTTCTGTGCCTGAGATCGAGGGTCGTGACGAATTCGCCGGTCCCGCTTTCCATTCTGCCGAGTGGGACCACAGCGTGGATCTGACGGGCAAGCGAGTGGCGATCATCGGGACCGGCGCCAGTGCCATCCAGATCGTGCCCGAGATCGTCGGCGAGGTCGCCGAACTTCAGCTCTACCAGCGCACCCCGCCCTGGGTGGTGCCCCGGTCCAATCCGGAGATCCCGCCGGCGCTACGCGGGGCGATGGCGAACATCCCGGGCTTACGCGCGCTGGTCCGGCTGTCGATCTACTGGGGGCAGGAGGCGCTGGCCATCGGTATGACCAAGCGGCCCAATGCGCTGAAATTCATTGAAGCGTATTGCAAGTACAACATTCGCCGCTCGGTGAAGGACCGCGAGCTGCGCCGCAAGCTGACCCCTAAGTACCGCATCGGATGCAAGCGAATCCTGAACTCCTCCACCTACTACGCAGCCGTCGCGGACCCGAAGACGCAACTGATCACCGATCACATCACCCGAATCACGCGTGACGGGATCGTCACCGCCGACGGCGTCGAACACCAAGCCGACGTGATCGTCTACGCCACCGGCTTTCACGTGACCGACTCGTACACCTACGTCCAGATAAAGGGACGCCACGGCGAGGACTTGGTCGACCGCTGGAACCGCGAGGGCATCGGGGCGCACCGCGGGATCACCGTTGCGGACATGCCCAACCTCTTCTTCCTGCTCGGACCGAACACCGGACTGGGGCACAACTCTGTGGTCTTCATGATCGAATCGCAGATCCGGTATGTCGCCGACGCGGTCAAGACCTGCGACAAGCTGGGTGCCCAGGCCCTGGCCCCGACCCGCGCGGCGCAGGACAAGTTCAATGACGAGCTGCAGGAGCGGCTGCAAGGCTCGGTGTGGAACACCGGTGGATGCGCCAGCTGGTACATCGACGAGCATGGCAAAAACACGGTGCTGTGGGGCGGCTACACCTGGGAGTACTGGCGGGAGACCCGCTCGATCAAGCGCGACGAATACCAGTTCCTCGGAGTGGGTACCGGCTCACGTGCCGACCGTCGGGCCGTGCCCGCCTAGCAGGCCCGCGAAAGCGTTCGCGGCGGCGTCCACGCCGGCTTCGTCGTCGGTGCCCACGAGATCCAGCAGTAGGCCGCGGACCACGGCCAGCCCGAGGCGCGCCATTGCAGGGTCGACCGGACCGTCGGCGATGGACTCGACCTCGGTGAGCCAGCCGTGGACAGCGCCGGGGACCATGCGGGCGAACGGCGTTTCGCCCTGGGCGGCACGGGCGTAGCACTCGAAGAAGAGCCGCTCCAACTGGCGCAGCTCGGGTCGGCGAACGTCGGCCCACATGGCGGCAAAGCTTGCTGCCGGACTTGTGGGCAAGTCGGGCAGCAGGGTCATCTCGCGTCGCTCGACTTCCTCGACGATCGCCACCAGTAGATCCTCTCGAGATCCGAAGTGGTGCAGCAGCATTCGATGGCTGGTGCCGACCGCACCGGCCACGTCGCGCAGCGAGCGGTCACCGACGCCGCCCGCGGCGAACTCCTCGATCAGTGCGTCGAGCAGTTGCCGGCGCCGCGCCAGGTCAGGTGCGCGGACCATTGGCACGGCTGAGCTGCTCAGACCGGGCCTTGAGGCCTTGGGCCTCCATTTCGAGGAAGCGCTTGGTCTTCTTGACCATCAGCCGCCCGACGAGCGCGCCGAGTGCACCGCCCTGGTCGAGTTGCTGGCGCACCAGGGTGCCGCCGCCGGGCCGGGCGGTTACGTAGTGGCGAGCGATGACGTTCACGCCGGGGGAGCGTTGCACCCAGGTCCAGGACGTGCCCGCGTCGATCTCGGTGACCTGCCAGACCAGCCTCTGCATGCCGGGCTGCTTGATCGCGAACCGTCTGCCGACGGCCAGGTTGGGTCCGTCCTGTCCGACCAATGACGTCACGGAAGCGGTCCAGTCGGGCCAGTGCTCGACATCGCTAAAGACGTCCCACACCAGCTGCGGCGATGCATCGATCTCGATGCTGTCCTCGTTAAACATGTACCAAATGGTACATCTTGTGGAGGGGTTTGCCTATAGCCCCGCACCGGACCGCCGCCGACTGCGAACTACACGACGGCCAATCGGCGTGTCGCGTCGTGAGATTCACACTCGACGGAAGGGGTTAATGCGCGACTCGCGCGCTGAGATGCTTGAGCGCCGCTTCGGCGCCGTTCCACCCGGGGATGCCGGTCACCCCCGGACCGGGGTGGGTGCACTGGTCGCACAGGTAGAGCCCGTCGACCGGGGTGGCGAATTTGTCGGCGCCCTCGACGACGCGGCCGGTCCACAGCTGGTTGGGCTGCAGCAGGCCCTGCGAATAGTCGCCGGCGTGTGCGCTGAAGGTGCTGCCGAAGTAGCGGTTGGAGAACACCACGCGGTTTGTGACGGAGTCGGCGAACCCGGGTGCGAACTTGTCGAAGATTCCCACGCAGGTGTCGGCGTACTGCTCTTTCCAGCTTCGGTTTTCGTCGGCGTCCAGTCCGGTCGGGAAGTACGGCGTGAAAATGGTTGCGCTGTGCTTGCCTTCGGGTGCCAACGAGGAGTCGACCATGCTGGGTATGTACAGATAGGTGGGCGGGGCGTCGGGAAGCTGCCCCTTGCGGTATTGCTCCCAGGCGTCGCTGATGTATTCGGGCGACGGCGCGTAGGCGACGGTGGGACACCACTGGCCGTTGTCGTGCAGGTACGGCTGCAGCCGCTCGATCCATTGCGGGGCCTGGTCAATGGTCAGATGGGCCTGGATGTATCCCAGGTTGAAGTTGATTTCCTTGATCTTGCGAATGTAGTCGGGCGGAAAGTGTTGCGGACCGGCAAGATTCATGAAAGTGGTGTATGGGTCGAGCGATGAGAGCACGACGTCGGCCGAAATCGTCGTGCCGTCTCGCAGTTGGACTCCGGTGGCGCGTCCGTCGGTGACCAGGATCTGCTTGACGTGCTGCTTGAGCTGTACCTCGGCGCCCAGCGATTCGGCGCGGCGGCACAACGCTGTGCTCAGCGAGCCGATGCCACCGCGCGGCATGATGTATTCGACGTTGCCGCCGCCGATCAGGTAGTGGTACAGCGTCGACGCGTTCGAGCCCGGGGTCCAGGGGCCGCCGTCGAAAGCATCGATGGACATCGCGGCCAGCGAGCCCTGGATGCAGCGGCCCTGGTCGGGAGCCAAGAAACGGCGGACCGTGTCCATGGTGCTGCCGTACCACATCTGGGCGAAATCGTGGCGGTCCTCGGGCGTGGGCTGCGCGGCGATCACCTCGATGATGTCCAGCGGGGGACCGAACGCCGAGTCGACGAAATACGGCGCGAACCGGCCGAGGTGCGCGAACAAACCTCCCAGGGCCGCCGCGACGTCGGGCCCGTGATCGTCGAGCAGGTGGCGCCCCATGCGTTCCAGGTCGTTGTACATCACGAACGGGGTGTCCTCCCGTTCCCCGAATGTGCAGGTGGATGTCCACTGATCCATCAGTTCGAAGCCCCACTTGGTCAGCTCGAGGCGGTCGGTCATCTCCTGGCGCCAGATCAGCACCGCCCAGGCGCCGACGCTGTGCTTGTATCCGTCGAAGAGCTCCCGGGTTGCGGCCATCCCCCCGAGGAAGTGCGCCCGTTCCAGCACAAGCACTTTCGCGCCATTCTTGGCCAGCACATTGGCCGCAACCAGACCGTTGTGGCCCGCCCCGATGACGATCGCGTCGTAGTCCGCCATGCTGACCTCCCAGTCGCTTGACCGCACAATGTCATACCTGACATATTTGCGTCAATACTGACATTTTGGAGGTCGTATGCCCAGCCTGACCCGCAGCGAACGCACGCGGCAGGCGCTACTGCACGCGGCGATGAAACGCTTCGTCGCCGACGGCGTGCATCAGACCAGCGTCGCCGAAATCGCCGCCGACGTCGGGGTCACCGAGCGAACCTTCTACCGCCACTTCCCGACCAAGCACGCGGTCATCTTCGCCGACTACGACATTGGGTTCGAGTGGTTCGCTCGCGCATTGGCGCTGCGCCCGCACGGCGAACCCATCGCCCAGTCGGTGCGAAAGGCCATGGACGCCTTTCCATTTGACTTCGCGATGGTCCGCGAGGCCGCCACCATCCGGTCGCGGGATCTTGATCAGGACATCATCACCACCCATATTCGAAGGATGCGCGATCAGGTCGCCGACGAGATCGCGCGCTTCATCCACGAACGGTCGGCGCCTACCGCCGACGGGGCGATGATCGCGGACATCGCGGCCAACAGCCTCGCCACCGCGGTGTTCGCCTCGCTGGAGGCATGGATGGCCAAGGGCGGTGGGAATGTCGACGAATTGAGCCGCCTGACCGACATCGCGCTGAGTGCCCTCGAGGACGGCCTGACCCACACGCTGCGGCACACCGGACTGGACTGACGCGAGCGCAACGCCATGCCAATCCCACCTGGGTGGCAAACCGGGATAATGAGCCTGCTTACTTCAGCCGCGGGGTGCGGTGGATGGGACGGACGGCATGCCAATCGACGACTCGACGCGCAGCGAAAGTTGCGATACCTCGGAGCCGGCCTCGCCGGGATGAATGCGCTCTTCGTCGCGAGCCGGTACCTGGACCGCAATCAGAGAGTCATCCTGGTCGATCGGCGGCCCCGGGTCGGCGGCATGTGGGTGGACACCTATCCCTATGTGCGGTTGCACCAGCCGCACGGGTTGTTCACCGCCGGCAATATCGCGTGGACCCTGGGCAGGGATCGTGGCTACCTGGCCACCAGGGACGAGGTGTTAGATCAGTTCGAGCACTGCCTCGCCGTGCTGAACCAACGGGTCCGGGTCGACGAGTTCTTTGGTTGGACAGTGGTGTCCCACGACGTCGTCGACGGGATGGTGACGATCAACTGCAGGTCTGGTGATGGCCGGCCTTTGGTGATCCAGGCCAAACGATTGATCAAAGCCGCCGGTTTCGCGGTCACCCCAAACGATCCACTCGAGGTCTCGAGTTCTCGGGTCCGATCGGTGTCGCCGGATAGCTGCGACGTCCGCTTGGGCGAGATACGGGCCAGCGACGCCCCGGTGTGGGTGATCGGCGGTGGCAAGACCGCGATGGATACCGCGCACGCGCTGATTGCCGAGTATCCGGGCCGGGAAGTGAACCTGGTCGCCGGTTCGGGAACGTATTTCTGGTCCCGCGACCAGCTATTCCCGACCGGGATCCGGCGATGGTGGGGCGGCACGTCAGCGCCCCGGATCGGCACCCGAGTAGCTCGTCGTTTCGACGGCACCAACGAAGCGGCCACCGCCGCATGGCTTCGGTCCAGGTATTGCACGTGGCTGACCCCGCAAACCGGCAATTTTCTACTGGGAATTCTGTCTGAATCGGAGAACAAGGCGATCGCCGCGGGACTTCACGAGGTGGTCATGGATCACCTGGAGGACGTCGTGGACCGCGGCGACGCGATCGAGATGGACTTGCGCAGCGGAGCGCGCAGGCCGATTCAGCCGGGCAGCTGGATCGTCAACTGCACTGGTTACCTGATGCATGACGAATTGCCTTACGAGCCCTACGCTTCGGACGGCGGAGCGGTGGTGTCGATCCAATCACGTTCGGCTACAATGCATCTGACGTCGTACATGAGCTATTATCTGACGCACCTGCTGTTCTTGGACAAGCTGCGTGAGATCCCGCTCTATGAACTCGATATGGACGACCTTCGAGCAAAGTCGAACGCAACGATGCCTTTTGCGATGTTCGCACTGGTGGCGCATAACGTCAGCCTTATCTTCGACAGTGTCCCGAGGGGGATATTTGCCGAGTGCGGAATCGATTACGCCCGTTGGTATCCGATGCCGCGCCAAATGGTGGAGACGGCCCGCTTCCTGCGGACGCACCGCAGCGCCCGCGAATGGAACCGCCGCACCCTCGACGTCGTGCGTGAGCGCTTCGCGATCCGTTGCGGCCCGCTACCTTCGATATAGCCGGCAGAGCGGATATGGGCGAGCACCCGGCATCTTCTTGTCCGGGCCACCGATGCGGCGGGGTGGCCGGCTCGCGACACGCAACACAACTTCTTGTGTTGCGCCGGCTTGTCGGACACAAGGGGTAGTGTTTGAAGCTTCGAGTACGGCAGGCAAAACGTCTGGTGAAGTGGGGTTTGGTGACCGAGAACATGAAGCTGATCGACCGCGTCTCTGCGATCAACTGGAACCGCCTGCAAGACGACAAAGACGCCGAAGTCTGGGACCGCCTGACCGGCAATTTCTGGCTGCCGGAGAAGGTGCCGGTATCCAACGACATCCCTTCGTGGGGGACGCTGACCGCCAACGAGAAGCAACTGACAATGCGGGTGTTCACCGGCCTGACGTTGCTGGACACCATCCAGGGCACGGTCGGGGCGGTCAGCCTGATTCCCGACGCGCTGACGCCGCACGAGGAAGCCGTCTACACCAACATCGCGTTCATGGAGTCGGTGCACGCCAAGAGCTACAGCTCGATCTTCTCCACGCTGTGCTCCACCGTCGAGATCGACGAGGCGTTCCGCTGGTCGGAGGAGAACCCGAACCTGCAGCGCAAGGCTGAGATCGTCATGCAGTACTACAAGGGCGACGAACCGCTCAAGCGCAAGGTGGCCTCCACGCTGCTGGAGAGCTTCCTGTTCTACTCCGGCTTCTACCTGCCGATGTACTGGTCGAGCCGGGCCAAGCTGACCAACACTGCTGACCTGATCCGGCTGATCATCCGCGACGAAGCCGTGCACGGCTACTACATCGGCTACAAGTTCCAGCGTGGCCTGGCGCTGGTCGATGAGGCCAAGCGCGCCGAACTGAAGGACTACACCTACGAACTGCTCTTCGAGCTCTACGACAACGAGGTGGAGTACACCCAGGATCTCTATGACGAGGTCGGGCTGACCGAAGACGTCAAGAAGTTCTTGCGCTACAACGCAAACAAGGCGCTGATGAACCTCGGCTACGAGGCCCTGTTCCCGCGCGACGAAACCGACGTGAACCCGGCGATCCTCTCCGCGCTGTCGCCCAACGCCGACGAGAATCATGACTTCTTCTCCGGGTCCGGCTCGTCCTACGTCATCGGCAAGGCGGTCGTCACCGAAGATGAGGACTGGGACTTCTAAAGCCGCAGGTGGGCTAAAAGTCTCCCCGTCTGTCGATCGGTAGCAGATTCACGAGGCGACTGAGCTGGGACGTACCCACGCTGTGGCCACATTTTGCCCGGTCGATTCTTGATCGGCGGTTCGGATGCACATGGACTACACGTTGCTCACACACGCCTCTTCTGAGGTTCTGGAGCTGTTGGATCCGCCTGTCGGAGGCCGAGCTCCCGCTGGACGCCATGAGTGGGGTCGAGCACAACGAATTCTGCCCGGAAATGCCGAATCCCCAAGGCAGCCTTGACGCGCCAAGACGAACGGTCCCGCGCGGGCGAACCAAGGTTTCGCCGCTGCACTGATCGGGAATATCTGTGTGGCCTCTGCTGCTGTCGGGCTTGCTGTACGCGGGTGGGGGGATCCGCGTTTTGCCCCCGGTGGAGGTGAGGGGGCCCGCGTCGTGTTTACCCGACATTCCGACGCGGGCCGCCTCTTATTTGGTCCCCGTAGTTGATTTTGGTTGCCGCGGCGGCCCAGGCGGCGCGTAGGCGTCGTACCCGCCTCGCTCTTCCCCAGCCGGCACCGCGGCGTGCGCTGATCCGGCCGCGCACACAACGTCACCGTCGCGAAGCGGTCTGCTCAATCGATGGCACGGGGTGGTCTCGGCGGAAACGGCGGGCTGCCGTACGGCGGCCGGCAGTGCCGGAGGGGCCGGCGGCTCGAATGACGCTGCTGGCATTGGTACCGGCGCCAAACGGAGGCAACGGCGGGAAGGGCGGCCTGTTCGGTTCCGGCCGGATGGGGCTGCCCCGGCGTACGCCAAGATTCTTGTCCGGCACGGACATCGGGTGGTCCTGGCTAACGGGCTCCGTCGTGGTCTACTGCCAACGGACATGGTTCATGTGTGTGATCGCCTGGCTCGCAAGGTAATTCGCGCTGGCCGCCGATCTAGTCAAGCAGCGCACGTAGACCGTCCTCGAGCGCCCACTTCGGCTGCCAGCGGAGCTCGTTCCTGGCTGCTTCGATGGTGCAACTCGCAGCGCGTACGTCACCGTCTCGGAACTTCGATGCGACGATCGGTTCCGGGGTGTCGCAGAAGGCGGCGATCTTCGCGGCCAGCTCATTGATGGTTGTCGCGATGCCAGACCCGATGTCGAGGCAGCGTCGCTCAGTCGCGGGCCTCTGCACCGTAGCGAACAGCGCGTCGACGGCATCATCGATAAAGACGAAATCGCGCACGATGCGACCATCCTCGTAGACTTCCAACGGGCGCTGCTCGCGCGCCAATCGTGCGAAAAGAGCAACTATTCCAGTGTACGAATTCGTCAGCGACTGGCCCGGCCCGTAGACATTTTGCAGCCGCAGCACGCTGAGATTGGCGTCATGGGCCGCCGTCCAGGCAGCCAAGATGTGCTCTTGGGCGAGCTTGGTTGCGGCGTAAATGCTCGTAGGCCGGGGCTCTGTCTGGCCCGCACAGCTCGGAAGTGGCAGCGCGGGTTCGCCGTTGGGGCCTTCGGGATCCCAGATACCAGCGAGCAGCTGAGAGTGGCTGCGCGGCCGCGGATAAAAGGTTCGCGCGCCGCATTGCCAAGCGCCCTCGCCGTAGACGGCCCTCGACGATGCCAAGACGAGATGGTCGGGCACGAGTGCTGCGCGCCCCAGGGCGTCGAGCAGCTGGGTGGTCCCCACCACGTTTACCGAGCCGTGGCGCGTCGCCTGGGAGAGCGACTGGGCCGTACCTGTCTCGGCCGCCAAATGGACGATCTGGGAGGGACGGAACGTCCCAAGCACGGCATCCCAGTCAGGGGCACGAGTGACATCGCCGGTGAGAAACCGCACGCATGGCGGCAGGTCGATCGCTGCATGTTCGCCGTGCACTTGCGCGTGCAGGACGTCCATCACAGCGACTTCGTAACCGGCTTTGACGAGACGGCGCGCGAGCGCGGACCCAAGGAATCCGACCCCACCAGTGATGAGCACCGACGTTGACGACAAGAGCCGAAGCCTCCCGCTCCTCTGCGGAGCAAGTACAGACCGGCACGCCGTGCCGGGAGTGCGTTCCGATCGTAGACCGGACTCCTCCGGCGTGACCAAGGTTCCCGACGTAACAACTGGAGCGGGCTGGGTACTCGCCCCACCGCGCCGGGCAGATCCATTCGCCCGCATCTCACGCGGGCTGAGCCGTTTTACGCGGCGTCAGCAAAGCCGTAGTCACCGATTGGACCGGGGATTTGTAGGAGATGAACGGCGCATGAATTGTCTCGACGGGGCGGCGCGACGGTAGCGCCGCCGACCCCACGGCCGGGACACTGATCGGGTGACGACATCCGATTCATCTCACAATCACCCCCATTTTTTGCGGTCGGTAATCCGCTGGCTGCAGGCCGGGTACCCGGAAGGCGTGCCCGGGCCCGATCGGGTCCCGTTGTTCGCGCTGCTACGTAGCACTCCACTTACCGTGGATCAGCTCAAAGAGGTGGTGACGAACCTCACCGCGAAGGGATCGGCTGCGCAGTCCGACGGCGTGATCGACGGCAACGAGATCGCCGAGAAGATCTCCGAGTTGACCCATAAGGACCCAGGACCCGAGAACGTCCGACGGGTCGCCGCCACCCTGGCCGCGGCCGGTTGGCCCCTGGCCGGCATCGACGTCAGCGAGGTTATTCCCGGTGATGAGGACGGGGAGGCAGCTGAGGAGGTTGCGTCGGTGGTCCGGCGCGCGTCACAGTCTTGAGATGTCGATGACGAAGCGGTAGCGCACGTCGCTGGCCAGCACGCGCTCGTACGCTTCGTTGATGTAGTCCGGCTCGATGACCTCGATTTCGGGCGTCACGCCGTGTTCGGCGCAGAAATTCAGCATCTCTTGGGTCTCGGCGATCCCACCGATGTTCGACCCGGACAGGCTGCGCCGCATCAAGGCCAGCGCGAAGGCCGGCACCGGCATGGGGTGTTCGGGGATCCCCAGTTCGACGAGCGTGCCGTCGAGGTCAAGCAGGTTGAGGTAATCGCCGAGATCCAGGTTGGCCGAGACGGTGTTCAGGATCAGATCGAAGCTGCCCCGCAGTTTGCGGAAGGTGTCGGGGTCGGCCGTCGGCGTAGTAGTTGCTGGCGCCCAGGCGCAGGCCGTCTTCCATCTTCTTCAGCGATTGCGACAGCACCGACACCTCGGCGCCCAGCGCCGCGCCCAGCTTGACGCCCATGTGGCCCAGTCCGCCCAAGCCGATGATCGCGAGTCGGGTGTTCTTCCCCGCGTTCCAGTGCCGCAACGGCGAGTAGAGCGTGATGCCCGCGCACAGCAGCGGCGCCGCGGCGTCCAGCGGCAGCGCGTCGGGTATGCGCACCACGAAGTTCTCGTCGACGACGATCGCCTGGCTGTAGCCGCCCTGGGTCGGCTGGCCGTCTTTGCCGATCGAGTTGTAGGTGAAGGTCGCGCCCGGTTTGCAGTACTGCTCATTTCCGGCCTGGCAGCTGCCGCATTCACCGCAGGAGTCGACCATGCAGCCCACGCCGACGCGGTCGCCCACCTGGTACTTGGTGACTTCGGAGCCCACCGCGGTCACCACGCCGGCGATCTCGTGGCCGGGCACCACGGGGTAATTCGGCACGCCCCATTCGGCCTTGACGGTGTGGATGTCGGAGTGGCAGATGCCGGCGAACTTGATGTCGAACGCCACGTCGTGCGGGCCCGGTTCGCGGCGGGTCGATGGTGGTCTTAACCAGCGGTTCGGTCGCCGACGTGGCGGCATATGCGGAAACAGTGCTCATCGGTGTCCCTCTTCGATTCAGTTGCGTCGGTTACGCCAGACAAAAGCTTAGCTACGTTAACGTTCTCCGGCCAATTCGGCCTGCTCGTCAGCTTATGACGCTCCTTGCGACAGTCTTCTGTTCCGGAGGCGGCGACCACGTACCCTGGTGAGTCGCGAATGCGACCGGTGTATTGGGAGTTGTCGTGGATGGAACATCCTTTGGCCGCTACGACGGCTGTTGGGATCGCTCGGTGAGGGTGGCATGGGCCAGGTCTTCCGCGCGTATGACACCGAGACCGATCGGGAAGTGGCGTTGAAGGTGCTGGCCCCGCAAGTGGCGCAGGACCCCAGGTAGCGAGCCAGCCGCCTAGTTGATTGGCGCGTTGACCCAGCGCAGGTCGTCGACGATGCCGCGGGCCGCGATCAAGCCCTCGCCGGTCTGCCACATCTCGTCGTTGACGACGAAGACCCGGTTGTCGTGGTTGGCGGACAGCTTGCGCCACGGGTCGCTGTCGAAGATGGTGGCGGCGCGGTCGGCGGCGGCCGGCGACGCGAACGACACATAGATGATGTCGGCGTCGGCCGCAGAGAAATCCGGCGCCTTGGCCAGGTCGGCGTCGGTGATGCCGATCTCGATGTAGGCCTTGTCGGTGAACCGCTGGGACGCCGGCCGGTCCACCCCGACGGCGGCAGCACGCTGGCCGGGAAGTTGTTGGCCCCGTATACCCGCATGGTGTCGTTGGTCAGCTGAACGATCGACGCCTGGAAGTGGGTCGCGTCGTGGCTGGCCCCGATCTGCTTGGCCCGTTGCGGAGAACCCGCTGATCAGCGCGTCCACCGCGTCGCTACGGGCCGTGGCGGCGCCGACACCACGCAGGTTGTCCTCCCAGGCCGCGCCCGGTGCCGCGGTGAACACCGTCGGCGCGATCGCCGCCAGCACGCGGATACAGCTTCGGCGTCAGACCCTGCCGAACCCAGGATCAGATCCGGGTGGGCTGCGGCGATGCGCGTTCAGGTCGGGGGCGCTGCGGGTAGCCGGCACCGGGCATACCGTGCACCGCGGTGCCCAGGTAGGACGGGCTGACTCGCCGGATCCGTCCGGCAGCGCGGCGCCGACGACCCGGGACTGCAGGCCAAGCGCGCACAGGGCGTCGAGCTGGTCGCCGGAGAGCACCACGATGCGCTGCGGCTCCGCCGGCACCTGGACCACGTCCGGGTTCACGCCCGCCGCGTTGTGCGCCGGCCGGGTCGGCGGGCCCGCGGGTCGGCGGCGGCCGCGTCGCGCGCGCAGGAGTCGTCGGCCTTGCGGTCGTTGCCCAGCACCCCGGCCCCCGCGATCTGGGTGGTGGGGGTGACAAGGTGCTCATGGAACGCGACGCTGCATTGGGCGGTTGCTCGGAGCCGCAAGCGCCGCACCAACGTCGCTAACAGTGCGTCAGCGAGCAGCGGCCAAGCGTGGGTCGCAGTCCCGCCGATCAGCACGTGTCCGACGGTAACATCCGGCCGCTCGAAACGCCGCGCCGAAGCGGCGCGGCGGCACCGGCGGAGCATTTACGACAGTTTGTAGGACCAGGCCTGCCGCGCGGCCTGATCGGGGGCTAAGATTCCTGAAGTATTGGGTACCCGCCCCCTTCGGGCCCTGCCCGGGACTGGATGTTTGGAGGAGCTGTTGACAGCCGAAGCGCCCCCGTTGGGAGAACTCGAGGCCGTCCGTCCGTTCCCGCCGCGGATGGGTCCCAAAGGGAACCTGGTCTACAAGCTGATCACCACCACCGATCACAAGATGATCGGCATCATGTACTGCGTCGCCTGCATGGTCTTCTTCTTCATCGGCGGCCTGATGGCGCTGCTGATGCGCACCGAGCTGGCCGCGCCCGGTCTGCAGTTCCTGTCGAACGAGCAGTTCAACCAGCTGTTCACCATGCACGGCACGATCATGCTGCTGTTCTACGCGACCCCGATCGTGTTCGGCTTCGCCAACCTGGTGCTGCCGCTGCAGATCGGCGCGCCCGACGTGGCGTTCCCGCGGCTGAACGCCTTCTCGTTCTGGCTGTTCCTGTTCGGCGCCACGATGGGCGCGGCCGGGTTCATCACCCCGGGCGGCGCCGCCGACTTCGGCTGGACCGCCTACACCCCGCTGACCGACGCCATCCACTCGCCCGGCGCCGGCGGCGACCTGTGGATCATGGGCCTGGCCGTCGCCGGTCTGGGCACCATCCTCGGCGGGGTCAACATGATCACCACCGTGGTCTGCATGCGCGCACCCGGGATGACGATGTTCCGGATGCCGATCTTCACCTGGAACATCCTGGTGACCGTCCATCCTGGTGCTGCTCGCGTTCCCGCTGCTGACCGCCGCGCTGTTCGGCCTGGCCGCCGACCGCCACCTGGGCGCGCACGTCTACGACCCGGCCAACGGCGGAGTCCTGCTGTGGCAGCACCTGTTCTGGTTCTTCGGCCACCCCGAGGTGTACATCATCGCGCTGCCGTTCTTCGGCATCGTGTCGCGAGATCTTCCCGGTGTTCAGCCGCAAGCCGATCTTCGGTTACACCACCCTGGTCTACGCGACGCTGTCGATCGCCGCGCTGTCGGTCGCGGTGTGGGCGCACCACATGTACGCCACCGGCGCGGTGCTGCTGCCGTTCTTCTCGTTCATGACGTTCCTGATCGCGGTGCCCGACCGGGATCAAGTTCTTCAACTGGATCGGCACGATGTGGAAGGGCCAGTTGACCTTCGAGACGCCGATGCTGTTCTCGGTCGGCTTCCTGGTCACCTTCCTGCTCGGTGGTCTGACCGGCGTGCTGCTGGCCAGCCCGCCGCTGGACTTCCACGTCACCGACAGCTACTTCGTGGTCGCGCACTTCCACTACGTGCTGTTCGGCACCATCGTGTTCGCCACTTCGCCGGCATCTACTTCTGGTTCCCGAAGATGACCGGCCGGCTGCTCGACGAGCGGCTGGGCAAGCTGCACTTCTGGCTGACGTTCATCGGCTTCCACACCACGTTCCTGGTGCAGCACTGGCTGGGCGACGAGGGCATGCCGCGCCGCTACGCCGACTACCTGCCCACCGACGGCTTCACCACGCTGAACATCGATCTCGACCATCGGCGCGTTCATCCTGGGCGTCTCGATGCTGCCGTTCGTCTGGAACGTGTTCAAGAGCTGGCGCTACGGCGAGGTCGTCACCGTCGACGACCCGTGGGGTTACGGCAACTCGCTGGAGTGGGCGACCAGTCTGCCCGCCGCCGCGGCACAACTTCACCGAGCTGCCCCGGATCCGTTCGGAGCGTCCGGCGTTCGAGCTGCACTACCCGCACATGGTGGAGCGGATGCGCGCCGAGGCGCACGTCGGCCGGGCCCACGGCTGACGACGGCAGACGTGACCAGCCGACGCGACGCGTTCGCTCGTGATCGGGCGGATCGGCGGCAGTCAGGGGTGAGCACATCGTCCAAGGTGTCGGTGCTGATCACCGTCACCGGCGTCGATCAGCCAGGTGTGACATCGGCGCTCTTCGAGGTGCTGTCGCGGCACGGGGTCGAGCTGCTCAACGTCGAACAGGTCGTGATCCGGCGGCCGGCTGACGCTGGGCGTGCTGGTGTCCTGCCGCGCCGGACGTCGCCGACGGCACCGCGTTGCGCGACGACGTGCGAAGCCGCCATCCACGGGGTGGGCCTGGACGTCACGATCGAGCGCAGCGACGACCTGCCGGTGCATCCGGGAGCCGTCGACCCACACCATCGTGGTGCTGGGCCGGCCGATCACCGCCGAGGCGTTCAGCGTGGTGGCCCGCGAGGTGGCCGCGCTCGGCGTCAACATCGACTTCATCCGCGGCGTCTCCGACTACCCGGTCACCGGCCTGGAGCTGCGGGTGTCGGTGCCGCCGGGAGCGGCTGTACGGCCAGCTGCAGACCGCGCTGGCCCGGGTGGCCGTCGACGAGGGCGTCGACGTCGCGGTCGAGGACTACAGCCTGGCCCGGCGCGCCAAGCGGCTCATCGTGTTCGACGTCGACTCGACGCTGATCCAGGGCGAGGTGATCGAGATGCTGGCCGCCCGCGCCGGCGCCGCAGGGCGCGGTCGCCGCGATCACCGAGGCCGCGATGCGCGGCGAGCTGGACTTCGCGGAGTCGCTGCAGCGAGCGCGTGGCCACCCTGGCCGGCCTGCCCGCCGCGGTGATCGACGAGGTCGCCGACGCAGCTCGAGCTGATGCCCGGCGCGCGGACCACGATCGCGGACGCTGCGCCGGCTGGGTTTTCGCTGCGGCGTGGTCTCCGGCGGCTTCCGGCAGATCATCGAACCGCTGGCCGACGAGCTGATGCTGGACTTCGTCGCCGCCAACGAGCTGGAGATCGTCGACGGCAAGCTCACCGGGCGGGTCGTCGGCCAGATCGTCGACCGGCCCGGCAAGGCCAAGGCGCTGCGGGAATTCGCCGACGCAGGCCGGGGTGCCGATGGAGCAGACCGTCGCGGTCGGTGACGGCGCCAACGACATCGACATGCTGGCCGCGGCGGGGCTGGGCGTCGCGTTCAACGCCAAGCCCGCGCTGCGTGAGGTCGCCGACGCGTCGTTGAGCCATCCGTACCTGGACACCGTGCTGTTCATGCTGGGCGTGACCCGCGGCGAGATCGAGGCCGCCGACGCCGTCGACGGCGTGCTGCGCCGCGTCGAGATCCCGCCCGAGTAGCGGCGCGCGAGCTGCACGCAAAATCGCACAAATCTGCGATTTTGACGCGATTTTGCGTCTGCTCGCGGGTGGGCGCGGCAGGGGTGACCCGGCAGCCATGGCGGCGTCGCGGTACGGCACGATGGGCGGGTGCCCGAATCCGCGAAGCGACGCAGCCGACCCCGATCTGCTGATCGACTTCAGGAAGCGTCTCGCTGCGCCGCGGCGGGAGCGTCCTGGTCGGTCCGCTGGACTGGGCGGTGGAACTCGACGAACGCTGGGTGATCATCGGGCCCAACGGAGCCGGCAAGACGTCGCTGCTGCGCATCGCCGCGGCGGCCGAACACCCGTCGTCGGGCATCGCGTTCGTGCTCGGCGAGCGGCTGGGCCGGGTCGACGTCGTCCGAACTGCGCGCCCGCGATCGGGCTGAGTTCGTTCGGCGCTGGCCCAGCGGGTCCCCGACGACGAGGTGGTCCGCGACCTGGTCGTCTCGGCCGGCTACGCGGTGCTGGGCCGGTGGCGCGAGCGCTACGAGGACGTCGACTACGCAGCGGGCCGTCGACATGCTGGAGAGCCTGGGCGCCGAGCACCTGGCCGACCGCACCTACGGGACGCTGTCGGAAGGTGAGCGCAAGCGGGTGCTGATCGCCCGCGCGCTGATGACCGACCCGGAGCTGCTGCTGCTCGACGAACCCGCCGCCGGCCTGGACCTGGGCGGCCGCGAGGAATTGGTGGCCCGGCTGGCCGACCTGGCCGCCGACCCCGACGCGCCCGCGCTGGTGCTGGTCACCCATCACGTCGAGGAGGTGCCGCCCGGGCTTCAGCCATTGCCTGCTGCTGTCGGAGGGCCAGGTGGTCGCCGCGGGTCTGCTGCCCGACGTGCTGACCGCGGAAAACCTGTCCGCCGCTTTCGGCCAGTCGATCGCCCTGGACGTCGTCGACGGGCGCTATTTCGCCCGGCGCGTCCGCACCCGCGCGGCTCACCGGAGGCCGCTCATGACAGCACCGCCCGAACCGCTACCGACCCGCGCCGGCGGCGACGGTGATGCTGGTGCGCGACACTGGCGCGGCGGGGGCTGGTCTCGAAGATCTTCCTGATGCGCCGGCACTCGCAGATGGAGTTCGCCGCCGGGCGTGATGGTGTTTCCCGGCGGCGGCGTCGACGACCGCGACCGCAACGCCGACTAGTCGCGTGGGCCGGGCCGGTCCGCCGCCGGAGTGGTGGGCGCGAGCGGTTCGGCATCGAACCCGACCTGGCCGAGGCGCTGGTGTGCGCGGCGGCCCGGGAGACGTTCGAGGAGTCCGGGGTGCTGTTCGCCGGGCCGGCCGATGACCCGGACGGGATCGTCGGCGACGCCTCGGTCTACGGCGACGCCCGCCGCGCGCTGGACGACCGGACGCTGTCGTTCGCGGACTTCCTGCGCACCGAAAACCTGGTGCTGCGCTCCGATCTGCTGCGGCCGTGGGCCAACTGGGTGACCCCGGAGGCCGAGCGCACCCGCCGCTACGACACCTACTTCTTTGTGGCGCCCTGCCGGAGGGCCAGCGCGCCGACGGCGAGAACACCGAATCCGACCGTGCCGGCTGGACGACGCCGCAGGCCGCGATCGACGACTTCGCGGCCGGCCGCAACTTCCTGCTGCCGCCGACCTGGACCCAGCTGGACTCGCTGGCCGGCCGCAGCGTCGCCGACGTGCTGGCCGTCGAACGCCAGATCGTCCCGTGCAGCCCAACCTCGAGAATCGACGGCGACAACTGGGAGATCGAGTTCTTCGACTCCGACCGCTACAACGAGGCGCGGACTGGCGGGCGGATCTGACTGGCATATGAGCCGCCTATGAGCCCCGGAATGAGGCCGCGATGAACGAGTTCGTCAGCGTCGTGGTCAGTGACGGTCGCAGGATGCCGGCCTGGCCATGTTGCTGCTGTCGCGACCGCCGACCAACGCGCTGACCCGCCAGGTCTACCGGGAGATCGCTGCTGCGGCCGCCGAACTGGGGACGCGCGACGACGTCGCGCGCGGTGATCCTGTTCGGCGGCCACGAGATCTTCTCCGCCGGCGACGACATGCCCGAACTGCGCACGCTGACCGCCGCGCGAGGCCGAGACCGCGGACCGAGGTGCGTAGCGAGGCCGTCGACGCCGTCGCGGCGATCCCGAAGCCGACCGTCGCCGCGATCACCGGATACGCGCTGGGCGCGGGGCTGACGCTGGCCCTGGCCGCCGACTGGCGGGTCAGCGGCGACAACGTGAAGTTCGGTGCGACCGAGATCCTGGCCGGCCTGATCCCCGGCCGCGACGGGATGGCACGGCTGGCGCGCGCGGCCGGGGCGAGCAAGGCCAAGGAACTGGTGTTCAGCGGGCGCTTCTTCGACGCCGAGGAGGCGTTGGCGCTGGGCCTGATCGACGACATGGTGGCCCCCGACGGCGTGTACGACGTCGCCGCCGGCGTGGGCGCGCCGCTTCCTGGACGGCCCGAAGCCCGCGCTGGCCGCCGCCAAGGCCGAGCATCAATGCCGTCTTCGGGGATGTTTCGTGGACGGCTTCGGGCCGCAGTCGCCCGAGCGCATCGACGCCGAACGCCGCCGATATGCCGAAGTATTCGCCGCTGCTCACCCCGGTGCCGATGAGCGCTGGACCGCGGCGGCCGTTAGGCTGCCCTTCATGACGAGGAGTACGAACATCCCCGCCGACGCGGCACCCAAGCCCGCACGCCACGGCCGAAGAGGTGGAGGCGGCGCGCCACGACAGCAAGCTCGCCCAGGTGCTCTACCACGACTGGGAGGCCGAGAGCTACGACGACAAGTGGTCGATCTCCTACGACCAGCGCTGTGTCGACTACGCCCGCGACTGGTTCGACGCCGTCGTGCCCGACGAGGTCATCCGCGAGCTGCCCTACGACCGGGCCCTGGAACTGGGCTGCGGCACCGGGTTCTTCCTGCTCAACCTGATCCAGGCCGGGGTGGCCCGGCGCGGGTCGGTCACCGACCTGTCGCCGGGCATGGTCAAGGTCGCCACCCGCAACGGGCAGTCGCTGGGGCTGGACATCGACGGCCGGGTGGCCGACGCCGAGGGCATCCCGTACGAGGACAACACCTTCGACCTGGTCGTCGGGCATGCCGTGCTGCATCACATTCCCGATGTCGAGCTGTCGCTGCGTGAGGTGCTGCGGGTGCTCAAGCCGGGCGGCCGGTTCGTGTTCGCCGGCGAGCCGACCACCGTCGGCAACGGCTACGCCCGCGCACTGGCGGACCTGACCTGGAAGGTCACCATCCGCGCGGTGAAGCTGCCTGGGCTGGGCGGCTGGCGCCGTCCGCAGGCCGAGATCGACGAGAACTCGCGCGCGGCGGCCCTGGAGTGGGTGGTCGACCTGCACACCTTCGACCCGGCGGACCTGGAGCAGATGGCGACCAACGCCGGCGCCGTGCAGGTCGAGACCGCCACCGAGGAGTTCACCGCCGCGATGCTCGGCTGGCCGTTGCGCACCTTCGAGTCGACGGTGCCGCCCGGCAAGCTCGGCTGGAACTGGGGGAAGTTCGCGTTCGGCAGCTGGAAGACGCTGAGCTGGGTGGACGCCAACGTGTGGCGTCGCCTGGTGCCCAAGGGCTGGTTCTACAACGTGATGATCACCGGGGTCAAGCCGTCCTGAGCGGTGGCCTGCAGTTCAGCTGGGAGGACGTCAGCTATCTGCGGTCGGAATCGGGTGTCGCGGCGCTTGCGGCGGTCGCCGAGTTCGACCTGACCGACGCCACTCGTATCGCCGATATCGCCGCTGTGCGCGCGCGGTTCGGTGACCGGGCGCCGGTGCTGGTGGAGACGACACTGCTGCGCCGTCGTGCGCCCGAAAAACTAGCCGAGCTGGGTGACGTGTCGGGCTGGCTGTTCACCGACGAGGCGCTGCAGCAGGCTACCGCGGCGCCGGTGGCGCTGCACCGGGCCGCGCGGCTGGCCGGCTCAAGACCGGGCATGGTGGTGCACGACGCGACCTGTTCGATCGGAACGGAATTGGCCGCGCTGCGGAGCTCGGGCGTACGCGCGGTGGGCAGCGACATCGACCCGGTAAGGCTGGCGATGGCGTACCACAACCTCGGGGTCGGCAAAGAACCCCGGGTTGACCTCTGCCGTGCCGATGCGCTGCAGCCGGTGACCCGCGACGCGGTCGTCGTCGTCGACCCGGCGCGCCGGCGCGGCGGGCAGCGGCGGTGGCGACCCGACGACTATCAGCCCGGCCTGGGCCAGCTCATGGACCGCTACCGTGGCCGGGATCTCGTCGTAAAGTGTGGTCCCGGAATAGATTTCGACCAGACACGTCGCCTCGGCTTCGATGGTGAAATCGAGGTCACGTCACACCGGGGTGCGGTTCGGGAAGCGTGCCTGTGGTCGACGGGATTGGCAGGATCGGGTGTGCGCCGCCGGGCCAACATTCTCGGGGTCCTCGACGGGGATTCTGAGGGCGAGCAGATCACCGATGCCGAGCCCGACGACTGCGGTGTGCGCCCCGCCGGGCGGTGGGTCGTCGACCCGGACGGCGCGGTGGTCCGGGCCGGGCTGGTACGCCACTACGGCGCGCGGCACGGGCTGTGGCAACTCGACCCCGACATCGCCTACCTGTCCGGAGACAGCCTGCCGCCGGCGGTCCGGGGTTTCGAGGTGCTCGAGCAACTTCCGCTCGATGAGCGCCGGTTGCGGCAGGTGCTGCAAGCGCTGGATTGCGGGGCGCTGGAGATCCTGGTCCGCGGCGTCAGCCGCGTCCAGGCCGACCCGGATGCGCTGCGGCGCCGGCTGCGACCGCGCGGCAGCCAGCCCCTGTCGGTGGTCGTCACCCGCCTCGGCTCAGGGTCCGCCGCGCGCGCGACGGTGTTCGTATGCCGTCCCTCTCGGTAACGCCCGGTACGCTGGCGGCGATCGCGCTTCCAACGGCGCCCCCGGCATGTGTGCGAGGACAATTCGACGATGCGTTACGTGATAGTGGCAGCGGCGCTCGCCGCTGCCGTGGTGATGGGCCCGATGGGATGGCCGGCAACCGCCGCACCGGCGTCGTGCGCCAGCCTGGGCGGCTCCGTCGTCGCCCCCCAGATGTGCCAGGTAAATGCCAGTACCGCCACCTACACGCTCAACATGTCGTTTCCCGTCGACTACCCCGACGAGCAGGCGCTGACCGACTACATCACCCAGAACCGCGACGGGTTCGTCAACGTCGCCCAGGGCTCCGGCGGACACGACAAGCCTTACCAGATGGAAGCCACCACCGAACAACACAGCTCAGGGCAGGCGCCGCACAACACCCGCAGCGTTGTGCTCAAGCTCTTCCAGGACCTCGGTGCAACTCATCCGTCCACCTGGTACAAGGCTTTCAACTACAACCTCGGGACCAAGCAGCCCATCACCTTCGACACGCTCTTTGCGCCCGGCGTCACGCCGCTGGACACCATCTTTCCGATCGTCCAGCGTGAGCTGGAACGTCAGAACGCGCTGGGTGCCGCGATATTGCCGTCGACCGGCAACGACCCGTCCCACTACCAGAACTTCGCCATCACGGACGACCAGCTGATCTTCTACTTCACCCCGGGCGAGATGCTGCCGGCAGTGGCCGGGCCCGCTCAAGCCGGCGTGCCGCGCAGCGCCATCCCGCCGCTGGCGATCTAGGGCAGTCACCGTCAGGACACCGGGCCGGCCATCGATTCCATCGCGGCGGCGCCGATCGCCAGCACAATTTGCGCCACACAGCCGATGATCGGGACGAAAAAAGCCACCTTGTGCCGCGCCAGGCGATAGGCGGCGACTACCAGGTCGGCAACCCCGATCGCCCCGCCGGCAATGATCCCCAACCACATCGCGCGGTCGATCCAGGCCGGATCGCCGCACGGCACGGAGCCGCACGGGTCGGTGGCCATGACCAACAGGCTGAGCAGCACGACGGTGGCCCCGAACAGGAATGCGTGAACGACCAGTAGCACGACGGTCGCGACGACGTCCCCGACCCGACTGCCCTGGCGGGCCACGGGGCTCATGCCGGCGTGAACCCGTATACCTGACCGTCGCTGGTGGTGGCCACCACTCGCCGATCGTTGGCTACCGACACCCCGACGGGATAGCCGGTGGCCGCCGGAAGCGGGTAGCTGTTGAGCGTGTGGCCGTTGGCCGGATCGAAGACCAGCAACGACATTCCGGGCGCGCCGTCTTTGGCTGGACCACTTGCCACGGTGTACCCGGCGCCGTCGCCGGCCAGGCTCGACGTCGACAGCGGAGTGACGTCGTCGCGGCGCCATACCTGGTCGGCGTGATCACCGGCGTCCCGGAACGCCGCCAGCCGGGCGTCGGGGCCGCCGCCGGACACGATCAGGCCCTGCGGTGTGACCGCGGGCGGCGTCTGCGCCAAAAACGCCAGCGGCACCGACCATTTCGGCTTCCCGTCGGCGGCGTGCAGCGCCCACAGCCGTTGGTCGCGGCCATTGACGTAGACGGTCGATCCGTCGGCGGACAGCACCGGGCTGGCCAGGACACCGGCGCCGACGGCGTCGCTGGTCCATTCCCGGGCCAGCCCCGACTGCCCCGAGCGGTACTTCAGTCCGACCAGCCCCGCGGCCGGTGCGCCCGGCTGCCACACGCCGAGCACCACCGTCCCGGTGACCGCCGAAAAGGCGGGCGCGGCCGCGACCGGGCAGCCCGACCGGGCCGGCGCGCAATCGGCCAACCCGCGCGTCGCATCGGCGGGGTCGACGCCGTCCACCAGGTCTACCGCGCCGCCGACCAGCTCGCCGCGATGAGCGTCGAAGACCAGCACCTGTCCCAGGTGCGTGCTGACCAGCAGGTTGCCGCCGCCGAGAAATCGCGGGGTGGAAGGCATCCCGATCACGGGCTGTCGCCAGCGTGTCCACTGCGTCGGGGGGAAAGACAGGATTGCCCCCGGCTGGCCGAGGTAGAGATTGTCGAAACCGTCGTACAACGGACCACCGAAGCCACCGCCCTGGACCAGCCGGACACACCAGCGTTGCCTGCCGTTGTCGTTGTTCTCCCACTCCATCAGCGAACATCCGGCCGGCGTCTGCGCGTTGAGCGCGAGCCACCCGCGCCCGCTCAGCGCCGGCCCGGCCGCCAGGGTTCCCTTGACCGACCGCGTCCACTGCAGCGCCAGCTTGGTGGCGCCGGCCGTAGTGGTGTAGCTGCTGTTGGCCGCGTCGCCGTATTGGGCCGGCCAACCCGGTGCGGCCGATGCGTCCACCCACGAGTCGGTGTTACCGCAGCTGCCGAGCCCGGCCGTTAGCGGCACCGCCAGCGCCACCACGAGCACCACGGAAAGCCAACGCCGCTGCACACGGGGATGTCGGGCAAGCACCTCGTTCCCAAATCCTTCCGTAGGGCGTTCGGCATCTGCAGCGATCGAGTATCAGGTGAGGGTAACCCGTGGCGGCTCGCGTCCGTTTGATTGCCCGCCCCCACGGCCCCGCCAGCGACCCGCGAGCTGGGTACCGCCCGCTTGCGGGGGGACACGCGGGCGTGACGATCGAGTCAGTGTCGCGCTGGCGTGACACTCGCGCGGGGCGCGATCGCCCGGCCCTCCCCCCGCCGCGGCGCGGCTGGGGTGTCCCCACAGACCGCCGTGCCGACGCGCATCCTCGCCGAGCTAAGCTGTGCGGCCATGACGTCCATGTGGAATGCGCCGTTCCACCGCCGCTGGAGCGGACGAAAACTGCGCGATCCACGCCAGGCCAAATTCCTCACACTGGCCTCGCTGAAGTGGGTGCTGGCCAACCGCGCGTGGACACCCCTGGTATCTGGTGCGCTACTGGCGGCTGCTGAAGTTCAAGCTGGCCAACCCGCACATCATCACCCGCGGCATGGTGTTTCTCGGCAAGGGCGTCGAGATCCACTGCACACCCGAACTGGCGCAGCTGGAGATCGGGCGCTGGGTGCACATCGGGGACAAGAACACGATCCGCGCCCACGAGGGCTCGCTGCGGTTCGGCGACAAAGTGGTGCTGGGCCGCGACAACGTCATCAACTGCTATCTCGACATCGAGCTCGGGGATTCGGCGCTGATGGCCGACTGGTGCTACGTCTGCGATTTCGACCACCGCATGGACGACATCACGTTCCGATCAAGGATCAGGGCATCGTCAAGGCGCCGGTCCGGATCGGGCCGGACACCTGGCTCGGAGTGAAAGTCACCGTGCTGCGGGGCACTTCTATCGGACGGGGTTGCGTGCTGGGATCGCACGCGGTGGTCCAGCGGCGTCGTCCCCGACTATTCGATCGCGGTCGGGTCACCGGCCAAGGTGGTCAAAAACCGGCAGCTGTCCTGGGAGGCCTCGGCCGCGCAGCGCGCCGAACTGGCCGCGGCCCTGGCCGATATCGAACGAAAAAAGGCCGCCCGCTAAAGGGCGGCGACGAGAGTCGAAATGGCGTCTACGTCGGCGAGTATCCCGTAGTAAAGGATGGCCTCTCCGCCAAGGAGGACCGCCAGCGGGACCAGCCCCAAGTCGGCCGCGATCGGAAGGCCGATCGCTTCGACGAGGCCGAAAGGATTGCCTTCGAGGGCGGTCTGAATTCCGCCTAGGAACAGGTTCAAATTATCCGACGGGAGAGTGACGCCGAGCGTGAGAGCCAAATCCGCCACCGGTAGGAAAAGCGCATGGTTGTTGGCGTGAATGGTGGAAACGGCGGTGCTAATGGCGGTGTGTGCGGTCTGAATATGTTCGATAGCGCCGTGGAATATCGACCGCAGGGAATTCACGGAGAGCAAACTGGCCGCGTCGGCGTGCTTGACGGCGTCTACCGCCGAGGTGGCGAACGAACTCAGCGCCGCGCCCGGGTTGAAATTCGTTCCGCTCGGCAGGTGCGCCAACGGCACGCTGGAGAGGGATGTCGCTAGGTCGCCGGAGAACTGGCTGACGCCCTGTTGGGCTCCGGTTGCCAGGTCGTTAAGGATCGTGCTGGGCGCGACGTGCGGAAACAGCCCGAACGGGGTGGCCACGTTGGCGGGCCCGGTGGAATAGCCATGCGCGGGGTCCCCGTAGCCCAGGTTGACGATCACCCTCAAGTCCGGCTCGATCAGGTCGGCCAGCGGATTCCCCACGACAGGGAGAGCGCGCAGCGGCTCCAGTAGCGGCAGGTGATTGCTGGAAATCATGTAGTAGTTGGTGAGGGTGGGCCCCTGAGTCTGCAAGTGGATGGCCGAACCGACGTCTAAGGCCGTCGGGGGAACCGAAAAGAAACCCGCGTCCGTAAGTTGCGCGTATCCACTGTGCAAGTAGTAAACGCCCGCGACGGCATTGAGGTCCGAAAGAAAGTTGATCGGGTATCTGGGGAAGTCGGCGTAGGCGTCGTACTCCCGCGTGAAGATGGTGGTTGGGTAGAGGTTGTCAGGAGTCGGGGGAGTAAATGTCATACCGATACCGCTTAAGCTCCCACCGGGGAAGCGCGTGAACAATCCGCCGTTGGGATTATTGGGATCGCCGGTCAGAATAAACGAAAGTTGACCGGTGCCGGGCTGTTGGACGGCGGGTAAGGCCGCGAGGTGATTCATCACGATCGACGAGACCGAGGCGGACTGCGAGTAGCCGAAAACGACGAGATTATTTCCGGCGGCGATTTGCTGCTTTATCGCGCCTTCCAGAATCGTGACACCTTCGGAGACGGACTGGTCGAAAGTTAGGTTCTGGGGCCCAGAAGTCGGATACAAGTTATTGGGTATATCGAGGGCCTGGATGAGGGCCCCCGGGTTGAGCAACTGGATGAAGAGGTTGTTGACGGAATTGAGGTAGCTGGCGGGAGGAATGGTCACATAGCTCGGGCCCATGACCAGCGCCAGCGTGTTTGCTGCGGGCGTGGATGCTGCGCTGAGGGCCTGTTGTGCCAGCGTGGTGTTGGCGCTCTCGGCGGCCACATAGGCACCGGCGGCGGCGCTCAGGGATCGCGCAAACTGCTCGTGAAACACCGCCGCTTCGTTGCTGAGCTCCTGGTACAGCTGGGCGTGTTCAGAAAACAAAGAAGTGACGGCGGCCGACACCTCGTCGGCGGCCATCCTTATCAGCTTGGTTGTCGGGCTCGCCGCCGCCGCCGTGGCTTCCCTGATCGCCGCGCCGAGCCCCTGCATGTCTGATGTGGCGGACACGAGCGAATCTGGTTGGGTAATGACGTAATTCATCGACGCACGCCCCTCCTCGCATCTTCGCGAAGCCCGGCTGAATCCTCTTCAGTTGCCCGATTTCGGAGGGTACTGCGGCGGCGCGCCATTGGATAGAGGATCGATGGCAAATTTTTACGTTGATGCTGATTTTCTGATCGTGGGTTGGGCGCTAAGTTCGTACGCGGTGGTCCGGGCCGTCATCCCGGACCTTTCGATCACGGTCGGGTCACCGGCCGTAGTTGTCGAGAACCGACAGCAGCCCCGGGGTTGTCGGCCAGCAACGAGCCTGTTTGCGCAATGAGGTAACTCGTCGACGCACGCCGGCTGACGCGGTTTCTATGCGGGTTGGTCGTCGACCTTGAAATCGAAGCTGACGTCACCGGCGTCGACGTTGGTGACCGTCACGTTCACGCCGATACTTCGTGCCGTTGTCGGTGAGTTCGCACCGCAGTGTCGCGCCCTCGGTGCCTTTCAAGTTGTCGGGACAGGTCACCGAATCGGGCTTGCGCCCCACCTGCTGAGTCAGTTTTTCACTGATTCGTTGCGCGACCTGGTTTTTATCGACCATTTCCACCATGTCGTATTTGACGTCGCTGCCGTTGACACTGGTCACCGTGACGTTGACGTCGTAGGTCTGGTCCTTGACTTTCATCTCGCAATTGAGCTGCGCGCCGACTTTCGCCGGCAGGTCGCCCGGGCACGTCACGGTATCCGGCTTGTTGCCGGCGGCGTCGGTCATTTTGGACGTGATTTGTTTGGCGACATCACTCTTACTCACCTGCGGCGACGATCCGACCGAAAACGAGCAGCCTGCGGCGCTGGCCAGCAGTCCCGCGGCGGCACCCGAGGCCAGCAATGTCCGAACGATCGAATTAGCCATAGCGCCTCCCTGAGCGTGCCGACAACTGCTGAACCGGCTGATGATTGCATGCCAGACAGCCCTGGGTGGGCGATTCCGGCAAAGATCCACCAAACGGCGGTCAATGCAGCTCAGATGCTCTGATAGCGGCGCAGCGCTTCGGCGCGCTCGGTGCCGTGGTCCACGATCGGCGCGGGATATCCGGGCGGACGGCCGCCCTTCCGCAGGTGGACGTCATCGACGTCGCTCAGCTCGGGCACCCAACGCCGGATGTAATCGCCTGCGGGATCGAACTTTTCGCCCTGGTTGTCCGGGTTGAACACCCGGAAGTAGGGTGCGGCGTCGGTGCCGGAACCCGCGCACCACTGCCACCCGTGCTGATTGCTGGCCAGATCGCCGTCCACCAGTTGATCCATGAACCATGCGGCGCCCCACTGCCACGGCAGATGAAGGTCCTTGACCAAGAAACGAGGCGACGATCATCCGAACCCTGTTGTGCATGAAGCCGGTCTCGCGCAGTTGCCGCATCCCGGCGTCGACGAACGGGAACCCGGTCTCGCCGGCCTTCCAGGCTCGAAGCGGCGTTTCGCGTCCGGGCCCGTGTCGGTCTGGATCCGTCGAAGTTTCGGTTCCAGTTGCTCCAGGCGCTGTTCGGCCAGTGATGAGCACGCCGGCATAGAAATCCCGAAACGCCAACTCCCGCAAGTACGCTCGCGCGCCGTATGGCCGCGTAGGTCCAGGCCGGCGACCATGGTTCGGGGATGGATGGTGCCGAACTTCAGGTGGGCCGACATCCGGCTGGTGCCGGCCGGTCTGGCCGGTCGCGGTCATCGGCGTAGCGCGCCAATCCGTCCTTGACGAACGACTTCCATTGCTGAAAGTGCCGCACCTTCTCCGGCGGCCACACCAAGGTCGGCGCCGGTGTCAGGGATTTCGCATTGCTCGAATTTCACCTGGGCGGGATCCAGCCAGCGCGCCGAATCGGTGCCCGAACGCGCGGGTTGCCGCCAGCCCGCTTCGCGCCACTTGTCGAAAAACGGCGTGAACACCCGATAGGGGCTGCCGTCTTGTTTGGTGACGCGGCCCGGCGACACAAGATACGGCGACCCCGTCGGCACCAGCGGAACCGAATCCAATGCGGTGCGCACCCGTGCGTCGCGGCGCCGCCCGAACGGGGCGAAGTCCTCCGAGACGTGCACCGACGAAGCGCCAATTTCGTTGGCGATCTGGGGAATTCGATCTTCGGGCAACCCGCGCGTCACCAGCAGCCGGCCATCCAGGTCGTCGTCGAGTTGCCGCAGGCAGTCGCTGAGGAATTGCAGGCGGCGCTGTCCGGACGACGCCTCCAGTCGCGGATCGAGCACAAAACAGGCCAGCACCTCGTCACTGTCGGCCGCCGCGGCCGCCAGCGCGGGATGATCCCGCAACCGCAGGTCGCGACGAAACCAAAGCAGCGAGGGCATGTTTCGATGCCGCTCGGTCAGCGATTGAGTCGCCAGATGTGGGTGGACAACACGGTGGCGAAGGCGCACCACAGCGGATAGGGCAGCAGCGCGGCACCGACCCGCGCGTCGACGGCCCGCCTGGCAAGGTCGGCGCTGCTGACCGTCAAGGCCGCGGCGCCAACCGCGGCGGCACCGAGTTTGTGGTACCGGAAGAAAAGCCAACTCCACCCGGCGTTGAGGACCAGATTGACGCCCAACGCCGCGATATAGCGGCGTGCTTTGTCATGCTCTTCCGCGGCGCGGAAGCGGTCGATGGCCACCGCCGACGTGGTCGCGATGTCGCCGTAGAGTGCGGTCCACACGACGGGAAACGCGATGCCGGGCGGCTGGTAGGACGGTTTGCGGAGCCGTGCATACCAGGCCGGATTACGTTCCGGGCTGGCGAGCTCCCGTTGCCGATGCCGCGGCGACGCCGAGCGTCGTTGTCGTTAGCGTCAATTTATTCATGTGTGCTCCAGTTCAGTCGAGTCGGGTCGGTGGGCCACCAGATGCGGTCCCGATGAGCGGCGAACAGCGCCGGGATGACCAGCGGTGCGCACGACGAAGGTGTCCAGCAGGATGCCCAGGCCGACGATGATGCCCAGCTGGGTCAGCACGATCAGCGGCAGCACGCCGAGCACGCAGAACACCGCCGCCAACACGATTCCCGCGCTGGTGATGACGCCGCCGGTCGCCGACACCGCACGCACGATGCCGTCGCGGGCGCCGTGCCCCGGTGTCTCCTCACGGGCGCGGGTGACCAGGAAGATGGTGTAGTCCACGCCGAGGGCGACCAGGAACAGGAAGGCGAACAGCGGCGTGCTGTTGTCCAAGCGCCGGGAATCCGAACAGCGTGCATGCTGGACCCAGCCGCCGAGGCCCAGGGCGGCCAGCGCACCAAGAACGGTGGCGGCCAGCAGAGCGGCGGCGCGAGCGCGGAGCGCAGCAGCACGAACAGCACCACCAGAACGACGGCCAGGATCGCCGGGATCAGCATCAGCCGGTCGTGGGCCGCGGCGTCGCGGACGTCGAGTGCCTGCGCGTCGGCGCCGCCCACCAGGGCCGGCGGGCTCGGCCTTGGCGTCGAATCCCGAAGCGCGACAATCGGTGTCGAACGCCTGCCGGGAGGACGGTGGCGGCGTCGAGGACCACCGACCATTGCGTCAGCCCGGTGGCGAGCTGGCCCGACTCGGACGGCCGAGACGACGCCGGGTGTGGGCCGGATGGCCCGCTGCACTTGCGGCCGCCCTCGCGGTGCTCGGCGATGACGCAGCGTGGGGTCGGTCAGCCCGGCGGGGAAGTGCGCGGCCGACAGCGTCATAACCGGCCACCGAATCGCGCCTTGACGCGGAACTGCTCGGTCTGGGACAAGCCCGATCGTGGGTGCCCAGCAGGCCGCGGCAAGGGCACGCCAGAAGCGCGACCGCGACCGCCGCGACCACGGCGGGCCGTGCGGCGACCCAGGTCGGCGACGCGGTGCCAGCCGCCCGGAATCGAGGGCGTCGTCGTCGCGCGGCGCGGGATGAACGGCCAGAACAGCCGCGCGGCCGCACAGGGCCAGCAGCGGCGGCAGCAGCACCAGAACCGAGACGGCGGCGACCACCAGGCCACACGCCGCGAGCGCACCCAGACTGCGGGTGCTCGGCGTCGAGGCGAACAGCAGGGTGAGCAGCGCCAGCACCACGGTGGCGTTGCTGGCCACGATCGCCGGCCCGGCCTTGCGCACCGCTAGGCGCAGCGCCTCGCGGTGCTCGGTGTGGCGCCGAAGTTCTTGGCGGTAGCGCGAAATCAGCAGCAGCGCATAGTTGGTGCCCGCCCCGAACACCAGCACGCTGGTGATCCCGGCGGTGGCGCCGTCGAAGCTCAGCCCCGTCAGCGAGGCCACCGCCGTGCCCGCCGCCGCCGCGAGCCGATCGGCGAAGCCGATCACCAGCAGCGGCACCAGCCAGAGCACCGGTGAGCGGTAGGTGACGATCAGCAGCAGCGCCACCACCGACGCGGTCACCGCCAGCAGGGTGACGTTGGCGCCGGCGAACGCGTTCGCGATATCGGCGCCGAACGCCGGCCCGCCGGTGACGTGGGCCCGCAGACCCGACGGGCAAGCCGGATTGGGCGGCGCCGCGCAGCGCGCGACCTTGTCGGTGAGGACCAAGCCGGACAGGTCGGCTGCGAGTTGGACCACTCCGATGGCTGCCTTCCCGTCGGCCGACACCAGCGCCGGCAGCGCGCCGCCGGCCCCCAACGGCCGGGCGAGCGCCTGCATCCGGTCGCAGGCCGCTTGGGTTGCCGCGATATCGGCGGGGTCCAGGACCGCGCCGTCGGCGCGGCTGACCACCATAATCAGCGGTGCCTCGTCGCCCCCGGGGAATTGGCGGGCCAGGCGATCGAGCCTCGCGGAATCGGAGTCGGTCGGCACCGATTGCGGGGCCCGGCCCGCGGCCGCGTTCCCGCCGATCAGCACCATGGCACCGATACCCAGTAGCACCAGGCTTAACCCCACCACCCACGAACGGCGGCCGGTCATCGCTGCGTCCAGAACTCGGAAAAGCAAATGGCAAGATTCAATCAAGGTGAAATATTAATCAACTGAATTATGGTTAAGGGGTATGCTTCACATAGCCATGAACGCAGCCGAGGCGTCCAGCCGTGACGAACTGGAGTCGCGATATCCGCCGATCTGCGTGAAATCATGAGCGAGTCCGACCAGATCGGCCGACTGTTTGCGACAGCACACGACGTCCGGCCCACCGATTTTCGTGCGCTGCTGCACATCATGGTGGCCGAAACCGCCGGGCAACCGATGACGTCGGGTGACCTCAGCCACCGCATGGGCATGTCCGGTGCCGCGATCACCTACTTGGTGGACCGGCTGATCGAATCGGGCCACCTGCGGCGTGATTCCCACCCGGCCGACCGGCGCAAGGTCATGTTGCGCTACTCCGAATCCGGAATCGATACCGCCCGCTCGTACTTCACCCCGTTGGCCGCACATGTCGAGTCCGCGTTCAAGGATCTCCCCGACGCGGATTTGATGACCGCGCACCGGGTCTTTAGCGCATTCATCGCCGCGATGCGCCAATTCCAGGCCGAACTGGACGCTAAGCGGTAATACCCCTGAGCGCAGCGACCAGTCCCTCGGTATCCGCAACGGTCACTGTCAATGCCGAGTGGTCGCGCAGGCCGATGACATGATGAATTCGTGGCTCGAAGTGGACGCAGACGCCCGCGGTTGGTTAGTCCCAAAGGTGAGTCCGTCATCAGCCATCGACAGCCGGGGGCCGACTGCCGTCCACCATCGATATGGGCCGGTGACGTGCGCTTCGCGCACGGTGGCCAGTGGAGCTTCGACACGCAACAGCCCGTAGCGAGCCACGAAACGTCCGTCTTCGGTCAGCGTCACGCCTTGTTCACCCGGCCAGCGAAAGGGCAGCCATATCGGGGCCACCCGCAGATCGTAGCGATACGGAAAGTGGCGGCCATGGCTGTCATTTGGATTCATCACGGGGCTCCGATCGTTCGGCTCGCAAGGGCGTACTCAATGTTCGCCTATTGGAAACTCCGGCGAGAATGGGCCGGCTGCGGCTCCGTTTTGAAGCGGGGGTTTGCCGTGTTTAGGCCGCGGCAGCAAATGGGTATCCGGCGCAAACCGCATCGCGTGTGCGGACTGAATTACACATTCAGAATTCTCCCCAACGGGCGCGAGGGACGGTGCGGCACAATGGACGCGAAGTACCGCAAATTCTGCATAGCGATCGCGGCGGCTGTCACCGCGGTCGGCATCGTCACGCCGGTTGAGGCGGCCGCCGACACCGGTGTCATGGCATTTCCGGGCATGGAAATTCGTCAGGCAGTTCCGTGTGCATCTTGGGATTCGTCGAACTGTCGATGCGGATCGGAATCGCCACCGGGCAGTGCGATGGCGGATCGATTGTCACCGACAGTCACGGGAAGGTGCTCGGATCGGTCGTCACTGCCCGCCGCGGCGCCACCGACGCCGCAGCGACGGACGGCGCCACACCGGATATCGAATACGAAGTCATCAAACTGGCCGACGATGTGAACGCCACGGATGTGCTGCCGAGCGGACGCCGACTGGAATCCTCGCCGGGAGCCCAGGCTTGGCCAGCAGATCGGTTGTGCCACTTCGGGATATCGACCGGCCACAGCTGCGGCCGGGTCAGCTCGGTGAACGACGGCCGGTTTGTCTTCACCGACATGGCCGCCGACCCTCGTGATGTCGGCGGACCGGTGTACGCCGTGACCGACGACGGCCGAGCCGTGATCGTCGGGTTGCTGGAAACCGTATCCAGTTCCACCTCGACGGCGGAGTCGTGGCAGGCGGTAATGCAGCAGCTCTATCTGGACGCCCGCCAGTCCGCTCAGGGGCAGTCTCCGGGAACGGTGCGCACCGCCGGCCGGTTAGCGCACGCGAACTAATCCGATCACCATCCGAAAGGGACAACATGCCGCACAAGCCCACGACCACGCCGGAATTGTTGCGGCTGTTGGGTATTCAGGATTCCTCGGTTTATCACCACCTTGCCGTGGTGGGCGAATGGCTGAAATCCAATGCCGCGACCGCAGAGCTGAAGTTGAGTCTGCGCGCCAACGGGTATGGACGTTTGTTGCCGCCGATCGAGGGGCGGCTGAAAGCCAGTTAACGCGTGGGTGTCGTCACTTGACGACCCTTGGATGCCCTACGTGGCGCGCCCCAGCAGGTGACGCAGCGCCTGCTCCACGTCAGGATGGCGGAACCGGTGCCCGGAGTGACTCAGGCGGGCGGGGATCACTTTTTGATTGGCGCAGGCGAGTTCGCGGGCGCCCTGCTCGCCGAGCAACAGCCGCGGACCGATCGGTGGAACCGGCAGCACCGCGGGCCGGTGCAAGATGTGGGCCAGGGCATGAGTGTAGGTCGCTATTGCGAACCGGTTGCGGGGCAACGGCATTCACCGGACCGGACAGCGCGGTATCCCACAGCGCGCGGTGATAGACATCGACCAAGTCGTCGATCCCGATCCAGGACAGCCACTGCCGGCCATCGCCGAGTCGGCCACCCAGCCCGGCGCTGAACAGCGGACGCATCAGCTTTAACGTGCCGCCACGGGGGGACTGCACAATGCCGGTGCGCACCCGCACCACCCGCACACCGGCCCGCTCCGCCGGCCCGGTCGCGTCCTCCCACTCGGCGACGACGTCGGCGAGAAACCCCTCTCCGCGAGCGCTGTCCTCGGTGAGGCTCTCGTCGCCGCGGTCGTATCCGTAGAAGCCGATCGCCGAAGCCGAGATCAGCGCGGCCGGCCCGTCGGCGCCGCGCGCCGCGAGTTCCGCGAGTCGGCGCGTCGGGCCAATCCGACTCTCGCGGATAGCCTTTCGGTGGCTATCGGTGAATCGTCCGGCGATCGCGGCGCCGGCCAAATGGATGACGGCGTCGACGCCTGCGAGCAGTTCCGGGTCGGGATCATCCGGGTCCCAACGCCGCTCGTTCTCGGCTCGTGCGGTCCCGCGGACCAGCCGGATGACGCGATGCCCGCCGGTGCTCAGAAACGCGGCCAACGCCGAACCGACCAGTCCGGACGATCCGGTGATCGCGACCGTCACCGGAGCCAGACCGTGTTCGGCGGCTCGCCGGTGCGCGGCCAGATCGTCGGCCAGTTGACGGTGCCGGTAAACGAACATTGGCCGCAACGCCGACCCTGGCACCGGCGTGGCGACCCGGTCGGTCACCTTGGTCCGGTTGTCGCCGGCATCCTCGAATTCGTGCGTATGCCGCCACCGCACGACGATTCGCGCCGGCAGTGAAGCCAGCCCGTCGCGGCCGATGGTGTCGACGAAGCGACGCGGCGGATCGTAGGAGTCCGGCTGGTGCTCGGCCACCCAGCGGAGCCCACCGGGCAGCGCGAGCGTGGCGCGACCGTCCTCGAGCGAGGCCGCCTCGGTGACCACCCGCATCGGCGACCACGGCGGCGACAGCCGGTTGAATGCGCCCGGCCTGGCGTGCCAGGCGAACACGTCCTCGCGCGGCGCGTCGACCACGCTCGAATACACCAGCCCCATTCCTCGACCGTACCGGCGGCTCGACCGTACCGACACAGGGCGGCGCGTGCCGCGGGCGATTATCGGGAACACTGGTCGGCATGAATGTTCTCGGCGGAATGCGGTCGCTGCTCGGCACGGCCCTGGATCGGGGTCTGGATCTGGCCATAGTCCCCGGCTACACCAGCGTGGGCTATCGGCTGCGGCAATCGGGTTGGGCGGACGATCCTGCGCCGGGCGCGCTGCACGGTCGGACCGCACTGGTCACCGGCGCCAATCGCGGCCTCGGCAAGGCGATCGCCGCCGGACTGGCCCAACTGGGTGCGACCGTGTTGCTGACCGTGCGCAACCGGGAAAGCGGTGAGGCGGCGCGTCAGGACATCGTCGCGGGCCAGCCCGACGCCGACGTGCGGGTGGAGGTGTGCGATGTGTCCGATCTGGGCACGGTCCGCGCCTTCGCCGCCGATCTGACCAGCCGGGTACCGACGCTTGACGTGCTCATCCACAACGCCGGGGTACTGCCCGCCAGCCGCACCGAAACCGGCGACGGGCACGAGGTCACCCTGGCCACCCACGTGCTGGGGCCGGTGTTGTTGACCGAGCTCCTACTGCCGATCCTGGCCCGGTCCGAGGATCCGCGGGTGATCCTGATGTCGTCCGGCGGGATGTACACCCAATCGCTGCCCACCGCCGACCCGGAATACCGCGACGGGCGATACCGCGGCGCCACCGCCTATGCGCGAAGCAAACGAATACAGGTCGCGCTCACGCCGATCCTGGCCCGCCGCTGGGCCGGCATCGCGTGTCTACTGCATGCACCCCGGATGGGCCGACACCCCCGGGGTCGCCACCTCGCTCCCGGCCTTCCGGATGATCACCGGCCCCCTCTTGCGCACTCCGGAAGAGGGAGCCGACACCGCCATCTGGCTCGCCGCGACCACTCCGGCGCCGCCGACCGGCGCGCTTCTGGCACGATCGGCGGCCGCGCCCAGAGCACTATCTGCCGCTGACCCGGTACGGTGAAGCGCGACCGAGAACTGCTGTGGCAGTACTGCGCAGACGCGGTCGGTATCGAAAACCCATGAGAGCTAACGGTCCGGCCTAGCGGTCCGGCAAGTGCGTGCTCGACGATGGGCAGCCGCGGTTGCGGTTGGCGTTCACGGCGCTTGGCCGCCAGGTACACCTGTGCGGTCTCCTCGGCCACCGTCTGCCAATCGAAGTCGGAGGTGAGTCGTTCCCGGGCGGCGCGGGCGCGCCGTTGTGCCGCATCCGGATCGTCGAGCACGGTGCGCACCGCCGCGGCCAGCCCCGCGACATCGCGAGGCGGACACGACACACCGGTCTCGCCCGTTGATCACCGCCTCGCCCAGGCCGCCGATGTTCGACGTCACCAGCGGCGTGCCGGCCGCGGCGGCCTCCAGTGCGGCCAGCCCGAACGGCTCGTAGTGGCTGGGCAGCACCGCGGCGTCGGCCCGATGCAGCACCGCCAGCAGTTCGTCGTGGTCCAGGTGTCCGACGAACCGGGTTGCCTTGAGTACCTTGTGCTTACGGGCCTGCTCGACGAGCCAGTCCTGCTGGGTGCCCTCTCCGGCGATGGTCAGCGTGGTACCGGGGTGCGTGCGCCTTATCCGCGGCAGCGCGGCGATGACGTCGTGCACACCCTTCTCGTACTCCAGCCGCCCCACGATAGAGCAGCTCGGCCGGCCCGGTGCGGGGGCGGCGCGGCGCGAACTGCCAGCGCGCCGCGTCAATGCCGTTGCGGATCACCGTGATTTCGGCCAGGCCCGGACCGAACAACTCGGTGATCTCGTCACTCATCGACGCCGAACATGTGATCAGCGAATCGGATTCGCGGACCAGCCATGACTCGACCGCGTGCACCTGACGGCTGATCGCTCCGGATACCCAGCCGGAATGCCGGCCCGCTTCCGTCGCGTGAACCGTGGAAACCATTGGCACGTCGTAGAATTGTGCGAGCGCGACGGCCGGATGGGCGACCAGCCAGTCATGGGCGTGCACCACGTCGGGACGCCATGGGCGGTCGGTGCCGTGTCGCCTGAGGGACAGCCCGGCGCGGATCATCGCGTGGCCCATCGCCAGGGTCCAGGCCATCATGTCGTCACCGAAGGTGAACTCGTGCGGATCCTGTGCGGCCGCGATCACCCGGACACCCTCGCTGATCTCGTCGGAGGACGGGTGGGTGCTGGGGTCGGTGCCGGTAGGGCGGCGGCGACAGCACGACGACATCGTGGCCGGCGTCCGCCAGCGCCGTGGACAGGTGATGCACGTGCCGGCCGAGCCCGCCGATCACCACCGGCGGGTACTCCCACGACACCATGAGGATCTTCACGGGCTCGGGCCGTTCGGTCCCGTCCCCAGCGAGGGCGCGCAAAATGCCAGCCGCGGCGGCGTGTCGCCGTACAAACGCGCGCGCTCGCGGGGGACGTGGGAACTCACCGGGGCAGCCTACGCGCGTCCAGCGCGCCGAACAGGCCGTCGGCGCGGTTCCACCCGTCGGCCAGCCGCTGCGCGGCGTCGCGCCGGCCCGACGCCAGCGCGCCGGCGATCTCCCGGGTGGCGTGGGCATGCAGGTGGGCACGGTATCGGGCGTAGTCCGTGGCCGAGTCCTTGCTCACCATGAACGGCCAGTCGCTGGAGACGGTCAGCAGGGTCTCGCGCAGGATCTGATCGGCGACGCGATCGCGAGGCAGCGGTCCGTCCAGGGATGCCGTCTGCGCCAGTGCCTTGTCGACGGTGGTGAGCGCGGTGTCGACCACTTCGTTGTTGAGCTGAACCAGATCGGCCACCTTGTCGCCGGCCCACACCTGCCAGTCCTTGCCGGAACCCCACGAGCTGGGCGGCAATGCCACCGGATCGCCGACGAACCCCTGGGTGATCGCGTCGCTCAGCGTGCCCACCCGCACGCCGGCGGCGGGCAGGGCCCGCAGCACGCGCTCCAGCCAAACTGGACCCTCATACCACCAATGGCCGAACAACTCGGTGTCGAAAGCCGCGACCACGTGAGCCGGCCGGCCGATGCGCTCCGACTCGGCGAGCAGCCGGTTGCGTACCAGGTCGACGAAGTCAGCGACATGGACGTCGACGGCGCGGCCGGCGCGCTCGGGATCGTAGGGCGCCTTGCCTTCCGAGGGCACGTTACGGCCGGTGACCCGGGCCGGCTTGAGGCCGGTGAGGTGGTCGTAGGTGTGGAAGTCGCGGTAGGCGGCGTGGCCGGGGTAGCCGGATTTCGGCGACCACACCCGGTAACTCACCTGCAAATCGCGCCCGAACGCGACCACGTCGGTATCGCCGACCGGTCGGCCCAGCGCGGTGTCGCCGTGCAGCGACGGTCCGTCGACCATGAAGTGGGTAACCCCGGCGCCCGCGTAGTCATGTTCCATACCGGGCGCGTAGGCGCACTCCGGCGCCCAGATCCCACTCGGCCGGTGGGCCAGCCGCAACCACGCGTCGGCTAGGCCTTCGCGCAGCGCGAACTCGCGCAGCCGGGGCGCCAGCAGCGGCTGGAACGGGTGGGCCAATGGCCCGCCGAGCAGCTCCACCGTGCCGGCGTCTATCAGGCCGCGCAGCAGTGGGCTGCCGCCGTGCCGCCACAGGGTGGCGAAGTCGTCAAGTGCCCGCTGCGCCTCGCCACTCTCGCGAATCCCGAAGGCCCGCAACGCCTCCGGTGCGCATGACTGATAGCCGGCCGACTTCGATCGCGGCGCTGTGCGCACGCTGGCGGCTTCCTCCGCGCGCAGGTGCCAATTGGCCAGCCAGCGATGCATGCCTTCGAGGCAGTACGGGTCGTCAAGCTGGGCGTTCACCACCGGTGTCACCCCGAGCGTGATGAGCCGGTGCCGATCCTCGTCGGCGAGGGTGCGCAGCACCCGCATCAGCGGCAGATAGGCCGCGGCCCACGACTGGTAGAGCCATTCCTCGCCGACCGGCCAGCGGCCGTGGTGGGCCAGCCACGGCAGGTGGGTGTGCAGCACCAGGGTGAACAGCCCGGGCACCGGGGTTTCGGATGGGCTCACGCGCGCACCGCGATCGCGATCAGGTCCAGGCTGTCATCGATCTCGCGGCCGTCGCCCGTGGCCCCATTTGTCGAGGCGCCCTTTGAGGCCATGACCAGGTCGAAGTCGGCGGTGGTGACCGCGGCGACATCCGCCCGCAGCTCGGGTGACCAGGGTGCGTCGGCCACCGCCCGGGCGATCTGCGCGTCGATGACGGAACCGCCGTGGCGGGCGTCCATCTCCTGCAGGCGGGGCCCATGAAACAACCCGTACATGGCCACCTCGCGGAAACCGGCGTCCAGCAGCAGCTGGGTCAGCTCGTCGGCGTTGAGTTCACGGGTGTGGAACGGGTTGATCGGGGTGTCACGGCCCGGTGAGAAGGTGATCCGGTTCGGGGTGGACACCATCAGCAACCCCGAGGGACGCAGTACCCGGGCGCACTCGGCCACGAACTGGGCCTGGTCCCACAGGTGCTCGATGACCTGGAAGTTCACCACGACGTCGACCGAGGCGTCGGCCAGCGGCAGCTCGGCCAGGTTTGCCTGCATGACTTCCACCCGCCCGTAGCGGCCACGCACATGCGCGACCGCGGCCTCGTCGTAGTCCACCGCGACCACCCGGCGGGCCACACCGGCGATCAGGTCCGCGCCGTAGCCCTCACCGCAGCCGGCCTCGAGCACGTCGCGGCCCGCACAGCGCGGCGCCAACCGCTGGTAAACCACCTCATGACGGCGAAACCAGTAATTCTCGATGTCCAGATCGGGGATGGTGCGTTCGCCCGTCAATGTCAGCACGGCATCGACCGCCGGAGAGGCCGCCGCGGAGGCCGCCGCCGGGGTGTCGCCGGGAACGAATGCGCTCATTGCATAGGCAGGCTAACGCGAAGTGTCCGATTCGCGAACCGCAGCACTGCGGGGCACCCCCGCTGGTGCGGCGAGACAGGCGCGGGAACGTGCACGTCGACCAGCTATGGTGTGAGGGCAGATCACGCAAAGTTACTTTCCAGTAACACGGCTCTGCGTTTACAAAAGCCGGTGACCGAGGTCTCGCAGTCGACCGCTGCGGGACGTCTTCGAGGAGGACGAACCACACTCATGACGAACATCGTGGTCCTGATCAAGCAGGTCCCAGACACGTGGTCAGAGCGCAAGCTGAATGACGGCAATTACACGCTGGACCGCGAGGCCGCCGACGCGGTGCTGGACGAGATAAACGAGCGCGCTGTAGAAGAGGCGCTGCAGATCAGGGAGCGGGAGGGCGGCGAAGGGTCGGTTACCGTGCTGACCGCGGGCCCGGAGCGCGCCAGCGAGGCGATCCGCAAGGCCCTGTCGATGGGCGCCGATAAGGCCGTCCACCTCAAGGACGACGGCATGAGCGGTTCGGATGTGATCCAGACCGGGTGGGCGCTGGCGCGTGCGCTGGGCACCATCGAGGGCACCGAGCTGGTCATCGCCGGCAACGAGGCCACCGACGGCGTCGGCGGCGCCGTGCCGGCCATCATCGCCGAGTACCTGGGCCTGCCGCAGCTGACCCACCTGCGCAAACTGTCCGTCGAGGACGGCAAGGTCACCGGCGAACGGGAGACCGACGACGGCGTATTCATCCTCGAGGCCACCCTGCCCGCGGTGGTCAGCGTGAACGAGAAGATCAACGAGCCACGCTTCCCGTCCTTCAAGGGCATCATGGCCGCCAAGAAGAAGGAAGTCACGGTGTTGACGCTGGCTGAGATCGGGGTCGAAAGCGACGAGGTCGGGCTGGCCAATGCCGGGTCGACCGTGCTCTCGAGCACGCCCAAGCCGGCCAAAACCGCTGGTGAGAAGGTCACCGACGAGGGCGAGGGTGGCAACCAGGTCGCCCAGTACCTGGTCTCCCAGAAAATCATCTAGTCGAACTCCCACAGACGAGAAGAGCGAGAACACTCCATGGCTGAAGTACTGGTACTGGTCGAGCACGCCGACGGCGCGCTGAAGAAGGTCTCCTCCGAATTGATCACCGCCGCCCGGGTGCTGGGCGAGCCGGCCGCGGTCGTGGTCGGTACGCCGGGCACGGCCGCACCGCTGATCGACGGGCTCAAGGCGGCCGGTGCCGCCAAGATCTACGTCGCCGAGTCCGACGCGGCAGACAACTACCTGATCACTCCGGTGGTCGACGTGCTGGCCGCGCTGGCCGAATCGTCGGCTCCAGCGGCCGTGTTGCTGGCCGCCACGGCCGACGGCAAGGAGATCGCGGGCCGGCTCGCTGCCCGGATCGGCTCCGGTCTGCTGGTCGACGTCGTCGAGGTCAAAGAAGGTCCGGTGGGCGTCCATTCCATCTTCGGTGGCGCATTCACCGTCGATGCCCAAGCCAACGGTGACACCCCGGTCATCACGGTGCGGGCCGGGGCCGTCGAGGCCGAGCCGGCCGACGGCGCCGGTGAGCAGGTCAGCGTCGAGGTGCCGGCTCCCGCCGAGAACGTCACCAAGATCACCTCCCGCGAGCCCGTGGTCGGCGGCGACCGGCCGGAACTGACCGAGGCCACCATCGTGGTGTCCGGCGGCCGCGGTGTCGGCAGCGCCGAGAACTTCAGCGTGGTCGAGGAGTTGGCCGACTCGCTGGGTGCCGCCGTCGGCGCATCGCGTGCCGCAGTCGACTCCGGCTACTACCCTGGCCAGTTCCAGGTCGGCCAGACCGGCAAGACGGTGTCGCCGCAGCTCTACATCGCGCTCGGCATCTCCGGCGCCATCCAGCACCGCGCGGGCATGCAGACCTCGAAGACGATCGTCGCCGTCAACAAGGACGAAGAGGCGCCGATCTTCGAGATCGCCGACTACGGCGTGGTCGGCGACCTGTTCAAGGTCGCCCCGCAGCTGACCGACGCGGTCAAGGCGCGCAAGGGCTGATCCCCCCGTTCACCAGCAGTTAACGGCCCCGCACGCTATTTGCGGGGCCGTTATCTTTTCGCGACATCTCGTCATCTGGCGTGCACCGACACGTCACAGCGCCGATGCCGATCGGATTACCGATTAGGCGACGTTGGTGGGCATGAGCATTGCTTCTGTCCTGATACCCAGCGACAAGCCGGATGGCGTGCTGGCCGCCAACGACGGGGCCGCGCTATTCCTTGTTGCTGTCCACCGATCCCGTCCTCATCGAGGCGGCGCAGCGGCTGCGCTACGACGTGTTCACCAGCACGCCCGGGTTCACGCTGCCAGCGGGCGCGCCGAAGGGCAGCGAGATGTCGACCGGTTCGACGAGTTCTGCGACCACCTGCTGGTCCGCGACGACGACACCGGTGAGCTGGTGGGTTGCTACCGGATGCTGGCGCCGGCGGGCGCCATCGCCGCCGGAGGCCTGTACACGCGCGACGGAATTCGACGTTCGCGCGTTCGATTCGCTGCGGCCGTCATTGGTGGAGATGGGTCGCGCGGTGGTGCGCGAAGGTCACCGCAACGGCGGCGTGGTGCTGCTGATGTGGGCCGGCATCCTGGCCTACCTGGACCGATACGGCTACGACTACGTGACCGGCTGCGTGTCGGTCCCGATCGGCCGACGGCCAGAGCCGATGGTGACGTGCCGGGCAGCCAGCTGCGCGGCGTGCGCGACTTCATCCTGAGCCGGCACGCCGCGCCGCCGCAGTACCGGGTACGCCCCTACCGGCCGGTGCGTGATCGACGGGAAGGCCCTCGACGAGATCGCGCCGCCGCCGCGGCCGTCGGTTCCGGCGCTGATGCGCGGCTACCTGCGGCTGGGCGCCCAGGTCTGCGGCGAGCCGGCGCACGACCCGGACTTCGGCGTCGGCGACTTCTGCGTGCTGCTGGACAAACGGCCGCGCTGATACCCGATATCTGCGCAGACTGCGGTCGGTCTCGGCCGCGTCCCGAGATGGCGGGCGGCGCGCAGTGAGCGCTCCCGCAGTCACCGCCCACGCCTGGCTGCCCCACGCCTCGTGCGACGCCAGCTGTGTGGGAATCGGCGGCGCCGCGCAGTCGCGGCGGTCGCTGGTGGTGCTGCGGGTAGCGCTTCGCGTCATGTTGGCGCTGCTGTTGGCGCCCGGGCTGCCGCTGCTGGCGGTGCCGCTGCCGGGCCGGACGAAGGTGCAACGCATCTACTGCCGGCTGGTGTTGCGCTGCTTCGGTGTGCGGATCACGGTGTCGGGCGCCCGATTCGAAACCTGCGTGGAGTCTTGGTGGTCAGCCCCCACATGTCCTGGCTGGACGTCTTCTGCATCGGCTCGGTGTTGCCCGGGTCGTTCGTCGCCCGCGCCGACATGTTCACCGGGGGCGCGATCGGGATCCTGGCGCGCATCCTGAAGGTCATCCCGATCGAACGGAGCCAGCCTGCGGCGGCTGCCCGCGGTGGTGGACGCCGTCGCCCGCCGGCTGCGCGCGGGTCAGACCGTGGTGGCGTTCCCGGAGGGAACCACCTGGTGCGGCCTGGCGTGCGGGTCGTTCTATCCGGCGATGTTCCAGGCCGCCATCGATGCCGGCCGCCCGGTGCAGCCACTCCGGCTGACCTATCACCACGTCGACGGCAGCGTTTCGACCGCTCCGGCCTTTGTCGGCGACGAGACATTGCTTGCGGTCGGTCGGCCGGCTGCTCGCCGTGCGCCGCACCGTGGCGCGGATTCAGGTCGAATCCCTGCAGCTACCGGGAGCCAATCGGCGCGATCTGGCCCGCCGCTGCCAGTCCGCGGTGCTGGTCGCGGCGCTGGCGCATCCGAGGTCACGGGCACGCGCTGGTGGCATGACCGTTAGCACGGCGCGCTCGCCGGGCTGCCGGTATCCTGGGCGCGTCATGGTCTACCTGGATCACGCCGCCACCACCCCGATGCACCCCGCCGCCGTCGAGGCGATGACGGCCGCGCTGGGCACCGTCGGCAATGCGTCGTCGCTGCACACCAGCGGCCGGGCCGCGCGGCGCCGGATCGAGGAATCCCGTGAACTGATCGCGGACAAACTCCGCGCGCGCCCGTCGGAGGTGATCTTCACCGCGGGCGGCACCGAGAGCGACAACCTGGCCGTCAAGGGGATCTATTGGGCCCGCCGCGACGCGGACCCGCGCCGCCGGCGGATCGTGACCACCCAGGTGGAACACCACGCCGTGCTGGACTCGGTGAACTGGCTCGTCGAACACGAAGGCGCCCAGGTCACCTGGCTGCCCACCGCGGCCGACGGCTCGGTGTCGGCCGCCGCGCTGCGCGAGGCGCTGCAGAGCCACGACGACGTCGCGCTGGTTTCGGTGATGTGGGCCAACAACGAGGTCGGCACCATCATGCCGATCGCCGAACTCGCGGCCGTTGCCGCCGAGTTCGGCGTCCCGATGCACAGTGACGCCGTTCAGGCGGTGGGGCAGCTGCCGGTCGAGTTCGGCGCCAGCGGGCTGTCGGCGATGAGCGTGGCAGCGCACAAGTTCGGCGGCCCGACCGGCGTGGGCGCGCTGCTGCTGCGCCGGGACGTCGGCTGCGTGCCGCTGTCGCACGGCGGCGGCCAGGAGCGCGACATTCGTTCCGGCACACCGGATGTCGCCGGGGCCGTCGGGATGGCGGCGGCGGCACGGATCGCGGTGGACGGACTGGGGCCCCACAGCGCGCGGCTGCGGGTGCTGCGCGACCGCCTGATCGAGGGCGTGCTGACCGAAATCGACGACGTCCGCCTCAACGGTGCCCGCGACCCACTGCGGCTTCCGGGCAACGCGCACTTCACCTTCCGCGGCTGTGAAGGTGATGCGTTGTTGATGTTGTTGGACGCCAACGGAATCGAATGCTCGACCGGGTCGGCCTGCACCGCCGGTGTCCCGCAGCCGTCGCACGTGTTGATCGCGATGGGTGCCGACTCCGCCAGCGCCCGTGGATCGCTGCGACTTTCGTTGGGGCACAACAGTGTTGACGCCGATGTCGATGCGGCGCTGCAGGTGCTGCCCGCGGCGGTGGCGCGCGCCCGCCGGGCGGCCCTGGCCGCCGCGGGGGCTGGGGGAGTCGGGGGGTGAGGGTTCTCGCCGCGATGAGCGGTGGCGTCGACTCGTCGGTCGCCGCCGCTCGCATGGTCGATGCCGGGCACGACGTGGTCGGCGTGCACCTGGCGCTGTCGACGGCACCGGGCACGCTGCGCACCGGCTCGCGCGGCTGCTGCTCGAAAGAAGACGCGGCGGATGCGCGCCGCGTCGCCGATGTACTCGGAATTCCGTTCTATGTGTGGGATTTCGCGGAGAAGTTCAAGGCGGACGTGATCGACGATTTCGTGTCGTCGTATGCCCGCGGCGAAACACCCAACCCCTGCGTGCGGTGCAATCAGCGAATCAAGTTCTCGGCCCTGTCGGCCAGGGCCGTCGCGTTGGGCTTCGACACGGTGGCCACCGGCCACTATGCCCGGCTGTCGGGCGGGCGCCTGCGCCGCGCCGTCGACCGGGATAAGGATCAGTCCTATGTGCTGGCGGTGTTGACCGCCGAGCAGCTGCGCCACGCCGCCTTTCCGATCGGGGACACTCCCAAGCCGCAGATTCGTGCCGAGGCTGCGGCCCGCGGTCTGGCGGTTGCCGACAAGCCGGACAGCCACGACATCTGCTTCATCCCGTCCGGGAACACCCGCGCCTTTCTGGGCGAGCGCATCGCGGTGCGCCGCGGCACGGTGGTCAGTTCGGATGGCGCGGTGCTGGCCACCCATGACGGGGTGCACGGTTTCACCATCGGACAGCGCAAGGGCCTGGGCATTGCCGGACCTGGACCCGACGGTCGCCCGCGCTACGTGACGGCGATCGATGCCGATACCGCGACCGTCCACGTCGGCGACGTGGCCGACCTCGACGTGTATGCGCTGGTGGGGCGCGAGCCGGTCTTTCCCGGCGGCGTCGCCCCGTCGGGTCCCCTCGGGTGTTCGGTTCAGGTGCGTGCGCACGGTGAAAATGCCAGTGCGGTAGCCGAATTGGTCGATGACGAGCTTTTCGTGCGGTTGCGTGCCCCGCTGCGGGGCGTGGCGCGCGGCCAGACCGTGGTGCTATACCGCCCGGACCCCGACGGTGACGAGGTGCTCGGCAGCGCCACCATCGCCGGAACGAGCCGCAACTAAACTGCGACTAGTCCAGATGGAAATTCTTGCGGTGCACCGAGATCGACGGCAGCGCGGAAAAGTGCGAGTACGCGTCGCGCCCGCGTCGATCTCGGCGGTGACACCGGTGACCACTAGCCGGAACTAGTGGTGTGTCCCGCAATTAGTTAACTGTGTTTAGGGTGGCGCGTGCTCGCGCGACCTTGGCGAGGATCGATTCAGCGGTTGCCGTCCACAGGTAGGGTTTGGGGTCGCCGTTGTGGGCGTCGATGTATTCCTGGATCGCGGCAACCAGATCGGGTACCGATGCAAAGACCCCGCGCCGCAACGCTTTGTCGGTCAACTCGCGAAACCAACGTTCGACCTGGTTAAGCCACGACGAGGAGGTCGGCGTGAAATGCAGGTGGAAGCGGGGATGCTTGTCGAGCCAGCTTGCCACGTCGGCGTGCTTGTGGGTGGCGTAATTGTCCAGGATCAAATGGATCTGCAGGCCCTTGGGGACCTCGCGGTCGATGGTGCGCAGGAACTTCAGGAACTCCTGGTGGCGGTGACGGGGTAGGCATTGCCCGATCACCATTCCGGTCAACACGTTCAACGCCGCGAACAAGGTGGTGGTGCCGTTACGTTTGTAGTCATGGGTCATCGTCTGCCCGCGGCCCTTTTTCATCGGCAGCGACGCCTGGGTGCGGTCGAGCGCCTGCACCGAGGACTTCTCGTCGGCGCACAGCACGATCGCGTTCTCCGGCGGGTTCAGATACAGACCCACGACATCGACGAGCTTCTCCTCAAAACGCGGGTCGTTGGACACCTTGAAGGTGTCGACCCGATGCGGCTTGAGGCCCAGTTCCTTCCACACCCGCTGCACACTGCTTTTCGAGACGCCGGCGACCCCGGCCATCGTCCTTGTGCTCCAATGCGTCTCACCTTCCGGACGGTATTCTTTGGTGAGCGTCACGATCTTTTCGATCGTGGCGTCGGGGATCGAGGGTTTGCGACCTCGGCCCTCACGGACTTGCCCGAACTTGACCAGCCCGTCCTCGGCGAACCGGGCGCGCCAGTTCGCTACGGTGGCCCGCGACACCGACAACGCGGCAGCGATCGTTGCGTTCGCCGCGCCGTCGGCAGCCATCAGCAAGGCCTTGGCCCGCACCACTTCTCGATGCGCCCCAGACTGCGACCGGGCCAACGACTCCAACACCTCGCGCTGTCCCTCGGTCACCGTCATTGCCGGTACGGGTTTGCTCATACTCGAAATCATATCAATTCACCGCTAACTAATTGCGGGACACACCACTAGCCGGGGATGTTCGCGGCGATGTTCGTCATCACGATGTCGGACACCGATTGCGGGAAGCCGCAGAAGGTGACTTCGAGCAAGGCGACTGACACCAAGCGGTAGTCGCGCCCGCAGCCGCCGGGTTGCAGGTGCAGCGAGCCGGCGTCGGCCTTCCACTCGCCGACGTACAGCTCACCGGCCGAGCTGGCCGCGCAATCACCGACGGTGGCGACCAATGCGCTGAAGGCGTGCTGGGCGGTGCCGGTATCGCGATAGGCGGCTGCCCCCTCGGACAGAACGCCACCTTTGGGCGGGTACTGAAAAGTGGTCTTGTGAAACGCTTGGATGTCCGGCCCGAAGGTCGCGGTTTCGGCATAGATGAACCGGCATGGCGGCGGCGCGGTTTCGGCGAGTTGATCGATGTCTACCGGGTGGGTGCCGTCCATCGTCGGGATGATCGTCATCTCGTTGCCGGCCCCGGCGATGGCACGCATTCGCGACTGGTCCAGCAGAATCGCGTCGACCGTAAAACCGTGGCCGCCGTCTCGGCTCGCCGCGCCGGGTCCGGCCAGCGCGTCGCCGTCCACCATCCGTGTGCAGCCGGCCACCAGTAGCACCGTGCCGCACAACAGCAGCGACCGCGTCAATCTCCCCATTCGCAACCTTCCGTGGTCGAGCCTAACCGCGGCCGCATACGGTTGCCTGGTGAGTGATTTCGCAAATGCCTTCGCCAAGGCCAGTGGCGTCGGGTCATGGCCCGGCAGTGCTGCGCGCCAGGCCGCGGAGGTTGTCGTCGGTGAATTGGCGGGTGCGCTGGCGCACATCGTGGAGCTGCCGGCCAGGGGAGTGGGCGCTGACCTGCTCGGGCGGGCCGGTGCGCTGCTGATCGACGTGGCCATCGACACCGTGCCGCGCGGCTACCGCATCGCCGCCCGGCCCGGCGCGGTGATGCGCCGGGCCGTCAGCATGCTCGACGAGGACATGGACGCACTCGAAGAGGCCTGGGAGACGGCCGGCCTGCGCGGTGGCGAGCGCCCGGTCAAGGTGCAGGCTGCGGGGCCGATCACGCTGGCCGCGGGGCTCGAGCTGGCCAACGGCCACCGGGCGATCACCGACTCCGGTGCGCTGCGCGACTTGGCGGCATCGCTGGCCGAAGGCGTTGCCACGCACCGTGCCGCGCTGGCCCGTCGACTCGACACACCCGTGGTGGTGCAGTTCGACGAGCCGTCGCTACCGGCGGCGCTCGGCGGACAGCTGACCGGGGTGACCGCGCTGAGCCCGGTCGCCGCGCTCGACGAGGCCGTGGCCGGCGCACTGCTCGACACCTGCGTCGCGGCCGCGGGAGCTGACGTGGCGCTGCACAGCTGTGCGCCGGAGCTGCCGTGGGATCTGTTGCAGCGCAGCGCTATTCATGCGGTCTCGGTGGACGCTGGCACGCTGCGGGCTGCGGATTTGGACGGTATCGCCGCATTCGTCGAGTCCGGCCGGACCGTCATGCTCGGCGTCGTGCCCGCAATGGCTCCGCAGCGGCGCCCGTCGGCCGAAGAGGTGGCCAAGTCGGTTGTCGCGGTCACCGATCGGCTTGGCTTCAGCCGCTCGGCGCTGCGTGATCGCATCGGCGTCACCCCGGCCTGCGGTTTGGCGGGAGCGACGCTGCAGTGGGCGCGCAACGCGATCGGGCTCGCCCACCAGGCCGCCGACGCGTTCGCCCAGGATCCGGACGCCATCCGATAGGCAACCGATTGGTTGCTTTTTCGGCCGCGGTGTGGTGGCCTGATAGGCAACCAGGAGGTTGCATATGAAACCGGGCTCGGGGGATCGGATTGAAAAGCACGTCGTGCTGCGGGCGCCGTTAGACCGGGTGTGGAGGGCCATCAGCGATGCCGAGGAGTTCGGCCGCTGGTTCGGCGTCCGCTTCGACGGGCCCTTCGTCGCGGGGACTTCCGTCACCGCGGCGATCACCCCGACCGTCGTGGACGACGAGGTCGCCAAGCGTCAGGAGGCGCACGAGGGGGTGAAGAGCACGTGGCAGATCGTCGCGATCGAACCCAAGCGGCGATTCGCTTACCGCTGGCACCCGTTCGCGACCGACCCACACGTCGACTACGACCGGGAGCCGACCACGCTCGTCGAGTTCACCCTGGCGGAGACGCCCGACGGCGTGCTGCTCACCATCGTCGAGTCGGGCTTCGACACGATCCCCGAGGCGCGTCGCTCCGCCTCGTTCGAGGCCAACTCCGAAGGCTGGGCCATCCAGGCCGATATCGTGCGCAGGTATCTGACCCCGTGACTGCACAGGTCGCCGTTGGCGCAACGCTTTTCGATGCCCTCGGGGACCCGAACCGGCTGCGCATCATCGTGCGGCTCTGCGATCTGGGCCCCAGCTCGACAACGCAAGTCACCCAGGTAATTGCGGTCACCCGCCAGGCCGCCAGTAAGCACCTGCAGCTGCTCGAGACCGCCGGTTTGGTCACCAGCAGCCGCCGCGGCCGAGAGCGCGTCTGGACCGTGCAGACCGAACCGCTGGCCCGGGCCAGTGACTACCTCACCCAGTTGTCGCGCCGCTGGGACGCCGCGGTGGACCGGCTGAGGGCTTTTGTGGAGGAGAGAGCGGACGACTGACGTGTCAGGGCGCTTCGATAGCCTGCCAGGGTGAGCTCAGCAGAGGCTGATCAGACCGCTCCCGACGTGTTGCGGCAGTGGCGGGACCTGGCCGAGGAGGTCCGCGAACACCAGTTCCGCTACTACGTCCGCGACGCGCCGATCATCACCGACGCGGAGTTCGACAAGATGCTGCGCCGTCTTGAGGCGCTCGAGGAGAAGCATCCCGAACTGCGCACCCCCGACTCGCCCAGCCAGCTGGTCGGCGGCGCGGGCTTCGCGACCGACTTCGGATCCGTCGAACATCTGGAAAGAATGCTCAGCCTGGACAACGCTTTCACCGCCGAGGAGCTCGGCGCCTGGGCCGCCCGCGTTCATGCGGAGGTCGGCCCGAACATCGGGGAGGCGCACTACCTGTGTGAGCTCAAGATCGACGGCGTCGCCTTGTCGCTGGTCTACCGCCATGGACGGCTGACCCGCGCGGCGACGCGGGGCGACGGCCGCACTGGCGAGGACGTGACGCTGAACGCCCGCACCATCGACGAGATCCCGGAGCGGCTCACCGCCAGCGACGACTACCCGGTGCCCGAGGTTCTGGAGGTGCGCGGCGAGGTGTTCTTCCGGGTGGACGACTTTCAGGCGCTCAACGCGAGCCTGGTCGAGGCGGGCAAGGCACCGTTCGCGAACCCCCGCAACAGCGCGGCCGGATCGCTTCGCCAGAAGGATCCCGCGGTTACCGCTCGCCGCAAACTGCGGATGATCTGCCACGGGCTCGGACACACCGAAGGGTTTCGGCCTGTCACCCAGCACGACGGATACCTGGCGCTGAAGGCCTGGGGGCTACCGGTTTCCGGGCACACCACCCTGGTCAACGATATGTCCGGCGTGCAGGAGCGCATCGACTACTGGGGCGAACATCGCCACGAGGTGGCCCACGAAATCGACGGCGTGGTGGTCAAAATCGATGAGGTGGCGTTGCAGCGCAGGCTGGGTGCCACCTCGCGCGCTCCGCGCTGGGCCATCGCCTATAAGTACCCGCCGGAGGAAGCGCAGACCGAGCTGCTCGACATCCGGGTCAACGTGGGTCGCACCGGGCGGGTCACGCCGTTCGCGTTCATGACGCCGGTGAAGGTCGCGGGGTCGACGGTGGCGCAGGCCACGCTGCACAACGGCTCGGAGGTCAAGCGCAAAGGTGTGCTGATCGGCGACACCGTGGTGATCCGTAAGGCCGGCGACGTGATCCCCGAAGTGCTGGGCCCCGTGGTCGACCTGCGCGACGGTTCCGAACGCGAATTCGTCATGCCCACAACGTGTCCCGAGTGCGGCACCACGTTGGCGTTCGAGAAGGAAGGCGACGCCGACATCCGCTGCCCCAACGCGCAGCATTGCCCGGCCCAGTTGCGGGAGCGGGTGTTTCACGTCGCCAGCCGAAGCGCGCTGGACATCGAGGTGCTGGGCTACGAGGCCGCCGTCGCGCTGCTGCAAGCGGGAGTTATCGCCAGCGAAGCCGACCTGTTCGGGCTCACCGAAGCCGACTTGTTGCGCACCGAGCTTTTCCGGACCAAAGCGGGCGAATTGTCGGCCAACGGAAAACGGCTGCTGGCCAACCTGGACAAAGCTAAGGCCGCGCCGCTGTGGCGCGATCTGGTGGCGCTGTCGATCCGCCATGTCGGGCCGACGGCCGCCCGCGCGCTGGCCACCGAGTTCGGCGACGTCGACGCCATTCGCGACGCATCCACCGAGCAGCTGGCCTCCGTCGAGGGCGTGGGGGCGACCATCGCCGCCGCGGTCACCGAGTGGTTCACCGTCGACTGGCATCGCGACATCGTCGATAAATGGCGAGCGGCCGGGGTCTTGTTGGCCGATGAGCGCGACGACAGCGTGCCGCGCACATGCGAGGGGCTGACCATCGTGGTCACCGGCTCGTTGACGGGTTTTTCCCGCGACGAGGCCAAGGAGTCGATCATCGCGCGCGGTGGCAAGGCCGCCGGTTCGGTATCGAAGAAGACCGACTACGTTGTGGCCGGTGACTCGCCCGGGTCCAAATACGACAAGGCGGTGGAGCTCGGAGTGCCCATCCTTGACGAGGACGGATTCCGCCGGCTTCTTCAGGAGGGGCCGCCGCCCACGACGGAACCAGCCGAGGAAGACTGACGTCCGTGCCAAACGGTTCTATCGTGAGCGCTATGACTCGGACTGCCGACCGGTCGGCGGACCTGTCACCGTGGTCGCCGCGGGAGGCCGAGTTGCTCGCGGTGACGTTGCAACTTCTGCAGGAGCACGGCTATGACGGGTTGACGGTGGACGCGGTGGCCGGTGCCGCCCACGCCAGCAAGGCGACCGTGTACCGACGGTGGTCCTCGAAAGCCGAATTGGTGTTGGCCGCGTTCAACGAGGGCGTCCGTCAGGGCGCGGTCCCGCCAAATACCGGCACGTTGCGAGGCGATCTGCTGAAGGTCGGCGAGATCTGCGGCCAGCAGGTGCGCCAGCACGCCAGCACCATCCGCGCGGTGCTGGTGGAAGCGTCGCGGCACCCCGCCCTCAACGACGCGCTGCAGCACCAATTCCTCGATCAGCGCAAAGCCTTGATCCAGCACATATTTCAGCAGGCCGTCGACCGAGGTGAGATCGACGAGTCAGTCGTCACCGACGAACTGTGGGACCTGTTGCCCGGGTACCTCATCTTCCGGTCCATCCTCCCCGGCCGGCCGCCCACCCGTCATACGGTGCAACTTCTCGTCGACGAAGTCATCATCCCCGGCCTCACCCGATCCGGTGGGTAGCAAAAAGTGTACGCTCGCGTCTCTTGTGCAGTACGGATCAGTACCGTACTGTCATGGCGATCGAGCACTCTCGCCAAGTGCCGGGCGGCTATCTAGATGTCCCAGCCCGAGGGTAATCGCATCGCCCGCCCATCGAAAGGCCAACGGGTGAAAGGGATCTCGATTGCTTCCGTCGTCAGACGACGGTGGATGCTGCTGGTCGCGGTGCTCGTCGTCGCGATCGCGGGATTTGCTATCTACCGCCTGCACGGACTCGTCTGGTTGCTTAACAGCACGTCGGCCAACAGCGGCCGTTCCGACGAGATCGTCCCGTTCAACCCCAAACAGGTGGTTCTCGAGGTGTTTGGCGCACCGGGCACGGTGGCGACCATCAACTACCTGGACGTCAACGCCCAGCCGCAGCAGGTCAAGGACGCGCCGCTGCCCTGGACGTACACGATCACCACGACGGAGCCCGCGGTCCTCGGCAATGTGGTGGCGCAGGGCGACGGCGACACGATCGGTTGCCGCATTACCGTCAACGGCGAAGTCAAAGACGAACGCACCGTCAATAAGTTCCACGCCTATACGTACTGCCTGGATAAATCTGGATGAGCCCTAAATGAGCGAAGATCAGCCCCCGCGGCCTGCCGTACCGCGTGCCATCCGCCTGCTTGCGTTGCCCATCCTGCTGTTCTGGGTGCTGCTGGCCGCGGTATCCAACACTGCGGTGCCGCAACTGGAAGAGGTGGGCAAACCCACAACGTGGCGCTGAATTCGCCCGATGCGCCGTCGCTGAAGGCGATGAAGCGCATCGGTCAGCGCGTTCCAGGAGTTCGACACGGACAGCTCGGCCATGGTTGTTCTGGAAGGGGATCAGCCGCTCGGCGCGGACGGCCCACCGGTACTACGACCAGATGGTCCGCAGGCTCCAGGAGGACCGCAAGACACGTCCAGCACGTTCAGGACTTCTGGGGGGACACCCTGACCGCGGCGGGGTCGCAGAGCTCGGACGGCAAGGCCGCATACGTACAGGTGTTCCTGTCGGGCAATCCAGGGCTCGGCGCTGGCCAATGAGGGCTGTCGGTGCCATCCGCGAAATCGTCGACCACACACAGCCCGCCGCCGGGTGTCAAGGCCTACGTGACCGGCGCCGGCGCCGCTGATCTCGGATCAGTTCGACGTCGGCAGCAAGGGCACCGCGAAAGTCACCGCGATAACCATCGGGATGATCGCGGTGATGTTGTTTTTCGTCTACCGCTCCATCCTCACGACGCTGCTCGTGCTGGTCACGGTCCTCATCGAGATGGCCGCCGCCCGGGGAATCGTCGCCTTTCTCGGGTAACGCCGGCATTATCGGGTTGTCGACTTACGCGACGAATCTGCTCACGCTGCTGGTGATCGCCGCCGGAACGGACTACGCGATATTCGTCGTCGGCCGCTACCAGGAGGCGCGCTGGGCCGGCGAAGAAAAGGAAGCCGCCTTCTACACGATGTTTCGCGGGACGGCGCACATCGTCTTGGGCTCGGGCCTCACCGTCGCCGGCGCGGTGTTTTGCCTGAGCTTTACCCGGCTGCCGTATTTTCAGAGCCTGGGAATTCCCGCCGCGATCGGTATCCTGGTCGCCCTTTTCGCCGCGCTCACCCTGGGTCCGGCCATCCTCACGCTCGGCGCTTTGGTGGGCGTCTTCGAGCCCAAGCGCGCCATGAGAACCCGCGGCTGGCGGCGGATCGGCACGGCCATCGTCCGCTGGCCCGGTCCCATTCTGGTGGCGGCGTGCGCCTTGGCACTTGGTGGGTCTGATCGCCCTGCCCGGATACAAGACGAGTTACGACACCCGCCCCTACATGCCCGCCAGCGCGCCGGCCAATGTCGGTTACACGGCAGCCGAGAGGCATTTTTCGCGCGCCCGGCTGGAGCCCGAATTGCTGATGGTCGAAACGGACCACGACATGCGCAACCCGGCCGACATGCTGATCCTGGACCGGGTGGCCAAGGCGGTGTTCCACGTGCCCGGCGTCGCCAAGGTGCAGACCATCACCAGGCCCCTGGGCACCCCGCTGGTCCACAGCTCGCTCGCGTTTGTGGTCAGCAATCAGGCAGCCGCCCAGCAGGAAAACCTGACGTACCAGACGGGATCGGGCGAACGATCTGCTCACGCAGGCCGGCGAACTGGCGAAAACGATCAACATCTTGAGGCAGCAGTACGTGCTGCAGCAGCAGCTCGCCGCGGACACCCACACCGAGGCCGCAAAACTTTCACGCCACGATCGATACGATCAGGGACTTGCGTGACAAGATCGCGAACTTCGACGACTTCTTCCGGCCGATACGCAGCTATTTCTATTGGGAAAGGCATTGCTTCGACGTCCCCGTCTGCTGGGCTATCCGCTCGGTCCTGGACGCGCTTGACGGCATCGATCAGCTCACCGGCAGATTCGAGGACCTGACGGCCACGCTGGACAAGCTCGACGCGCTGCAGCCCAAACTGGTGGCGCTGATACCGCCCCAGATTGCCAGCCAGGAGACCAATCGCGAGCTGACCTTGGGGAGCTACGCCACGCTAGTCCGGCATCGACGCCCAGACGGCGGCCGCGATCGACAACGCGACGGCGCTCGGGCGCGCTTTTGACACCGCAAAGAACGACGACACCTTCTACATGCCGCCCGAGGTATTCAACAACCCCGATTTCAAGCGCGGGCTGAAATTGTTCGTCTCGCCCGACGGCAAGGCGGCCCGCATGATCATCACCCACGACGGTGATCCCGCGACCCCCGAAGGCATCTCACACATCGACCCGATCGCCAAGGCGGCGCACGAGGCGTTGAAGGGCACGCCGATGGACGACGCCAAGGTCTACGTGGGCGGCACCGCGGCGACGTACAAGGACATCCAGGAGGGCGCCAAGTACGACCTGATGATTGTCGCAATGGCCGCGCTTAGCCTGATCCTGCTGATCATGATGATCATCACCCGAAGCCTGATCGCCGCGCTCGTCATCGTCGGCACCGTGGCGCTTTCGCTGGGCGCCTCCTTCGGGTTGTCCGTGCTGGTTTGGCAGTACATATTCGGCATCCAGCTGTATTGGGTGGTGCTCGCGCTGGCCGTGATCCTGCTCCTGGCCGTCGGATCCGACTACAACCTGTTGCTGATCTCCCGATTCAAGGAAGAAATCCATGCCGGCCTGAAGACCGGCATCATCCGCGCGATGGCCGGCTCCGGCTCGGTGGTCACCTCTGCCGGCCTGGTTTTCGCGGTCACCATGTGCGCGTTCGTATTCAGCGGTTTTCAGGTGCTCGGTCAGATCGGGACCACGATCGGCCTTGGATTGCTGTTCGACACGCTGATCGTGCGCTCCTTCATGACGCCTTCCGTCGCAACGCTGCTCGGACGCTGGTTCTGGTGGCCCCAACGGGTTCGCCCGCGGCCGGCCAGCACGATGCTGCGGCCCTACGGGCCACGTGCCGCGGTTCGCCAGCTGCTGTTGTGGGAGGACGGCGACCCGGTGGCCCCCAAATCGGGTTAGTGGCGATCGCGAGTGCGGCGATGCCGGACGAGGCGGGTCGCCACCATCAGGGCTAACGCAGCAGGGTCGCCACGATCCCGGCCAGATAGCCCAGCCGAGCCACCTCCGAAGGCCGGAATTCCGGGCCCGGACGGCCCAGCACCACCGCGGTGTGCGGATCGCCCAACGGCGCCGCGACCATCGTGATGTCCATATCGCGCCATGCCGGCGGCACCCATTCGGCGGTGCCGTCCAGCGTCGCCGCACGCTGGATCGGCAGCCAAGGAGCCGAAGCCGCCCGAGTCTCGGGCGCACCCGGGCTGGCGGCCAGCCGCAGTAGCTCCCCTTGGGAATTGCGCAACACCGTGCACCAGCTCACCCGCAGCACCCTGGGCGTCTCGTCGACCAGAACCTGCAGCCTGGACTGGTTGTCCTCGGCCGCGGCGACATGGTCGAGCAGCTCCAGCTCGCGATGGGCTTCCAGCAGTCCGGTATGCGGGCGGACGCTGTCCACCAGTACATCGGGCAGGGACTCTGCGGCGGTGATCAACGTGTCGGGCATCGCCCCCGGGGGCAGTTCGATGACCAGGTCGTCGATCGCGTACCCGGCGCTGCGTTCCACCACGTCGAGCGAGAGAATGTCGGCGCCCACCGAGCCGAGCGCCACGGCCAGCGAGCCCAGACTGCCCGGGCGATCGACCAGCCGGATGCGGAGCAGATAGGACGGCACGGGCAACACTGTCGCACAGTGGTGCGCGCGCGGCATTTCGGAAGCCCCCGGGCCGCCCATCGGGAGCCCGGTCGCCCGGTTAGGCTTGTCGCTCGTGTCCCAGATCTCCCGCGACGACGTGGCTCACCTGGCCAAGCTGGCTCGGCTGGCGTTGACCGACACCGAGCTGGACAGCTTCGCCGGCCAACTCGACGCCATCTTGACCCACGTCAGCCAGGTCCAGGCGGTCGACGTCACCGGCGTCGAAGCCACCGACAACCCGCTCAAGGACGTCAACGTCACCCGCCCGGACGAGACGACACCGTGCCTGACCCAGCAGCAGGCGCTGGCTTCGGCGCCCGAAGCCGTCGATGGCCGCTTCGCGGTTCCGCAGATCCTCGGGGAGGAGCAGTGACGGAGCTCATCCGACTCGACGCCTCGGCGCTGGGGGCCCAGATCGCCGCCAAGGAGTTGTCATCCGTCGAGGTCACCCGGGCCTGCCTGGATCAGATCGCGGCAACCGACGACCGGTATCACGCGTTCTTGCACGTAGCGGCCGACGAGGCACTGTCGGCGGCGGGCGCCGTCGACAAGGCGGTGGCAGCCGGTGAGCCGCTGCCGTCGGCGCTGGCCGGGGTTCCGCTGGCGCTCAAGGACGTGTTCACCACCATCGACATGCCCACCACCTGTGGGTCCAAGATCCTGGAGGGCTGGCGTCCCCCCTACGACGCGACGGTGACCGCGCGGTTGCGCGCCGCCGGCATCCCGATCCTGGGCAAGACCAACATGGACGAGTTCGCGATGGGCTCGTCGACCGAGAACTCCGCCTACGGCCCCACCCGCAACCCTTGGAACGTCGACCGGGTGCCCGGTGGCTCCGGTGGCGGCAGCGCGGCGGCGCTGGCCGCCTTCCAGGCGCCGCTGGCCATCGGAACCGACACCGGAGGCTCCATCCGTCAGCCGGCCGCGCTGACCGGGACCGTCGGCGTCAAACCCACGTATGGCACGGTATCCCGCTACGGGCTGGTGGCCTGCGCGTCGTCGCTGGATCAGGGCGGCCCGTGTGCGCACACCGTGCTGGACGCCGCACTGCTTCATCAGGTGATCGCCGGGTACGACCCCCGCGACTCCACATCCATCAATGCCGAGGTGCCCGACGTGGTCGGCGCCGCGAAGGCCGGCGCAGCGGGTGATCTGACCGGCGTGCGCATCGGGGTGGTCCGGCAGCTGCGCGGCGAGGGCTACCAGCCCGGAGTGCTGGCGTCGTTTCAGGCCGCCGTCGAGCAGTTGACCGCACTGGGAGCCGAGGTCAGCGAAGTCGATTGTCCGCATTTCGATTACGGGCTGGCCGCGTACTACTTGATCTTGCCGTCGGAGGTGTCGAGCAACCTCGCGCGCTTCGACGCGATGCGCTACGGGCTGCGGGTCGGTGACGACGGCACCCACAGCGCCGAGGAAGTGATGGCGCTGACCCGGGCCGCCGGTTTTGGGCCGGAGGTCAAGCGGCGCATCATGATCGGCACCTACGCCCTGTCCGCGGGCTATTACGACGCCTACTACAACCGGGCGCAGAAGGTGCGCACGTTGATCGCCCGCGATCTCGACAACGCCTACCGAACCGTCGACGTGCTGGTGTCACCGACGGCACCGACCACCGCATTCCGGCTGGGAGAGAAGGTCGACGATCCGCTGGCGATGTACCTCAACGACTTGTGCACGCTGCCGGTAAACCTGGCGGGGCATTGCGGCATGTCGGTGCCGTCGGGGCTATCCCCGGATGACCAGCTGCCGGTGGGGCTGCAGATCATGGCTCCGGCATTGGCCGACGACCGGCTCTACCGGGTGGGTGCGGCCTACGAGGCCGCCCGCGGCCCGTTGCCATCCGCTATCTAGCGATACGCAGAATCGCGCTAAACCGACCCGTTTAGGGCGATTCTGTGTCTGCACGCGCCATCGAAAGCGCCCGGAGGCAAGATGAAGGCATGCGGATCGGAATTCTCACCGGAGGCGGCGACTGCCCCGGCCTCAACGCTGTCATCCGGGCGGTGGTGCGCACTTGCGACGGGCGATACGGCTCGTCGGTGGTCGGCTTCCAGGACGGCTGGCGCGGGTTGCTGGAGAACCGGCGCATGCAGCTGAAAAACGACGACCGCAATGACCGGCTGCTGGCCAAAGGCGGCACCATGCTGGGCACCGCTCGGGTGCACCCCGACAAGCTGCGGGCCGGGCTGGACCAAATCAAGCAGACCCTGGATGACAACGGCATCGACGTGCTCATCCCGATCGGCGGCGAAGGCACCCTGACGGCCGCGCATTGGCTGTCGGAGGAGAACGTGCCCGTGGTCGGCGTGCCGAAGACGATCGACAACGACATCGACTGCACCGACGTGACTTTCGGCCACGACACCGCGCTGATGGTGGCCACCGACGCCATCGACCGGTTGCATAGCACCGCGGAATCCCACCAACGGGTGATGCTGGTGGAGGTGATGGGCCGGCACGCCGGCTGGATCGCGCTGAACGCCGGGCTGGCTTCCGGTGCGCACATGACGCTGATCCCCGAACAGCCCTTCGATATCGAGGATGTGTGCCGGCTCGTCAAGCGGCGCTTCCAGCGCGGGGACTCCCACTTCATCTGCGTGGTGGCCGAGGGCGCAAAACCGATCCCGGGCACAATCGAGTTGCGCGAAGGCGGAATTGACGAGTTCGGTCACGAACGTTTCACCGGGGTGGCTCAGCAGTTGGGCATCGCGGTGGAGAGGCGAATCAACAAGGAGGTCCGCGTGACCGTGCTCGGCCACGTGCAGCGGGGCGGTATCCCCACGGCTTACGACCGGGTGCTGGCCACCCGGTTCGGGGTCAACGCCGCCGACGCCGCGCACGCGGGCGAGTACGGCCAGATGGTGTCGCTGCGGGGCCAGGACATCGGCCGGGTGCCGCTGGCGGATGCGACGCGCCAACTCAAGCTGGTGCCCGAAAGCCGCTACGACGACGCCGCCGCCTTCTTCGGCTGACCGGACCTACCTGACTGGACCAGACCCCGCCAACGCTGCGATTCGTTGGGGCGCAGGCGCAGGCGCAGGCGCAGTCGGGACCCGAATCGGCCTGGAGCGTACACGTTGCGGCCACCAGAACCAGGGGCCCAGCAAAGCCGCGATCGACGGTGTCATGAACGAGCGCACCACCAGGGTGTCGAACAGCAGGCCCATTCCGATGGTGCTGCCTATCTGCGCGAGGATGAGCAGCGCGCTGGCTCCCAGAGATATCATCGTAAACGCGAAAACCAAGCCGGCCGAGGTGACTACGGCGCCGGTGCCGGCCATCGATCTGATGATGCCGGTCTTGATTCCGGCGTGGATTTCTTCCTTGAATCGCGACACCAGCAGCAGGTTGTAGTCCGACCCCACCGCCAGCAGGATGATCACCGACATCGCCAGGATCATCCAATGCAATTGCAAGCCCAGGATGTATTGCCAAAACAGCACCGACAACCCGAATGAGGTGCCCAGCGATAGCAGCACCGTGCCGACGATGACAGCGGCGGCGATGATGGCGCGGGTCAGCACCAGCATGACGATGAAGATCAGGATCAGTGCTCCCACTCCGGCGATCAGCAGGTCGTAGGTAGCTCCCTCTTTCATGTCTTTGTCGACGGCCGCGGTGCCGGCGATGTAGATATGGGCGGTCTCCAGCGGGGTGCCTTTGATGGCCTCGAAGGCGGCGTTGCGGATCGCGTCGACGTGCGCGATGCCCTCCAGGCTGGCGGGGTCACCGAGGTGAGAGATGATGAACCGCACCGATTTTCCGTCCGGGGAAATGAACATGTCCATACCCCGCTTGAAATCGGCGTTGTCGAACACTTCCGGAGGCAGATAGAACGAGTCGTCGTTCTTCGACGTATCGTAGGCCTGGCCCATCGCATTGCCCTTGCCCGCCAGGGCCGCCTGCTGGTCCTGCATGCCGGCCATGGTGCTGTGCATCGACAGCATCATGGTGTGCATCGACTTCATCATCGTGACCATCGGCGTCATCAGCTTCAGCATTTCGGGCATGATCACATTCATCTTGTCCATCTGCGGCACCAATTCGTTGACCTGGTCGGCGAGTTCGTCGACGCCGTCCAGCGCGTCAAAGATCGACCGCAGCGCATAACAGGCGGGGATGTCGAAACAGTTTCTGTCCCAATAGAAGTAGCTGCGGATCGGCCGGAAGAAATCGTCAAAATTTGAGATCTTGTCGCGCAGGTCGTTCATCTGGTCGACCATGGTGTGCATCTCCCCGACAAGGTTGTTCATGACCCCGGTCATCTCTTTCATGATCGCGAGCATGCCTTCCATGGTGGTGATCATGGTCGCCGTCTGATCGGCCATCAACAGCATCTGGTCCATCTGACGCTGCATGTAGTCCCGCGTCAGCTCCTGGCCCACGCCCTGCATGCCGATCTGATAGGGAATGGAGGTGTGGTCGATGGGAGTGCCCAGCGGTCGGGTGATGGTCTGCACCCGAGCGATGCCGGGAGTGTGAAAGACGTTGCGCGCGATGCGTTCAATGATCAGCATGTTCGCGGAATTCCGCAGATCCTGGTCGGTTTGGACCATCAGGAGTTCGGGGCTCATCCGGGCCTGGGAGAAGTGCCGGTCGGCTGCGTCGAAACCCTGCATGGCGGCAATGTTTTTCGGCATGAACAGGCGGTCGTTGAAGCTGGTCTTGTAGCCGGGTAGCGCGACCAACCCCACCAGTGACAGCGCGAGGGTCGCCGCCAGGATCGGCCCGGGCCAGCGGACCACGGCCGTCCCCACCCGTCGCCAACCCCGGGTCCGCGCAGCCCGTTTCGACTCTAGTGGTGTGTCCCGCAATTAGTTAGCGGTGAATTGATATGATTTCGAGTATGAGCAAACCCGTACCGGCAATGACGGTGACCGAGGGACAGCGCGAGGTGTTGGAGTCGTTGGCCCGGTCGCAGTCTGGGGCGCATCGAGAAGTGGTGCGGGCCAAGGCCTTGCTGATGGCTGCCGACGGCGCGGCGAACGCAACGATCGCTGCCGCGTTGTCGGTGTCGCGGGCCACCGTAGCGAACTGGCGCGCCCGGTTCGCCGAGGACGGGCTGGTCAAGTTCGGGCAAGTCCGTGAGGGCCGAGGTCGCAAACCCTCGATCCCCGACGCCACGATCGAAAAGATCGTGACGCTCACCAAAGAATACCGTCCGGAAGGTGAGACGCATTGGAGCACAAGGACGATGGCCGGGGTCGCCGGCGTCTCGAAAAGCAGTGTGCAGCGGGTGTGGAAGGAACTGGGCCTCAAACCGCATCGGGTCGACACCTTCAAGGTGTCCAACGACCCGCGTTTTGAGGAGAAGCTCGTCGATGTCGTGGGTCTGTATCTGAACCCGCCGGAGAACGCGATCGTGCTGTGCGCCGACGAGAAGTCCTCGGTGCAGGCGCTCGACCGCACCCAGGCGTCGCTGCCGATGAAAAAGGGCCGCGGGCACACGATGACCCATGACTACAAACGTAACGGCACCACCACCTTGTTCGCGGCGTTGAACGTGTTGACCGGAATGGTGATCGGGCAATGCCTACCCCGTCACCGCCACCAGGAGTTCCTGAAGTTCCTGCGCACCATCGACCGCGAGGTCCCCAAGGGCCTGCAGATCCATTTGATCCTGGACAATTACGCCACCCACAAGCACGCCGACGTGGCAAGCTGGCTCGACAAGCATCCCCGCTTCCACCTGCATTTCACGCCGACCTCCTCGTCGTGGCTTAACCAGGTCGAACGTTGGTTTCGCGAGTTGACCGACAAAGCGTTGCGGCGCGGGGTCTTTGCATCGGTACCCGATCTGGTTGCCGCGATCCAGGAATACATCGACGCCCACAACGGCGACCCCAAACCCTACCTGTGGACGGCAACCGCTGAATCGATCCTCGCCAAGGTCGCGCGAGCACGCGCCACCCTAAACACAGTTAACTAATTGCGGGACACACCAC
>CAVVLC010000013.1:0-88226 GCA_963748885.1 uncultured Actinomycetota bacterium
GGGCTTGGGCGGGCGTCGAGCCGCTACAGCCGCGGGTGACGTTGTTTGGAGCTCGCATCGTGCCTGCGCGCCGCTCCGAACCCCCTTTCTGGACTTACAACATTCCCGAACGCCAGATTTTGGTGGGGATTTTTCACCTCGCGCGTAAAACAGCACGCTTGTACGTCGAATTTCTCCGGCAGCAAAATGGCAAGGTTCTGGAGGGCTTTCCGTCCGTCCTGGGCACGCTGGCGGATTTCCTGCTGGAACGAGGGCAGACCGTTCCAATGAAGGTGGCTTTTACCAGCGGAGAACCGCTCTACGCCTCAACGCGCGCCAAGATTGAGGCAGCGTTCGAATGCAGAGTGTTCGACAGCTACGGTATGACGGAATACTGCGGGCAGATTCACGAGTGCGAACGCGGCGAGATGCATCTGCTGCCCGAATACGGCTACCTTGAGATTTTGGATGCCAATGACCAGCCCGTCGCAGAAGGTGAGGAAGGCAATTTCGCATGGACTGGATTTCTGAATCGAGCCATGCCGCTGATCCGCTACAAAATTGGGGATCGGGGCCGTTCGCCTGTTCATGACAATGAGATTTCCCCGACCTAAGTCATTGAGCGGGCTGATGCTGATCGGCTTCACGATCGTGGCTACCCCGCTGCTTTTCGCCATCATGAATGCCGGCCTGCAGATGAATCGCCTGTCGGCCCGCAGCGAACAGCTGGTGGTCCACGGCGTGCGGGCAACCCGCAACAATCAACGCATGTTCGAGGAAATAGGCGCGCTCGAGCGCACCGCGCGCCTATATCAGATCGTCGGCAATGCGGATTTGCTCGATGTTTATGCACGCATCCACGGCCGCCTGATATCGACGGTCAACGAACTTTTGGCGCTGCCGCTCGACACCCAGACGCGCGACGGTGCGCGTGCCTTGGAGAACAAAAACGGGGACCGATTGCACGAGGAACTGAGGCAGGATTCGCCCAATTCCGCACGCATGGCGGAGCTGGTCGGCGGGTTTCCGCAGCTCTCGGATATGGCCTCCCAGGTCTCGAGCCGCGTCAGCGCACAAATCGATACCGAATTATCCAACCTGCAGAGCGCCACCCAGGGTGCACAGCACAAAAACTCCTTTGCGCCGATCAGGATGACACAACTGCACCACGTGCTCCGGCCGCGGCACACCACGCAACGGGTAACCCGCCAAATCGTCGGCCACACCCGTCGGGCAACCGATCCAGCATCAGCGGCTCGGGCGCCCCCGACACACGGTCTGCCGACCGTGCGCCAGATCACGCAACCCCGTCATGCGCGGCGACGGTCTCGTCGACCGTGCGGGTCAGCAGGGCCAGCGCGGCGGTCATCTGTTCGGGCTGGTTCTCCCACAACCGCGTCGACCCCTCAACGTGGGCCAGCAACAGCGTCACCGTGCCGGTCGGCAGCAAGTCGCTCACGCCGAATTCGCTCCAGGTCGGCGGCGGTATCTCCGCGTGTTGGCTCATGGTAACCAGCATCGCGGGCACCGCCGGGCAATACATCCGCGAGAACGCGCAGAGCTAGGCCAGCCGAACGCGTACTCAAATCAGCCGCGCCGGCCAGCTTCTTGGACGAGCTGCACTCGGGAGGTCACCCCGAGCTTGGCGTAGACGTGGGTGAGGTGACTTTGCACGGTCCGCGGTGAGATGAAAAGCCGCGCGGCAATGTCCTTGTTGCCCAACCCTTCCCGGACCAGACCCGCCACATCGCGCTCCGTGGGCGTCAACGATCCCCAACCACTGGCAGGGCGCTTGCGCTCGCCGCGTACCGCGTTGCGCGTACGCGATCGCCTCTTCGGTAGACAGAGCGGCGCCTTCGGCCCATGCGACGTCAAAATCGTTCTGCCCCAACACCTCCCGGACCTTGGATACAGCGGCGTCGTAGCCGGCTTGATACATCGGGAGCCGGAAGTCCCCGATGCGTTGCCGGACAGCCTTCCGCCGCACCCAGCAGGCGTGCCGCGTACTGGTGATTGCCGTCGTCGGCCGCCAGGCGGGCAAGGCATTCGAAGGTGTCGGCCACCCGCGTGTACGCCTGGGTGCGGGCGGCGACCACAAGTGCCTCGTGGGCGTCGCGCTCGGCCTGTTCGGGCTCGCCCTGTGCGATCGCCACAAACGCCCGCGCGTTCCGCGCGAGCACTTGGTACCAACCCGGGACCACTGCGACAACGTCGTCGGCCCATTGGCGGGCGGTGACCAGGTCACCATCCGCGAGTGCGGCCTCGGCCACCGGGACGGAACCCTTGATGAACAGTTCACGGGCGGGAACGGTGTGCCGCAGGGCCTCCTCGGCTGCCTGGCTGGCCGCCGGTGCGTCGCCACCGGCCAAGGCGGCGTTGGCGAACAACGCATACACCGTGTCTTCGAAAAACCCGCCTATCGTTGCCGCGGTCGCCTGGGCGGATTGCGCTGCGGCGTGCGCGGCGGCCGCCTGTCCCTGCAGGACAAGGGCTGCGGCATGGCATACATGACCGAAGATCGTCATGGTGTGGTCCCCGGCCGCCTCCGCCTCGTCGACCAAGGCGCGGGCGACCTGGCAGGCTTGCGCGAGATCTCCGTGCAGCGCCAACGCGACGCTCAGCCAGAATCGGCAGGTCCGCGAAAAGAACCGATCGCCCAGCGCGTCGGCGAGGTCACGTCCCTCTTGCGCCGCCGCAATCGCGGGAATCGGTTCACCGGCATAGCAGCCCACGGTTGCCTGATAGCTGAGGATCTGGCACAGACTCCACCGATCACCTGCCGCACGGGCCACGTCGATCGCCTCGGCGAGGTATTGCTGGGCCAGCTCGGGGCTGTAGATCGCGCTCATCCCGCATGCGGTGAGCGCCGGGGCGATCAGCGCGGGATCATCGAGTTCACGCGCGATCTCCAGCGCTTCCCGTGGTCGACCCAGCTCCGTCGGCACGGCCGCAAAGGCGGCGAGGATGCTTTGCTCGGCCACCGCGGCCGCCCACACTGCCGGTGCGATCCCGGAGCGATCCGGATCGGCCAACACCGTGTCTAACCCGGCCAGTGCCTCCTGGACACGGCCGCCCCGTAACCACAACGGCCGCAACGACAAGATGAGCCGCAGGGCTGCCTCGGGGTCGGAATTCTCCCGGCTCCAGGCGAATGCGGTGCGCAGGTTGTCGATCTCGGTTTGCGCCCACGTCAGCAGCTGATCATCGGCGGCGTGGCCGTGCGATTCGAGCTCAGTGGCTGTGGCGGTGTAGTGGTCGCGGTGGCGGGTGCGCGACCGTCGTCGGCCTCACCGGACTCGCCGAGCTTTTCTTGCGCGTACTGGCGCACCGTCTCCAACAACCGGTACCGCATCCCGGCGCCGGTGTCGTCAGCGACGACTAAGGATTTGTCGACCAGCAGGCTCAATTGGTCCATCAGCTGGTAGGTTTCGACCTCGCTGCTGGCGCCGACGGCTTGGGCGGCGTCAAGATCGAAGCCGCCGGAAAACACCGCGAGCCGGCGGAACAGGACCTGCTCGGGCTCGGTAAGCAGCGCATGCGACCAATCCACCGAGGCGCGCAGCGTCTGCTGGCGGCGTACCGCGGTGCGCGCGCCTCCGGTCAGCAACCGGAACCGGTCGTGCAGACTGTCCACGATCTGGCGCACCGACAACGCCCGAACCCGTGCTGCGGCAAGCTCGATCGCCAGCGGCATGCCATCGAGACGCCGGCAGATCTCTTCCACCAGCGCCCGGTTGTCACCGACCTCGAAGTTGGGGCGGGCGTGTCGGGCGCGGTCGATGAACAGTTCGATGGCCTCGTCGGCAAGAGACAACGACGGCACCCGCCAGCTCAGCTCGCCGGGCACGCCGAGTGGCTCACGGCTGGTGGCCAGAATCGTCAAATGCGGGCAGGCCGCCAGCAATTCGACGACCATGCTTCCGCACACATCGAGCAGATGCTCGCAGTTGTCGAGCACCATCAACATCGTTTTGTCGTCGAAGAACCGCATGCAGCAGTTCCATCGTGGAGCGGCCCGGTTGATCCGGAAGGCCAAGCGTGCGAGCGACTTTCACCGGTGTCGTGGCGGGATTGGTGATTGGTGCCAGATCGATATACCAGATCCCATCCGGGAACTCGGTGGTGAGCGAGAAGTGATCTCGATGGCGAGTCGCGTCTTACCGGCACCCCCTGCGCCGGTGAACGTGACCAGCCGCTTGTCCGCGCAGGATCTGCCGCAATTCCGCCATGACATTTTGGCGCCCAACGAAATTCGTCAGCTGAGCTGGCAGGTTGTGCGCCGCGGCTGTCTGGCGCAACCGAAGTGGCGGGAACTCGTTACGCAGGTCCGGGTGGCACAACTGCATCGACGCGCTCCGGGCGCGGCACACCACGCAACGGATAGCTGCCGAGCTCGGTGAGCCAGACACCGTCGGGTAGGTGATCGATGACCAGCGGTTCGGTCGCCCCTGACAGGACCGTTTGGCCGCCATGGGCCAGATCACGTATCCGTGCGGTGCGATTGACCGTGGGGCCGGCGTAGTTGAATTCGTCGCGCAGTTGGATCTCGCCGGTGTGGATGCCGATGCGGATCCGGATCGGGGCCAGCGGGGCGCGCTGCAGCGCCAGTGCGCAGGCCACCGCGTCGGACGGGCGGGCGAAGGCGGCGACGAAGCTGTCGCCCTCGCCCTGTTCGAGCGGGCGCACCCCGTCATGGGCGGCGAGCGCCTGGTTCACGGTCTGGTTGAGCAGCGCCAGCGCTGCGGTCATCTGTTCGGGCTGGGTTTCCCACAACCGCGTCGAGCCCGTCGACATCGGACAGCAGCAGCGTCACCGTTCCGGTTGGCAGCAACTCGCTCACGCCCAATTCGCTCCAGGTCAACGCCGGTGTCTCCGCATGTTGGCTCATGTTAGCCAGCATCGCGGGCAGCACTCCGCGTTACATCGGCGAGAACGCGCAAATCGCCGCCGGCGCTCATGCGTATTTACGACACGGAGCGCGTAGATCTACGCGCTGCGGCGGATCTTCTTGGGGCGGAGGCGTCGGATAGTCGACTCGAACCCAACCAAGGAGGCCCCCGTGACCATCGAGTCCATCGACACCGTCCAGCCCGGCAGCTGCCCTGACCTCTTGAGCGCGGGACTGCCGTCGCTGGCCTACGAGCGCCTCACCGATCCCGAGGAGGCGCACCGCGCCATCGCCGACGCCCGCGCGCAAGCCCCGATCGCGATGGGCCCGCACGGACCCGAGGCGCTGAGCTACGAGCTCGTGCACACCGTGCTACGGGACGGCCGATTCGTCACCGCCCACGGCCTGGGACTCGACCTGCAGGGCGTCACCTCGGGCCCGCTGTGGGACAGGGCGACCAGCAACATCCTGGGCCTCGACGGCGAGCAGCATCATCGGCTGCGCCGGATCGTGTCCAAGGCGTTCGCACCGCGCGGCGCCGAGCGGCTGCGCACGGTGATCCTCCAGGTCATCAACGGGCTGGTCGACCCGCTCACCTCCGTCGGGCGCTGCGACGTCGTCTCCGACATCGCGCGGCGCTATCCCACGCCGGTCATCTGCGCGCTGCTGGGCGCGCCGCCCGAGGACTGGCACCTGTTCTCCGACTGGGTCGACGACATCAAGAAGCTGCTCGAGTGGAACGTCGTCGAAGACGGCCCGGCGATCCTTGCGGCGTGGGATCAGCTCGACGCCTACCTCGAGGACCTGATCGACCGGCGGCGCGCCTCGCTGACCGACGACCTGATCTCTGACCTCATCCGGTGCGAAGACGATGGCGACCGGCTCACCCACGACGAGCTGCTCATGCTGTGCGCCACGCTGCTCGCCGCCGGCACCGACACCACCCGCAACCAGCTCGCGGCGGCGGTACAGGTGCTGTCCGGCCACCCCGACCAGTGGGCCCTGCTGGCCGAGCATCCCGAGTTGGCGCCCAACGCGGTTCACGAACTCATGCGCTACTACCCGATCATTTTCGGCCCCGGCCGCCAGGCCGCCGGGGACGTCGAACTGGCCGGGGTCCGCATTCCCGCCGGCACCCTCGTGCTGGCCAACACCGCCTCGGCCAACCGCGACCCCGCCGTCTACCAGGACCCGGACCGTCTCGACATCACCCGGGAAGGCCAACCTCCCATGCTGACGTTCGGCGGCGGCGTGCACTACTGCCTCGGCTCGCACCTGGCGCGCCTCGAACTGACGGAAGCGCTTCGGGTGATCACCAGGCGCATGCCCAACGCCCGCCGGGCCGGCCCCGCGCCGTGGCCGGCCATGAGCGGGATCACCGGACCCCTCACAATGCCGCTGGAGTTCGACATAGAGCACTGAGCGCCCGCTTACTAGTGTTGTGGGGCATGACAACCTGGACAGCCGCCGATCTCCCCTCGTTCGCCGGTCGCACCGCCATCGTTACCGGGGCCAACAGTGGGCTGGGAGCGGTGACGGCCCGCGAGCTGGCCCGCAGCGGCGCCAGGGTGATCCTGGCCGTCCGCACCGTAAGCAAAGGCGAGGCCGCCGCCCAGCAGATGACCGGCCCCGAAGCCGGCCCGGTCGAGGTGCGTCAACTCGACCTGCAGGATCTGGCGTCGGTGCGCCAGTTCGCAGACGGGGTCGACAAGGTCGACGTCCTGATCAACAACGCCGGCATCATGGCCACCCCGTTGGCACGGACCGCCGACGGCTTCGAAAGCCAGATCGGCACCAACCATCTCGGTCATTTCGCGCTGACCAACCTGCTGCTGCCCAAGCTCACCGACCGGGTGGTGTCGGTGTCCTCGATACTGCACTGGCCGGGCCGCATCGATCTCGACGACCTCAACTGGGAGACGCGGCGATACTCGGCCATGGGGGGCCTACTGCCAGTCGAAGCTCGCCAACCTGCTGTTCACCAGCGAGCTGCAGCGGCGCCTGACGGCGGCCGGGTCGCCGCTGCGCGCGGTGGCGGCCCATCCCGGCTACTCGCACACCAACTTGCAGGGGCACTCCGGCCACAAGGTCCGCGACGCGGTGATGTTGGCCGCCACCCGAGTGGTGTCCACCGACGCCGATTTCGGCGCCCGCCAAACGTTGTACGCGGCGTCGCAGGATTTGCCCGGCAACACGTTCGTCGGCCCCAGGTTCGGCTCGTCGGGCCGCACCCAGCCGGTCGGGCGCAGCCCGGCGGCGCGAGACGCGGCGACCGCGACCGCGCTCTGGGAGCTGTCCGAGCAGCTCACCGCCACCAAATTTCCGCCTCTGACGGTGCCCGATGCGCTAACCTGACCGGGCGTCACGGCGAGGGTGGCTGGCGGTCCGCATGGACTTCCGCAACACCGTTATCGACGGAGACCGACATATTGTCGCGCTCCTGGCCGTGCCCCCAAATTGCAGAGAGCACACAGGAGCGACATCATGGCCAAGAAAGCGGTCAACAAGCTCAGCGTCTCGGTGCGCACCGAGACCGGCAAGGGCGCGTCCCGCCGAGCCCGGCGCGACGGCAAGATTCCCGCGGTGCTTTACGGCCACGGCGCAGACCCGCAGCACCTGGAGTTGCCCGCCCACGACTTCGCGGCCGTGCTGCGCCATGCGGGCACCAACGCGGTGTTGACCCTCGACATCGCCGGCACAGAGGCAGCTGGCGCTGACCAAGTCGCTCGAGATCCACCCGATCCGCCGCAGCATCCAGCACGCCGACCTGCTGGTCGTGCGTCGCGGCGAGAAGGTCGTCGTCGAGGTCAATGTCGTCATCGAGGGCGAGCCGGCACCCGACACCCTGGTCACCCAGGACGACCAACGCCATCGAGATCGAGGCCGAGGCGCTCTCGATTCCCGAGCAGTTGACCGTGTCCATCGAGGGCGCCGAACCGGGCACCCAGTTCACCGCCGGGCAGGTCCCGCTGCCGGCGGGCGTCAACCTGATTTCCGACCCCGAACTGCTGGTGGTCAACGTGGTGAACGCGCCGACCGCCGAGGACCTCGAGGAAGAGGGCGCGGGCGAGGAAGGCGAGGCCGCAGAAGAGGGAGCGGCCGAAGAAGAGGCCGGCGAAGAGGCGACGCCGAGTCCGAGTAGGCGGCTCACGACGTGGCCGAGCCCTTGCTGGTGGTCGGCCTGGGCAACCCGGGCGAGAACTACGCCCGAACCCGGCACAACCTCGGGTTCATGGTCGCCGACCTGCTCGCCGCGCGGTTGGGCTCCAGAACCGCCAATTCAAGGCGCACAAGCGTTCCGGCGCCGAAGTCGTGACCGGCCGGCTGGCCGGGCATGCCGTGGTGCTGGCCAAGCCGCGCTGCTACATGAACGAGTCGGGCCGTCAGGTGGGGCCGCTGGCCAAGTTCTACTCGGTGCCGCCGGCCGACATCATCGTCGATCCACGACGACCTCGACCTCGAGTTCGGTCGCATCCGGCTCAAGATCGGCGGCGGCGAAGGCGGCCACAACGGGCTGCGCTCGGTGGCCGCCGCGCTGGGTACCAAAGACTTTCAGCGGGTGCGCATCGGGATCGGCCGCCCGCCGGGACGCAAAGACCCGGCGGCGTTCGTGTTGGAGAGCTTCAGCGCGACCGAGCGCCCCGAGGTCCCGACGATCTGCGAGCAGGCCGCCGACGCCACCGAGCTACTGATCGAACTGGGCCTAGAGCCCGCCCAAAACCGCGTGCACGCCTGGTAAAGCCGCCGCGTTGGCAACCGCGAGAGCGCACGTCTGTTCGACGACACGCCGCAAACCGTGACGGTTTGCGCGCGCTCGCGGGAAAGACCCCAACAGCTAGGTGACCAGGGTGACCGAGTTGGCCCGGCGCAGCTTGCCCGACGGCGTCTTCGGGATGGTCCCCGGGCCGAGCACGACGACGTTGCGCGGCCGCACGTCGACCTCCTTGAGCACCTCGTGCGCCACCTCGTGCTCGATGCGGCGCACCTCCGTGCGTGGTCTTCGAAGGCGTTCGACTCGACTGCGACGGCGAAGCGTCTCGCGCGAATGTCCGGCGTCGAGCCGCACGGCCACCGCACAGCCGGGGCGCACGCCCGTCGACGCGGCCTGCGGCCCGCTCGATGTCGGTCGGGTAGATGTTGCGGCCGGCCATGATGATGACGTCCTTGACGCGGCCGCACACCACGACGTGCCCGTTCTCCATCTGGTAGCCGAGGTCACCGGTGTCGTACCAGCCGTGCTCGTCCTGCGCCGGCATGAAGCCGGCCATCGTGAGGTAGCCCGGGGTGAGCGACTCGCCGCGCAGCTCGATGACCCCGACGCCGCGCTTGGGCAGAACGTTGCCGTCCTCGTCGACGATGCGGGCCTCGATGCCCTGCAGCAGCGGCCCCAGCGACGGCCAGCCGGCGGGTGTTGCCCTTGGTGGCGGGCACCGCGCGGCGCAGGGCGGCCAGCAGGTCGGCGTCGACCTCGTCGACCACCAGGCCGGCGCCGCACTCGGAGAACGACGACGGCGAGCGTGGTCTCGGCCATGCCGTAGGCGGGCAGGATCGCCGTGGGCTCGCAGCCCGAACGGCGCGCCCGGCGTCGATGAGGTCCTCGACGTCGGCGGGCTCGACGGGCTCAGCGCCCGACAGGGCGAAGCGCAGCGTGGACAGGTCGAACTGGCCGGGCTTGGCCTGCTTGCGCAGCCGCTTGGCGAACAGCGAGTACGCGAAGTTCGGGGCGGCCGTCATCGTGCCCTGGTACTTGTCGATCAGCTTGGCCCACAGCAGCGTGTCGCGCAGGAAGTCCATCGGGGTGACCTTGACCAGCTCGCGCGCCGAAGTACATCGGGACGGTCAGGAAGCCGATCATGCCCATGTCGTGGAACAGCGGCAGCCAGCTGATCATCACGTCGGTCTCTGCGTTGTACTCCGACCCGACGCACATCGCCTCAAGGTTGGCGAACAGGTTGCGGTGGGTGATCTGAACGGCCTTGGGAGACCCCGTCGACCCGGACGTCAGCTGCATCAGCGCCAGGTCGTCCTCGTCGGTCTCGATCGGGTCGATCGGGTCGGCCGCCAGCAACTGCTCGACGGTCACGACCTTGATGCCCCGCTCCTCGAGCACGGGTGCGGCCGCCATGAACGGATCGGAGACGACCACGGCCTTGGCCTCGATCATGTCGATGACGGTCGTGGTGTCCTCGGCCCACACCACCAGGTCGGTGCGCGGGGTGGGCTGGTGCAGCATGGTCAGGCTGGCGCCACGCATCCACAGTGCCTGGGCGGTCGGAGCGATCTCGACCGGTGCGCCCGCAAGCACGCCTACCGCGTCCCCGTGGCCCACGCCGAAGGCGGCCAGCCCGCCGGCTATCCGGCGTGCCCGCTCGTGGACCTCGCCCCAGGTGTGCCGAATCGGGGTGCGTGGTTCACCCGGTCACCATGCCCTTGGTTGTCTCGCAGGCGTTGCGGAACATCTTCTCGGTAAACCTGCTCACAAAACCTCCTCGGTTCCGGCGCTGTCCCCAGTGGCCCGAAATTTCATGTTCCGCCCGCGCAGTGTCACTTTGCGCAAGTCACACGAGCACAGTTGGGGAGCGGTTAGGTCTCGGACCAGTGATGAGCCGCCAACCTTGTGTTCAGTTGCGCGAAGACTCGCGAGATTCGTCGACCGCCCGCCGGAGCGCCCGGCGGGCAGCGGAATCACATGCTCTTGCTCTTGCCCATCTCTACTAGTCACCGCCGAATATCTTAAGCTTCTCTTAAGTAGGTGCCAAACTCGTGCCAGCTTTTGCGGCAAAACTCACACTTCGGTCGTTGGTCGCTCACTGATCGATCACTGGTGACGGGACCACGCGGGCACCGGCCACGGGTCCGGTGGCCACCCGCACGGTGCGGCAAACACCCGCCCCTGCCAACTGGGCGCCGACATCGATCGCCGAGTCCGCCGATTCGCACAGAAACGCACACGTGGGACCCGAGCCGGACACAATGCCCGCCAACGCCCCCGCCTCGACTCCGGCGCGCAGCGCACGCCGCAGCGCCGAGTCCAGGCTGACCGCGGCCGCTTGCATTTCGTTGCCCAGCAGCGGGGCCAGCTGCTCCGGATCGCCCGAGGCAAGGGCCGCGAGCACCGGCCCGGGTTCATCGAGCCGTGGCGGGTCCCCGGCATCCCTGAGGCGGTCCAGCTCGGTGAACACGGCGGGTGTGGACAGCCCGCTCTTGGCGAACGCCAGCACCCAGTGGAAGGTGTTGCGGGACAACACGGTTGCCAGCTCCTCGCCGCGGCCGGTGCCCAGCGCGGTGCCGCCGTGCAGTGCGAACGGCACGTCGCTGCCCAGCCGCGCGGCCAGCACGCGCAGGTCGCGACGAGGCACGCCGAGTTCCCACAGCGAGTTCATCGCCACCAGCACCGCCGCCGCGTCGGCGCTGCCACCAGCCATCCCTCCGGCAACCGGAATGGATTTGTCGATCAGGATCGAGACATCGGGCGACCGCCCGACGTGCTCGGCCATCATCTCGGCCGCCCGCCAGGCCAGGTTGCGTCCGTCAGTGGGCACATGGTCGGCGCCCTCGCCGACGAGCTCGAGCGACAGCACGTCGGCGTTGCGCACCGTCACCTCATCCACCAGCGAGACAGCGTGAAACACCGTCGTCAGCTCGTGATAGCCATCCTCGCGGCGATCACCGACCGCCAGGTAGAGGTTGACCTTGCCGGGCACCCGAACGGTCACCGACCCGGTGGGCACCCACAACTCAGCGGTGTTGCCGTCAGACATTGCCAACCACCGCAGCAGACTATCGCTGCGAGCGGTGAACCACACGCAGCGGGCGGGCCGACCACTCAGCCCGCAACGGCCGGCAGCCCTGTGTTTGGGCCGGCGTCCTGGCCACCGGAGCGCTGCAGCAGGCGCACGAAGTCATCGATGCGCAACGTCTCACCGCGACGCGCGGGATCGATGCTGGCGGCCAGCAATCGGCTCGCCGACTCGCTGCCCGAGCCCGCCCACTCCGCGAACGCATTACGGGACGTCTTGCGCCGCTGAGCAAATGCGATGTCGATCAGTTCGAACACCCGACACCGGAAGTCTGCGTCGGTCGGCCACGGCGACGTCGCATAGCGATCGATGCGCACCAGCCCCGAATAGACGCGTGGAATCGGCCAGAAAACGGTCGGCGACACCATCCCGCAGCGGCGAACCCCTCCGAAGAAGCGCACCTTGACGCTGGGGATGCCGTACTCCTTGCCACCCGGCTCGGCGGCAAGCCGTTCGGCGACCTCAGCCTGCACCATCACCGTCATGGTCTGAATGGACGGAAATTCGCTCAGCAGGTGTAAGAGGGCCGGAACGGCAATGTTGTAGGGCAGATTGGCGACGACGGCCGTCGGGTCTGTCGGGTCTGTCGGGCCCGTCGGCTCGGCAGCCAGATCGCCACGGCGCAGGGATAGCACGTCACGGTTGCATATCGTCAGCCGACCGATCTCACTATGCGAGTGCTCGGCAATGGTCTGCGGCAGCCGACCGGCCAACACCGGGTCGATTTCGACCGCCGTCACGGTGGCGCCGCGGTCGAGCAGGGCCAGCGTGAGCGACCCGAGCCCAGGACCCACCTCCAGGACTCGGTCGGTACGGCCGATCCCGGAGGTCGAGACCACACGTCGCACCGTGTTGGCGTCGTGAACGAAATTTTGGCCGAGGGATTTCCGTGGCCGAATTTCGAGTTCCTTGGCCAGCCGCCTGATCTCGGTGCGCCCGAGCAGCCGGATGGTCAGCGGGCACCCGCTCTTCCGCTGCACACCGGCCAGGCACCCCAGCCCTGACGCTGCTGCGTCACCGTTGCAACTGCGATCTGCTCTTCCCGGCTCGCGAGGTCGGCGCGGGGTGCGTATTGCAGGCCGCCGCTGCGTTCCCAGGTGCCCTGGTCGAATTGCACGCCACCGTAGTACCCGTTACCGCTGTTGATCGCCCAGTTTCCGCCGGCCTCACAGCTTGCGATGGCGTCCCAGATGTTTCCGTCGGTAATCGTGGGCAGCGCGGTGCCCGGCTTGGTGCCGACGCGCACCACGGCCTCCCGGGCCGGGGTGATGATGACGTTGGCGACGGGCAGCCGGCCCGTCTCGACGCCGTTGACCGTGGCCACCGCGAACGTCACATCCTGCTCGCCCGGGCTACCCGCATCCTCGACGACCTGCCGGCTGTTGTTCATCTCCGGGTCTTCGATACGACGGGAGTTCGGCGGCAACGGAATCCGCTGGGTGACTCTCTCGATGCGGTTGCGGGTCACCAGAATCTGCATACCGTCGATGATCGGCGCCGTTGCGCCGGGCGCCACCTGGTCACTCTCCAGCAGCGGTGTGCCGACCGCGGCCAGCAGTCCCGCGACATTCGGCGCCGGCAGGTGCACCAGGCGCACCGTGCCGCCGTCGTTGATCTGCACCGATTTGGCGCTGACGACCGGCAACGCCATCCCCGACAGTGGGACGCGACTGCCGCGCGAGGCCGCGGCGGGGGCCGTGTCGGTCATCGCGAGCTGGGCCAGCGCCTCGTCCACGGTGGACGCGGTGGTCCAAACCTTCTTGACCTCATGGCCGTCCAGCGAAATCTCCAGCGGCCGGCTGCGCCGCAGCACGATGTTCTCGGCCTCATGGACCTTTACCTCGGCGGCCGGATACAGGTCATCGCGTTCGCCGACGGAGAACCCGTTCTCCTGGATTATGTCGATCACTCGCGACTTCATGGTCGTCACGCGAATCGCTGTTCCGTCCACGGTCAGCGTCACCGTCTTGGAAGCCGTGACCGCGTAGCCCCCCGCGAAGGCCAGGACCAACAGCAGTCCTCCGACAACGAGCCGCAACATCGGCGACGGGTTCTGCTGGAGCTTGGTCAATGCATTCAACGCGCGTCGACCCCGAAATCAGGCACCATTTGAACGACCTTTTCAGCTCGTTAACGACAAAAAGGGCCCTGAGGCCCCCGCAACATCACAAGACGGTAACGAACCGGCCAGGGTACGGCAACTCCTGAACCGACCCGAATCCGCGATCAGGCGGTCGTGGGGGCTACTCAGGGCCCAGTCCGTAGACCCGACGAGCATTGCCGGTGGTGATTCGCGCCACATCTTGCGGAGCATGACCTGCCAGCTCAGCGAGGGCCCGCACGGTGTAAGGCAGGCAGTAAGGTTCGTTTGCTCTACCCCGATACGGATGCGGCGTCAAAAAAGGTGCATCAGTTTCCACCAAAATCTGCTCCACCGGTATCAGGGGGACGGCTTCCCGCAACGCACGAGCGTTACGGAAGCTCACCGTCCCGGACAGGCTGAGCACCCAGCCGGCGTCGACACAACGACGGGCCATCGCGGCGTCCGACGAAAAGCAGTGAAAGATCACGGTGTCGGGCGCGCCCTCGGCCCGCAACACGTCGAGCACCTCGGCGTCGGCCTCCCGGTTGTGGATCATCAGTGGCTTGCCGATTCGCTTGGCCAGGTCGATATGCCACGCGAAGGCCTCCCGCTGCACGTTTGGTTGCGCGCACCCGTCCAGGCGACCCGGCCAGTACAGATCCATGCCGGTCTCGCCGACGGCGACCACCCGCGGATGGGCCGCCAGGCGCTCGATCTCGGCCCGGGCGGCGTCGATGAGCGCGTCGGCGCGGGTCGGGTGCAAGGCGACGGCGGCGTAGACCCGCGGATCCCACTCGGCGGCGCGGGTCACCCAGCGCGCCGAGGCCAGGTCGTCGGCGATGGTGACCACCGCGCCCACACCGACCGCCGCGGCACGCTCAACGATGGCCCGCACGCCCTCGGCGTCGCGGGCACCGCACGCGTCCAGATGGGTGTGCGCATCGATCAGCGGCGCCAGGGGCTCCGGGGCGGGCGGCCCTTCTGGTCTAGCTGCGCGGTCGGAGCTCACCCGCCACACAATAGGGTGGAGTCTCGATGAAGCCCTATTACGTCACCACCGCGATCGCGTATCCCAACGGTGCGCCGCACGTGGGTCACGCGTACGAATACATCGCCACCGACGCCATCGCCCGATTCAAGCGCCTCGACGGTTTCGACGTGCGCTTCCTCACCGGAACCGATGAACACGGCCAGAAGGTCGCTGAGGCCGCCGCGGCCGAAGGGATGCCGACCGCGCAGCTGGCCCGGCGCAATTCCGACGTATTCCAGCGCATGCAGGAGGCGCTGAACATCTCCTTCGACCGGTTCATCCGCACCACCGACGCCGACCACCACACGGCGTCAAAGGAAATCTGGCGGCAAATGGAGGCTGCCGGCGACATCTACCTCGACACCTATTCCGGGTGGTACTCGGTGCGCGACGAGCGGTATTTCGTCGACTCGGAGACGCAGGTTGTGGACGGCATCCGGATCGCGACAGAAACCGGCACGCCGGTGACCTGGACCGAGAAGGAGCAGACCTACTTCTTCCGGCTCTCGGCGTACGCCGACAAGCTGCTGGCCCACTACGACGCCAATCGGGACTTCATCGGACCCGAGGTACGCCGCAACGAGGTGGTCAGCTTCGTCTCCGGCGGCCTGGACGATTTCTCGATTTCGCGCACCACGTTCGACTGGGGCGTGCAGGTACCCGAGCATCCCGACCACGTCATGTACGTCTGGGTCGACGCGCTGACCAACTACCTCACCGGGGCCGGATTCCCCGACACCGACTCGGAGACGTTCCACCGCTACTGGCCCGCCGATTTGCACATGATCGGCAAGGACATCATCAGGTTTCACGCCGTGTACTGGCCGGCGTTCCTGATGTCGGCCGGAATCGAGCTGCCGCGAAGGGTTTTCGCGCACGGCTTCCTACACAACCGCGGCGAGAAGATGAGCAAGTCGGTGGGCAACGTCGTCGATCCGGTGGCGCTGGTGGAAACGTTCGGCGTGGATCAGGTCCGGTATTTCCTGCTGCGCGAGGTGCCGTTCGGGCAGGACGGCCACTACAGCGAGGACGCCATCATCAATCGGGTCAACACCGATCTGGCCAACGAGCTGGGAAACCTGGCGCAGCGGTCGTTGTCGATGGTGGCCAAGAACCTCGGCGGGGTGGTGCCCGAACCCGGTGAGTTCACCGCCGCCGACGCCGCGCTGCTGGCCACTGCCGACGGCTTGCTGGAGCGGGTGCGCGCCAATTTCGACGTACAGGCGATGCACCTGGCCCTGGAAGCGATCTGGTTGATGCTCGGCGACGCGAACAAATACTTTTCCGCGGCACAGCCGTGGGTGCTGCGCAAGAGTGAATCCGGGGCGGACCAGGCCAGGTTCCGTACCGTCCTGTACACCACCTGCGAGGCGGTGCGCATCGCGGCGCTGCTGGTCCAACCGGTCATGCCGGAGTCGGCCGCCAAGATGTTGGACTTGCTCGGCCAGGCCGAAGACCGGCGGACATTCGCGGCGGTAGGCGCACGGCTGGCCCCCGGCACGGTGCTGCCGGAGCCGACGGGTGTGTTCCCGCGCTACCAGCCACCCGCCCAGCCGGAGTGAGCGGGAGCGGCTAGCTGACTTCGGACACCGCCACGGCCGGTTCCTGATCCGGCGATGCCGCGGCCTGCGGGTGGCCCTGTGTTTGACCCTGGGTATGGCGGAGCGCCTCGCGCGCGAGGAATTGACGGAAATACCCAAGCGACGCCTCAGTGGCAATGCCCGCGAGGAGCAGTTTCCACATTCGACCCGTCCGCGCGGCGAGGTCGCCATCGGCGAGCCCAACACTTCCCTCGGCCAGCCCCTTGGCGGCAATCGTGTTGAACAGCAACCGCGTTCCGAACATCGCGCCGACGATCGACTCGCTGACCAACGCCGGATCGACGTCTTGCCGCAGGTCTCCTTCGGAGCTTGCCCGCCGGGCCTCGGCAGCCATCAGCTTTACGAGGCCTTCGCAGAAGCGCGCGGCCGCTTCGTTGAATCCGCTTAGGGCAGCGGTCAACTGCTCGGCCGCTCGGGCCGTCTTGTCCAAGCTGAGCAGGTTCGCGATCGTGAACGTGCCGTGAATCATGTTCTCGAGCGCCGGCGAAGACGCCCCGCACACGTTGCGGAAAGCGGCGAGGAGTGCGCCGGAACCTTCCTCGATGATGGCCGACGCCAGTGCTTCCTTGGAATCAAAGTGGTGATAGAGCGCGCCCTTGGTCATCCCGGTGCGCTCGATGATCGTGCCCCATCCGGCGGCCGCATATCCAACCTCACCGAACACGTCAATCGCGGCATCGAGGATTTTTCGCCGGGTGGCTTCGGCTCGAACCTGGCGCGCCATGGCTCTTTACCTCCGGGCTTCCGTCGCCTGTGTGAGTTCCGGATCTCGGCGAGTCCGGCGGCAGCGACATTGAGGGAGTTGAGGGCGGCTTCCTGCACCGTTCCTTTAGCTCAAGGGCCAGTATACATACTATTTGTATGATCGGAAGCGTGAAACGGACTTATAGTCTCGCAATCAGTCGAGATCACTGATCTCGGCGCGACTTGACAAGCGCGGGCCGAATCACGGCCGCTAGACTGACCGGGCGTGGTATCGGGGAACCGTGTCATTGCTGATCACTGGTTCTCGGGACCAAAGACGCTTCAACTACGAGGATCGGAACCCGTCAACGAGGATCAGCAAACGTCGTAAAGCCGCATCACATCGGTTCCGCTATCGCGCAGATCAGGGAGATGTATCTACCCCGAGATCCTGGGGTGGACGCGGCGGAGAGGATGCGCACGTGACGCTGGTGACTGAGAAGCTGTTTGGTTGGGCAGTGTTGAAACGGCTTTCGCCGGGTGGCCGATGAAGGCGCAACGCCGGCTCGGGCTGGCGCTCTCGTGGCCGCGGGTCACCGCGGTTTTCGTCGCGGATGTTGCTGTGCTCATACTGGCCAGTCACTTCCCCGGCGTACCAGAAAAGGTCGCGTGGTGGCTCGGTGTCACCGTCGCGGCACTGGTAACGGTCACCATGATTTTCACCCACCGCGGGATCACGTTCGCCTCAGCGATCGCCTCGGCGCTGGCCAGGTTGACGTGGGATTTGTTGGCCCGCAAGGTGCGGGACTCGGCCACCGAACCGGAATCGACGCTAAGCCCGGAATGCACGCCCGCGCTCGACCACCGGCGCCGCTTCGGCCACGACGTGGTCGGTGTGCGTGAGTACCAGGGCCAGCTGGTCGCGTTGATCGCCGTGGACGGGCGGGCGGATATGGCATCGGGGCGGCATCAGCACGAGCCGGTGCCGTCGGGAAGTTTGCCGGTGGCCGCAGTGGCCGAGGGGCTGCGTCAGTTCGATGTGCGGCTCGACGGCATCGACATCGTCTCGGTGCGAAAGCACCGGTCTCCCGGGGACACCGGTCCGTCCCCGGAAAGCCTGGAAAGCCCGGAAAGTCCGGAAGGCCTGGAAAGCTTCGAAAGCGCCGAGAGCCCGGAAGATCGGCCAGCGGATGTCCAGTACGGCACCTGGCTCGTGTTGCGGATGGATCCGCAGCGCAACGTCGCCGCACTTGCCACTCGCGATTCGGTGGCCTCGACCTTGGCGGCGGCCGCCGAACGGCTCGCCGGCGATCTGGAAGGACGGCGCTGCGCGGCCCGGCCGTTGTCCGGCGATGAGTTCGCCCAGGTGGAGACCGCCATAGCCGCGGGTCTGCAACCGGCTTGGACTCGGCCGGGATGGGGTCACCTCAAGCTTGACGATGGGTACGTCGCCAGCTTCTGGGTGTCGCCGCGCGACATCACGTCGGAGACGCTGGACTGGTTGTGGCTAACCGACACGGACGCGACTGTGGTGACGATCCGGCTCGCCGCCGCCACCGCCGGCAGGGTCGACGTGTCGGCTTGGGTGCGCTATCACAGCAAGGAGCCGCTGGAACAGGAGGCGTGGGCCGGGCTTAATCGGCTCACCGGCCGCCAGTTGGCCGCGGTGCGGGCGAGTCTGCCGGCGCCGGTGCAGCGCCCGCTGCTGTTGCTGCCGGCGCGAACGCTGGGCGAACGCGAAGAGCTGGCTGTGCGCTTGGGTCCAACATTGGTGGGCGCAGCACCGCAACACACTGCGTGAGCCCGGCGCAACGAATTGATGACTCGCGCCGAGCAGCGGCGGTGGACTCCGCGGGCGGCGTGGGCGATCACCGGACTCGTGGCATTCGCCGTTGCCGGCTTGGCCTTGGCGTCACGGTACCTGCCGATCACCAACCACGTCGTGTTGCTCACAGCCACCCTGTCGCCATACCTGATGCTGTGCGGACCGGTGTCGGCGGTTTTGCTGCTACTCGCCAGACGCTGGATTCTCGCGTCCGTCGCCATCGGCTTGACGGTGGCGACACTGGCCGTCCAGCTCCCGCTGTACCGCGGTTCGGACACCGCCGCAACCGCGGGTATCGGGCTCCGAGTCATGTCAGTGAACATCCGCGAGGGACACGCTGATCCAGACTCTCTCGTGAGATCGGCTCGCGAGCGGGCGGATGTCATCGCCTTCCAGGAACTGACCCAGGAGGAAGTTGATCGCCTGTCCGCGGCCGGATTGGACGCCACGTTCCCCCACCGGTGGCTCGCTCCGCGCGGCGAGGCTTCCGGCGTCGGCGTATGGAGTCGGTTACCGATGCATTCGACTGAGCAGATCAAGGGCTACGCCAATGCATTCATTACGGCGCGAATACAAGTCACCGGCGTACCGATAGATCCCACCGTCGTCGTCGCACACATAGCCGGCCCGTGGCCGCAGCCGATCAATGCGTGGCGTCAAGACTTCGATCGGTTGCCGGTCACCTTGCAGGAGGTCGCCGACCAGACGGGCCGCGGATGCGTGATCGTCGCTGGCGACTTCAACAGCACAACCGACATGCGCCCTTTCCGCGCTCTGCTGCGCAATGGTTATCGGGATGCGGCGGAACAATCCGGGGCGGGGTTTGCGCCGACCTTCCCCGGCGATTCGCGGCTACCGCCACTCATCACCATCGATCACGTACTGACCCGAAGCTGCACGGCGACCTCGCTGCGCGCGCTCACGGTTCCCGGTTCGGATCACCGGGGCCTGGTGACGACACTGGTGCTCCCGCGGTCGTCGCCCGGCCCCTAATCGCCGAGGGCGGCTCGGTGAATAAATACCGATCGCCGCGTTTAGGCCTCGCAATCATCCGAAGGGTATGTATACTGGCGCTTGTTTCAATGATTGGTTTGTACGCGTGGTCCTGCGCCGTCAGTTCGGTCCTGTTAGGGAGACGTACGTGTTTTTCGTAACCAGGCAGTCCGGGCAGTTCGGGCAGTCCGGGGTCCCGATGGCCTCTGCTGCGCCTGCCACCGCGCCGAGCGCGGACGTAGTCATCTGTACCTACACCCTGGCCCGGTGGGAGCTGATCGAACGGGCGGTCGAGTCGGTGCTCACCCAGACCGTCGCCCCACGGCAACTCATCATCGTCGTGGACCACAACGATGAGCTGCTCGCCCGGTGCCAGCAGGAATGGGGCTCAGAAAGTGGCCGGGCCGGCACCGACTCGCCCATCGAGATCGTCGTCGCCGCCAGCCAGTTCCACAGCAGGCAGGGTTCGTCGCGCAATACCGGGCTGTTGCTCGCCCGCGCTGAGATCGTCTCCTTCCTCGACGACGACGCCGAAGCGGAACCCGACTGGCTCGAGCGACTGCTCGACGTGTACACCATGCACCCGGGAGCCGTAGCCGTCGGCGGCGTGGCACGGCCGAACTACGGCGCACCCCGGCCATCCTGGTTCCCGCCCCAATTCGAGTGGGTCTTCGGCTGCCACTACCAAGGGCTACCGGACCGACTGGCTCCCACCCGCCACCTGATCGGCACGAGCATGAGTGTGCGTCGCGAAGAAATGCTCGCTGTCGGCGGCTTCCACTTCGACGACTTCGACGACCTGGATCTCTCCCACCGGATCGCCCACGCACATGGGTCGGCCGCCGTCCTCTACGAGCCTCGCGCCGAGGTCAATCACTATGTCCCTGCCGACAGAATGACGTGGTCGTATTTCTGGCGGCGCTGCTTCTCCGTGAACCGCAAGAAGGTCGCCGCGTTGGTCGACATGGGCGATAGCGGCAACATCGGCGCCGAGCTGCGCTTTGGTGTCGGCGTGCTGCTGGCGCTCGTCCCGGCGCTGCTCGCCGCCGTGACCGGCCGGCCCGAGCGACTGCGCCAGGCGCTGGTCGCAGTGGCCGGCCTCGCGCTCGCCGCTTCCGGCTACGTCACCGGCAGGGTGCAGCTGGCGCGGGGTCTCCAGCCGGACATCCTGACGACCGGCCTCGACGTTGCCGAGGTACGCCGGGACCGCGCCGCCGTCTCGGCAACCGACCGTGCATAACGTTATCGTCGGGACGGGGCCGGCGGCGGCGGCGGCGATCCTCGCCCTCGCCGACGACCCGTCCCAACAAATCACCGTCGTCGACATCGGCGAACGGCTGGCCGACGACAAGGCCGCGGCGGTAGACCGGATGAGCGCACTGCAACCGGCGCAGTGGGCCAATGCCGACCGCGAATTGGTCACCGTGGGACCGGCGGAACGAGCCGGATCGGCGCTCCCCGAGAAGCGCGCCTACGGTTCGAACCACATGTTCGTCGATCGCGGGCAGCAGCGCGGCCTCTTCATGCCCGACCGCGGGAACGACGCAGCGGTGTCGGGCGCCTTCGGCGGGTTCTCGACGGTCTGGGGCGCGCAGATCATGCCGTTCTCCCGGGCCACCTTCGACCGCTGGCCGTTCGGGTGGGACGATATCGAACCGCACTACCGCGCCGTGCTGGCCGAGGTGCCGCTTGCCGCCGAGACGGACGACTACGCCGAGGACTTCCCACTGCTCTCGGCCGGCGCACACCTCCCACCGGTGTCCGCGCGGACGGCCGCCGTGCTCGACCACTACCGGCGCCATCGAGACGTCATCCGCGCGGCGGGCATCGTGGTCGGTAAGGCGCGGTTGGCGTTGGCTCCGAACTCGTGCGTGAACTGTGGACTATGCATGACGGGTTGCCCCTACTCTCTGATCTACTCCGCGCGGCACACCGTCGACCGCTTCGTCGCCCGCGGTCGGGTGCGGCACATATCGCGCGTCCTGGTCACCGCGGTCGATCAGCCCGTCGGCTGCACGCCGTCTGTTCGTGGCATCGACCTCGCCAGCGGGCGGGAGCTGCGCCTCGAGGCCGACCGCGTCTTCGTGGGTGCCGGTGGGCTCGGCACTACGCGGATCGCGCTCAACTCGCTGCACGCACCGCCGAACCAGGTGGGCCTGCAGGAGTCCATGCAGTTCCTGGTGCCGCTGGTATCCCGCCGTTCCACCGGCGATCCGCGCGGACAGCGGGACTTCACGCTCAACCAGTTCAACCTGCTACTGAAATACGACGACGAGGCGTACACGACCTCCCAGGTCCACTGCTATCCCTACAACCCGGCGATCGCGGAGGCGCTTCCGGGTTGGCTCCCGCCGTCGATGAGCGGGGCCCTGCTCGGACGAGTCACCGCGGCGCTCGGATACCTGCCGTCGTGGCGGTCGCCCCAGATGCGGATAGACCTGCGCGCCCGGCACGAGGGCGCTTTGCCGGACATCGCGGTGCGGGTCGTGTCCGACCGGCGTCCGGCGATGATGGTCTCGGTGCTGCGCAGGCTGAGCGCGCTCGGGCCCAAGCTCGATCTATTCCCGGTGTTGCCGATGGTGCGCCTGTCCGGGCCGGGCAAGAGCTACCACTTCGGCTCCACCTTCCCGCACGGCAGTGGCACCAATGGCTCGGATCTATTGGGTCGTATCGGCGGTTTCCGTAACATCCACCTCATCGACGGCTCGGTGTTGCCGTCGGTGCCGTCGACCACCTTCACGCTCACGTTGATGGCCAACGCGCACCGAATCGTGTCAGCGAGCCGGCATGTCTGACACGAGCAACCGCGCTGTCGCGATCACCGGCGCCAACGGGTACGTGGGGAGCACACTGGCCGCCGTCTTCGCCGCCGCCGGCTACCGGGTGATTGCGCTGCAACGGTCGGCGCCCCCAGCGGATAGCGGATGGGACTACGTGCCCTACTCCCTGGAGGATGGACCCGCGGCACGGTTGCCCGACGACGTGGCCGCAGTTATCCACTGCGCCTACGACCTACGTGCACGCGACCGGGCCGAAATCGAACGAATCAACCTCGGCGGCACAGACCAACTCATCCGCGCGGTCGGTGAGATCCCGATCGTTCTCATCTCCTCGATGTCCGCCTACGCCGGCACGCAGCAGATCTACGGCCAAACCAAACTCGCCTGCGAGGGCCTGGTCGCCGCGCAGGGTGGGACGTCATTGCGGCTCGGCCTTGTCCACGGTGACGGCGGCGACCGCGAAGGCGGCATGATCGGCGCGTTGCAGAAGGTGGCTCGGCTGCCTCTCGTGCCGATGCTGCGTCCGGACTCTTACCAGTACACCGTCCACGCCGAAGACATGGCGCACTGTGTCCTCGCGACCGTCGAGCAGCGGCCGCCACATCGCGTCCTCGGCGTCGCCGACCCGCGCCGGGTGCCGTTCAGCGAGATAATCCGCACCCTGCGCGCGGCCACCACAACCACGGCAGCCAAATCCAAGGGGCTCCGCCCCATGCCGCTGTCATCCACCCTGCTGTACCGCGGGTTGCGCACGGCCGAGGCGGTTGGCGTGCGGATCGGGTTCCGCGCCGACTCGATGCTCGGGCTCATGCATCCTGCACCCAACGTCCCACATGTCGGATACTGGGCGGGGCGGGGCATCTCACTGCGGGGCTTCGCGGCAGGAGACCCCAGGATGACCGGCACATTCCCACCGTGACCGTGATCGCCTGATTCTTCGCGCGCGCGCCACTAACGCCACTAGCGGGCGCCACTAGGTGCCACTAGGGCACCCACTTGCCCCATATCTTGCTCGGGATGTGCATCTGCTCGTCGAGTCGACCTACGTAAACCAGTTGGCCGTTGGCACGCAATCGAACCAAATCGCCTGTGCGGTAATGGCGGCAGCCCGCCGCGTCGACGAAGAACTTGGCCCGATTGAGCTCTGGATGACCGACGTAACCGCGGCCGACCGAAACCCCACCGATGATGAGCTCACCGACGCTGCCGGGCGGGAGGGGCTGACCATCGGTGTCGACGACCATCAGCTTGACCCCGGGTATTGCGGAGCCGAGAGTCGGTAGGTCGGCGCCCATTCCACCGCCGGCCTTGACCGTGCCCGAGCTCGCCACCACGGTGGCTTCCGCGACGCCGTAATTGTTGACCAACCGGAACGGCAAGCCCGCCCTCGGGCGGCTGTGCAGCGCGTCGCCGCCGGTGAGCATGACCCTCAAGGGGGCAATATCGGGCCAGTCGAGCTCCATGATCGCCTCGCACAGCGGCGCCGGCACAAACGTTTTCGTGATGCGCTCGGCCAGCAGCCAATCACGCAGCGCGATCGGATCGGTTTTCACCCGCTCTGGCGGCACGTGCAGTGACCCGCCGGCGGCCAGGCACGGCCAGATCTCCCAGACAGCCGCGTCGCGGCCGGGACTCGATATCAGTGCGGTTCGGTCGAATTCGTTTATGCCGAACTCTTTCTCATGCCAGCCAATAAGATTCGCCAAGCCGGCATGTTCGATGATCACGCCCTTCGGTCGGCCGGTGGACCCTGAGGTGTAGACGATGTAGGCCGGATCCCCGGCCGCGACCGGTACCGGGGCGTCGAGTGCCGACGCTGCATATTGCATTGGCTCTATCGCGCACGGTGCACCCATGCGCGCGGCCACATCCGCGTGCGCCACCACGACGCTGGCACCCGAATCGGCCAGCATGAATCTGAGCCGGTCGTCGGGATAATCCGGGTCTTGCGCCACATAGCAGCCGCCGGCGGCCAGGGTGCCCAGCGCACCAACTATCAGCTCGATCGATCGGGGTAAGCACAGCGCAACGGGATCGCCCGGGCGCACGCCTGCTTCGTTCAGCCGCCCGGCCAGGGCGAGCGCTCGCAACCACAGGTGCTCATACGACAGATTCCCTTCCGGTGAACTCAGCGCGTACGCATCCGGGCGCTCGCGAGTGGCTCTTTCCACCCGCGCGACTACCTCCATCAGGACATGCCCCATGTGCCATACCCTTTCCGGGCTTCGGGGGCATCCTCCCGCTCCTGCAGCAACCGTTCTGCCGCTGGGAGCACTGGCTTCTCGTGTCCTTTGAACACATCCGGGACGGATCTCAGACCGTGCCAATCCGCGCCCGCGGGGCGTCCGAAGCGCGTCGACACCGTCGCTTGGCGAAGCGAATCGAACATCAGCCCCGCGAGCTGCTTCACCTTCGGCAGATGGAGCATTGCGAAGTGGTCACCGGCGAAACGATCCACCGTGACCTTTCCGTTGTGAAATCCATCCCACCCCAATAGATCTGACTCCACCTCGGCCGCCGAGTCCCCGCTGACGAACAAGTGCATCGGCACGTCATGTCCGGGCAGCTGATAGCGGCAGGCGATCTCCGTGGCGCCGCGATAGTCGAAATCGTTCTTGGGCCACAGCGCACCCGGACCACCCCGAAACACCCGGCGCGCGATTTCAGCGTACTTGGCCCACCGGTCACGCGCGGGCAGTTGGCGTATCCGGCGAAACTGCCATCGCAGCGTCATCTGCGCCCGCAGCAGTCGCTCCATCGACGGTGCCGCCGCATCGAGAATGCCCAGCCAATGGACCTGCTGGCCGGCCTCAACGGCCTGGCGGGCAATTTCGTAGGCCACGAGCCCGCCGATCGAGTAGCCGGCGAGCGCAAGCGGACCATCCGGCTGCCGACTGCGGATCATCGAAAGGGCTTGGCTGGCATGCTGTTCGATGGTCATGGACGGGTCGAACCGCCCGCCTGGCTGTTCGGGGATCAACGCGTGCACCGGCAGCGCGGCACCCCACTTCGCCGTAAAGTGTCGCATGCTCATCCCCGACACCAGGTTCGCGAAGATGAAGTGCAGCGGTGGGCCAGACGTGACTTCCTCAGTCCCGCTGAGACTTTCCGCCCCGAGCAGCTCGGCAAGCTCTGCAACGGTCCTGCCGTTATCCAGGAACGCCGCAAGCGACAGCTCTACCCCAAAGGCCCGCTGAACCTCGGAGATCAGCCGGGCCGCCAGCAGCGAGTGGCCGCCCATATCGAAGAAGTCGGAGTTGACGTCGACGACGGGGATGGCCAACAGATCAGCCCACAGCGCGGCGACGCGCCGTTCGGTGTCGTTGCGTGGAGGCTGGGCACCGGTGCGGCCTGCTTCCCGCGGCGACGGTGCGGGCAGTGCGGCCTTGTCGAGCTTGCCGCTCGCTGTCGTCGGGAGCGCCCGCAGCTGCATGAATGCGCTGGGGACCATGTACTCGGGCAGGCGGCGACGTAGCCAATCACGTGCCTCAGCGTCGCTCGGACACCCCGGCTCGCCAACCAGATAGGCGACCAATTGCTGTTCGCCGTTGGGCGCTTCGCGAGCGACCACCGCACAGCATCCCACGTCTGGGTGCTCGCACAGGGTGGATTCGATCTCGCCCGGCTCGATCCGAAACCCGCGGATCTTGAGCTGGTCGTCGAACCGACCCAGGTGTTGCAGGCGGCCATCCGGCAAAAACCTGCCACGATCGCCGGTGCGGTAGATCCGCCCACCGACATGGAATGGATCGTCTCCGAACCGACGCGCCTGCTCATCATGACGATTGACGTACCCACGAGCCACCGTGACGCCGCCGATGACGATCTCGCCGGGAACGCCGACCGGTTGGAGTCGCCCGCGGAGATCGGTGACGTATACCCGCACGTTCGGCAGGGCCCTGCCCACTGTGATGGCATCGCCGTCGGTCACCCGCGCGTAGTTGGTGCTGACCGTGGCCTCGGAAGGGCCATAGGCGTTGTAGACCGCCTTGCACCGTTGCAATAGGGACTCGGCCAACCCGTCGGTGAGAGTTTCGCCGCCACACGCCGCCGTAAGAGCGCGGTTGCCGCGCCAGCCCGCGGCCACCAGGGCTCCCCAGGTGGTTGGCGTCGCCATCATGTAGGCCGCACCGCTGTCGGCCAGCAGCCGGCCCAGCGCGACGGGATTCGTCGCCTGCGCGGCGGTGGCGAGCACCAGACGCGCTCCACACGCCAGCGCACAGAAGATGTCGCCGAGCGCGAGGTCGAAGCTGATGGAAGCCACCGACAGCACGGTGTCGGAGCCGGCGACACCCATAGCTTGAAACATGGTGCCCATCAGGTTGGTGACGCTGCGATGCTCGACGAGCACCCCCTTGGGCCGACCGGTGGAGCCGGAGGTGTAGACCACGTAGGCAAGGTCCCGAGAAGACGCCGGAGACACGACGCTTGACCGGGCGCCCCGGCGGGATGCGTGCGGCCCCGGCTCGCCAAGGTTGACGACTCTGGCCGTGACCCCTTCCCATCCGGTCGGCAGCTCACGATCGGTGAGCACGATCCTGGCGTCGGCGTCGTTGACACAGAAGGTGTTCCGTGCGGCCGGCTGGCGCGGATCCAGCGGCAGAAATGCCGCACCGGATTTGAGAACTCCCAGAACGGCCGCCACCAGATCGGGCGTGCGTTCCAGCAACACGGCCACCACCGCGCCGGGCCGGGCGCCCGCCGCCACCAAGCTCGATGCGATGACCGCCGCCCTATCGTCCAGCTGGCGATAGGTCAGCCACGTGTCGTCGACCTGTACCGCCACCGCGTCGGGCCTATGCTCGACCTGTGAGCCGATGACCTCGTGCACGCATTGCGGCGAAATGTCATGTTGGGTGGTCGCATTCCAGCTCAGCTGACGCTGTCGCTGCGCCGGAGTGACCAGATCATGTTCGGCCATCGGCGTTTCCGGCGCCGCCGCGAAAGCATCGAGCACGCGGCGCCAGTGTGACGCCATCTCGCGTGCCGTCTGTCGGTCGAACAAATCCGTGCTGAAGACCAACCCTCCCGAGACATGTCCCTCGGGCCGCTCCTCCAACTCGATACTGATGTCAAACTTCGCGGACCCCACGGCGTCACGAACATCGGGATCCATCAGGTGCAGCGACCAGTCGTCAGCCGGCGACATCAGCGGCGGCTGAAATAGCAACGCCGTTTGAAACAGCGGATGGTTGCGCGGATCTCGCGGTACGCCCAGGTCCGACACCAGGGTCTCGAACGGCACGACATCGCTAAGCGCCTCGGTGACCGCGCGACGGATTCTGCCCACCAGCGCGGTGAAGGGCTCTTCGACCGACACGTCGCATCGCAGGACCACCGGGGTGACACAGTGACCGGCCACCTCCGACAGGTCGTCGCGGTCGCGCAGGTCATGCGGGATGCCGAAGACGACCTCAGTCGAGTCCGTATACAGATGCAGCCACCAGGCATATGCGGCGGTCAGCGCGTGGAAAAGGGTGCCGCCCGCGGCCCGGGCCGCGCGCCGCAGCCCCGCAACGGTGTTGTGCTCAATCGTGAATGGGATTGTCCCGCCGGCAAACGTCGGACGCGGCGGTCGCGCGCGATCGAGCAGCAGCTGGCCGGGGGTGCTGTCGGCAAGCCGCCTGCGCCAGTTAGCTATTCGGCCGGCTACCTCCGGTCCGCGGACCCAATCCAGCTCCCACATGGTGTAGTCGGTGTATTGCGTCTCCGGATCGGGCAACAACGACGGCACGCCCATGGTGTTGTAGCTGCGGTACAGGGCCACGAGCTCCGGGAATACGACACGATTCAAAGTCGTCGCGTCGAAAACCAGATGATGTAGGCCCAAATAGAGCCGGTGCTCGTCCGCGGTGATGCGGATCAGCCGCGGACGGATCAATGGCCCGTTGGCAAGGTCGTAGGGCTGCAGCATCTCGGCGGCGGCGATGTCGGCGGCCCGGCGAATTGCGGCCTCGGGATCTAGGTCTGTCAAATCGGTGAAGGGCAGGTCGACCGCCGCGGGCTCCCAGATGAATTGATGAGGAACGCCGGCAACGGTTCTAAAGGTGGTGCGCCACGCTTCGTGCCTCGCGACCACGTCGGTGAAAGCGCAGCGCAGCGCGTCCACGTCGAGCGGACCCGTCTTGCGGATTGTGATCACCTCGTTGCAGGCGCACGAGTCCTGGGCGAGGCGGCTCAGGCACCACAACCAAGTCTGCGAAACCGACAGTGGTAGCGGGACCGATCCGGATCTAGTCATCGAACGCACGTTGGTTCCCTGAGCCGTACCGGCGCTGCGCGGGCTTCTCGCGGCAAGCGCCGGCAGTTCCGACTGTGAGGCCACAAACGACATGTGCTCCTCCCCGTGGAGGCAGGGCCCCCCCGAACCACCCATCCCGGTTACCGCGGGCCCATGCTCGACGTGCGTATATACCGGCGATGCAGCTGAAATCGCATCTTACATACTGCTAGGCTTTCTATTAGGTATCTTACATACCATTAGACTTTTAGCAAGGAACCCTGCAACTTTTAGTTTACTTTCATACCGAATGCATACATGTGCCCGGAGGACTGGCCAGGGTACAGACCGGCGGGTCCGAGGCAGTTCAATAGCCGAATGCTGAAATTCAGGCATTTACCCAGTCGCCGGGGCGGCTGGGGTGAATATGCGCATCCAATCGCCTAGCGAAGCTTGATCACCGAGAGCGTGTGGTTCAGATAGTTGGTGACGTAGGCAACGTGGGTGCGGGGATCCACCGCCACCGCGTCCGGGCTGTCACCGACGGTCACCGTGGCGGTGATGGCGTGCGAGGACCCGTTGATCACCGACACCGAGCGATCGGCGAAGTTGGTGACATAGACAGTGTGGGCGCCCGGATCCACCGCCACCCCGAAAGGACTGTTGCCGACGTGCACCTCGTCGACAATGGTGTCTGTCAGGCCGTCGATCACCGCCACCGTGGGATGGCCGTAGAAAGAGACGTAGACGGCGTGGGTGTCTGGATCCACCGCCACCCCGGAAGGGCTGTTTTCCAGCATCACGGTGGCGGCAACCGTGTGCGACCACCCGTCAATCACCGACACCGTGTGGTCGCCGGAGTTGGTGACGTAGACAGTATTGGCGCTCGTATCCACCGCCACCCCGACAGGGCCGCCGCCGACGGGCACGGTCGCAATGACGGTGTGCGTCGACCCGTCGATTACCGACACCGACCGGTGGCCGTTGTTCGCGACGTAGACGTTATGGGTCTCTGGATCCACCGCCACCCCCATCGGGGTGTTGCCGACCGGCACGGTGGCGATTACGGTGTGCGCCGTCCCATCGATCACCGACACAGTGTGGGAGTCGGAGTTGGCGACGTAGACGGTATGGGTGTCCGGATCCACCGCCACGCCGTCCGGGTGGGCGCCGACCTGCACGGTGGCGACGACCTCGTGCGTGTCCCCGTCGACCACCGAAAGTGTGTTGGGGAGGTTGTTGGTGACGTAGACGGTGTTGGTGGTTGGGTCCACTGCCACCGCGTTCGGGGTCGTGCCGACGGGCGAAGCGGTGTCGTGCAGCGGCCGGTTCACCCAATAAACCAGGGCAAACAGGCCAGCCCCCATGACCGCCAGCACCACCAACATCAACGCCTCGAGTTGGCCGGGATGCATGCGGGCCAGTCGCGCGAGTGAGCGCTTCCTATTCCGGGTGAGCTCGCGACTGGTTTCTTGTTCTTGTTGCTCCCGCGGGGACGGTTCGGGTTGCTCCTCCGGGGACGGTTCGGGTTGCTCCTCCGGGGACGGTTCGGGTTGCTCCCGCGGAGACGGTTCGGGTTGCTCCCGCGGAGACGGTTTGAGTTGCTCCCGCAGGGACGGTTTGAGGCGCTCCCGCAGAGACGGTTTGAGTTGCTCCCGCAGAGACGGCTCGAGGCGCCCCCGCAGACACGGCTCGAGTTGCTCTCGCAGACACGGCTCGAGTTGCTGCCACAGAGAAGGCTCGAGTTGCTCCCGCAGAGATGGCTCGAGTTGCTCCCGCAGAGACGGCCCGACCCGCTCCCGCAGCGACGGCTCGGATTGCTCCCGCAGCGACGGCTCCGGTTGCTCCCGCAGCGGCGGCTCCGGTTGCTCCCGCAGCGACGGCTCCGGTTGCTCCCGCAGCGACGGCTCCGGTTGCTCCCGCAGCGACGGCTCGGACTGCTCCCGCAGCGACGGCTCGGACTGCTCCCGCAGCGACGGCTCGGGTTGCTCCCGCAGCGACGGCTCGGGTTGCTCCTGCAGCGACGGCTCGGGTTGCTCCTGCAGCGACGGCTCGGGTTGCTCCTGCGGCGACGGCTCGGGTTGTTCCTGCGGGCGCGGTTCGGGTTGTTCCTGCGACGGTTCGGGTTGTTCCTGCGGGCGCGGTTGTGATTCGGGCGGACTGAGTGGCTGGTCGGTTTCGGCATCGGCCGGCCGCGAGCCATTCGAGCGATTCCCCCCGCCCTCGCCACCCATATATCGGTACGAGCCACGTCGTGGCGGTCGGCGTGTCTGGAACACCGACTTCTTGCCCGGTTGAAGGCTGGAATCGTCTTCTTCCTGCGGACTCCGCCATACTGGTCGCACGTCCCCCATCGCGGTCAACAGACCGGTTCCGTGCGGCGTTGTCGCCGGACTTCGCGCAGGTACAACCAAGCCCCCTGGAGAAGGCCGCTGCGGCCCGCCCGCAGAAGATTCTCGGGGACTCCCCCGGTTGGCTCGTCCGGCTGACCCGAGCCGCGATTAGCCAGTATTCGTTTTATCCCCCGCGGGACGAACCTGAGGATTCGCCAGACGTATTTCGGCGATGTCAGGATCATGCTCATGTAGAAGGCTGTCAAGCCCGCGGAATACCCAAAAAACTGCTTTTCAAGCGCCTCGTCGGTCCGGCGATGGTAGTGCCAGGTGATGGCCGGTGGCCAATACAGGATCATCGAGCCGTTCTCGAGCAGGAGCGAAAGAGCTCGCGTCTCTTCGCCCCCATGGGTCGCGGTCCCGGCGCCCAGCCGATTGTCGAAGCCACCGATCGCATGCAGCATCTCCGTCCGAAAGGCCATATTGCCGCCGGCGCCGAAGTTCGGTAGGGGGTAGAGGGGATCGACAACTGCCGGTCCGCCCGCAAGCAGCCGAACCGGCTCGCTGCCGCGGCCCTTGTTGAACCCGCCGTACCGTTCGAAGTTGACCTGGGCGTCCGTTTCCAACTCGGCGGGCAGCATCACTCCGGCCACGGCATCGGGTCGATCCGGGAACGCGAATCCCCTCTTGATCCACGCGATCCAGTCGGGGTCGGCCACCTCGTCGTCATCGATCCAGGCAATGAGATCGCTGCGAACCTCGGACAGCCCGCGGTTCCGGGCACGTGACAGACCTGGTGTGGGCTCGTGGCAACACCGCACCCGCAGACCCTCGAAGCCACGCAGCGTGCGGGCGACCGCACCGTCGTGCGAGTTGTCGACGATCACCACCTCGAAGCCCGAGTCGGACTGCCCGGCCAGGCTGGCCAAGGTTGTCAATAGGCCTTCGGGCCGATCGCGGGTGCAGATCACCACCGTGAGTGATGCGTCGCGCGACTCTGGGGAGTCGACCGGTCGTGGGAGCCTCAGAGCGGCAAATCGGTCGCGTAGGTTCGCGAGCGCGATCAACGAGTCGGCTTCGACGTCCAGGAACCGCGTTGCCACCGGAATACCGTTGTCGCGCACGAGGCACCACGCCGTCGCAAACCGCGCGACATCGATTGCTTCGTCGCCATAGGCGCGCGCGAGGTCCACGTCGACCACCCACGCCGGCGCGCGCAGACCACCACGTTCGATGTCATGCACAGTGCAGCCCCCGACTCGACGACAACGCAGCAACCACGACGCGGGCTGCAGCGCAGGCGCGCACTGCCAATCTAGCGGGAGGCACCATAAAGCCGCTCGATGAGACGGATCGCGAATACCACGATCATGAAGGTGGAGTTGGCCTGGCCGGACGTCACGAACGCGGAACTGCTCACGACGTGGACATTGGGGAGACCATGCACGGTGAGATTCTCGTCGACGACGCCCTTTTCCGGGTCTTTCGACATGCGGGTGGTTCCCACCTGGTGGAAACCCCCGCCGGTACGCTCGCGCACCGCCGCCGCGAGATCGTCGGCGCGGTACTCAAGCCGCCCCACGCCGCTGGCGCGCAGGTGGCTATCCCAGTGCTGGTGTGCCGCCAGTACGCCCTCGATGTCGTCGTCCGTGAACAGGATGTCGATGTCGAGTTTGGGCATTCCGAGGTCATCGACGTCCTCGGCAAGCCGTACGCAACTGTCGTAGTGGGGTAGATGCTCGGCGTGGTACTGGAACGGGTAGCGATTCGCGGCGCTGCCCACGAAGAAGCCCGGGGGCTTACGGCCCCGAGCAAACACTCGTCTGATGCCGAAGTCGGCGATGAATCGTGCGGTTTCGATCGGATGCCGCAGCAGGTTACGGAGGTGAGCCCACACCGACGATCGCGTCGCCATGCCGTAGGGCGTTCCGGGTATCTTGCAGCCGGTCAGTGAAAGTCGTTGCGCTGTAGGCGCCAACAAGAAGCCCAGGGGTGAGATCAGCGCCAGATAGGTCAACGACAGCTGAGCATTGCCGTGCGCCGCGTCAGCCAGCTCAGGGTTGGCGATCCATCCCGAGATATTGGGCAGGCCGTGCTCGACCAGGTAGCTTTCGGCAAACGCAAATCTGCGTCTGACGTAGGACCCGTCGATGTCGCGCTCGTACCGGTAGATGGTGCCATCAGCGGGGGTGGACAGCACCAGGTCAGCGATCGCACCCTCCAGGTGCGCCATGTACCAGTGACCCAGCTGACCGGAATGGTCGCCGATGCTCTGGCCGCCCCGACCCGGTGAACACAGCAGCAACCGGGTACTTTCCAACCCACCCGCCGCCACGATGACGTCCGCCGCCGCGACGGTGAACGAACGCCCCGAAAGGGTCCTGCATTCGATGTCCGTTGCACGTGCTTTGTCCTCATCGAGGTTGATCCGCACGCAGGTCGCGTCGGTAATCACCCTGAGTCCGGCCGTATCGCGGAGATCTTCGAAATAGACCTTCCCGAAATCGGTTGGTAGTGACCATCTTTCGAGCGTTGACGTGGTAACTGCACCGTCTTCGAGACCCGCGATCATGTGCCGGGGCAGATGCGGTAGGTCGTTGATGTCGAAGGCCGAGCGACCACAGAGCATCCACTGGCAGGCCCTTTCGAAATAGCACTGCACATCCTGGTAGGTCACCGGCCATGCCGAATCCGGCGCGACGTCGCGCTCGACGAAATCGACCCGATCATAGGGAACGCACCGTCCACCCCAGATCGAAGACGTACCGCCGAGCTGGCGGCTGATCGTCAGTTCGACCGGCGCGTGCGAACTTGGCTGCTGCCGATGCGCCACTGACAGGTTCTGATACTCCGGGCTCTGCTTCCTATTCCCGGTCTCGACCAGCAGGACGTCGACGCCTCTCCTCGCCGCCTCGAGCGCGGAAACGATGCCCGCCGGCCCTGACCCAATAACAACCAGGCCCGCATTCAGCCGCGCGCCGTGCTCAATATCGTTGCCGCAGATGATCATCGCTCACCTCGCGTATCGAGGCACTTATCCCGGATCATGCTGGCCACCTCGGCCTCGTTGCGCAAAGCGACGTCCGCGGCGGCGCAAGCCATCTCGAGGTTTCCGGTCTTGGTTGACGACAGCAACACCGTTCCGCGTGGATTGTGCGCGACCGCGTCACGCACGAGCAACTGGACCACGGTTTTCGCATCCGAGAGATCGGCGTCGAGCAATTCGCTGCACTCTTCCCGAAATTTCGGATAACGCCTCAGGACATCCTGTAGGCGCGGCAGCGCTCCGGAGAGAAAGCCGAAGGTGACGCTGGGCCGGTCTGGGTCCGGCCGCGGTCCCGCGAATCCGGCGATGAGGTCGTAGGGAAACTGCAGCACAGAGGCCCGCGCGCACAGGGCGGCCAGCACAGCGTCGTCCATCGCGGATAGATCACCCGCCGGACCCCAGCATCCGATCACGCCTCGGCTGCGCTCCGTCTCCAGATAGTCGACGAGGTCACCGTAGTCATCAGCCGGCACGCCAACCGGTTCGTGCAGCAGAAAGTAGTCGATTCGCTCAGCACGCAGCGCCCGCAGGCTCGAAGCCAGAGCGCGCCGAACGCTCGCCGCAGAGTAATCCGAGCGTGAATAGAGAATTCGTCCGACAGCGCCCGCGTCCGGCGTGCCGCCGGATTGCTTGACTTTGGATTTAACAGCGGAGGACATCTGCAGCACGCGCCGGATCGGTGGCTGGACGTACCCGGCGAGCTGACCGATTGCCGTCGGCGTGATGCCAAATTTCGTCGCGATCCGGATATCGTTGTGCGACTGCGCAAAATCAGCCAACTCGGCTTCTGCTATCCCAAGACCATAGATCGGCGCCACGTCGAAATGCCTGATCCCGAGGTCGTAGGCGCATTCCAATACCGCGCGCCGATCCCGCCTTCCGGGCAGTCCGTAGAGGCTTGCGCAGCCAAACCCGAGGGTCGGGCTCCGCGATGGGATGGCCGGGTCGGTCGAGCGCGAGTCGATCATCTATTCCCCCGAATACGCCTGATCGTAAGTATTGGCAGTTTGGTGGTGCCCGGTCGGAGCCCACCAACTCCGTAAAACTGACTCAGCGAGTTTTCCCTTGATCGCGAAGTCAAGCGGCTCGTAAAGCCCATTGTCGGTCCACCACGACCACCAGAACACGCCGGCCCACCAAGGCTCGCCGGTGAACGTCGCAAGCAACGCCTCATAGGCCGCCGCCTGCTGCGGCTGAGACGGCGTACGACTGGCTTCGTTGTTCCATGGGTTCACCGCCGCGCCCGCCTGGCTGGGATACCCGGCCTCGGTGAACACGATTTGATGCCCGACACCGGCAGCGAACGCCGACATTTGGTTTCGTATCGGAATCCAGGCCCGCTCCAGTGCCGACACATCCGTTGTCGGCTGCGTGCTCAACGGGAAATAGGCATCGATCCCGATAAAACTGAGCTGATCCCAAAATGACACGTTCGGGTATTCGTCGGTCGTGGCCGCATAGACGAGCGGACCGCTGTATATGGCCTTTATTGCATTGATGACCCCCAGCCACGCGCCGCGATCTGCGGGACCCGACATGGTGGCGAGTTCGCAGCCCACTGAGAACTCCTCGACGCCTTGCTGCTGGGCGATAGCGGCGTAGTGGGTAATCATCGTTTGATAGGAGTCGAACCATGCTGTCCGGCTCGATGGGTTGATTTCCCAGCGGTTTGTGTGGTCCCGAGGGTCCACATGCGGCTTCAACAGAACCTTGAGGCCCTTGCTGTGGGCGAAGTCGATTGCCGCTTGCAGAGCGGCGTCGGTGACTCTGTAGACGCCGTCGATCTTGGTGGACGTTCCAGTGGCCATATTCCACGTCGGGGTGAACTGAATCCAGCTCGCGCCGAGGCCGCCGATGTCGCTTATCGCTTGCGTGGTAGCCGTGCCGTCGTAACCATTAATCCGCCAGGTCGGCAACGCGATTCCGCGTTGCGCGACCGCCCGGCTCTGCTCGTGCCGCTCCTGCCGTTCGTGCGCTTTCAGCATGGCTGTGGACGCAATTGCCAGCGCGAGCGCAATGACCAAACCGCCGATGATCAGGCGCAGCGGGCGCATCGCCTACCCCATCGCCGGAAAAGCTTTCCCTTAGGCTCTTTAACTCCCAAGCCAACTCCTCTCACTTGCCGACAAATCGAAGGTGTCGGCTGTCGGCGGTCATGGCTTGGGGCGAGCTGGTTGGAGCATTTACGTTGGGACCAGTTTAGCAAGTTAAAAACGGCCGACCGGGCCCATGATCGCCATCTGCCCAGCGGCCGCGAAAAACCGGGCATAGAGCCCGGCAGTCCGATGAGAACGGTCAAAGGGCCTTCACCTTTCCGGGGCCTTTCCAAGCTTTCCGAGCTTTTCCGAGCCTTTCCGAGCCCTTCTAAGGCCTTTCCAAGGCTTCTCAGCGGGCGGCGAGTGACCGTGGCCAGCCGCAACACGGACGGGGGCAGGTGCGCGCGCAGGTAGCAACGCATCCGCCACCGCCACGGTGCGACAATCGCCAGCCGACTCGAAGCCGGAACGACGTTCTGTCGCGCGCTATCCGAAAGCCGGGATTGGCCATTTTCATTGGCAAACAGAAAGGTATTGAAGCGATACCACGGCCCGATCTCTTCCAGACGAACGACCGGACGACGAGCACAGTCGAATACCGCGTAGCCCCGTGCCGCGAACTTCTTGCGCCAATACTCATACGGCTGCTCGTTCACATGGAAATCGCCGCCCTGGCCGGGAATCGCGGCCGAGAACATGATGACGTCGCCATGCCTGCAAAGGTTGTCGATCAGGGTGTCGGCGTGAACTTCCGGAATATGTTCCGCTACCTCGAGGCACAACACCAGGTTGAAGCTTCGTCCCAGGTCGAACGGCTGAGATATGTCAATCGCCCGGAAAGCGTCCGCGGGAATAGCTAATGCGCTCCGCGGCAGGTAATCCCCGTCCACCCCTATGATCTCCGTCACCCCGAGGCGGCTCCATTCCGCCAGCCACACACCAGGTCCGCAGCCGACGTCAAGTACCGACATTGGAGAAGCTCCGTTGAAAGCGACACGAACGAAAGAGTTCAGGAATGGGCCGGCAGATGGGCCGGCGCTGCCAGCCACGAAATCGAAAAACTCAGGGTCGTACCCAAATGACATGCGCTCACCAAATCCAAGCAGGCGGACCGGGGTTAACCCGGTCTTCGCGAAATTTCAGCCGGTGGTCCCCAACTTGCGCCCCTGTTCGGCGGCGGGTTGCGGGTACTCGGTTCTTTGGCTCCAACAGCATAAAGCGCCTAGGCGCTGCGATTCACCAATATCCGTCCAAGCATTTTACTCGAGACTGGGTTTGGTCGCCAACCAAGATTGCTGCGCATAGTTAGGCCGGCAATCTCTCCTCCCTGGGCGCGGCGATGCTGCTCCGCGCCTTTGATCCGCCGGCCAGACCAATTTCGCGCCTTATGGATGGTCGGCCAGAAGAATACCGCTTCTAGCGCCATTGCCACGACAAGCGCAATTCCAACACCAGTCACGCCATCAAGCTTAAGCCCCAACTCGACCGCTCCGAGTTCCAGGACCGCACCAAGGGTGGCTGCCAGCGCGGCCCTGCCCAGCGCACCCTGTGATCTCCGCACCGGGATGTAGATCGATTTCACCGCGAATGGGAATGCGCATGCCGTAAGGGCGATAAGGCAAGTACTGGCCTGTTCATACCCAGGTCCGAAAATTGCCAGGACCGGGCGCGCCAAGGCGGGAGCCCCGGCGGCGGCAACAACGGCTACCAGCCCGGACAGCCGTAGGGCGGTCTTGAGCCCACGACCGAAGTTATCCGCGTTTCCCCCGTCGAGCGTCAACATCGCGGTAGCAAGATGATTCGGAATAATCCAGATAACGCTCACCAAGAGGAGAGCCGCATAGAAACCCGCGTTGGCCTGAGCGCCCAGCTGGGCGGCAACCATGACCGGCATCGCCAGTAGCGGCGCGTGGGTAGCGACGTTGATCCAGTAATAGCCTCCGGCGGTGCGCCATAAAGGAGAAAACCCGCGCAGGGATGGCTTTGTCGTTAACCATTCCCGCGGTGCCTTGTTTCGCAGTCCCAGGATCAGCAGCGAGACGAGGTTTCCCAGCATCCAAACCGAAAAGACGGCTTGCGGTGACACGCCGACAGCGAATGCGGCGACGGGCAGCGCAAGCAGCTTCACGAGCGAGAACACCAGGTTGCGCGACGCCTGCCGCCCACTTTGCTGAACTCCAACCAACGCGCCATCCAAAACAATCGCCACCGTACTGATGGCGGTGCCGACACCGAAGAGCACAACGCCGAGTGGCGTGGCGTAGATCGAGTCACGGGTCTGAGCCACGAGGTGATTCACGACCGCATACACCGCCGCAATGCTGAACGCCAAGCCAGCGGCGATCCCAAGGCTGGTAACGACAAGACGCTTGACGTCGGCGCCGTCGCGCCTAGGAAGTTCCGCAATCAGCAGTGTTTGCAGGCCGAGCGTGCCGAACGTTGCGATGAGCTGCATCGCAGAAATCACCGCAGAGGCGCGACCGACGACTTCGGGGGTGGTGATATGAGCGGCCACCGCCCAGAACACGAAGCCCAGCCCCGCGGTTACAACCGTCGTGCTAAAGAGCGACAGCGCGATCTTGATGACAAGACGCCCACTGGACTTCGTGCCATCGCCACGTTCGACTCCGAGACCACCTTTTCGAGGCCACCGCTTGCGTGAACTCTGCGCAGCACAACTGGGGGCGTCCACGTTTTCACCGCGTAGCAAACCACACCGTCCTATAGGGAGGGTTTCCTGGGTCGCCTCGATACACAGTGGCTATGGGCCTTTCGCCGTCGACGGAAAAGGCTTGGGTCCACGCTTGCTGCGGAGCGAGCCTGACCCGACGTGTCGTGGTCTGGCTACCTGTGTTGATGACGACTGTGAATTCTTCATTCGACGCTTCATGGCTTTTCATACCGAATACACCGCTCGTCGCACGCACGGGCGAATGTGTCGGGCCGCTCGGTACAAACCACACTTCGGTGAACGGTTTTTCTCCATGATTCGCGGTGTTGATGGATATGACTATTGCCGCGGCCAGGATGGCGGCGGAAGCAACCAGTTTCGCACCCGAAGCCCAGGTCAGGGGCAGGATTTTCGCGAAATTCGAGCTTTTCCACTCGAGCGCATCTCCCGCGCCACGCGCACGCGCTACGCCGTAGGCAATGAGCGTAATTACGAGCGCATACGTAATCCAATTAAATCGAACCAGGCCGCCCGGAACGATATTAATAATCAGGCCGCCAATGATGCCCGTCGCCAACGAGCAGGCAACCACCGCGGCGAACCGCGCAGGGCCGCCCACGCGGCGGGGAAAGATCGCGGCCGCGACAGCGACTCCGGTCAGGGCGAAGCAGACGACCGATCCCGCCACCGCCGGTATTTCACCCGGAATGAATGGCAAGATGGCCACGGCGTAGCACACAAGAGCGGCCAATGCGACCCAGTCGAGTTTGCAGAGCTTGAGGCTATCCATATATGCCCTTGATGCCGCGTAAGTCGTAGAAGTGATCGAAGCCCGAATCGTAGATTCTCGATATCCCTGGTACGCTGTCGAATTTGGCCAGATCGGCGAAATATATCGGTATTGATCTTTCGCCATTCAGCACGTCGGCGGTGAAATAATTTCGAACTACAGGAGCCTCCTGGGCCATTCGCATGTCCACGTCCAGGTATATGGCTTGCTGACCGTCGATAAGCGCAGAATCCTCCGGAATGAGGCGGTCGGTGTCGTAAACCGATCCCGGGCCGTTGATGGGGTCCAGCTGGGCGATCGGTCCAAGGACGTAGATCGATGTAATGTCGCCAAAGTAGCGGGAACCGGGTTGCAGGTTTGCTGCCGCCCATTCGGCTCTGCTCACGGCTACGGCGTCTATTCCACTGGATCTGCCGTCGATCCGGAACACGCCCGGAAGCCGCTGCCACCACTGCGGCAGACCGGTGGTTGTTGAGTGCAGCAGAAGTGCGATGGCGATTGCGGTTGCAGTGACGAGCCCGCTCGGCGTGAGGACTAACCCACGGTAGCGGACAGCAGCAGTCGCCACGAGGCGGTCCAAAACTACGGCCACAGCCACCGCTGTGAAGAGCGAAGCGTAGGTAAGCGAACGGACCGCAAGCTCAGCCCCGTCCGGTTTCCCGCCGTCAGGCGCCGAACCTACGCCTAGGCGTATTGAAATCATCGCTACATAGGCGACGGGCGCCAGTAAGAGAAATAGCCTCTCCAGTGGCGGCCGGAAACGGGCAAGGCGGACGCCCACAACGAGGAGCGCCAGTATGAGCGCAACGCCGCCGGGGTTACAGAGGCGATCCAAAAGTGGCACCGTGACGTCTGTTGGCAGCGCAGCCTTTCCTTCAACCCGCCCAAGTCTGGCCACGCCATTCACGACACTCGTGGTGGCCTCATTGAGGTAGTCGCCGGTGCCCGGTGCGACGAAGAACATCCAGCTTGCGACGATTAATGTCGCTGACGCCGCACAGGTCGCAAGAGGCTTTGCAAGATTGCGGCTTCGGGGGAACACCCAAGACGCACATGCAATGGTGCCCAAAATCGCGACTGTCGCCAGTGCCGTCAGGTGATGCGTAATCACGACGACTAGGACGCAAGCCGAGAGGCCGGCGAGGTTCTGATACCGGCCGCGCTCGCGGGTTGCGAAGCGGACTGAAAAGTACAGCGACAGAACCAGAAATGGCAACGCTAACGTTTCATAGACGAATGATGTATCGAAATAATGAATCTGCGGGCTCAGCAGATATACCAGTACAGCGATGCACGCTATGCGTGACGACTTAGTCACTTCTCGGAACAGCAACAAGATGCATGCCGCGAGCATTAGATGCGCGAGACCGGCGACCATGACTCCCGCAAAGAATGGGCCAGTCGACGACACCTGGGCTAGCTCGGCGGTGACATTTTCCAGGCCCGGGTATCTGGGGCTAATCGGCAGCCCCAAATTCGGGTGGAAAAGATGATGTGTCGAGAGCACGTTGCGAAGCGAACCAAGATGCTGTATCTCGTCGTACCAGGTGAACATATCTGGGCTGTATGCCCACCTAATCACGGACTGCGCACCCGCGTACAGAACCACCAAGAATTCGCGCTCGCGGGACAAAGTAGACGGATTCAGTACGCGAACGGCGACGAAAACGAAGGCGAGTAGCTGCCCCGTCCAGAACAGGGGCATGGCGAAACCCGAGCTGGTACGCGACCGGGCAAAAGCGAGGGCAACGAGCAAAATGCCTGCCGCCACGACCAGCACAGCGTCGGGGATGCCGTTGCGGGCTACCTTGGGCGCCGGATCTGGCAGGAGATCATCGATCTCGCGGGCATCAGACGGATGTGGTGCCGCCTCAACGCTCACAATTGAGCCGCCGCTTCCTGCTCACAGCAACGACTTTCCGAAGCGCACGTTATGCAGGCGCCTCTGATGCGTCTGGCACTCGGGTCCACGGTCAGTGTCGACAACGCATTTCCCGTCACACCACCTTCGCCGACGAGGGTGCGCCCGTCGGCACGTACACGATGGCCGGCCGGTATCCGGGGATAGGCGGCGCGAGTTCGGCGGGTACCCCGGCCGCCGGGGTCGACGCCGCGGCGGCCGGCCCGTACCCGGCGGCCGGCGGGCGCGCCATCACAGAGGCGGCGGGCAACCCAACTCTGCCAGCAGCCTTACCGCCCGCGCCCGCCGCGGCGCCCTGAGGTAGGCCGCCCATCATCATTGGGAAACCGACACCGGTGGCAAAATCGGCGTCCGCCGCCGCTAACGGCGACACCATCTGCAGATTGGGCAGCATCGCCCCCGGACCCGCTGCGGCCCAGCCCCAGTTCATCGGCACGGACAACCCGCCGACCGGCACCGCTTGACCTAGACCCGCCAACGCGCCCACGCCTGCCGTCTCCCCGATGCCTGACCCCAGCGCCGCTTGGGCGGCCTCCGTCCCTGCAGCTTCGGCAGCAGCCGCTGCGGGAGTCGCCATCGCCGAGCTGATTCCATTGGATATCGGCGTACCCATCAGGGGCCCGAGCGCCTCGTTCCCGATAAACATGGCCGCCCACCCCGGGATCGAAAGGTAATCCGTAGCCACACTTTGCAAGATGCTGCCGGCGGTCGAGCCGCTTAGGAACCCTGCCCCCGAAACGGAGGAAGTCCCACCCAGCAAATCACTCAGGACTCCCGAGAGTCCCGACGACGAAAATGTCGATGAGACGGACGACGAGAGGCTTTGCAGTGCCGTGGGAATGTCGGAGAGCAGCCCCGACAGCGAGGAGAGCACGCTGGAGCCGGACGAGGCCGCGGACTGGGCACTGACGGCCCCCTGCGCGGCCACTCCGGACAGATTGGTGGTCTGCGGCGCCGCGCTGAACGGCGTCGTCCCCGCGGTGCTGCTCGCCGAACTCGCCGCGTAGGTGTACATCGCCACGGCGTCCTGGGCCCACATTTCGGCGTATTGGGCCTCATTGGCCGCGATCGCGGCAATGTTCTGGCCGAAGAAGTTCGTCGCGACCAGCATCATCAGCTGAGCCCGGTTCGTCGCGACCAGCGCCGGCGGCACCGTCATCGCGAACGCCGAGTCGAACGCGCTCGCTGCCGCCTCGGCCTGGCTGGCCGCCAGCTCCGCCTGCCCGGCGGTTGCGCTCATCCACGTTATGTACGCCGCGGCTGCGGACGCCATCGCCATCGACGACGGGCCCAGCCAGCCGGTTGTGAGTTCCGAGATGACCGAGTCGTAGGCCGACCCGGCGGAACGCAAGTCGGCGGCCAACCCGCTCCACCCGGCCGCGGCGCCCCGCATCGGGCTCGAACCCGGACCGGCATAAATCCGGGCCGAATTGAACTCCGGCGGGAACGCTCCGAAATCGATCACTGGAACCCCCGAGCCTTCTGCGAGCTTCAGTGAACCGAGGCGGCGTTGGCCGCCTCGGTGGCCGCGTAGGAAACGCCGCTGATCCCCAGGGCGCTCACAAATAGTTCATGAATCGCCATAGCGTCGGCACTGATCGCCTGGTACATCTCGCCGAGTGCGGCGAAATGTACCGCCGTCAGGGCCGATACCTCATCGGCAGCCGCGGGGAGAACCCCGGTCGTCGGCGCTGCCGCCGCCCCATTCCCGGCGGTCACCGCCGAGCCGATGCTCTGCAGGTCTTCGGCCGCGGACTCCAGCATGTCCGGACGCGTGGTCATGAACGACATGTGCTTCCTCCTGACAGAAGCAGACGGCCCGGTCCCGGGCCGCGGTTACCGCAACGCCTGTGGTGTGGTGCGACCCTATGGATATACCGATGTTGCCCCTGGAAGGAAGGATACATACCAAGTGGATACTTAGCAATGATTACCAGACTAGGAGTTCAGCTGTCTGGCACTAAAGCGTTCCTAGACCGGCACAAACGTCGCCCGCAACAGACCGCGGGCCAGTTGGCCCTGCCGGCAGCCCGGTATCTCCGCAGATAGACGTGGTGATGAATCGCCAGAACTCGCCAGAAGTCGCCGTCGATGGCACAGAACGCCAGCATCTCGGAGTGCTCTCGGAATGCCTAGTCACGGCCGAATGCGCACCGCCCTGGGGGAAGAAATCGACCCTGAGGCGGACCCCGGTTACCGCCACGCCTGAGCGTGACCGGCCAGTTGATACTAGCGATACATCCGAATCGGCAGTATACATACTAGTCGGCATGAGGTAATCCAGTTAACAGACTTGTAGTCTTATGAGAAACGTGTGGAGTAGGTAGAGTGCGGGCTACTGACCGGACCCCGGACCAGGGCGACCAGGGCGACCAGGGCGACCAGGGCGACCAGGGCGACCAGGGCGACCAGGGCGACCAGGGCAAAGCTCTCGCGGGGAGAACACTGGCCCCGGCGGGTAGGCACAATCGCCGCGCCATTGTCCCTTATCATCGAAGGGACTGGCTCGGGGCCGGAAGTTGTCCGGACGCGAAGCAATCGCGCCGCCGCGCGGCCGCCGCAACGAGACAGGGAGCGTGATGATCGAGGCCACCGAAAGACGGGCCGGCGCCACCCGCCATCGACTCATTGCCGCCGCATCACGCGAGTTCGGCCGCCGCCCGTACAACATGGTCAGCCTCGATGACATCTTGGCAGAGGCCGAACTCACTAAAGGGGCGATGTACTTTCACTTCCCGTCGAAGCAAGCGCTGGCAATGGCGATCGTCGAAGACTTCCACGCGATGAGCCGTGCCACAGTCACCGACTTGCTCGCCCGCCAGATGTCGGGACTAGAAACAGCGATCGACCTTGTCTATCTCCTTGCGGTGCAAAACACCCAAGATGAGGTGGCCCGAGCCGGCGTCCTACTGCTGGAGACCCTCGAGAACACAACCGGCCTGTGGCAGTTGTGGATTGAGTTCATCACCACCCTGATCCGAAAAGCGGTCATCGAGGGCGACGTCGTCGACCAGCACGATCCGGAAGACATTGCCAAAATGCTGGTGGCGCTGTGGGCGGGCGTCCGCAGAATCAGCGATCTCGACCGACCCGAGAACCACCTCGACAATCTCCAAAACACATGGACGCTGGCACTGCCTAGCTTTACCAATCCCGACCGAATCGACTACTTCACCCAGTTCATCAAGCGCCGCCACGGACTTGCCGTGAAAAAGGTGTCCGCGGAGACAGCTCCGCTCTGACCTGCACGACGACCTACAGGACGACCTTCACGACTAGCGATAGAGGTAGTCGCAGCCGCCCTAGTGCTCGTCAACCCACAGACGCTCGGTCAAATTCTCGAACGTCACCAAGATGACCGGGTCACCTTTGCGCATCAGCGCCGACTTGCTCATCTTGGCCCGCACCGTCCAGCCCTCGCCATGCCGCAGCTCCACTACCAGATTCGCTAGCGCTTCGACGCCGGAAAGGGCGCCTAGCGCGGCCGGCGCAGTGTGGAAGACCTCAGGAAACGCCAACCCCGCCAGGCTGTCCTGCTCGTAGCCCATCATCTCTGCAAACGCCGTGTTGGCGAACAAGATGCTGCCGTCGCGCGCCATGGCGAGCGTAGGGACCGGGAGCCGTTCCAACACGACCAGAGCAGGCAACCGCGTCAGGATGTCCATCGGTGAATCGTCAGAACTCCCACTACGCCGCCGCTCGATCCGCCGACTCTCTTCCATATCAACCCCCGTAGCAGCACCGTCATGACGGGATTGGTTGGGCAAGCCCCCACCTGCCGACCGCCGATCCGCCATGGAAGGCACAGTAGCAACTCGACACGATCAAAGCATCAGAAATGGCAACCCCGCGGACCACCGTCGACCCGGCTTGACCCGGGCCATGTCGCGCCGGACCACGCGTGATTGGCCATTGATTGGCCCTGGATTGGCCATTGACCGGGCATGGACCGGGCATGGACCGGGCATTGATTGGCCCTGGATTGGCCCTTGACTGGCCAGCTGGCCCACCTCAGCTGGCCCTTGATCTGTGTGCTACCGGTCTGCGTCTGGCTTGCGAGCTGTCTATGGTCTGCCAGGACCCACTGTCCCTGTGCGTATGCATGCTTTCTGTGCCGACGACCGGATCTACGGTTTGTATTTTGCTTTACACCATGACCAGAAGTATGTATGCTCCCAACCTAGTGCATGGTCGGTATTTGGATATGTCGCACTCAGGCGGGGGTTGCTAGCCGCGGCCCCGCTTCTGGGTCGACCTGCTTCCACTAGGAGCCAGCATGGGACCTAGGCAGACGGCGGATAACACGCTGAGCTACACAACTAGATCGCGCGGTGAAAAGGCTGGCCATGGTTGGACCACCGCCACAACAGGTTTCGGCTACGCGAAACCAACGCCGTTCTTCTCACTCGGGCTGCGCGGCGCGCAGCACTTCACCTACAGGTTGGAAGCGGAATCATGACCAGCATTTCATCGTCAAGCTCAGCTGAACTGGGACATGGCAAGTCGGGGCGGCAATCGTCGGAATCCACGGGAACCAACGAGCATCCGCTCCACCTGCTGCATGGCTCTGACGAGAGACCATCGCCGATCACGAATCCGACCGTCAGCCTGGTTATTCCGGTCAGGAACGAGGCGCGGAACATCAGCTGGGTCCTCGAGCAGATCGTCGACGAGGTGACCGAAATCATTCTCGTTGACGGCGATTCGACCGATGTCACGCTCGTCACGGCCCGTCGATGCCGGCCCGACGTCCGGGTCGTACCGCAGCAGGGCGCCGGCAAGGGTAGTGCACTGCGTACCGGCTTCCTGGCCGCCAGCGGCGACATCATCGTCATGATGGACGCGGATGGCAGCATGTTGCCCAGCGAGATCACCCACTACGTGCACTTCCTTTCCAACGGCTACGACTTCGTCAAAGGATCGCGCTTCATCAGCGGCGGATCGTCGTTGGACATCACCCCGTTCCGGCGGCTGGGCAACAAGTTCCTGCTCGCGGTGTTCAACTCGCTTTACGGCGGCCACTTGACCGACCTCTGCTACGGATTCTGCGCCTTCGACCGTCGCTATCTCGAGGCCCTCGAGCTGACCGCGACCGGCTTCGAAATCGAGGCGGAAATGACCGTGCGCGCCATGCAGGCGGGTTTGCGTATCACCGAGGTTCCCAGCATCGAGCTGCCCCGCCGGAGCGGAAAATCGAACCTGCACGCGATCCGTGACGGCATCCGGGTGCTACGGACTGTGTTGCGCGACCACCACGATGGCGTTTCCGGGCATCTCGTGCAGGCCGCGCGACAACGTGTTCACGCCGCGCGGCCCGTCACGCGGCCCATCCGTACTGTGTCGGCGGTGGCCGATCAATGAGCGGCCGGCGGGGCCGCCGGTCGACGGCGCCACCCTCGTCGTTCCGGAGGATCGAAGTCAATGATCTTCCGATCGGTGTCATCGAAGTCGATCTGAGCATGCCGCCGGCCGAACTCGTTAGACGTTCGCCATGATCCCGCTGTCGACCGGCGGCATCAAATGCGTTGCGGCCGTTGGAGCGCACTGTGACGACATCGCCGTTGGCGCCGGCGCCACATTGATGCAGATCGCCCGTCGCAATCCCGGTGTCGTGGTGCACGCGCTGGTGTTGACCGGTGCCGGAACCGAGCGTGAGGTCGAGGAAAAGAACGCCTTTGCCGCGATGTGCCCCGAAGCCGACATCCGGTTGACGGTGGCCGACCTTCCCGACGGTTACCTGCCCGACCACTGGGGACTGGCGAAGCACCATATCGCCAAGTTTCGCGGCAACTGCAAGCCCGATCTAGTGCTGGGTCCGCAGCGCCGCGACTATCACCAGGACCGCCGTCTGACCGCGGAGATCCTGCCCACCGAGTTCCGTTCGCAAGTCGTGCTCGGCTACGAAATCCTCAAGTGGGAAGCGGACTTGCCGAATCCCACTATTTACGTGCCGATTCCGAACGACGTCGCGGAACAGAAGACGCGAGTGCTCAGGGACTGCTACCCGTCTCAGTCCCGCTGCGACTGGTTCGACGACGACGCGTTCCTCGGGTTGCTGCGGGTCCGCGGTGTGCAGTGCCGCTCCCGCTACGCCGAGGCCTTCGTGATCGAGAAGGCGATGCTGAGCCCCAGCGGCGACTATTCAGTCAATTAGCCGGCCAAGGCCAGACCCTGACCAAACCCGACCGAAAGACCTCTCATGAGCCCAGGAAGTCACGCTGCTTACCGGAAAGTGCAGCAGCCACTTCCGAGCCAGTGCAGATCGCTCGAACCACCCGCGCGGCCGGCTTGGAAACACTCGCATTACTCCTGTTCGCCAGCACCGAAAAGTGAATTAGCGTCGTGAAGCTGCCTGGCCGCCTAAACGCGAAGCGGACGCGCTACCGCCAACCCACACCTTCGCCGTTGACGACATTCAGTTTCACCGTGCCGGCCGGAATGCCAAGTGGCACGCGAAGAATCGAGAGCGGCATGATTTGCCGCCTATGCCAGTCGGACCGACTGCTGAGCGTCTTGGACCTCGGCTCGACCCCGCTCTGCGAAAAATTCCTCAGCGCCGACGAACTCGATCTACCGGAAGCGACCTTTCCGCTGCACCTGGCGGTGTGCGAGGATTGTTTGCTACTGCAGATACCGGCGCTCCTCACGCCCGCGGACGCATTCACCGAATATGCCAGCTTTGCCTCGTATTCCGATAGCTGGGTGCAGCGCGCCAAGGCGTACGTCGACCAAGCCGTCCGGGGCCTGAATCTCGGACCCGAGTCATTCGTGGTGGACGTCGCCAGCAAGGACGGCTACCTGCTGCAACATGTGGTCGCCGCGGGCGTGTCGTGCCTGGGAATCGAGCCGTCGGCAAACGCCGGTGCCGCCGCCCGCGAACGCAACGTACCCACGATGACGGCGCTCCTGGATCAGCAGCTGGCCCGCGAGATTCGCGCCCAACACGGCCCGGCGGACCTGGTTGTCGCGAACGATATCTACGCGCAGATAACCGATCTGCGCGGCTTCACCCGATCGTTGGCCGGACTGCTCGCCGACAACGGCTGGCTAAGCATCGAGGTGAACCACGCGCTAAATCTGGTGCACCTCGGGCAGTTTGACACGATCTTCCACGCGCACTCCCAGTACTACACACTGCTCTCGGCGATAAACGCGCTGGCCACGGCCGGCCTGGCCGTCGTCGACGTCGAACTCCTGCCTACCCACGGCGGGTCGATCCGGCTCTGGGCGCGCTCCGCCGAGGTCGCAGGGCCGCCGACCCAACGGGTGGAGAAGGTGCTGCGCGCCGAGGAGGCGGCCGGACTGCATTGCGTCGACGGATACCTGCAATTGCGTTCGCGCACCGAGGCCACCCGACACGAGCTGTTGCGGTTCTTGCTGCAGTGCCGTGCCGAAGGCAAACGCGTCGTCGGCTACGGCGCGCCGGGCAAGGGCAACACCCTGCTTCACTACTGCGGCATCCGCGGCGATCTGCTGGAGTACACCGTCGATCGCAATCCCTACAAGCACGGCCGGTTCACGCCGGGCACCCGCATACCGATCTACGAACCGGAGCGCATCGCGAAGGACCGCCCCGACGTTGTTCTGGTGCTTCCGTGGAACCACGAACCCGAGGTGACCCAGCAACTTAGCTACATTGCGGAGTGGGACGGCCAGCTCGTCTTTCCACTTCCGACACTGCACGCCGTCTCACCCTAAACTCCGAGGAGTAGCGCGGCCCGCGACGAGGTCAAGACGAGGTCGCGGGACTTCTGTGCGTGCGACGCACTAGTGACCGCTGGATAAAGTCTGCGCGTCGCGCGCTATGTCAAGCGTTGCAACCGGATACATCCCGGAGCCGTCGCGGCCGTCCCGGGCCAACGCCATGGGCGGATAGTTCACCACGTGGTTTCCGCCCGGTTTGTGCTGCTGCCAGTCCACGGCGGCCTGCAGCGTGTAGTGCCCCGCCGGCAAGCCACCCAGGTCGACGTGCACCGCCTCGGTGGTCGGCGCGGGGACCACCGTGTCGCTCTTCGGGCTGGAGTCGTCGTGGAGCAGCGTCTTGAGGTTGACCGTCGCCGGTATGGTCCGGACCACCGTGCCCGAGAAATCCACCAATTTGTAGCTGGGAAGCCAATTCTCGGTGGCCACCGCGGCGCCGTAATTGGTCCATTCGACGGATATGGTCGCGACGTTGCCCTGGATCGATTGCGACCCGGGCTTCGCATCCACCGAATACCGGTAGCCCGCGGCGATGTTGGCTTGGGCCCACAGAAGGTAAAGCTTTGGGTCCATCGGCGTGGTCGAACCCTTGTCCGGAAAGTTCACGCTCGAGGTCATCGACACGTGATACCTGACCACGTCGTACAGGCCCTTCGTGTAAACATCGATCGGGCTGGTTTTGTCCGGCGGCTGGCCGCCCCACTCGGTGATCACAGGCGCTGTCGCAAGCCGTTTGCGCAGATCGGTGACCAGCGGATCCTTGTGTTGCACATACCAAGACGTGTCGTCGGAGGCCCAGACCGGGAACGGTGCGGTGACGCCGAGCGCATCGGAGCGGATACCCGCCGGCGCGACCAGTTTCTTGGTGACCTCGTCGGCGAGCATCTGCCGCACGATTTCCGGGTTCCCGCCGGTGACCACCATCTGGGTGTGGGAAAAGGCGTTTACGTTGGCCGCGACCAACTTTCGGATAGAGTCGATGGTAATGCTCTGGTCACGGTACTGGCTGTAGTAACCCAGCTGGGCCACGCTCTCGTCGGGCGCCGGGCCGGGCGAGCCCAGCGCGTCACGCAGATAAGCGATTTGGCCGTCGCTGGCGTCGCCGTAGCCGGAGAACTCGAAAACGCTGAGCCGCTCGTCGCTGTCGTAGCGACGGCCGAGCGCGGCCAGCAGCTGCTCGAAACCGGCCAGGTACCCAGGATCATTCCAGTTCGGCACCACCTGCGTCAGGCTGTGTGTCGACGAGCCCGCCGCCGGTCCTTGATAGCTGGTGCTGGCACCGGGAAGGCTGCGGACCCAGTCCGGAATCCCGATATTCGTGTCGTTGGGATATACGGCATCGCAGCAGGAGTTGTAGGAGGACACCCGAAGCGTCAGCCGCATCCCGCGGTCGGCGAGTTTCGTCAGCGCGTCGTCGATAGTGCTGAAGTCGTACTTGCGATCGTCGGGGGCATCCGTGGGCAGCGTGCGCGGGTCGACAGGCTGCAGCTGTCGCCAAGATACCCGCAGGCTGGCGTCATACGACTTGGGCCAGGCGGGATACCGCCGCTGCGCTAAATTGGCCTGCGGGAAAAGCGGTTCCATGCGGTCTTCGTACTGGCCGCGCAGCGGGTTGGGTATTTCCTGCGCGGTCGTGGGTATGGCCGGACTGACCATCGCATTCAACGGCCCGGGGTTGACGTGGGGGCGGCTACATCCGACCAGGGATCCGGTCAGGGTAAGCGCCGCGCACGCGACAACCAGCACCGTCTTTCTCGTCAAGCTGCAAACCATCCCGCCAGTGTCAGATCGCGCCCAGCGACAACGCCTCGCGATCGGCGAGAAACGGCATCGGCATCCAGCGGGCGGCTAGCAACGCTTCCATCGCATTGCCCGGAACGGGGCGCGACAACAGGAACCCCTGTGCCCGGTGACATCCATGCTGCATCAAAGTCAGTGCGGCAGCGGGTGTCTCAACGCCCTCGGCGACCAGTTGCAGGCCGAAGGCCTCGGCAAGCCCGATGATGGCGCGAACGATGGCCAGGTCGCCGGCGTTGGTGCCCAAGTCGCGGACGAACCCGGTGTCGATCTTGAGCATGTCCACCGGCAGCGACTTCAGGTGCGACAACACCGCATAGCCGGTGCCGAAGTCGTCGATGGCTATCTGGACCCCGACCTCCTTGAGCTCCGCCAGGGTCTTGCGGGTGGTTTCGATGTCGTGCACCACCGCCCGCTCCGTGATCTCCAGACAGACCGATCCGCCGTCGATACCGAATTCATCGATGGTGTCGGCGACGCTACGGACGAAGCCGCGGGTGATCAGTTGGACCGGCGACACGTTGATGCGCAATATGGCGCTTTGCCCTACGCCGTTGGACCGCCACCGGCTGAATTCGGCGCACGCGCTTCGCATCACCCACCGGCCCAGCTCCCCGGCCAGGTTGGTCGATTCGGCCACCCCGATGAACGAATCCGGCAGCAGCAGCCCCCATATCGGGTGCCGCCAGCGCACCAGCGCCTCGGCCCCCACGATGGCGCCGGTCCACAAGTCGACCTCGGGCAGGTAGTGCAGCAGCAGCGCTTCGCTGTCGATATCACCCTGCAGGTGGAGCTCGATGTCGTTGCGGAACGCGCTTTTCAGAGACATGTCGTCGGTGGACAGCGCAATCTGGTTGCCGCCCCCGCGCTTGGCGGTCAGCACGGCCTCGTCGGCCCGGCGGAGTAGATCGGTGCTGTTGTCGCGCCCCGGCATGCCGACCGCGAGCCCGATGCTGACCGTGCGGGTGATCATGTGGCCGCCGATGGCCAGGCGTTCGCGCAGCATGGTTCCGAGGCGACGGGCGAACGACTCCGCCGTTCCGGCCGCCATCGGGTGGTCCGGGATGACTACGAACTCGTCCCCGCCTAGCCGGGCAATCATGCTCTGATTGCCCGCGCAGACCCGAATGCGTTGCGCGAACACCCGGATGAACCAGTCGCCCGCGGTGTGGCCCAGGTAATCGTTGATCGGCTTGAGCCGGTCCAGGTCGAGGTAGAGGACCGCGACCGGCCCGGGGTTGCCCGCCGCCAGCCGCTCGGAAAGGTGGGCAACCAACGCACGCCGGTTGTAAAGCCCGGTCAGATCGTCGTGTTCAGCGAGATAGCGAAGCCTTTCCTCGGCCACGATCCGCGCCTGCAGCTGCGCGAACAGGGCGGCCACCGCCTCGAGCGTGTTGATCTCTTCTTGCTTCCACTTCCTGGCTCCGAACTTGACGAAGCCGAGCACGCCGGTGGTCACGTCGCCCGACACCAGCGGTGCGGCGGCCACCGACGGCGCGGTGGGCACTTTGGCCCCGCTTAGCCAGCGCTGGAAGGGGCGGTCGGCCGGGTCCGGCCGTATCACGATGGGTTTGCGGCCGTGTTCGCACTGTGCGAGCACCGGGTCGGCGCTGGTGAAATGCACAACGGCCATCGGGTCCGGGTCCGGGACATCGACGCGCGGCGGCCACTCCGCAACCAGCACCGAAGCCCGGATGTCGTGGTCGTGGTGGCGCAAGAAGCTGGCGTCCACGTCGAACTGTTCGACGAGCTGCGCGAGAACCTTTTCGCTGACCTGGGTCGCGGTGGATGCTGTCGCCTCCATCAGCCGGGTGGCGACGGAGGTGACGACGAGATCCAGGCTGCGCGGCAACGGGGCCCTTCCGGTATGGCACGTGTCCCGTGTGGGCGCAGGCCCAATCAGGGATGGTCGTCTTCAAGACTGCTTCTCGCAATGCTCTCCGATGCGCACTCGAGAACCCCATTGTTCGTTATTTCTGTGGTGGTTAATTCGGCCCGGGGCAGGCACGAATTAGACAAAAAAAGCCTAACACGCGCCAACGGCCGCGGTCCCACGAAATCGAGGCGGGTATTGACCCCGGGATGAAGCGTCCTGCCTGCGGCTTTGCCGGTGAATCTGGGAGTTCACCGGTTGTGCTTTTCTGCTCGGTTCGCGCCTCCCATTCGCCGTGGCACGAGCCCGGAACACCGGTTCGCAAGTGCGTGTCGGATAAGGCTCGGGGCTCGCAATAACCGGCAACTCGCCGGGCCCCGCTCCGCCTGGCCGCCGAGGGAGTGAGACAACTCACAATTACGGGGCAATCTGTCACAGATGGTCGTCCTGCGGTGTCTCAAGGGCACACGCCTAGAAGAGGAGACACAAATGACTGAGATGACACGCGTCGTCGTCGTCGGCGGCGGATACGCCGGAACGCTGGCCGCCAATCACCTGCGGCTACGCCCGGACATCGACATCACCCTGGTGAACCCGCGTCGGGTGTTCGTCGAGCGAATCCGCCTGCACCAGTTGGTTGCAGACACCGGCACCGCAACCGTCGACTACGGCACCCTGCTCGGCGACGGAATCCAATTGGTCGTCGACACCGTCGACCGGATCGACACCGATGACCGGAAGGTCCTGCTGACCTCCGGCGCGGCGCTGGACTACGACTACCTGATCTTCGCCGTCGGCAGCACCGGCACGTCGGCCGCCAAGCTTTGCGGGGTGCCCGGTGCGGTCGACTTCGCGCACTCGGTCGCCGATCTGGAAAGCGCGCAGCGGCTGCGTTATGCGCTCGCCGATACGCCGACCAGCGCACCCGTCACCGTCGTCGGTGCCGGACTGACCGGCATCGAAACGGCTTCGGAGCTGGCCGAGCAGGGACGCCCGGTGACCCTGCTCTGCGGCGGCCTGCTCGGGCCGTCACTGAGCAAGCGGGGCCGGCGCTCGGTGGCAAAGCAAATGCGCAAGCTCGGCGTCAACCTGCTCGAAGACGCCTCGAATCCCGTCAAAGCGACCGAGATCCGGTGGGACTCGGTGGTTCTGGCCGACGGCAGCGTGCTGCCCAGCTCGGTGACCGTGTGGACGGCGGGATTTGCGGTGCCGGATCTGGCCGCGCGCAGCGGGCTTACCTGCGACGCGGTGGGCCGGCTACTCACCGACGAAACACTGACCAGCATCGATGACGAGCGCATTGTCGCGGCCGGTGACGCCGCGGCGCCGTCGGGCCAGCCGCTTCGGATGAGCTGCCAAGCCGCCGGGCCGTTGGGCGTTCAGGCGGCCAACACGGTGCTCAGCCGCATCGCGGGGACCGCGCCCGTGGAGCTGAATCAGGCTTTCGTCGGGCAGTGCATCAGCCTGGGCCGCTCGCACGCTACCTTCCAGCTCGCCCACACCGACGACACCCCGATGGACGCCTACCTCGGCGGCCGGGTCGCCGCCTCCCTTAAGGAAGCGGTCTGCAAGGGCACGGTGTGGTCCATCCGGCGCGAGGCCACTAAACCCGGTTCGTACTTCTGGATCAAGGGTGGCAAGCGGGCGCCGGCCGAGCAGCAGGTCGCACCGCGATGACGGGCGCACCCGGCGGTGGTGAGCACGCCGAACGGTTCACTCTGCTGCGCCCGTTGCTGTTCACCATCGCCTACGAAATCCTGGGCTCGGCAACCGAATCCGATGACGTGTTGCAGGACAGCTACCTGCGGTGGGCGGCCGTCGATCTGTCCACTGTGCACGACACCAAGTCCTACCTGGCGCGACTGGTCACCCGCCAGGCGCTCAACACGTTGCGGGCCGACGCCCGTCGCCGTGAGGAGTATGTGGGCCCGTGGCTGCCCGAGCCACTGCTGCTCGACGGGCAGGACCCGTCGGCGGATGTCGTTCTGGCGGAATCGGTGTCGATGGCAATGCTGGTCCTGCTGGAAACGCTGAGCCCGGACGAGCGGGCGGTGTTCGTGCTGCGGGAGGTGTTCGGGTTCGACTACGGCGAGATTGCCGAAGCTGTGGGCAAACCGGCGCCGACCGTACGACAGGTCGCCCACCGGGCGCGCGAACACGTGCGGGCCCGGCGGAAGCGGTTCGACGCGGTGGACCCGCAACGCAACGCGGAGGTCACCGCGCAGTTTTTGGCGACAGCAGCGAGCGGTGATGTGGACGCACTGATGGCGATGCTCGCCCCGGACGCCACTTGGACGGCCGACGGCGGCGGCGTGGTCAGCGCTGCCCGCAAGCCGGTGGTTGGCGCCCAACGGGTGGCCAGGGCGATCGCCGGGCTGATGCGCAGGGCGGGAGCTCAGTTGCGCGTGGAGATGGTGACGTGCAACAGCGCCCCGGCTGTGTTGCTGTACCTCGAGGAACACCTCGAGGGGGTGATCACGGTGGAGATTGCCGACGACAAGATCACCAACTTCTACGTCATGCGCAACCCCGCCAAGCTGGCGGCGCTGGCGACAGCACACGAGATCAGCCGGGACTGAGGCCGCATCGGCCCACGGTTGCGCTGCGGAAATCTACCGTTCTGTCAAGCTAAGGCGGTGCGAATCGACCGGCTCGGCGATCTTGGCGGCGCGCCTAAGGTGCTGCGGGCCATCGGTGACGCCACCAGCCGGCTCGAGCTGCCACCGCCGGCCGCACTGACCGGCGATTGGTTCGGCGCACTGGCAGTGATCGCGCCGAGCGTGTCGGTGGGACCCGTGCGGGTCGACGCCGTGTTCGCGATCCGTCCACCGGCCGATGTACCACCCTCGCCAGCGGTGGGCGGCGGGTGGGTCGGTTACCTGTCCTACCCGGATCCCGGCGCCGACGGGCGGCCGAACCGGATCCCCGAGGCGGCCGGCGGCTGGACCGACTGTGTGCTGCGCCGCGACCGTGACGCGCAGTGGTGGTACGAGAGCCTGTCCGGTGCACCGATGCCGGACTGGCTGGCCGGCGCTCTGGCAACGACACCGGCACCGGCCCCCGAACCGCGTTGCCGGATCGACTGGGACGCGGCCGACCGCGACGCCCATCGCGCCGGCGTCTTGGCCTGCCTGGACGCTATCGGCGCCGGCGAGATCTACCAGGCGTGCGTGTGCACACAGTTCACGGGGAGGGTCGCCGGGGCCCCGCTGGACTTCTTCGTCGACGCCGTGGCGCGCAGCTCCCCGGCGCGCGCGGCGTACGTCGCCGGGCCGTGGGGTGCCGTGGCGTCGCTGTCCCCCGAGCTTTTCCTGGCCCGCCGAGGCGGCGTCGTGACCTCAAGCCCGATCAAGGGCACCCTGCCGCTGGACGCCTGGCCGGCGGCGTTGCGAGCTTCGGCCAAAGAGGTGGCCGAGAACATCATGATTGTGGACCTGGTCCGCAATGACCTGGGCCGAGTGGCGATTACCGGCACGGTCACCGTGCCGGAGCTATTGGTCGTCCGGCGCGCACCCGGCGTATGGCACCTGGTGTCCACGGTGTCGGCCCAGGTTCCTGTCGAGTTGTCGCCGTCGGCGCTGCTGGACGCCGCTTTCCCCCCGGCCTCGGTCACCGGGACTCCTAAATTGCGGGCGCGCCAGCTGATCGGGGAATGGGAGCAGCATCGTCGCGGGATATATTGCGGCACAGTTGGGTTAGCATCCCCGATCGCCGGGTGCGAGCTCAACGTCGCGATCCGGACCGTCGAGTTCGACGCCATCGGTAACGCCGTGCTCGGGGCCGGCGGCGGGATCACCGCCGACTCCGATCCCGACGCCGAATGGGAGGAGTGCCTGCACAAGGTCGCGCCCATCATCGTCGGACTGCCATCCACAGCGACCGCTGCGCAGGTCGGCTAACCAGCGCATTTGGCGATAATTGCACGTCGAGCGCCCATCTTGCATAAGCTCTAGACCATTGACTCGCGCCAATCGCGGGTCGTCTGCGAGTTGGGGGCCCTATGAGAATCGCCATCCTTGGCGCGGCGGCAGCCGCGATGTTGGGTGGGACGCTAGCGATCACCCCGCTGAGTTCGGTCGGTCCGCCGATGCAACGCGGGGCAGCCTGCGACACCGGCGCAACCGGCGCGCACTGCGAGCGCCTCGCCTCGGTGCTGATGCCGCAAACGGCGGCGCCGGCGGGGCTGCCGGCGGCAGCGGCGGCAGCGGCGCCGGGTGGTGCCGGACCCATGGCGCCGGCAGTGGCCCTACCTGGGCAGAGCGCTCCCGCCGCGTTTGTACCGGGGGTTGGCTCCCAACCGGGCCTGCCGTCGGCCGCGGTACCGAGCGCGCCAGGAATCCCCAGCGTGCCCGGCGTGCCCGCGGCGTCGATCCCCGGCGTGTCCGGCCTGCCGGCGGCGAGCGTGCCAGGGGTGCCCGGTGTGGATGTGCCAGGGGTGCCCGGCCTGGATGTGCCAGGGTTGCCAGGGGTGCCCGGCCTACCCGGAGTGGGCGATCTATACGGCATGGCGAGCGGGCTCTTGGGCGGCTACGGGGCCTGGACTGTCGTCCCTTCGGTGATAAACGGCGTCGTCACCGCGGGTAGCATCGCGGCGGGGGTCGGCGTCAGCGGCATTGGGCTGCTCACCACCCTGGCAGTGGTGAACAGAGCCGGGGGCGTGGGCGGCCTGCTCACAACGGCCGGACTGGCTTCGCTGCTGGCGCCCGGGGTGACCCAGGCGATACAGGCGGCTGGGCCGGCGCTACAGGCGGGCCTCACGACGATCCCGCAGGTCCTCGCGTCGCTGCCGCATTTACCGGGCCTTCCGAGTCTCCCAGGTCTCCCGTCGTTGGCGGCCATCCCGGGTCTGTCGGCGCTTGCCGCCGTCCCGGGCGTGGAGACGCTCGCCGCCGTCCCGGGTCTGCCGGGTCTGCCGGCGCTAGCGGGGGTCCCGGGTCTACCGTCGCTTCCCGGCGTCCAGGGTCTACCGAGCCTGCCGTCGCTACCAGGCGTTCCGGGTCTTCCGGCGCTACCGGCGGGCCTCCCGTCGCTGCCCGCCGTACAGTTGCCGGCTCCCCCGCAACTGCCGCCTCCCCCGCAGCTGCCGCCTCCGCCGCACCTGTGCGTCCCCCACATCAACTGCTAGGGGTGCAGATGGCTGGCTGCGGTCAGCCATCTGCCTGGCGAGCCCGTAGCACCGCATCGTAGAGCTGGCGGGAGCGCACCTGAGGATGCGCGGCGGCCACCTGGCCGCAGGCGTCCTTGACCCGGAGGCCCGCATCGACCAGGCCCTGCACTTCGGCCACCAGCGACGGCAGGTCGGCGCGCGGTGTCGCACCCGCCAGCACGACGGTGATCTCGCCGAGCACGCCGTTGGCCGCCCACCCCGCCAGTTCGTCAAGCGATCCCCGCACCACTTCCTCATGCAGCTTGGTGAGCTCCCGGCAGACCACCGCCGCACGTTCACCGCCGAGCTGCTCGACCGCATCGCCCAGACATGCGGCCAACCGGCGCGGCGATTCGAAGAACACGCAGGTGCGCCTCTCGTCGGCCAACGATGCCAGCCACGTTCTGCGCGCCGAGCCCCTGCGTGGCGCGAAGCCCTCGAAGCAGAACTTGTCCGCCGGCAGGCCGGACACCGCCAGCGCGGTGGTCACCGCGGACGGCCCGGGTAAACACGTCACCGGGACCCCCGCGTCCACACACGCCAGGACCAGCCGATAGCCGGGGTCGCTGATCACCGGCATTCCCGCGTCACTGACCACCAGCACCGTCGCACCGGCCCGGACGGCGTCGACCAGCGCCGGTACCCGCGCGGCCTCGTTCTGGTCGAACAGGCTCAGCACCCGGCCGGTGATCGCCACGTCAAGCGCTTTTGCCAGATTTCGCACCCGCCGCGTGTCCTCGGCCGCCACCACATCGGCACGACGCAGCGCGTCGCTCAGGCGCGGCGACGCGTCCGACGGCTGGCCCAAAGGGGTCGCAGCGAGCAACAGGCGACCATCGGACATGACCGACAGCCTACGATCGACGAGATGACCGCCCCGCCCAGCGATACCCCCGTCGCCGTCCAGGAGCGCGTCGTACCCGTCGTCAGCCCGGGCCCGGTGGTTCCGGTCGCGGATTTCGGGCCAACCGACGATATCCGCGGCTGGGTCGCGACCGGCGTGATCGCCTTGCTGGCCACGGTGACCCGGTTCATCAATCTGGGCTCCCCGACCGATGCCGGCACACCCATCTTCGACGAGAAGCATTACGCGCCCCAGGCCTGGCAGGTACTGCACAACCACGGGGTCGAGGACAATCCCGGCTACGGCCTGGTGGTTCACCCGCCGGTCGGCAAGCAACTGATTGCCATCGGCGAGGCCACCTTCGGCTACAACGGGGTGGGGTGGCGGTTCACCGGCGCGCTGCTGGGCGTGATCACGGTGGTGCTGGTGATGCGGATCGTCCGGCGGATCAGCCGGTCGACACTGGTCGGTGCGATCGCCGGGTTGCTCGTCATCTGCGACGGCGTCAGCTTTGTCGCCGCGCGCACCGCGCTGCTGGACGGCTATCTCACTTTCTTCGTGGTCGCGGCATTCGGCGCGCTCATCGTCGACCGCGATCAGGTCCGGCAGCGGATGCACGTCGCGCTGACGCAGGGACGCGCCGGCGACACGGACTGGGGCCCGCGGCTGGGCGTGCGCTGGTGGCGCTTCTTGGCGGGGGTCCTCCTCGGATTGGCTTGCGGGACAAAGTGGTCCGGCCTGTACTTCGTGGTGTTCTTCGGCGTGATGTCGTTGGCGTTCGACGTCGCGGCACGGCGTCAATATCAGGTGACCAGGCCGTGGCTCGGGGCGTTTCGACGCGACTTGTTCCCCACCGGCTATGCGCTGGGGCTCATTCCGATTGCGGTCTACCTGGCCAGCTACGCGCCGTGGTTCGCGTCCGAGACCGCGATCGACCGGCACCAGGTCGGTCTGACGATCGGACGGAATGGGGTCGTCCCGCTGCCCGACGCGATTCGCTCGCTGTGGTACTACCACGCCAAGGCTCTGCAGTTCCATGAGGGCCTGACGAATTCCGCTGGCAACTACCACCCGTGGGAATCCAAACCGTGGAGCTGGCCGATGTCGCTTGCGGCCCGTGCTTTACGCCATCGATCAGCAGAACGTTGCCGGTTGCGGCGCCCAGTCGTGCGTCAAGGCGGAGATGCTGGTCGGCACGCCCGCCCTGTGGTGGCTGGCGGTGCCGGTGCTCCTCTATGCGGCGTGGCGAATGCTGGTTCGGCGCGATTGGCGCTATGCCGCCGTTTTGACCGCCTATTGCGCCGGGTGGCTGCCCTGGTTCCTCGACATCGACCGGCAGATGTATTTCTTCTACGCGGCGACGATGGCGCCGTTCCTGGTGATGGCCATCGCGCTGATCCTCGGCGACATTTTGTATCCGACCGGTCGCGGCGCCCGTTCGCAAAGCTCTCAACGCTCTCTAGGCTCTGAGCGGCGCACCCTGGGGCTGATCGTGGTGTCCTGCTATGTGGCCCTGGTGGTGACCAACTTCGCCTGGTTGTTTCCGGTGCTGACCGGCCTGCCCATCGCACAGGAGACGTGGAACATGGAGATCTGGCTGCCCAGCTGGCGCTGATCTGTTGGCCTTCTTGGGCGTGCGCCCTTCACCTTGCCTTTTCGCCCGCACAACAACGTCAAATCGGGTCGCGGGCGGCCGGGCAGGACATGCATCGGGGCCCACCGCGGCCGGTGCCCAGTTCGGAGCCCGCAATGGTCAGTACCTCGATACCCGCGTCCTGCAGGCGAGCGTTGGTCTGCGAGTTGCGCTGATATGCGACGACGACACCGGGGGCCAACGCCAAGGTGTTGTTGCCGTCGTCCCACTGTTCGCGTTCGGCGACGACGGGATCCAATCCGGTGTGGATGACCCGCAGCTTGTCGATTCCCATGGCCGCGGCCGCCGCCTCGACGAAAGGGGCCGCGTCGCTGATGGTCACGGCATCGGGCGTGCGCTCGATGGTGAACGCCGAGAGCGTGTCGACGATGTTGGCATACATCACCACGGTGTCGGTGTCGACCATGGTGCAGACCGTGTCCAGATGCATTTGGGCGCGCTTCTGAGCGATCGGCACCGCCAACACCGTGTTCGCCAGGTCGTCGTCAAAGAGGCTGCGCGCCAACGCTTCCGCACCAGCCGGGGTGGTCCGCTCACCCACCCCGACGGCGACCACGCCCGGGGCGAGCAACAGCACGTCGCCACCCTCGACGGGAGCGGACCTCGACTCGTAGGCCTTCCGCACGCCGGTGAACCGCGGGTGATGGGCATAGATCAGGTCAGTCAGGGACGCCTCGCGCACCCGGGCCCGCAGCGCCAGTGACGGAATCACCACCCGTGGCCCGACCCACATCGACGAGTCCCTGGTGAACACCAGATTCGGCAATGGGTCGATAACGAAATCCGACCCATGATGCATGCGCAGCACCAGCGACACGTCGGTCCTGGTGCCCGACGGCAGCTCGTTGAACGTCATGCCGGCCGTCAGCACCTGCAGCCAACCGGACCGGGTCGAGGCCACGTAGATACGCCGAAAGCTCCTGCGCCAAAGGCGCTCCCAACCGGCGCGCGTCGACGGCTGCGGTCACCCCCTGCATCCGGGCTGCCCCGCTGTGGTTGAGCGCTTCGGTCAGCAGGTCGGACAGCAGCAGCACTTCCACGCCGCGGGCCCGCAGCAGGTCGGCGAACTCGTCGTGCTCCTGCTGCGCGCGCGCGACCCAGGGCAGCCCGTCGAACAACAGCTGGTCGTTGTTGCGCGGGGTGAGGCGCTGCAGCTCGGCGCCCGGGCGGTGCAGGATGGCGACCCGCAGCGTCCCGACCTCGGAATTGGTGCCCAGCTCGACGACACTCACAAGTAGAACCGTAGCGGCCCGCCCAGCCGGTCCCGCGCAATCGAACTAATGTGCGATAAACTCGCGCGCGTGGCGATCGCGGTGCAGGAGTCGTTATTCGAGCACACCGAGCGCAGGCAGCTCGGTGACGGCGCCTTCATCGAAATCCGTGCCGGCTGGCTGACGGGTGCGGATGCATTGCTCGAAGCGCTGTTGTCGACGGTGCCGTGGCGGGCCGAACGGCGCCAAATGTACGACCGGGTGGTCGACGTGCCGCGCCTGGTGAGCTTTCACGACCTGGCCGTCGAAGACCCTCCGCATCCGCTGCTGGCGCGGCTGCGTCGGCGGCTCAACGACATCTATGCCGGCGAGCTGGGTGAGCCTTTCACCACCGTCGGGTTGTGTTGTTACCGCGACGGCTCCGACAGCGTCGCCTGGCATGGCGACACCATCGGTCGCAGCAGCTCCGAGGACACCATGGTGGCGATCGTCAGTCTCGGCGCCACCCGCACTTTCGCCTTGCGGCGGCGCGGCGGCGGCCCGTCGTTGCGACTGCCACAGGCGCACGGCGACCTGCTGGTGATGGGCGGTTCCTGCCAACGCACCTGGGAGCACGCGGTTCCCAAGACGTCGACGCCCGCGGGTGCGCGGGTCAGCATTCAGTTCCGGCCGCGCGATGTGCGCTAGCCGCGTATCGAGGCCACCGCCTTGACCAGCAAGTCGCGGGCGCGTTGCGTGTCGACCTTGGCCACCGGCTGATTCGGGACGACAAGCGGATTGGCGATGACGATCACCTGGTAATCGCCGAACTGAGCGGTGTAGTCGTAGAGCTCACCCGTGTGAGCCCCGTTGCCGTACACCGCCTGCAAGACGCGGTGTATGCCCTGGGTGTGCGTCCCGTCGATGTGCGGCGCGTCGATCTACCTCGATGCCGCCCCGCAGCTGGGGCCCGGAGAACGCCACCTTGCTGCAGTCCTTCCCGGGTCCTGCAGCGACAGCTCTTTGGACGTCTCCACGGCGATGACGACGTACCGGACGCCGTTGCCCTCGGCGGACACCGCGGCCATATTGCCCTGCAGATCGGGAGGCATGTCCGGCCCGACCGCTGCCTTCGCGCAGTTGGCGGGATCGAAAGTCAGCCCCTCGGGCAGCTTCCGGGCGGCAAAAAACTTGGGATCGATCGCCCTTTCGTTGACCTCGGCGACCTTGAACTCGGATCCGAAGCTCGACTTCACGCCGGAGACCTTGGCGATGTCGGCCTTTGTCGACGAGCTATTCGCGCCAGACGAACAGGCGGCGAGCAAGCACACCGATGCGACCGCGAGCGCCAGCTTCAACATCGTGGCCAATCTACCCAAATCCGGCCGCTCAGCCGCGCAACGTCGACACGGTTTTGACCAGCAGATCGGCGGCGAACTGCGGTGACAGCGCCGGCAGCGCCGAGCCCGGGTCGACGGTCAGGGTGGTGAACGCATAGTAGTCGCCCAGATACGCGGTGAATGTATAGGCCCGCGAATCGATTTCGGTGCCTGACTCGACGGGTGTCCGGATGTCGGTAACCATGCCGAAGGTTTCGGCGCCGTCGATCTGTGGGAGCGTCGGTGAGCCGAACGCCGGCTGTGGTGCGCCCGGCGACCATGGTCCACTGCCGGCACACGCGGCGACGACGCTCTGGTCCAGCGTCACGGGTCCGGGTAACCCCGGCAACGCCACCACCACCGCGTCGACGATCCCGCCCGAACCCGACCCCGACACTCCCTGGGCGGATTGATCGCGTCCATTGCCGGGGTCGGCGAGGATCGCACACGGTTGCGGCTTCGACGTCGCGTCCGCTCCCAGCCCCCAGATCAGCCGTGGCGAGGCGGCGCTCGGAACGCCGCTGGTCACCTCGTAGCCCGGCGGCAGCTCGTGACCGATCCGCCTGATGTTGGTCGGGTTGACCGCAGTGCCATGAGGCGTCGGTGATTTTGCGGGCGAGGCCAGACTGGGGCCGGGTGTGGGCCCGCTCGGCTGAGCGCATCCGGCCGCCAGCAGCGTCACCACCGGGATCGCCACCGCGCGCGACACCGCGCCGATCAACCGAACGCCTCGATCACTTGGCGGGCAACGCGCTTGATCTGCTCGGCCATCTCACGCGTGAGGCCCAGTTCGCGGCTTCGGGGCACATCGATCACGGTGGTAATGACCCCGACGTCTTCGCGCTCCCAGACCGCGCCGAAGCGGTCCATGATCGCGCGCATCGGGGTATTTTCGGAAAGCATTCGCGCGGAAAATCTTTCGACCCCGTCGACGTTGGCGGCCAGCGACAGCGCGCCGATCAGGAAGGTCCCTATCCCCCGGCCCTGATAGGCGTCGGCGACGGTGAACGCGATCTCGGCGACCGTGGGATCGGTGGTGTCACGGACAAAGCGCGCGTCGGCCACCGGGTCGCTCCCGTCGGTGACCACCCAGACGAAGTGGTCGACGTAGTCGACCTCGGCCAGGTAGTGCATCAGTGCCGGGGTGGGCGCGCGAGCCGTCATGAACCGCCGATACAGCGTCTCGCTGGAGAATTGGATGTGGCCGTGCACCGTCCGTTCGTCGTCGCCGGGGAGCACGGGGCGCAGCAGCAGCTCTGTCCCATCGCGAACCCGTATCGGGATCGGCGTGATGAATCCGGCGAGACGCTGGCGCACGGTCCGCAGTAGCCGGGGCATGACCCCGGGGATATGCACCAGCCGGCTGAAGGCGTCGTTGTCGCCGATCCAACCGGTCAGTGATTCGGTCGCGATGACCGTCGCGATCCGCGGAATTTCCCGCAGCAGGGCGATCTCGCCGACGATCTCGCCGGCACGCGCCTGGCCGATGGCCTCGGCGCCGTCGCGGGCGAGTTGGTGGATCTCGGCGGTGCCCGAAGAAATGAGCAGGAACCACACGGCCTGCTCGCCCTGTTGCATCAGCACCTGGCCGGCGGCGGTGCGCAGCGGCTCCACGCGGGCCGCCAAATCCATCAAATCCTCGGCCTGGCATCCGTCGAAGATGTGCAGCGTCGCGAGTTCTTCCGCGCGGGCGCGGATCAACTCGGTCACTGCGTCAGGTTAGCGCCCCCTACCAAAGGCCGGGCCCGGCGCACCAGCCTGACAGGCATGAACCAGGATCCGCTGGAGCTGACCCGCGGTCTGCTCAACCGGACCGCCGCGCTGCGGCACGGTTTCCTGGACTTGCTGGGCGAATCGACGGAGCCTCCGGATTCGACGCTTGCGCAACGCGCCATGAACAGCCCGTTCCTCGCGACCGTGTACGAACGGTTCTGGCGCCCGGCGTCGTTCTACCTTGCCAGCGGCGTGACCACTCAAGCAGAGCAGCGCCGCGCCGCCGCGGCCCTGCGTTTGTCAATCGCGGAGCGTTTGCTCGATGTCGCTTGTGGCCCAGCCAATTTCACCGGGCCGCTGGCAGCGGAACCGCCGGACGGGGCCCAGATATGACAGGACGTGTTACGTCCGCGGCCCTCTATTCTCGAGCCCATCACGTGCCGTTCAACGATGAAACATTCTACGCCGTATGCTGTTTCGGTGCGCTGTACCTGGTGCCCGACCCGTTCGCTGTCGTTCGCGAGATCAACTTAACGGACGCGCGATCGCATTTGGATGCGGGTCGAAACAAGCCTCTGGGGCAGTCACTTCGAAAGCGGTCACGATCATTTCCGGCGGCCTCACAAGGGGGTTGGAGTTCGTCAGGATGAACCGAGTCTAGAGATGCGGCGATCGCCAGAAATCTCGATTGGGTTGCGGTCGACGATTGAATTGGTCACTGGCACAAGGTACGCGGGCGCTGACGCTCATCGATTCGACTGCCGCGCAATGTCGACCGCTAACTCACCGGCGCTATGACAGCCACCCGATGCGGCGCCATGTCATACATCTGAATTATTCGCAAAACGGTGATATGGTGCACCGGCATAGATGTGGTCGATGGTCCACCTGACGGGTGTGGCGACCCGCTTGCACTGAAATTTACGAGAGGACGACGATGTCGTTTGTGTCCGCGGCACCGGAGATATTAGCAGCCAGCGCAGCGGATTTGGCGAGCCTAAGGTCAACGCTCAGCGCTGCTAATGCGGCCGCGGCGGCCGCTACGACAGAAGTGTTGCCCGCGGCGGCCGACGAGGTGTCGTCGGCCGTTGCGACGCTATTCGACGCGCACGCCCACGCATACCAGGTGCTCGGCGCGCAGGCGATGGCATTTCACGACCAATTCGTGCAGGCCATGACCGCCGGAGCCGGAGCGTATGCGGCCGCCGAGGCCGCGAACGTGTCGGGGTTGCAGACCCTGAAACAGGACCTGCTGAACGCGATCAACGCGCCCACCCAGCTGCTCACGGGCCGCCCGCTGATCGGCGACGGCGCCAATGGCGCGCCGGGACAAAACGGCAAGGACGGGGGTTTGCTCAGCGGCAACGGCGGCAACGGCGGTAACGGCTTGGCAGGCCAGGCTGGTGGCGCCGGCGGGTCTGCCGGGTTGTTCGGCGACGGCGGCCGCGGCGGCAGGGGTGGGTCCGGCTCCACCGGCCAGCCCGGCGGCGCGGGCGGCAACGGCGGCTGGGTGTTCGGCAATGGCGGTAACGGCGGCGTCGGTGGCGACTCCAGCGGCGTGGGCCAGCCCAGCGGCGCGGGCGGGGCCGGCGGCAACGGCTGGTTTGACGGTAACGGCGGCGCCGGCGGGGCCAGCGGGTTCTCCAGCGGTATTGGCGGAACCGGCGGCGCCGGCGGCAACGGCGGCAACGCTGGGCTGCTGTTCGGCGACGGGGGCAACGGCGGCGCCAACTTCGTCGGCGGCCCCAACGCGGTCGCCGGCGCCGGCGGCAACGCCTTCGGGCTGATCGGCAACGGCGGCAACGGCGGCAACGTCGGCTTCGGCGGCAACGGCGGCAACGGCGGCCACGCCGGGGTACTCGGTCTCGGGGGTGCCGGCGGCCTCACCGCCGGCGGCGCCAACACCACCGGCGGCGACGGCGGCAGGGGCGGCCTACTGCTCGGCGACGGCGGCACGGGCGGTATGAACGCCGGCGGCGGCAGCGGCGGGAACGGGGGCAACTGCGGGGTGTTCGGTGACGGCGGCGCCGGCGGCTACAGCGGCTTTGGCACCGGCGGCAACGGCGGCAGCGGCGGACAAGTGATGGGCAACGGCGGTGTGGGCGGCGACGTCAGCGAGGTATCAACCGGCCTTGGCGCCGGCGGCAACGGCGGCGACGCCGGCGGCCTGATCGGCTTCGGCGGCGATGGCGGGACCGGCGGGGCCGGCGTCGGTGCTGTCGGCGGCCATGGCGGCAACGGCGGCACAGGGCCCCTGCTGTTCGGCAACGGCGGGGCCGGCGGCGCCGGAGGGACCGGTGGTCTCGGCGCGGCCGGCCCTTTCGCCGGCGGCACCGGAGGTAACGGCGGCATGGGGGCGTGGATCGGCAACGGCGGGGCGGGGGGCGCCGCCGGGGTTAGCGCGAGCACCGGCCCCGGCCCCGGTACCGGCGGCAACGGCGGCGATGCCGGATTCATCGGCAACGGCGGCGACGGCGGGCCGGGCGACTCGGGCGGAGCGGGCGGCAGCGGCGGCAAAGCGGGGACGATATCCGGTGTTAGCGGCGCCACCGGGTCGCCATAATTGGCACGAATCGTGTGAAGTGGGCTTGCAACGACATCGAACAGGATTGAAAGAAGCCTCTGAGACAGTTGTTTCGAACGATAATCACCGCCGCAGCGATCCACCAAGAATCGATGCACGGCGGCACGCGATTGAATTGCCCACTGGCACTAGGAAAGCGAGACTGCCGCTCGCCTGGCGCAGCAACCGTGGCAGCTTGGATCTTGCGCTTGCGCACGCAAATTCACCATAAGAATGGCTGAAGAATGCGCGAGCACGACTGCCGATTCGCGATATCCTTCCGTCGCTGACGCTTCGCTGTGGAGGTGCGGGATGTCCTTCTTAGTCGCAAATGCGGTCGACGCTCGGCACCCAGTTGCCGTGGAATCCGGCGGGCACCCGATGCGGCAGCTTGATGCTCGCGACGTCCTGCAGGGTTTGCGCGTCGAGGATCGCCAGCTCGCTGCGGTCGGTGGACTGGTCGTAGACATAGCCCATCAGCACGCCGTCGTCTTCGGCGGCGTCGGCGACGATGGGTGGAAGACGAACTCGCCCAACGCCTTTCCGGCGCCGAACGAGCGCGCCGTCGGTGCTGCCGCCGACCAGGTCGTGCTTGAGCAGGGCGTCGCCGCCGTCCATACCCTCGCCGATCGCCGGCGCGTAGCCGTACCGGTGCCGCTTGCCGGTCAGGCGCTCGTCGATGCGGGGGAACTCCTGACCGTGGTCGTCGAAGCGCGCCTCGCGCACCTTGCCGTCGGCAAGGTCGACGGTCCAGCGATCCAGGGTCGGCGGTCCCTCGTTCGGGCCCAGCTGGTCGGCGTCGAACATCTTGGGGTGCCGCACCACGTCGAGCACGATCGTGTCGCCGTCGGGGAGTCGTAGGCGTTCATCGGGTGGAAGACATAGCACGGCTCGACGTCGAACCAGCGGATGTCGGCGTTGCCGCCCTCGCGTGGCATCACGCCGACGCGGGCCGGGTACTTCGGATTCCACGGAATAGGGCATCGCCGGTCCGCGAGTCCGGTGTTCGGCGGCCGCGCGCGGTCGACCGGATCGGGAATGCTTGACCCGGCCGACCAACGCCGACAACACCAGTCGCGCGGCCAGTCGCAATGCCCGCGCGGTACGGTGAGCTCCGCTGCCAGCCGGCGTCGAACGTCACCGGCAGGTCGTAGAACACAACGTACCGTTCGGTCAGCGAGAAGTCGTGCATCATCGGGCTGCCGTGCACCTCGATATCGACGGTGCGGCGGGCCCGGCCGTCGGCGCCGATCACCGAGTACTGCACCGTGTTGCCGCGGGTCAAGCTGTACGAGACCGCATGCAGCTCACCGGTTTCCGGGTCGCGCTTGGGGTGGGCGGTGTACCCGCCGGTCAGCGTGCCGTCGAAGTCGCAGACGCCGACGGTGTCCAGCTCGTCGGTGAGCTCGATAGTTGGCGAGGCGCCACCCTCGACCAAGGCGAGCGTCTTGCCGGCGTGGGCGATCACGTTGGTGTTGGCGCCGAGGTCCGACACGCCGAAATGTCCCGGGCGGCGGCGGCTCGCCCAGGCCCTGCGCCGCCGCGGGTCCGCGCACCCAGCGGTTGCGGTACCACTCGGCCTTGCCGTCGCGGATCCGGATGCCGTGCACCATGCCGTCGCCCAGGAACCAGTGGTACAGCTCCGGGATCGACCTCGCCGATCGGGATTCGGCCCGTTTCGCAGGTACCGGCCGTCGAGGTAGTCCGGGATGGTCCCGGCCACGTCCAGGTCGGTCAGCGTGAGTTCTTCGTGCATCGGAGCGAAGAAACCCTGCAGATAGCGGTTGGACATGACAGACCTCCCCGGGAGATGCCGAGCCTGCGTCTGGTATAGCACGGCCCCAGGCCAAGTTCTGACGCCCGTCATTGACGCTAGTCATTGACGGGCGGCAGCGAAGTTACGTATCGTGCGTTCATGGGGTCGCCAAACGCCGTCACGGAAGCTCGATCGGCCGCAGCAGGCGTTCGCGGCGTTCGAGAGGTCCGACGTTTGGAAACGCGGGCGCGCCTGTTCGACGCCGCGCTGGCGGAGATCGGCCGGTCCGGGCTCGCGGGTGCCGACGTCAGTGCGATCGCCAGCGCCGCCGGGGTGGTGCGGGGCACTTTCTACTTCCACTTCCCGACCAAGGAACACGTGTTGGTCGAATTGGAACGCGCCGAAGAGGTGAAGATCGTCGAGGAACTCGACGGCGCGCACGACCGAGAGCGATGACAGCGATGAGTTGGTATCGGTGCTGTCGCTGCTGGTTCGGCAGGTGGCGGCAGCCGCCGAGCGCCGGTTGGGGCCGGTGGTCTTCCGCGACATGTTGGGGTTGCACTTCTCCACAACTCGACCGGCCGAGGACCAATTGACCGAACATCCGTTGGCGGAGTTCGTAATTGCCGCGATCACCCGCGCGCAGGACGCGGGCCGGGTCGCGATGGAGCAAGACGCGCGCGAGCTCGCGATGTTCTTCTTGACCGGACTGTTCGCGCTGCTGGCTACCGGTGCTTTTGATGCGGCGACGACGGGCGCCGTATCTGGATCGGTACGTGACGACGATTGTGAAGGGAGTCGAATCACGATGATTAGCAATGGAATCGAAGGCTACCGAGACTTCTTGAGGAGGCGCGACGGGGATGCCGACCTGCTGAACCGGCGCTTGGCGAATCGCGACGAATTCTTCGCCAGTATCGAAGCGAACCCCGTCCGGTCCATTCACCCCGCCGACCGAGCGACCTTCCAGCGCAACCTGCGCCGCCGTCGGCCCGAGCCGGGCCTCGACCGGAAAATGCTGTTTCTGCTCGCCACCGCCAAGCTGAACCAGGCGGAACGATTTGGCGTCGGCCTCGGGGAAACCTACGGCCGCAACAGCGACGAGGACACCGCGCCGGAACGGGTGTACCTCGAACTAGAGGAGCATTACCACACTCGGCTGCTGGCTTACGTGCTGGACGTATTCGACCTGACGTTTCAGGTGGTCCCCCCGCCGTTCGTCATGCGCCAATTCGTCAAGGCCGGAGTGTTTCTTCCGGAGCGGCCCGGGATCGGGTTCGTCGGAGCGGCCGAAATGGCGGGCTGCGTGCTGTTCGACGAGCTGTGCCGCGTCGGCGTTGAGCTATTCGCCGACGAGCCCGAAGTCGCCGAACGGGTCGAGCTGCTCTACACCGAAATCCTCACCGATGAGGTTGGACACGTCGGTTACTGCGCTTCGCGATGCACCGCGGCCGAGCGGGCCATGATGCGTTGGGTGTACCCACACATCGCCAGGCTGTTCGCACGCCAGACCGCGGAGATCAGCCTCCTCGTCGACCGCGACAAGTTCCGCGCGCGGCTCGACCGCGCCTTCAACATCGACGAACTCACCGCCGGCCTGGCTAACGAGACCTACCTGGTCACCCACCCGTAACGAGGTCGGCTTTCGCGCGGCCACCACAGGCATAATCGTGGGGTGACCGTGCCCGGCGCCGCGATCCAGCCGGACCGGGCTCGATCGCTACGACCCAGCGAACTGGCGCAGGCGTCGGTGATGGGCTCCCTGTGCGCCGCGATCGCGATCATCGCGGTGGCCCTCCCGCACGCAGGGGGGCTGGGGCTGCTGGGCGCCGTGCCGATGGGGTTGCTCGCGTATCGCTACCGGATCCGCGTTCTGATCACCGGGGCGGTCGCCGCCGCCATGATCGGCTTCCTGGTGGTCGGCTTGGGCGGCCTTGGGGCGGTCACACTCTGCGCCTACGTCGGCGCGCTGGCCGCTATCGCGAAACGCCGCAGCCGAGGCGCGCCCACCGTGATCGCTGCGTCCATTTGCGCCGGCGCCGTTCTCGGTACCGCGGTGGTCATCGCGTTGACCGTCTTGGTGCGGCTTCGGCAGCTGGTGTTCCACGCGATCACCGCCGCGGCGGACGGAGCCGCGACGCTCATGGCGCGAGTGGCTGCGCTTCAGCCGGCCGCGCGGGAGCTCAAGCTGCTCTTCGCCGAAGCGCTCAATTACTGGCAGTGGTTGGTCCTCGGATACGCCGTCGTCATGATCACGGGCGCCTCGGTGATCGGCTGGTGGGCGCTGTCGCGGGTGCTGGAGCGGCTGAGCGGCATTCCCGATGTGCACAAACTGGACGCACCGGTCGGCACCGGGCCGATCCAGCCGGTCCCGGTGCGAATGGACGGGGTACGCCTCCGCTACCCGCACGCCGACCACGACGCGCTGCGTGCAATCAGCCTGGACGTGTCGCCAGGCGAACACGTTGCCGTCATCGGGGCCAACGGCGCGGGGAAAACCACGCTGATGCTGATCATGGCCGGCCGCGAACCGACTTCGGGCACCGTCGAACGCCCCGGCGCGGTGGGACTCGGTCAGCTCGGCGGCACCGTCGTCGTCATGCAGCACCCGGAAAGCCAGGTGCTGGGCACGCGCGTCGCCGACGACGTGGTCTGGGGACTGCCGCCCGGCACGAGCACCGATGTCGGCCGGCTGCTCGGCGAAGTCGGGCTGGCCGGCCTAGCCGAACGCGATACCGGCGGCCTGTCCGGCGGTGAACTGCAGCGCCTGGCCGTGGCCGCGGCGCTGGCGCGGGAGCCGGCGCTGCTCATCGCCGACGAGGTCACCAGCATGGTCGACCCGCGGGGGCGCGACGCACTGCTCTCCGTGCTGTCCGGTCTGACCGATCGTCACCGAACGGCCCTTGTGCACATCACCCACTACAACAACGAGGCCGAGTACGCCGACCGCACGATCAACCTCAGCGATTCGCTGGATAACACCGCCATGGTCGAGATCGCGGCCGCGCCCGCGCCGACAGTCGCGATGGGCCACCAGCCGCACGCGCCGGTCCTCGAGCTCGCGGGCGTCGGCCACGAACACGGGAGTGGCACCCCCTGGGCCCAGACCGCACTCCGCGACGTCAGCTTCGTGGTGCATGAGGGCGACGGGCTGCTGATCCACGGCGGCAATGGCTCCGGCAAGTCGACCCTGGCGTGGATCATGGCCGGATTGACGGTACCGACCACCGGCACCTGTCTGCTTGACCAGCGCCTCGCCTCCGAGCAGGTCGGCGCGGTCGCGCTCCAATTCCAGGCGGCCCGGCTGCAGTTGATGCGCAGCCGTGTCGACCTGGAAGTCGCCTCGGCGGGCGGCTTTTCGCCCGACGATCACGCCCGGGTGAGCGCGGCGCTGGCGGTTGTCGGCCTGGATTCCGCTCTGGCGAAGCGGCGCATCGACCAGCTCAGCGGCGGCCAGATGCGCCGGGTGGTGCTGGCCGGGTTGCTGGCGCGGTCGCCGCGCGTGTTGATCCTGGACGAGCCACTGGCCGGGCTGGACGCCGCAAGCCAGCGTGGTCTGGTGCGGCTGCTCGCGGATCGGCGCCGTGACACCGGTCTGACGGTGGTGGTCATTTCGCATGACTTCGCCGGACTGGAGGAGCTCTGCCCGCGTACTCTGCACCTGCGCGACGGTCTGCTGGAACCGGTTCGGGCCCAAGATAATTCGGCACCGATGAATAACGTAATTACGACGACGCCGGCGAAGCACCCGACCCGACGTCGACCGCGCCCCGTCGTGCTGTTGCGTCCGGTACCGGGGCGCTCCGCCGTCAACGAGCTGTGGGCCGGGACCAAACTGCTTGTCGTGTTTGGCATTTCGGTACTGTTGGCGGCCTTCCCGGGATGGGCGGCGATCGGACTGTCGGCCGCGCTACTTGTTGCGGGAGTGCGGGTCGCACATATTCCCCGCGGCGTACTGCCGTCGGTGCCGCGCTGGCTGTGGATCCTGCTGGCCATCGTCGGCGCCACCGCGGCATTGGCCGGCGGCAGCCCGCAGATCCACGTGGCCACGGTCTCGCTCGGTCTCGGCGGCCTGTTGGACTTTCTGCGCCTCACGGCGCTGTCGATCGTGTTGCTCGGCCTGGGCGCGCTGGTGTCGTGGACCACCAACGTCGCCGAAATCGCGCCCGCGGTAGCCACTTTGGGTCGCCCACTGCGGCCATTGCGGATCCCGGTCGACGACTGGTCGGTCGCACTGGCGCTCGCACTGCGCACGTTTCCCATGCTGATCGACGAATTCCGGGTGCTCTACGCCGCCCGCCGGCTTCGGCCCAAAGAGAAACCGCCGACCCGCTGGGCCCGCCTCCGACAGCTGGTGGCGGACGTGGTCGACCTGATGGTCGCCGTCATCACCGTGACGTTGCGGCGCGCGGACGAGATGGGCGATGCGATCACCGCTCGGGGTGGTACCGGTCAGATCTCGGCTGCCCCGTCACGGCCGAAACGGGCTGACTGGATAGCGTTTTCGATCGCGTCGGCGGTGTGCATGGCCGCCCTGGCAGCCGAGCTGGTGTTGGGTGCCTGACGTCTTGAGTCGTCAATTCAAGAGCAGCTCCTCTGTTGCGACGAGGCTTCATCGAGATTTACGTTGGCGCGAAGAAGCGCGAGTGACCAACACGCTAACGTCGATCTCGCTTGCAACGACGCTAGATGCTCTCCAGGGCGCCGATGACGCCAAGAAGATCCAGTTGACGCGACTAGGAGTTCGAAAACGAATGCGAGTGAGTACAGTGCGGTGTCGGCTGCAAATGGAGCGATCAGCGCATAGCTCAGTCCGCCGAGAGGGTCACCGTTGAACGCTTGCAGTATCCCGTTCAAGAAAAGGTTGACGTCATAGGACGGGAGGGTGATTACCGCGGCATTCAGGAGGTCCGCCGAGGCAGACAGAACCGAGGACACGTCCGAACCTGCAGTCGAGATGGCGGTGGAGATGTTGGTGTTCAACGCCTGGATGGACTGGATAATGCTGTCCGGCGAGAGGGACGCCAGCGTTGACGTGAGCGTGGGCAGCGACGCGCCCAAGCCCGTCATCGACGTCAGCGATTGCGAAAGGCTGGGCAGTGACACGGCTGCGGCGGCTTGTGAATTGATGTCGTTGACGAAGGCCTGGGCTCCCTGCTGGGCGCCGGCGATCAGATCGCTGGCGATAAGTTGTTGGCTGACATGCGGGAAGAGCCCGAACGTGAGTTGGCAGATTCGCCGGCGAGGTCGAATAGCCATAGGCCGGATCGCCGTAGCCCAAATTGACCAGCATCGTCAAATCCGGCTGGACGAGGTCTGCCAGTGGGTTCCCCACGATCGGAATTGCCCGCAGCCCATTCAGCAATGGCAGGTTCGGCCCCTCGGTGATCATGTAGTAGTTGGTGTTGGTTGCCGCCACCCCGCCCGGCGCAGGGTTGGCCGTCGACCCCTGTAGCAGAATGAGATGGTCGCCTGCGGGAAGATTCGACGGGTCGAGGTTTGCATAGGTGCCGTGTATCGAATTGAGGCCCGCAAAGGCGTTGAGGTCGGCTAGCAAGTTGATCGGGTACTTCGGGAAGTCGGCGTAGCCGTCATATTGCAGCGTGTAGATGTTCGTCGGGTAGGGCGTGTCCTGCGGGGTCGCGCCGTAAGAAATCCAGCCCGATACTCGGAGGTGAAGCCCAGCGAACCGCGACGCCAGGCCGCCGTTGGGATTCATGGGATCGCCCAGCAAGGTGAAACCAAGTTGAGTTGCGCTCGGTGGCATTGGATTCATGGCGTGGTTGGCCAGATTCCGCATTTCGAGCGAGGAGATGACCGCGCTCTGTGATTGGCCCAGAATGGCGACGCTGTCGCCTGGGTTGGCGGCGAGTGTGGTTTTGATGGTGGTGTCGAGAATCTGGACGTCCTTGGGCTATCGACGTGTTGAAGGTCAAGCTCTTGACGCCGGTGAGCGGATAGAACTGCGCCGGGTAGAACAACGATTGTGAGTTACCCGCGAGCAGACCAGGGAAGCCTTGGAGGACGTAGGGGATGGTCGTGCTCACATAGTTGGGCGGAGGTATGGCCTGGTCGGTGCCGCTTATGAAGAGACCGAATATTGTTCCCTGCAGCCCGGGGCTGAACGGCGGTGCGGGTGCGGGAACCATTGGCGTAATTGCCGGGCTGACCATGCCCGACCCGCCCAGCAAAGACTGGAAGGGCGATATGAGCTGTCCCAGCTCACCGGAGATCGTGGCGGCGTTGGCGGCCTCGGCCGCCGCGTAGGCCTGCCCAGCGCTTGCGACCGCCGCGGCGAACTTCTCGTGGAGCGCCGCCCCCTGCTTGAGGAGCGCCTGATATTGCTCGCCGTATCGACCGAACAGCGCAGCGGCGGCCGCCGACACCTCGTCGGCGGCGGATGCCACCACACCGGTCGTCGGACCGGCCGTCGCCGCAGTGGCTTCGTTGATCGCCGAACCGATCCCCGCCAGGTCTGCGGCCGCCTCCGCCAAAGTCGGCAGCTGGGCAATCAGAGACGTCACCGGAGGCTCCTTCCTGGAGCTGCCTGGCCCGCTTTATGGCCGAAACCAGGCGATCTAAATGGCCGGCATTCGTCGAGCGTAAAGCTAATAGGCATGGCCTGCAGGGCGTTTTCGCCCAAGCTGTCTTCGGAATTGATCTCGCGCATGGCAGTTAGAGTGCGGCAAGCAGTGGCCGCACAACATCCGCACAAATGCGCAGATTCAGCAATGACACGGCTACGACCCCTAGAGCGGCGCCTGCGCGTCCCCGGCGGCCGCAGCGGTAGCCGATCCTCCGGAATCTCCCCGATCGCCAGAATCCACCGTCGCCGAGGACGGTGGATTCTGGCGTAGGGCCTGTCACGCTCGGTGCGGGAATTTATCCGGTACTGCCGTCCGCGCCGGGGTCACCGTCGGCGCCGTGGCTGCCGTCGGCGCCGTTAGGGCCGGTGCCACCGGTGCCGCCCCCTCCGCCACTTGCACCCGAGCCATCCGGCGCGCCCGCGCCGCCGTCGCCGCCGTCGCCGCCGTGACCACCCTTACCACCGTTACCACCCGCGCCGCCGAACGTTGCGGCGCCACCGTCCCCGCCGGCGCCGCCGATGCCGCCGCCACCGGCCGCCCCCTTACCTCCGCCACTTCCATCGGCGCCGAGCCCGCCCACGCCGCCGGTGCCGCCGGCCCCGGCATTTCCGCCGCCGGTGGCATCGCCGCCCGCCCCGCCCCCGCCGCCGTTGCCGCCGCCACCACTCGTGCCGTAGATGCTGCTCCCAGTGCCGGGCTGGCCCCCCAAACCGCCGCCACCGGCGTTGCCGCCGATGCCGCCCGCCCCGGCTTTCCCGCCGCCGAATGCGTCGCCGCCCGCCCCGCCTGCGCCGCCGACACCGCCGGTACCACCCGTGCCACCGGCCGCGAGAGCTCCGCCCGTACCGGCTTGTCCGCCGGTACCACCGCCACCACCATGACCCCCATCGCCGGCGCCACCGCCGGTGCCACCGATACCGCTGTCGCCGCCGACGCCACCCGCGCCGCCGGCCCCACCGGTGCCTCCGTTCCCACCGATCGTCGCCACGCCTCCGCCGGCGCCGGTACCGCCGTTACCCGCCGTGCCGCCGTCGCCGCCTTGACCGCCGGTGCCGTTGGTGCCCCCGGTAAAGCTCCCACCACCGGCGCCACCAGCGCCCCCTGCGCCTCCAGCAAAGCCGGTGCCGCCGGCCCCACCAGATTTTCCGTTCGCGCCTGTGTCGCCATCCCCACCGGTGCCCCCAGTACCGCCAGCACCCCCCTTCCCGGCATCACCGGCAGCACCCCCGGTGCCGCCAGTGCCCGCGGCCCCACCCGCGCCCGCGTTGCCCCCGGTACCACCAGCCCCGCCGGTACCCCCGGCCACACCTGCGCCGACACCAGAACCGCCGAGCCCACCGTTACCGGCGCCACCGCCGTTGCCTCCGGTACCGCCGCTACCGTTCGTACCCCCGCTGCTGCTGTGACCGCCGACACCACCGGTGCCGCCGGCCCCGCCAGCAAACCCGCTACCACCGACCGCGCCGCTCTTACTAGCAGCGGTGCCGGTGTCACCAGCGCCGCCGGCACCGCCGGCACCGCCCGTACCACCGGTACCCGCGTGGCCGGCGACGCCAGCCTGTCCCGCTAATCCCGCGGACCCGGCGGCCCCACCTGCGCCAGCGTCGCCGCCAGCCCCACCAGAACCGCCGCTACCACCGACGGCACCCAAGCCAATCCCGGACCCACCGCTGCCACCTGTGCCGCCGGTGGCGCCGCTGCCGCCGAGTCCGCCGCTACCAGCCGTCCCGCCCAGCAGCGCATCGTTAGCACCACCAGCCCCGCCGGCGCCGCCGGCCCCACCTACCGAACCAGCGGTACCAGCCCCGGCCACACCCGCAGAAGCGCCCGTTCCAGAAGCGCCACCGCCGCCAGCCCCGCCGGTCCCACCAGCCCCGCCAGCTCCGGCGGCGCCACTCACCGAGAGCAATTGCTGGTTAGCGCCACCGGCACCACCCGCCCCGCCACTACCGCCAGCCTGACCGCTACCGCCAGCCAGACCATTACCGCCGACACCACCCACGCCGCCACTACCGCCACCGATCAACCCATTGGATCCACCGGCCCCGCCGGCCCCGCCTGCACCGCCGTTCGCGGTGGCGTTTCCGCCCGCACCCCCGCTACCACCATGACCCCACAGGCCAGCCGACCCGCCGGCTCCACCAGCCCCGCCATTGCTGCCGTTCGTGCCCGACCCACCGTTACCGCCGCTGCCGAAAATCCACCCGCCGTTACCACCGGCCAGCCCCGTACCCGCCGCCGCGTCAGTGCCATCACCGAACAACGGGCGCCCCGTCAGATCCTTGACCGGCGAGAAAACCGCCAGCTCGTCAGCCAGCTGCTGCAGGGGCGACGCATTAGCCGCCTCCGCTGCCCCATAGGACGCCCCCGCCGCATCCACCGACCGGGCAAACTCCGCGTACAGCGCCCTCAGCTGCGCGGCCGCAGTTTGATATTTCCGCCCATAACCAGCGAAAAACGTCGCGATCGCCGCCGACACCTCATCAGCAGCAGCGGCCGCCACCGCCGTCGTCGGAGTCGCCGCCGCGGTGTGTGCCTCGTCCAGCGCCCAACCAACCCCGACCAAATCCGACGCCGCCTGAGCTATCACGCCCGGACGCACAAACACAAACGCCATCTCGCACCTCCATGTAGGTAGAACCGCAAGCACGACAGAGTGGATCGTTGGATCCGGCCCCCCTAATTCCCCCCGGCGGTGCCTCGCTAAACGTTTGCCAGAACATTTTTTGAACCGCAGCGAAACCGCGCGCGCACCTGCTAAGCTCCGTAGTTTTCGCACTTGGCCGCGGCGATGCCGCACGAAATGAATGCATACCGTCTGCCCGGCGGGGTTGCAGCTCTTGGTATTTCAGTGCTGGATCCGCCGATCCACGAGTTGACCTGGATCGCGCGCTAACGGAACTGTTCACGGATTGAGTCGCCGATTAGGCCGGCCGACCTGATTCAGAGGCGGCCGACGTGTTTGCGGGTAATCACGGTCAGAAAACCAGCGAAGACCAGCCGTCGTCGGCCCTCGACAAGACCGCCCGCGTTGCTGCCGTCACCCAATGTGGCCCCGCCGAGCCCCTAGCTGTGCCACGGGCAAAGGTCACGGATAGCGATTCCGACGACCTGCGCCGCCCCGCCTGGACCCAGCGCCGGGTTCATCGCCGCGAACTGACTCACCATGTTCTGCCGACTGAGGCCGGCGTCCATCAGGCCACAGATATCCAGGCCCTGGTCCAGCGCCACCTGGTTACCGTTGCTATCCCCGAAGCCAGCCGCACTGATATCTGTGAGGAACGCACGCGAACCGCACCCCGGCCCCGTCGCGGGCCCCTGGGGGCATCCCGGTAGCACCGGGGCAGCGTTCGCAACAGGGTTGGCACCCATGCCGACGGCCGCCAGGACCGCCAGGCCAACTATCCCCACCCTTCGGGCGCCACAGTTAGCCCGCCTTGACGCGACCACACTATCGAGAACTATTGGGGACATCGGAACCGCCTTGCTACGCCTGTTCTATTCAGCGTGCTTATTAGGCTGCTCGCGCAAACTTGCGCGACGCTTTGTTTTGGTTAGGTGTTTCCTATCTCTGCAAGGCCAAGTGAGGCCTCAGCGATCGGCGCCTGCGTGGCCGGAGCGGAGCAATGCGTTGTTGGGACGCACAAACCCGGGCTGCTCGAACTTGCGGACTGCCCGCCAGACGCCTGAAGGGATGACGCGTTTGAAGAAGGCGCTGGCGTCGAAAGCGGCGCGTACTTCCTTAACGTAGGAATTCGGGATACCGAATCGGATCAGACCCTGGCTGACGTCGACGAGGTCGGCCCGCCGAAAGGCCTCCACCAGCGGTGCGTGGGGCCGGGTGGGGCCGTATCTGGAAAGCCGATGATGTTCGGCAACAATGAGCGCCAGCTCGTCAGACCAATTCTGCCGACCGGTCTCTTGCAGCCATGCGTCCTGCGCCTCGATCGACGGCACTAGATAGTCGAGGGTGTCGAACGCAGCCAGGTCATGAAAAGCTGCGGCGATTGCGAGCTTGTCGTCGCAGTCGGGTCCCTGTGGAGCGAGCGCACGGGCGAAGTTGACGACGCGGTACACGTGTGCCTTGTAAGCGGCGTAGCCGGCGTCGTCGCCGTGGGCGCACTGGCGATGCGACTCGAGGATCGCATCTGCCAAGGGCAAGCTGCGGAGGATATCCCGCGTTGGCGGCGTGGTCACGACATGAGCCTACGTCGGTTGCCCCCTTGACATTCCAACCCGGTTGACGAGCGCAAAGCCGTCGGAAGATGCGAAAGGGATTGCTTCCGTTGCAGATTCTGCGCTAAGGCGGGCGATGGCTAGCGCAAGTAGACGAGGGCATTGTTGCCACCCTGGCATACCGAGCCGGCGACGGTACACGTCATGGAGTAAGTCAAGCCGGTAACCGGACTGTAGACGCTGAACGGATGCGAGCCGTTTCCAACGGCGTGATAAGCCTCGGCAGTGCTCAAGGCGAATTCGCACGAGGTGTCCGAATTGCCGGCGTAAACCGACGCCCCGCGGCTGGACTTGCCGCAGTAGGTGTCCGCCACGGCCACCGGGGCCGCGGTCACCGTAATACCCACGGCGACCGCGAATGACACAACAGAAACTCCGAGAACTTGCTTGATCATCCGATGAACCTTTCTGTACGGGCTGCAATAACCTGGCCGAATTGAGTCCGGGCGCCGACGCCTTCGTGAGCTGACACCGGCACAGGACAAGATTGCCGCGCCGATATCTGAGCCGGTCGGCGGCACCATGCCCTGAAGGGAAAGTCAGCTTCCGTGCAGGTCTTCGGCCTCGACCAAGAGACCGGCACGCGGGTAGACGTCACTCGCTAAGCGCTTCGGGTGCAGGACTTCGAGGTCGGTGCCCGTCCCTGCCGCTCTGCGATTCAGAGCACTGGGCACGTCCGCTTGGGACTAGCATCAATGTGTTATGAGGCGGTCGTAGTCGGGGTGTCGTCCGTGATCGTCTCGGTGCTTCTCAGCGTCCCAGCGGTGGCGCACGCCGACTCGTGCTTTAACGGCACCGTCCGGCCTGGCGGTTGGGGTGGTGACGTCTTCCTGTGCCAGGACGGCGGGTGGTTGCACGTCGTGCCGAACGCCGCCGGCGGCTATGGCCCAAATCAGCCGCTGCCACCGACGTGTGTGGGGTTTCCGGACAAGCAAATGTGCACGAATGATGGACCGCCGCCAAATGGCTAGGCCCAGTAAGAAGCTGATCGGCTCGACACTCGGCGTCGCGGCAGCCGCGGTCGCTTCGGGTGGATTCCTCGCGCTACCAACCGCACACGCCAATGCGAACTGCACCGTACCCGGCGCTCACCTGGATCTCCACCACTCCACCGGCTACGACGTGACAGTCGACGCGAGCGGGGCGTCGCTCGGGCCGACGGCGCTTGTCCGGACCCCGCAAGGCACCTCGCAGGGCAACATCACCGGCGGCATCAACGGCCGCACTGTCGATTTCACGATCAACTGGTCCGGCTCCAAGGCGTACGTCCACTTCACGGGAACGGTTGGTAACGACGGCGTCGCACACGGCACCTCCACCGGCATGGGGACTCCGGTCAAACTGGATCCGGGGCCTTGGGACTCCATAACTCGGCTGACGTGCTAGCGCGCGACGCGAGGTCGGTGTTGCGGGCCAGGGAGTCCTAGCTTTTGGTCGCGACGACTCACCGTTCTGGCGGCCACACCTAACCGTGAACGGAAAGCCTCATACAGGCGTGCCACGCACGATGTTTCTCATCCTTACACCGACCCGCGTGGTGATCACGGGCTTGCGTGACTACCGGCCGCACCTCGACGCCCCCATCCTCACTCTGCAGCGAGGCGATGCCGAGATAACCACCTGAAAGTTAAGGGGGACTTGGACGTACGCTGATCGAGAACGCCCCGGTGATGAACGATGTGTGGGCGTTGGCGGCCTAACGCCCACCCCTTGCCGAGGTTTGGGCGGGTATTCGAAGATGCGCACCACGGCGACTTCTGGAGCTGACGGCAAAGCCGCACGATGGGTGCCACGGTTTTAGTAAGAGCGGGGATGCCGGTGGCCCCCAAGATGGACGACCTCAACCCATCGCGGTCCTCGGCCGGTCCGAGATGCTTGGGCTTTCTGACATTCAACGGGTGGCGTCGGCCGGTTACGGCGCTGCGCCGCCGACGGCGGGGATGCCGCCCCAGCCACCCCTGCCAACCCTGCCACCCCTGCCAGACCCGCGCTACGCCACAGCACTAGACGTCTTGTTCGAGGCGGTCGACTGCGCACTGGCCGCCGAGACCACAACGGATCGCCCCGGGCGTGACCCGGTTGAGCGGATCCTCGACCACGAACAACGGTACTGGCGGCAAACCGCACCCGACGGTCTCACGGTCGAGCAGATGCGGCTCACAGTCGCGCTGGCCACCCTGTGCGGGGCAGACACCGACGAGGACGCAGATTCCTTGATGACCCTCGTGCACGGCGGCGGCGCCGACCTCTCGCCGATACGGGCATCCACCAGGAACTGGGTCGCCGGGCTGTACGACGGTTCGGGGCGCCTGAACCCGCTGCGGCCCGACCGTCTCGGAGAGGCCCTGATCAGCAACGTTCTCGGCGAGCAAGACGGAGTCGGTCGACAGCTGCTCACAGCCGTGTTCGACTGCGCATCGGACGGCCAGCTCGAACGCGCCCTCGAGGTCCTCACTCGACTTGCTGCCTCCGACCCAGCCATGCGGGCCCTGACAGCGGCGGTGGCCGGGGCAGCCCATTACACGCTCGTGTGCCGCGCCGCGCAGCAGGCCAGCGGAACCGTCGACCGGCCGGCACGCGCCGCCCTGGCCGTCAGCGCCGCCCGCCTCTTCGCCGGGCCCATCGCCGAGGACCTGGTCGCGCTGGCCCCCGACAACCCCGTCTACCGCCGCGGCCTGTCCTTCTCCTGCGGCAGGCTGGCCGACCTGGCCCGCGCCAGCGGCAACAGCGACGAGGCCGAACACCTGCACCGGCAGGCCCTGACCATCGCCGAGGACCTGGTCGCGCTGGCCCCCGACAACCCCGTCTACCGCCGCGACCTGTCCCTGTCCTGCGGCAGGCTCGCCGACCTGGCCAGCGCCAACGGCAACAGCGCCGAGGCCGAACACCTGCACCGGCAGGCCCTGACCATCGCCGAGGACCTGGTCGCGCTGGACCCCGACAACCCCGTCTACCGCCGCGACCTGTCCCTGTCCTGCGGCAGGCTCGCCGACCTGGCCAGCGCCAACGGCAACAGCGCCGAGGCCGAACGCCTGCACCGGCAGGCCCTGACCATCGCCGAGGACCTGGTCGCGCTGGACCCCGACAACCCCGTCTACCGCCGCGACCTGTCCCTGTCTTACGGCAGGCTGGCCGAGCTGGCCAGCGCCAGCGGCAACGGCGAGGCCGAACACCTGCACCGCCAGGCCCTGGCCATCGCCGAGGACCTGGTCGCGCTGGCCCCCGACAACCCCGACTACCGCCGCGGCCTGTCCCTGTCCTACGGCAGGCTGGCCGACCTCGCCCGCGACTACGGTGACAGCGGCGAGGCCGAGCACCTGCACCGGCAGGCCCTGACCATCGCCGAGGACCTGGTCGCGCTGGCCCCCGACAACCCCGACTACCTCCGCGGCCTGTCCCTGTCCTACGGCAGGCTGGCCGACCTCGCCCGCGACTACGGTGACAGCGGCGAGGCCGAACACCTGCACCGGCAGGCCCTGACCATCGCCGAGGACCTGGTCGCGCTGGCCCCCGACAACCCCGTCTACCGCCGCGACCTGTCCCTGTCCTACGGCAGGCTGGCCGACCTCGCCCGCGACTACGGTGACAGCGGCGAGGCCGAGCACCTGCACCGGCAGGCCCTGACCATCCGCGAGGACCTGGTCGCGCTGGCCCCCGACAACCCCGTCTACCGCCGCGACCTGTCCCTGTCCTACGGCAGGCTGGCCGACCTGGCCCGCGACAGCGGTAACAGCGGCGAGGCCGAACGGCTGCACCGGCAGGCCCTGACCATCGCCGAGGACCTGGTCGCGCTGGCCCCCGACAACCCCGACTACCGCCGCGACCTGTCCCTGTCCTACGCACGGCTGGCCGACCTGGCCCGCGCCAGCGGCAACAGCGGCAAGGCCGAACTCCTGCACCGGCAGGCGCTGACCATCCGCGACGACCTGGTCGCGCTGGACCCCGACAACCCCGACTACCGCCGCGACCTGTCCCTGTCCTACGAACAGCTGGCCGACCTGGCCCGCGCCAGCGGTAACAGCGTCGAGGCCGAACGCCTGAACCGGCAGGCCCTGGCCATCCGCGACGACCTGGTCGCGCTGGACCCCGACAACCCCGACTACCACCGCGACCTCTCCATCACCTACGAACGGCTGGCCGACCTGGCCCGCGCCAGCGGTAACAGCGTCGAGGCCGAACGCCTGAACCGGGAGGCCCTGGCCATCCGCGAGGACCTGGTCACCCTGGCCCCCGACAACCCCGACTACCGCCGCGACCTCTGCATCACCTACGAACGGCTGGCCGACCTAGCCCCCGACAACCCCGACTACCGCCGCGACCTCTCTATTACCTACGAAGGGCTGGCCGAACTGGCCCGCGACAGCGGTAACAGCGGCGAGGCCGAACTCCTGCGCCGGCAGGCCCTGGCCATCCGCGAGGACCTGGTCGCGCTGTCCCCCGACAACCCCATCTACCGCCGCGACCTGTCCCTGTCCTACGAACGGCTGGCCGACCTAGCCCACGCCAGCGGCAACACCGGCGAGGCCGCTGAATAGACAAGGCACTGGGTATGAGGCGCTTCCGTGAATCAGATTGAGCCCTGGTTGAGCGCGGCCGATTTGCCCCCAAGTGTTGAGCTGGGCAAGCGGCTTACAGATTCCCGAAGCAGCGGTTGTCCTGCGGGATGGATGCGCTGCGCGTCGAAAAGTGGGCCACCACACCGCTATCCGTGACCTGCACGCTGTCGGGATGGATGCCGAGCGGGTAGCTATTGGTCAGCTCGTTGGAAAACGCGTCCAACGCGGGCTGCACCGCCTCGCTGGGCAGCGTTAGGCCTAGTCCGTGGAGGTTAACGACCTGCAGCTCGATTCCGTTGTTCACGACGTGCGGTTTGGCGGTAATGCTGCCCAGGATGCCGCCCTCCAGCTGGATCGTGCCGTCGGACGGATTGGTCTTGACGCCGTCGAGGAAGCTGCCCAACAACGGGATCGAGTTCTGAACGGTCTGCTTGATGCCGTCCGACGGCCAGGTGATCGTGGCGTCCAACGCCCCGATCGTGCCCTTTGAGTTGGCAGTGTTCTGCAGCCGCACGTCGTTGATACTCACCTGGGCCTTCATGCCCTTGGCATCGCGGATCTGGTTGCCCGCAGTCGTGATTGAGATGTTGCCGTAGTGGCGGGTCATGTGTTGCAGCAGAAACGGGCCGGCCCCGAACGACACGCTCGCTTTGTCCTGCACCACGCACTCGGTGGCCGCCGCGACGGCATTGTCAGCGCGGTGCCGCGCGTACAGCTCGGCGCCCAGAAGGCCGCTGACGACCAGGGCCACCACGATGACGACGACCAGGACGATCGACAGCGGATCGCCAAAGCGGAACCGTCGCACCGTCGGACCCGCCGGGTACTCCTCGGTCGGTGAAGCGGACATGTCGGTCAGTGGAGCGGACATGTCCCTCGGCGGCCAGCCGTCACCACGTTGGTCGTACTGCGCCTGATGCGGAGGACTCGTCATGTCTCCGTCCTACCACCTTGACCCGGACGACTACCACGACACGGCGTCGGCGGGACGGCCAGGCAGGGAGCTACTCCCACCGCCGTTAGCGATGCGCCGAAACGAGCAGGCTTGACGCTTGGCCGCATCAACACCACTTTCGCGCCGCGGTCGAGCAGCCAGTCCAGCTCGGCTACCCCGCGCTCTGGGATGGACGGGTTCCCGATCGGGGTGGCGAAGATCCTGTCGCGATAGTTGACCGTCCACTCGTCGTAGAGCCATTCGTTGAATGCGTGGATGACCGTGCAGGTCAGATCGGGGTCGTCGGCAAGGCGGACCTCGAGCAGGCTGGCCAGGGTCGGGAACATCAGCGCCGCATCGAGTCCGAGTTCTTCGAGCAACCGAAGACGCGGCTCGGCGGTGCGGTATTCCTCTCCGGTGCGCATCGGCTTGCCGGCCAACTCCCGCAGCGACTTGCCCTCGGGATTGTTGCCGGAGAAGTACTCGGCGAAAGCTCCAGGGCGGGCGACGACGTCGAACTTGGGGTTGGGGATGTAGTCAATGATCACGTTGTCGACGGCGATCTTGGTGCGCCCGTTGACCTGGACGTACGTGAACAGCCCGTCGTACTTCGCGGGCAAGTGTCGGGTGAAGGCGTCCTGCGTTTCGTACAGATGGTTGTCGGCGTCGAATACCGGAAAGGGCGGGTTCCGTTCTTCATCCTGACGGTCCCTCCCGATAACGGTGACGCGGATCTGCCGCAGGAGCTGGACTAGCAAGCGGCCCTGGAAGAGTTCGAAGACCAGACTGCCGGGCATCATGGCGGTCAACGAGATGGATAGCCCTGGTATGCACACCACCGACACCGTCGACATGGAGATCATGCTGTCGGGCGAGATCGTCCTCGAACTCGACGACGGTGCCGAAACGACACTGCGCGCAGGCGATGTCAACATCCAGAACGGGACCCGGCATCGCTGGCACAACCGTGGCGATGTGCCCGCTGTGATGGTGGTGGCCATGGTCGGCGGTTCCCGAAACGATAGCGTGAGCACGGCTTAGCGGGACTTAGGAAAGACATCTCACGAAGTTAAAAGTCAAGCCGCGAGTGTGGAGAGGAGGTGGGAACGCCAAGTGTTCGTCGTAGCGCTGGCCGGTGTGCAGGCAGTGGTGGAGTTGGCCGAGGAATTTGTTGAACAGGTGTCGTTGGGCTTGGTGGTTCCAGTCTCCGGCGGCGCGGCGGGTGTCGTAGTGGCGGCGTGCTGCCGGGCGAGGCGCGCAGCGATGCCAGGGCCCAGATCGGGCCGACGGCGGCCAGCCGTCGATTCTTGATATGCCGGTGCAGTACAACGGTTTTCTTGCCGCTGGCGCGGGTGATCGGGGCGGATCCGGCGAAGGCTTTCAGTCCGCGGGCGTCAGCGAAGCGGGAGCGGTCGTCACCGATCTCGGCGAGCACCCGGGCGCCGGCGAGCTTCCCCAGGCCGGGGAAGCTGGTGATGATCTCGGCGTCCGGGTGTTGCTCAAAATGGGCGATCGCCGCCTCGGCGAGATCGTCGGCGGCGGTGCAGGCGGCCTCGAACTGGCCCAGCAGCGCGGCGAGGTGGATGCCCATCGCGTTCTCCACCAGCGGGGGTTGATGCAGGTAGGTGTCGGTGAAGACCTCGCGCAGGCGGGCGATGTCGCGGTCGAGGTAGCGTTTGCGGCCGGCCTTGATCAGCAGTCGGCGCAGCCGGGCCGGGGTCAGTTTCGCCGCCTGGGCTGGGGTGGGTGCGGCGGCCAGGATGGTGCGGGCGTCGCGGCGGGCCAACCCGCCGTCGGGCAGTTCGGCGAACGCGGCCAAAGCGCCCGGGTAGAAGTCTTTGAGCAGGTCGCGGATCTGGTTGCCGATCTGCTGGCGCGCCCAGACCGCGTCTTGCTGGGCGCGGGCGCAGCACCCGGATCGCTTGGGCCGCCTCGGTATCGGCGGGCAGCGGCCGGTGCGCGCCGGGATCGGTGCGCACGATGTTGGCCAGCAGCACCGCGTCGGTGGCATCTTCTCCTGAACTAAATTGATCTTGATTGTTGAGTTCGTATTCTGTTGTGTTAGAACAGGTTGCAGTGTCCTGGGTGGTCAGTGGTGCGTCCGGCGGTGGCGGTGAAGCTGGGGATGCCCAATTCGGCGGTTTTGGCGCGGCTGGCGCTGGAGTGAGTTCCATGTCGGCCAGTTTGGCGTGGGCGCCGGCGAGGCTGACCTTGAGCCCCTCGGCCTCGCCGTACCAGCGGTGTGATTGGGCTTCGGCGATGCGGGCTATGAGGTTGTCGCGGATCTCTTCCAGCCTGGCGCGAGCGGCCGGGTCCGGGCGTAGCAGCGGGCAGCGCAGACAGCTGTGTTCGTGGATGCAGGGAGTGTCATAGGAGCGGCCGGCGTCGCCGATGGCGAGCTTGCGGCGTTGGAAGTGACCGACGAACTCGGCCCATTCGGCGTCGGTGGGGGTGCGGTATTCCTCGCCGGGGCGCAGCGCGCGGCGGCGGGTGATGAAGGCGCGGTGGCCGTTGATCACTTCCAGCGGGGTAGACGGCCTTGTATCCCATGGTGGTGTTGATGTCACGGTGGCCTGCGACGAGTTGGGCGATGTGTGGCGGCATGCCGTGGGCGATG
>CAVVLC010000014.1:0-35819 GCA_963748885.1 uncultured Actinomycetota bacterium
GAACCAGATCGTAACGTGACCTCGACCACACCCGAGGCACTAATTGCAAATACTTAGGCTCGGCTTAACCGCACGTTGGGCGTGTCGGCCTTCATTAAGCCCGCAGCAAGTAGGTGTCCATGATCCAGCCGTGCCGGGCTCGGGCCTCGGCCCGCAGCTGCCGCAATGCGTCGCCCGACCTCACCGACGGTGCCGGCGACCAGCAACTCGTCGTCGGTGCCCAGGTAGGCGCCCCACCAGATCCGGGTCTCCGGCGGGCACACCTGAAACGAGCAGTCGCGCGTCGAGCATGACCACGGCCGAGCCGGACAGGCCGTGCGTCGCGCAGCTGCCTGCCGGTGGTGATGAGCACGGGCTCGCCGACGTCGTTGAGCGGGATGCGGTGCCGTGCGGTCAGCGCCTGGATCGCGGTGATACCAGGGATGACGTCGTAGCTCGATGTCGACCTCGGCGGGCGACCGCATCGAGGATGCGCAGCGTGCTGTCGTACAGCGAGGGGTCACCCCAGGCCAGGAACGCGCCCACGCCGTCGGGCTAGCTCGGCGGGATGGCCTTCGCCCAGACCCGCGCCCGCGCGGCATGCCAGTCCGCAACCGCCTCCCGGTAGTCGCCGTCCGGGACGACCGCTGCGGGTCGGGTAGCTCGACGAACCGATAGCCGGGCTTCGCGGATGAACCGCTCGCAGATCTCGCGGCGCAGCGCGACCAGGTCGTTCTTCGCCTCACCCTTGTCCATCGCGAAGAAGACCTGCGGTGTCGTTGAGCGCCTCGATCGCCTGCGACGGTCACGTAGTCGGGGTCCCCGGCGCCGATGCCGATGACATGGATACGCCGACTCACCATGCCGAGCTACGAGTTGCCCGCAACGTGCGTCCAGGGTCAACCGCGGGTAATCCGACTGCGATCGGAACATCTAGCCGGTACCCCAAGTACCCGGTACCATGGGTATCGACTGAAGCACCCGATGAAGGGACGTCAGCGATGACGACTGCGGTCGAAGCCCAGCGTCGGCCCGGTCGTGAAGAGTTCTCGGAGCGTCTGCTCAAGGGCTCGGTCAAAAAGTCCTACGAGCCCGTCGTCGACATCGACTGGGACGCCCCGCTGGATCCGGACAAGTTCTACCTGCCGCCCAGGCTGGTGTCGCTGTACGGCACCCCGATGTGGGACGAGATGACCCGCGAGCAGCGCATCGATCTGTCCCGCCAGGAACTGGTCAACACCCTGTCGGCCGGGCATCTGGTTCGAGAACATGCTCAACCAATCGTTGCTGCGCACCATCATGCACGAGGACCCCACCAGCCCGACGACGCACTACAAGCTCACCGAGCTGGGCGACGAGACCCGGCACATGATCATGTTCGGCAAGGCCATCGAACGCATCGGCGCCAAGCCGGTGCGCCCGCGGCTGCTGCACCGGATGGTCATCAACGCCCTTCCGCTGGCGTTCCAGCGCGGCTCGATGCTGTGGGTGGCCGCGCTGATCGGTGAAGAGATCTTCGACTCGCTGCAGCGCCAGATGATGGACGACCCGGAACTGCAGCCGATGGTCCAGCGGCTCATGCGGATTCACGTCACCGAAGAGGCCCGCCACATCCAGTTCGCCCGGGACGGCGCGCGCAAGCGGGTGGAGCCGCATGCCCCGGCTCAACAGGTGGTTCATGGCCAACATCAACGGGGTCGGCGGCTACTTCTTCCGCTACCTGTTCAGCTAACCCGGTCCCCTACGCCCGCAACGGGCCTGGACGCCGCGCGGGCCCGGGCGGCCGCGCGCGCCAGCCCGCATCCGGCACGAGGTTCAGGTGGCCGGCTTCGCGCCGCTGGCGGCGTTTTTGACCGAGGTGGGCCTGATGGGCCCGATCGCGCGCCGCAGCTGGAAGCGCTGCAAGTTTCTGTGACGCCTGCACTCGTCATCGGTCGCGGGAGCCGCCGGGCGGCGCGCCGCAGCCGCGCTGCTGGCCGCCGGCATCACCGACTTCACGATCCTGGACAAGTCCGGCCACGAAGTCGTCGCCGCGGTGTTCGACGACGGCACCGACACCTGGCCGCTGCGAACCGCCGCCGGGGAGACCTTCGAGGCCGGTGTCGTCATCGCGGCCCACCGACCGATGTGCGTTCCGTGGACACCAGAGCTGTCTGGGCGCAACGACTTTCGCGGAATCTCGTTTCACGCGGCGCGATGGGACCCCGATTTCGATCCGGCCGGCAAACACATCGCGGTGATCGGCGCCGACGCCACCGCCGGCCACTACATGCCGGACAGCTGATGCAATCCGCGGCTTCGGTCACCGTGTTCGCGCTGCGCACCGCGCCGGGTCGTCCCGGAGATGCCGATGCGGATCACCGCGCGCCAAACGCTGGCTGCGCCGCCGCGCCCGACGGCCGCTGCCGCACGGCGGGCGGCCCACGCTGGTGGGGTCGGCGATCGACGGCGTGACCCCGTCGGGCATCCGCACCAGCGACGGCGTCGATCACCCCGCCGACGCCATCATCTACGGCACCGGGTTCGCCACCCCCGACGTCGAGCGCTGGTCGGCACCGGCGGACTGACCATCCGGCAGGCCTGGCGGGACGGCATGGAGCCCTTCCTCGGGGTCGCCGTGCACGGTTTCCCCAACTACTTCTTCATCACCGGGCCCGATATCGCCGCGCAGGCGCGCTACGTCGTCGAGTGCCTCGGGCTGCTGAAGCGCAGCGCCGGCACCCGCATCGAGGTGCGCCGCAGCAGCCAGCAGGTGTTCAACGAACGCGTCTACCTCAAACCCGCCCAGCCGCATCCGGTGACATCGGCGTTCGACCTGTCGTCCGCCAGCGACAGCCAGCGAGATCTACGACGGCGCGGCGACGCTGACGATCGCCGGCACGGGACACCCGGTGCGGGTCCGGCTCACCGGGCACATCGACCCGATCGACGGCCATTACCACTGGCAGGGGACGGTTTTTGCCTCCCTGGCCAGCCCTTGCCGGATGACGCGCTCAAGCAGGCGCGGGCGGCGACGCTGACGGTGGGCGAACGCAGCGCGCCGGCGCGCATCGTCGAACAAACCCCGTGGGGCACGCACGCGGTCGCCGGGGTGGGCGCGCCGCCGTACCTGGCGCCGACCGCACCCTAGAACGGACCCTGGCGCGCCCCGGCGCACCCTGGAGCTTTGCGCGCCCCGCCCGGCCATACTTTTTGGTTTGCCAGGTGTCGGCATTGGGGTAATACGGATACGCTGGGTTTTATCTCACCCTCGAGGTTGACCACGCATTAAGTGGGTAGCCGCTGTGGGTGTTGCGCGCTGTTAAAGACGACGAGGCGGACGAGAACGGCATGTTCGGCGTGGTATCGGACGATGCTTGGAACGGGCGGAGTCGAGGGGTTTGCCCGACTCGCGTCAACCTTGCTGCGCGGCCACGGGCCGATGTGCGGTCCCGTCAACCCGTGCTGTTTGGCGGCGTCGAGACCCCTACCCTCGTATCGAATGTGTTAAGCGTTGCGTTAGGCGTTCCGGCCGCCAATGACGGCGGCATCTTGAAGTCGGCCATGTGGAAGTTCGAGGAGCAGCAGATGGAACCGGACGATTGGATGGGTCTGGCATGCCGGATCGCGACGAGATCGCTCCGGTGAGTGCGATAGCCGAGTCGCCCAGCTCACTGGCCGTGGCGGCGCGCACCGAGCAGTCGGTGGCCATCCTCACCGTCGAGGGAGTGCTTGACGCCGAGCAGCACGGCGGCGCTTCGCGACAGCATCACAAAGACCACGCTCGACGACCCGTCCGCCGTCATCGTGGACGTCAACGCACTTCAGGTCCCCGCGGAATCGGCGTGGTCGGCGTTCATCAGCGCACGCTGGCAGCCCGACGCCCGGCCCGACATTCCGCTCGTGCTGGTCTGCGCCAATCGCGCGACCCGCGAAGCAATCGCACGCGCTGGGGTCACCCGCTTCATGCCGGTGTACGCGACCGAGAAGGGCGCGATGAAGGCCATTAGTCGGCTGTCGAATCGCACGGTGCGGCACGCCGACGCCCGGCTGCCCGCCCACCTGACCAGCCTGCGGGAGTCACGCCGACTGGTCCGCGAGTGGCTCACCGCGTGGTCGCGACCGGCGCTCATCCCGGTCGCGTTGGTGGTCGTCAATGTGTTCATCGAAAACGTGCTGGAGCACACCGGAAGCGATCCGGTGATGCGAATCGAAACCGACGGCGCGACAGCAACCATCGCTGTGTCCGACTGCAGCACCTCACCGGCCCTGCGGCTGCCCGCCCCCGCGAAGGGCATCGACGTGTCCGGCCTGGCGATCGTCGACGCGTTGTCCCGCGCGTGGGGCAGCACGGCCACGTCGTCCGGCAAGACGGTCTGGGCGGTCATCGGCCCCGAGAACCAGCTCTGACCAATCGGTTGCGCGGACCCGGATACGGACCGAATTAGAACACGTTCTAGTGTCGAGTAACGGCCCGTTCCAGGAAGGCGGATGAGATGCGGTTCAGCTACGCGGAGTCATTGACCGACTCGAGTTTCTACATCCCGTTGGCCAAGGCAGCCGACGAGGCCGGCTACCACAGCATGACGATCGCCGACAGCCTCGCCTACCCCTTCGAATCCGACCCAAGTACCCGTACACGCCCGACGGCAACCGCGAGTTCCTGGACGGCAAGGAGATCATCGAGACCTTCGTGCTGACGGCGGCGTTGGCCGCGGTGACGACGAACCTGCGGTTCAACTTCTTCGTCCTCAAGCTGCCCGTGCGGCATCCGGCGCTGACGGCCAAGCAGGCGGGTTCCCTGGCCGCGCTGAGCGGCAACCGGCTGGGACTCGGCGTCGGCACCAGCCCGTGGCCGGAGGACTACGAGCTGATCGGGCTTCCATTCACCAAGCGCGGCAAGCGGATGGACGAGTGCATCGAGATCGTGCAAGGCCTCACCACGGGCGAGTACTTCGAGTTCCACGGCGAGTTCTACGACATCCCGAAGACCAAGATGTCCCCGGCCCCGACCCAGCCGATCCCGATCCTGGTCGGCGGCCACGCCGATGCCGCGCTGCGACGCGCGGCGCGCCTGGACGGCTGGATGCATGGCGGCGGTACCGAACCCGAGGAACTCGACCGACTCATCGCCCGCGTCAACGGGTATCGCGCAGAAGAAGGCAAGACCGGCCCATTCGAGATCCACGTGATCTCAATGGACGCCTACACCCTAGACGGCATCAAGCGCCTCGAGGACAAAGGCGTCACCGACGCCATCGTGGGCTTCCGGTATCCCTACATCAAGGGACCAGACACCGAGCCGCTGGAGAAAAAGATCCGCAACCTTGAACGGTTCGCCGAGAAGGTAATGTCGAAATTCTAAGCATCACAGCGGATCTCGCGCTGCTGATGGCTTGATGGCGGCGCTAACTCGCGCCTCATCGGTGCGCCCCGCCGGCGAGGTCATCGCGCGCGGTCAATGTGTCGGGGCGATCGGCGCCAAGTGCGCGCTCCCGGCCGGCCACCGTGCGCTCGTGCAGGGAGATCTCCGACGCCGCGGAAAAAGCCTCCGGTACCGCGACCGAAAAAGACCACATCGGGAACTCCCATCAACATAGCGGCGCGACGCCGCCGGACCAATATGCCAGCGCGGCGCGGAAATTAGAGGTGCGGACGCGCGCCGCCCGCGAAACCCGGAGATTTGCGGTCGGCCATGACTCACGGCACAAATCGCCATCTCCTTTACGTAACCCGGCGACGCGATGGTAGGCGCATAGTTGTTGGCGCGAAGGCGATCTGGGCTGGCTACGTAGTGGTTTTGGCGAAATTCAGTAATGCTCTCGCAGTCAGGCTCGACGTTTGCGTAGCGAACTACGGGATTCGAATAGCAAGGGCGGTACTCGACGGCTGCCGCAAAAAGGTTGTGCCGTTAGGGCGCTGGTAAGGCGGTCGGCCAGCGTCGCCAATGTCTCGCGATCGGTTACGTCGAGTATCTTGTGCGCGCGGTATATGCGGTGAACCTAAGCGTTACAGGGGATCCCATTTTGGCGCCCGCTTTTCTTGGTGGGCCTTGGCGGCCTCGAGCGGGTTGTTGGTGAATCCACTGAGGATCTGGGTGCGATTCTCCAGCTCTATGGCATGTCGCAGACTGGGTGCGTCCAGCGCGGCATTGAGGCCAATCTTGGTCTGCCACACACCATAAGCGTTGTTCTCCGCGATCGAGCGGGCCAGCTTGAGGGCCGCCGGCGTCAGGTCATCGGCCGGCACCACCTCGTGCACCAGCTTGATCCGATAGGCCTCGGCCGCGTCGATGATGCGGCCGGTCAGCATGAGCTCGCGCGCCACGCCGGCGCCGACGATCTTCGGCAGCAGGTAGCTGGTGCCCATGTCCATCGACGAGAAGCCGGCCTTGATGAACACCGACCCGAACCGGGCCTGCTCGGATGCCACCCGGATATCGCAGACCAGCGCGAACGCCAGCCCACCGCCGACGGCGACACCATTGATCGCGCCGATCACCGGAATGGGCAGCTCGTAGATGCGGGTGAACAGGTCGGCCAGCCGGACCTGGGCGTCATAGTTGATCTTGAATGCCGGGGTGGTCGGTTTGGTTCTAGGCTTCTCCTTGGTCCAAGGCTGACCGCTGCCGCTCAAGTCGGCGCCGGCGCAGAATCCGCGGCCGGCACCGGTCAGGATCGCCGCCCGAAAGTCGCCGCCGCCGAGCACATCCAACGCGTCGTCCACGCCGTCGATCAGCGATCCGTCGATTGCGTTCAGGCGCTCCGGGCGGTTCAGGGTGATGCAGGCGATGTTGTCTTCGAGCGCCTCCAGTTCGACGGCAGCCATACCCGCACCGTAGGCGACTCAGCGGATGTCCAGGGATCCGGCCTACCGTGGGTCCGGACGACAGAGAAAGGAGTGACCATGACACGAAGCGAGGGTGACACCTGGGACCTGGCCAGCAGTGTCGGAGCCACTGCCACCATGGTCGCCGCGGCACGGGCGGCCGCGACCAGGCATCCGGAGCCGGTGATCACGGATGAGTTCGCCGAGCCGCTGGTCCGCGCCGTCGGGCTGGACGTGTTCACCAGGCTGGCCAGCGGCGAACTGGATTCCGGTGATCTCGAGCAAAGCATGGGATTTCCCCGGATGACCGACACCTTCGCCGCGCGCGCCCTCTTCTACGACGAATACTTCGCCGACGCCACCGCCGAGGGTCTCCGACAGGTGGTGATCGTCGCGTCGGGACTGGATGCCCGCCCGTACCGGCTGTCCTGGCCGGCAGGCACGGTGGTCTACGAGATCGACCAGCCCGAGGTGATCGAGTTCAAGCTCTCGACATTGTCGAAGCTCGGCGCCGTTCCCGCCGCCGAGCACCGTCACGGTGGGCATTGACCTGCGCGAGGACTGGCCGGCCGCGCTGCGCGGGGCCGGCTTCGATCCCACCCAGCCCACCGCGTGGCTCGCCGAGGGCGTGCTCATCGGCTTTCTGCCCCCGGAGGCCGAAGTTCGCTTGCTGGACAACGTCATCTCGCTGAGCGCCTCGGGCAGCCGGTTCTCCGCCGACTTCGGCACCATCACAGATCTTCGGAGCCGGCGCAGGAACAGGCCCGGCTGATGAGCGAGGGCTGGCGACGGCACGGACTCGACCTGGACATCGCCGGCGTTGACCTACCCGGGCGAGCACACCGACGTCGCCGCGCACCTGCAACAGAACGGGTGGACGACGATCAGGTCCGAGCTCACCGACCTCTTCGCAGCTGCCGGCTTACCGGGACTGGGTGATGCCGGGCCACAGGGCCCGCCCGCCACAATCAGCTTCGTGCGGGCGATCAGGGGCTAATCGAAGCCCGGTGCTCAGGGCATGTCTGACGATCTGGACCGGCAGCAAACCAAACAAAGTGGCATCATCCAAGTGGATCCGCCTGGCGTATGACTCCCCAGCGGCTCGCGAGGACAACACCGCCGCCACGACCGGATCGGAGATCGCCTGAAATATCCCGGTCCACAAGAATGACAATTCCTCATTATGAATTGGCTCGAGGCTTGATTCATAAAGTAATTTCCCTGGAAGATTTGGCAGCGGACGAATGTCCTTCTATCAGGTTGGCTTTGTCCGGCGAAGTTTACGTTGGGGTTTGCAAAGTCATTGAGGCCCAAGGCCTGGCTGGCGATTGCCGACGTCTAACTCGACAGGCAGGTTTCGGTCCGCCGAGGCTTTCCGAGGCACGGGGCCGCTCACGCGCGGGTTGGCCATCCCCTGGGCTGAAAAGTTGTGAACTGGCCGCTTAACGCGGGGGGCAGGGCTAATCTGTGCTTGCCCGCGACGCGATCGTCAAGATCACGCAAAGACTTCTAATCGGAAGTAGGCAAACATGCCGTATTTGCTAGTGGTTCCGGAGCTGATGAGAGCAGCGGTGGGGGACCTCGCCGCAATCGGTGCGGGCGTGAATTCTGCGCACGCGGGAGCGACGCCATCCACGACTGCCTTGATGGCCGCCGGTGCCGACGAAGTGTCAGCTGCGGTTGCTCAGGCGTTTTCGCACTACGGGCAGATGTACCAGACGCTCAGCGCGGAGGCCGCGGTATTTCATCAGGACTTCGTGCGTGCGCTGAACTCCGCCCTGAATACGTACAGGGCCGCGGAGGCTGCGAATGTGTCGCCGTTGCAGGGGATCATGCAGCAAGATGTACTCGGCGCGGCGAATGCACGGTTTGTCGAATTCACGAGCCGGCCGTTGGTCGGTAGTGGCGCCAACGGGACCGCGGCGAATCCAAATGGTGGGGCGGGGGGCTGGTTGTATGGCAACGGCGGCGCCGGCTATTCCGAAACTGCCAACGCCGGGGTGGCCGGCGGTAAGGGTGGGTCGGCGGGGTTGATCGGTGTCGGCGGGGCCGGCGGCGCGGGTGGAACCGGTGCCGCGGGTGGGGCAGGCGGGCATGGCGGCTGGCTATACGGGGCCGGCGGCAATGGCGCGGCCGGCGGGGCCGGGTCATCGCTGGGCGGCAACGGCGGCAACGGGGGTGCCGGTGGGGCTGCGGGGCTGTTCGGGAACGGCGGGGCTGGCGGACAAGGCGCTGACACCGGTTTTACCGACCACGAAGCGAGTAGTGGCGGCGCCGGGGGGGCTGGCGGCAGAGGGGGGTGGCTGGTCGGCGATGGGGGCACCGGTGGTGGCGGCGGCGCGGGCGGCAGAGGCACCGACATCGCCGCAAGCGGTGGTCTCGGCGGTCGCGGCGGCAACGCCGGGCTGTTCGGTGACGGCGGTGATGGCGGCGGCGGTGGCGGCGGAACCCTGGCGGCAGGCGGCGCTGGAGGAGACGGCGGCAACGGCGGCCTGCTGGCCGGCAACGGCGGCGCCGGCGGCGGCGGTGGTGGTGGTGGCGGCTACCTGGGCGGGGGTGGCGGTGGCGGTGGTGGCGACGGCATCGTCGGTGGTAGCGCCGGCGACGACACTGCAGGCGCCGGCGGGGCTGGTGGCGACTCCGGGGCCGGCGCTGCCGGCGGCGCCAGTTCGGACGCAGCTGGCGGTACCTCCGGTGGTATGGGTGGCAGCAGCGAGGCCAATTCATCGGCGACAGCGGGCGGCAGTGGTGGGCTCGGGGTCGGCCGCCTCGGCGGGACCAGCGGCAGCGGCGGAACCGGCGGCGGTAATCCTGCCGAGGCAGGCGGTGCCGGGGGACACGGGGGTACCGGTGGATGGCTCGGCGGCATCGGCGGCGCCGGGGGTGGTGGCGGAGGCGGCGGAGGCGTCGGAGACGGCGGAGGCGGCGGTGGTGCCGGCGGCGCCGAGCCGCCCGCGTCTGATTGAGGAGCTGCTCCTCAACGCAACCATGAGCGGGCGGCGCTCCTGATTGCGAGTCGGCCTTAATCGATCTCCCCGACGTAATTTAAGTGTCTCTGGTGCGCGTGCCGCCGAGCTCTTCTGCACTGGCGTTGGCGCCGACCTGGTTGATCAACGGGTGCTGGGGGCGCGCAGTCCGCGTGACATGCGCTCCAGGCGCATAGTCCTTCCGGGGTGGACTACACGTGAAAGGTCAACTTGTCCACGCAGTCCAGATCGGCATCCAGCGCGGTGAAGACCTCGTCGATCTGCCATGACACCCGAATCTATTCAGATCATGACCCAATTCTCAGCCCCGCTTGGCCAGCCACTCGGCCTGCATCACCAGCAACGCCATCACCTCCAGTTGCGGGGTGTCGGGGTCGAGTTCGCGGTACCGCTGATAGACGTTGACGACGACCCGTTCGGCGTCCAGCCAGGTCGCGTACTCGCCGAGGTCGATGGTGTCGGCGGCCTCCGACCATGACAGGCCCTTGCGGTAGGCGGCGTCGGCTTGCTCGGCGAGGTGCACGAGATAACCACGGACGGAACGGATCCCGTCCGGATCGGTGACCGGACCGTGGCCGGGAACCACCGTGGGCGCGTCCAGCGCGATCATCGCGTCGCAGGCCGCAACCCAGTTGGCGATCGGGCCGGCCCACACGATCGGCGTGCAGCCGATGAACAGCAGATCCCCGCCGAACAGCACCCCGGCGTCGGGCACATGCACCACCGAATCCGCGGCGGTGTGCGCCGGACCCAGGTTCAGCAGGTTGACCTCGCCGGCCGCCGACGTCGATGGTGAGGTCGCGGTCGAAGGTCTGGTCGGCGTTGCGCAGCGTGATGCCGCTGAAGTCGAAGTGCCCGAAACGGTCTCGCGCATACGGTGTCGCGACGGGACCGAGGTTGCCGGTCTGCGTCATGGCCAGCATCTCCGGTGCCATGCCGTGCGCGATCTCCTCGGCCGTGCCCTTGGCGGCGATGATCCGCACCGACGCGTCAAGCAGTTGGTTGCCGTGCGTGTGGTCGCCGTTGGAATGGGTGATCAACGCATCGGTGATGGGCGCGCCGATCGGTGATGGGCCTCATCGCGGCCAGCATCTCGCGGGTCAACGGCAGGTCGAAAAGCGTGTCGACCAGCAGCGAGGCGCCGTCGCCGGCGACCAACCCGGCGTTGCTCCAGCCATAGCCGCCGTCCGGCAGCGTCCAGGCCCACACCCTTTCGGCGACCTCGTGCAGCCCGCGGGTGTAGGGCACTCGCGCGGGCGCCGCGGTTCACCCGCGCGGGGGCCGGTGCGGCCTCGGGTTAGGCCGGGCCGCCAGCGGGTGCGGGGCGGCGCTGGCGCGAACGGTTTGGCGGGTCTCCCCCAGTCCCTGCACCCGCAGCGTGACGACGTCGCCGTCGCGCAGCCAGCCGGGGAACGATTCCGAGCGCGGCGAGGCTGAGGTGCTCGACCAGTGTGCAGGTGGGCACGGTGCCGGAGCCGAAGACGTCGCCGGGTGTCAGCGTCACCCCGCGCGAGGCATACGAGATGATTTCGGCGAAGCTCCAATCCATCTGGGCGGTGGACCCCGAACCGATCACCTTGTCGTTGACCAGCGCGGTCACCTGCAGGCTCAGCTTGCCGTCCGTGCGAAAGGCCTCGAGTTCGTCGGGGGTGACCAGGTAGGGGCCCAGCGTGACGCCGCTGTCCTTGCCCTTGGCCTGGCCGATCGCCAGTTGGCCTTCCAGCATTTGCAGGTCGCGCGCGGACCAGTCGTTGAAGATCATGTAGCCGATGATGGCCCGTTCGGCCTCCTCGACCGTCAGGTCCTTACCGCTGGTTCCGATCACCGCGGCGATCTCCAATTCGAAGTCCTGCCAAGCACTTCCGGGCGCCATCGGGGCGTCGTCGTAGGGGCCGAGCACCGTCGCCGGGCAGGCGAAGTAGAACGCCGGGATGCGGTACCAGGTGTCCGCGAGTACCCGTCCGCCGCCCATTGCGGCCTGGCAGTTGCGCATGTGGTCCAGGAAGCACAGCGAATCGCGGATCGACGGCGGCCGCGGGATCGGCGCCATCAGCGTCACCTCGTCGAGCCGCACGATGGCCGCGGGCGAACTCAGCGCCTCCTCGCCGGCCTCGCGCAGCCCGTCGGCGCCCCGCCCGATCAGGTCCAGCAGCGTAATCCCTGGTGGCATGGCGTGGATCAGGTCGCCGGACAGTATGCCGGTTCGTTCGCCGTTAGCCCCCTGATAGGTAACCCATTTCATTCGCGCACCACCTCACTTGGTTTCTTGTCCGGTCGAAGCCCGCGCCAACTCGATTGGCGCAGCCGGTTGTCCGGGGTCCATTCGCTGTACCGCACCTCGCCGACAAGCACCGGTTCGACGAACGTCACGCCCTTGGCGTCGGCTGCGGAAAGCTTTGCGTCGAACGGAGATTGGTCGGTGTGCAGCGGCGCCAGCGTCCGCTTCAGGTTGGCCAAATCGCGTTCGGTGAAGCCGGTGCCGACCCGGCCGGCGAAATGCAGCCCGCCGGCGCCGGGGATGCCCATCAGCAGCGAGCCGATGCCGCTGGTGCGCCCACCTTCGCCGGCTCGCCAGCCACCGATGACGACTTCCTGGGTGGTCCAGTGTTTGTCCTTGATCCACGACGCCGAGCGGCGGCCAGGCTGGTAGCTGGAGTCGCGCCTCTTGGCGACCACGCCCTCCCAGCCCGCGCGCACCCGAGTGCTCGAGCGCCTCGGCGCCGTCGCCGGGCAGCAGGTCCGGAACGATGAGATCGCTTGCGCCGGAAAGGGTTTCCAGCAGCTTGCGGCGGTCGGTGTATTTGGCGCGCAGCAGCGAGCGGCCGTCCAGGTAGAGCAGGTCGAAGGCCCAGAACTCAACGTGGGTGCCGCGGCCGCGGTTCTGCATCTCGTTGAAGCTGGGCACGCCCGACTTGTTCAGCGCGACGGCCTCGCCGTCGAGCACCACATGGTGATCGGCCAGATCGGCTGCCAGCGAGGTGAATTGGGGGTATTCCTTGGTGACGTCGCGGCCGCTGCGGGATCGCAGCCGAACGGTGCCGTGGTCGGCCTCGACCAGCAGCCGGTAGCCGTCCCACTTGCCCTCGAAGGCCCACTGCCCCGCCTTCAGCGCAGCCACCGAGCCGTGCGTTGCCAGCATCGGGGCGAGCTCGCCGAACTCGAAGACCTGCTGATCCTTCATGCGGTGCGCCAGCCACTGGTCGCCGTTGGTCTGAATCAGCGCGTAGCGCCCGGAGATTCGGCTGCCGTGCAGGTTGACGATCACTTCCCCTTTGTCACCGTCGTCGCGGAACTTCTCGGTGTCGTAGGTGCCGGAGTCCCAGATGACCACCTTGCCGGCGCCGTATTCGCCCTTGGGGATGACGCCCTCGAACGAGCCGTATTCCAGCGGATGATCCTCGGTGTGCACGGCCAGGTGGTTCACCGAGGTGGTCTCCGGCAGGTTCTTCGGCACCGCCCACGACACCAGCACGCCGTCGCGTTCCAGCCGGAAATCGTAGTGCAGCCGGCGGGCGTGGTGTTCCTGGATGACGAACGTATTGTCTTGCCCAGTAGCTGGTTCCGCTTTCGGAACCGGCTCGGGCGTCTTCGACGCGTCGCGCATGCTGCGGTACTTGGTGAGCCGATCCGGGCCGGCCGCATCCAGGCGGGTCCAGCGGCGCCAGCAGATCGCCGTCGCGGGCGACCCGGGCCAGCACCTCGTCGTAGCGCAGCTGGCGCAGCGCGGGGTCGTCGAGTTCTTCCCAGCTGCGCGGCGCCGCGACAGTCGGATGCTCGCGCCCGCGCAGCGAGTACGGCGCGATGGTGGTCTTCGAGCCGCTGTTCTGGCTCCAGTCCAGGAACACCTTGCCGGCCCGCAGGCTCTTGGTCATGGTCGACGTGACGAGCTTGCGGCATCGCCTTTTCCAGTTGCTGCGCAACGCGTTTGGCCAGCACGGTGGCGCCGCGGCTGCTGACCGGCTCGTCCAGCGGTGTGTAGAGGTGCAGTCCCTTGCTGCCGCTGGTGAGCGGGAAGGTGGTCAGCCCGATGTCGGCGATCAGGTCCCGCACGGCGCGGGCAACCTCGGCCAGCTGGGCCATCGTCACGCCGTCGCCCGGGTCCAGGTCGAACACCAGTCGTGTTGCCGGGCCGGGCTTGACTTCCTCGGCCCCGCTTCGGGTCCATTCGGCGACGAACCGCCACTGCGGCACGTGCACCTCCAGCGCCGCCTGCTGACCGATCCAGGCCAGCGCGTCGAGGCTGTCGATGATCGGATACGTCGTCGTTCCGGACCGGTGGGTCACGCTGGCGCGCGCCAGCCAGTCCGGCGCCGACGACGCCAGCTGCTTTTCGAAGAACGAGGCCGCCTCGACGCCGTTGGGCCAGCGTTTGCGGGTTGCCGGGCGCCCGGCGATGTGCGGCAGCATCACCTCGGCGATGCCGGTGTAGTAGTCGAAGACGTCTTCCTTGGTGGTTCCGGTTGCGGGGTACAGCACCTTGTCGGCGTTGGTCAGCTTCACCAGCTGCGCCGCTGAAGCACTGGCAGCCCTGGCAGGCCTGGCACCCATGGTGCCAACGTACTTCGTTCGGCGCGCGCCCCGGTACCGTCGAGAGCGTGGTTCGGCTCAACAACGCCACCCTGCGCAATTTGCCGATCCCGACACCGGGCTATGACCGTGACGGCATCGGGGTGGGCATCGCGCATTTCGGGGTCGGCGGATTTCACCGGGCGCATCAGGCCATGTACATCGACAGGTTGCTGCGGCGGGGCCTGGCGCGGGAGTGGGGCATCTGCGGGATCGGAGTGATGCCGGCCGACCGCCGCATGAGGGATGTCCTGAATGCCCAGGACGGGCTGTACACGCTGATCCTGGAGCACCCCGACGGCAGCCGGGAGGCGCGGGTGATCGGTTCGATCGTCGACTACCGCTACGCGCCGGACGACCCCGAGTCGACGATCGAGCTGCTGGCCGCGCCGGCGACCCGGATCATCTCGATGACTATCACCGAGGGCGGCTACCAGGTCAGATCCGCCGGCTCCGTCTTCGGCCTGATCGTCGAGGCCCTGGCCAGGCGCCGTGACCGCGGCATCAGCGCGCCGACCATCGTGTCGTGCGACAACATCGAGCACAACGGCCTCGTGGCGCGACGAGCCGTCATCGACCACGCCCAACTCGTGCACCGGGATCTGGCCGGCTGGGTCGCGGAACACACCCGGTTCCCGTGTTCGATGGTGGACCGCATCACCCCGGTCACCACCCCCGATATCGTCGACGCGGCGGAGCGCGACTTCGGTGTCGCCGACGAGTGGCCGGTGGTGGCCGAGTCGTTCACCAGCTGGGTGCTCGAGGACGACTTCGCCGACGGCAGGCCGCCGCTTGACGAGGCGGGTGTGCTGCTGGTCGATGATGTGGGCCCGTATGAGTCGATGAAGCTGCGACTGCTCAACGCGGGTCACCAATGCCTGTGCTACTTCGCGTGGCTGTGCGGGTACCGCATGGTGCACGACGCGGCGCGTGATGAGTTATTCGCCGAATTCCTGCTGGCCTATTTCGATTCCGAAGGGATTCCGACGGTGCCGCCGGTGCCCGGAATCGATCTGGTCGAGTATTCCCGAGAGCTGATCGCGCGGTTCGCCAACCCCGGTGTGCGCGACACCGTGGCGCGGCTGTGCGCCTATTCGTCGGATCGCATCCCGAAATGGCTGCTGCCGGTGGTCCGCGACAACCTGGCCAGCGGCGGGCCCGTCCGGCTGGCCGCGGCGACGGTGGCCAGCTGGGCTCGCTACGCCGAGGGAGTCGACGAGCGCGGCCAGCCCATCGAGGTGGTTGACCAGCTGGCCGAGTCGCTGATGGCAACTGCGCGCTCGCAGCGCGCGCAGCCGAACGCCTTCATCGAGAACACGACGCTGTTCGGAGACCTGGCGCTGCAACCCCGGTTCGTCGAGGCCTACCGGTGGGCGCTGGATTCATTGCACGCCCGCGGGGCACGGGCAACCCTGGAGGCATTGCTGCACGAAAGGCGGCGAGCCTAATGAGCCGAGGCCTGGTAATCGGTGAGGCCCTGATCGACATCCTCGACGGACGGGGCGAACGCGTTGAGCACGTCGGAGGGAGCCCGCTCAACGTCGCCGTCGGACTGGCCAAGCTGGGCCGCGGTATCGATTTCCTGACCCACATCGCCGACGACGCAAACGGCCGGCGCATCACCGAGTACGTCAACTCCTCTGGCGCACAACTTGTTCCGGGAAGCATCTCGGGTTCGCGGACGCCGACAGCGGTGGCCACGATCGCCGAGGACGGCTCGGCCAGCTACACGTTCGACCTGGACTGGCAACTGTCCGGCACGCCCGAAGTGCCGCCGCCGCTGTTTGTGCACACCGGATCGATCGCCGTCGTGCGCGAGCCGGGGTGCTTGGCGGTCGCGGCCCTGCTCGACGCCTACCGCGTGTCGGCCACGGTCACCTTCGATCCCAATGTGCGTCCGTCGCTGATCGCGGACCGGGACGCGGCCCGCGAACGCATCGAGCACCTGGTCGAGCGCAGCGACGTCATCAAGGTCAGCGACGAGGACCTGCGCTGGATCAATCCCAACCAGCCACCGGAACGGACCGCCCGGACCTGGCAGGCGTCCGGACCTGCCCTCGTGATCATGACGATGGGCGAACGGGGCTCGCTGGCCTACTGCGCCGCCGGCGAGGCCCGGGTGGCCGCCCGGCCCGTTCGGGTGGTGGACACCGTCGGCGCGGGTGATGCGTTCATGGTCGGCCTGCTCGACACGCTGTGGGAATCGGGCTTGTTGGGCGCCGGCCGGCGAGCCGACCTGCGCCGGATCGGTCTCGACGCGCTCTCCGCTGCCCTGCGGGCAGCGAGCCTGTCGGCCGCGCTGACCATCGCCCGCGCCGGCGCCGACCTACCCAGCCCGCGCGGCTAGTGGGCATACTGGCTGCATGCGCTCCATCTGGAAGGGTTCGATCGCCTTCGGGCTCGTCAACGTGCCGGTCAAGGTGTACAGCGCCACCGCAGGACCACGACATCAAGTTCCATCAGGTGCACGCCAAGGACAACGGGCGCATCCGGTACAAGCGGGTGTGCGAGGTGTGTGGCGAGGTCGTCGAATATCGCCGATCTGGCCCGGGCCTACGAATCCGACGACGGCCAGATGGTGATCATCACCGACGACGACATCGCCACGCTGCCCGAGGAACGCAGCCGCGAGATCGAGGTGCTGGAGTTCGTCCCGGCCAGCGAGGTCGACCCGATGCTGTACGACCGCAGCTATTTCCTGGAGCCAGATTCGAAGTCGTCTAAATCGTATGTGCTGCTTGCCAAGACGCTCGCCGAGACGGACCGGATGGCGATCGTGCACTTCACGCTGCGCAGCAAGACCCGGCTAGCGGCGTTGCGCGTCAAGGACTTCGGCAAGCGCGAGGTGATGGTGGTGCACACCTTGCTGTGGCCGGACGAGATCCGCGATCCAGATTTCCCGGTGCTGGACAAGAAGGTCGAGATCAAGCCGGCCGAGCTGAAGATGGCCGAGCAGGTGGTCGAGTCGATGGCCGACGACTTCAACCCGGACCGCTACCACGACACCTACCAGGAGCAGCTGCAAGAGCTGGTGGACGCCAAACTCGAAGGCGGCGAAGCGTTTACCGTCGAGGACCAACCCAAGGAGCTCGACGAAACCGAGGATGTCTCCGACCTGCTCGCCAAGCTGGAGGCCAGCGTCAAGGCACGCTCCGGTGACGGAAACGCACCGGCGAAGAAGACCACCGCGAAGAAGGCGCCCGCCAAAAAGGCGCCGGCCAAAAAGGCCAGCTCAAAAGCGTCGTCGACGTCGTAGCTACCGGCGCCGTCGGGCTGCCACGAAGCGGAACACCGCGGCCAGCAGGTTTATCGCGATCACCACGATGATCAACGTCAGAGCCGCACCCCAGATCCGCAGGGACCCCGCGTGCTCGGGATTCTTGAGTTCCGTGTAGATCAGCAGCGGCAGCGACGCCATGTTGCCGTCGAAGATGTCGAAATTTATCGAGCGGCTGTACCCGCACAGCACCAGCACTGGCGCGGTCTCTCCGATGACGCGCGCGACGCCCTGCAAGACGCCGGACACGATCCCGGGCGTCGCGATCGGAAAGACGATCCGCACAATCGTTTTCCATTTGGGAATACCCAGCGCGTAGCTAGCTTCCCGCAGTTCGCGAGGCACCAACCGCAGCACCTCCTCGCCGGCCCGCACCACCACCGGCAACATCAGCAAGACCAGCGCCAGCGACACGGCGAAGGCGCTCTGCTCGAATCCCAGCGTGACGATCCACAGGCTGAATATGAACAACGCCGCCACGATCGAGGGCACCCCCGCGAGCACGTCGACCATGAAAGTGGTCACCCGCGCCAACCCGCCGGAACCGTATTCGACCAGGAACACCGCGGTCAGCAAGCCCAATGGAACGGCCAGCAGCGCGGCCATCCCCGCCTGCGCCAACGTCCCGTACAGCGCGTGGTAGACCCCGCCGCCGAACTCCTGCGGCAGCACGCCGCGCAGCGAGTGGGTCCACCAACCCCGCCGGGTCACGCCGTACCAGCCGCGGGCGATCACCACCGACAGCAGCCAGGCCAGCGGCACCAACGCGACTAGGAACGAGGAGACGAAAAACATTGTCGCGATGTGATTTTTGATGCGACGCCTAAAGCCGAGGGGACCCAATACCGCGGCTTTGACCGGGCGGTCGAGCGTGTCGACGGTCATCTGTGGGCCTTCCCACGCGAGATCACGCGGGCAGCCGCATTGACCATGAACGTAAGAACGAACAAGGCAAACCCCGCGGAAATGTAGGCTCCGGTTGGCAGGGGCTCGCTGAATTCGGGCGCCGCCGAGGCGATCTTGGAAGCGAACGTGTAACCGCCGTCGAACAGCGACCAATGTCCCGGGCGCGCGGCCGCGCGCAGGATGATCAGCACCGCCACGGTTTCGCCCAGCGCACGTCCCAAACCCAGCATCGATGCCGCGATGACGCCGCTACGCCCGAACGGCAGCACGGTCATCCGCACCACCTCCCACTTGGTGGCGCCCAGTGCTTGCGCCGCTTCCTTGTGCGTATGCGGGGTCTGCCGGAAAACTTCCCTCGATACCGAGGTGATGATCGGCAGGATCATCACCGAAAGCACGACGCCGGCCGTGAAGATGGTGCCGCCGCCGGCCAGGGAGACGTTGCCCTGTGCGAACAGCGGAAACCAACCCAGTTGCGATTGAGGAACGCCGCCACCGGCTCCAGCTTGGGCGCCAGCACGAAGATCCCCCACAGCCCGAAAATAATCGACGGGACCGCGGCCAGGAGGTCAACCATCGCACCGAACGGACGCGCAAGGCGCGTCGGCGCATATTGCGTGAGGAAGACCGCTATCCCGACCGCGATCGGCACGGCCAGCACCAGCGCGCTCATCGAACTCAGCATGGTCACCGTGAACAAGTCGCGGATACCGAACATCAGCTGGTCAGCGTCGTTGGCATTGAATTCGGCACTGGTGAAGAAATTCGCGTGGTTCGCGCGCAACGACGGGTCGGCGCGAATCAACAGGAACGCAGCGATCAGCAGGATCGCGACCACGATCGTCGAACTCGCAGCCCCGGCAATGAACTGGAACAGTCGGTCGCCCCGCCCCGCCCGCAGCGCACTCATCGCTGGTGGTGCGGCGGTGGCCCCGGCCCGACCCAACGGCCTGCCCGGCGTCAATCGGGTCATGCCTTCGCAGATTACGCGACGGCGCTAACCGCGGCCGACAACCGCGGCTTGAACGAGTTCGGAACGGGGATATATCCGTTGTCCGCCAAGCCATTCTGGCCCGCTCCGATGGTGCTCTGCAGGAACGCCTTCACGGCGATACCGACCTGGGGATCGGGATACTTCGAGCAGACGATCTCATACGTCGCCAACACGATCGGATAGGAGCCGACCTCATTCGGCCGGTAGAACGAGATCGTGTCGAGAACGAGGTCGTTGCCCTGCCTGATGATGTAGGCCGATTCAACAGTCTTCCCCACCGAGTCCGCGCTGAGCACCACCGGGTCCGGCCCGGCCGACGTGATGATCTTGGCCATGCCCAGCCCCTGCTCCTGGGCGAACGACCATTCGTTGTAGGTGACGGCCCCTTCGGTCCGCTTGACGGCCGCCGCGGTGCCATCGTTGCCCATGGCCCCCTCTCCGACGCCCCCGTTGAACTTCCGTCCGGCGCCCTTGCCCCACGCGTTGTTGGAAGCGGTATCGAGGTATCTCTGGAAATTCTCCGAGGTCCCGGAGTCGTCGCTGCGGAAGATGACATGAATCGCCTCGGCCGGCAGGGCGACACCCGGGTTCAGCGCCTGGATCGCGGAATCGTTCCACATCGTGATGCCGCCGTTGAAGATCCTGGCCGCGACCGGACCGTCGAGAATCAACGACGTCACACCCTTGACGCTGTAGGAGATGGCGATGGGGCCGAACACCACCGGCAGGTGCCAGGCCGGCGAGCCGCCGCACCGCTGCTGGGCGGCGGTGCGCTCGCTCGGGACCATCGGTGAGTCCGAACCTCCGAAATCGGTTTGGTTGCCGGTGAATTCCTTAATGCCGTCGCCCGACCCGATGCCCGTGTAGTCCAGCGTCTGACCGCCACAGGCCTGCTCGAACGCCTTCACGAACCTGGTCATCGCGTTTTCCTGGGCCGTCGAGCCGCTGGCCTTGAGCTTCTTCTTTCCGCCGCAGCTCACGTTTGCCGATGACGCGCTCGGTGTCGCACTTCCGCCGGAAGCGTTGTTGTCGCTGCCACACGCCGACAACAACAGTGCACCAGTAGCCATCAGGCTCAGCGCGGCGCCAAATCGGTTGAACTTCAATTCAAATCCTCACGATACTGATGAACCATGGATCAAGCGGCCACGAAAGTTAACCGGATGAAGGTTAACGTTCGGCGAATCTGCCTGCTCATCGTCGCTGGACATGCCCGGATCCGCAATTTGAGCCGCCGAAAACTAGAACCTGTTCCAGAAACGTTGCCGGGCCGACGCGGTGCGGCGAAGCGCGGCGGCAACGCGCCTTGACCGCCGCAGCAGAATTCCTCAGTGCACGAACGACTTTGGGCCGTTATCTCCTTTGGGTAAATCAGTGCCAGCTATGAGTAATTCAGAATGAGCTGTGAGAAGCGTATTTCTATTGAGGCCCATCGCCCTGCGACATACCGTTTGTTAACCACCGGATTTGGCGCTGTGACACTGCTCGCGGGGGGCTCCGCGGCCGATCGCGCCAGTGGGGTTTATTGCGCGGCGAAGGGAGCCTCGACGGTGAATAACACCATTTCGCGGGTAGGGACGCAGTTCGGGCCCTACCAGCTGATGCGATTGCTGGGTCGCGGCGGGATGGGCGAGGTCTATGAGGCCGAGGACACCCGCAAGCACCGCGTGGTGGCGCTCAAGCTGATTTCGCCGCAATACTCCGGCGATTCGGTGTTCCGCGCGCGGATGCAGCGCGAGGCCGACACCGCCGGCCGGCTGACCGAGCCGCACATTGTGCCCATTCATGACTACGGCGAGATCGATGGGCAGTTCTTTGTGGAGATGCGCATGATCGACGGCGCCTCGCTACGCACCATCTTGACGCACTATGGGCCGATCGCCCCGGCGCGGACGGTGGTCATCGTGCGCCACATCGCCGCCGCGCTGGACGCCGCGCACGCCAACGGCGTGACGCACCGCGATGTCAAACCGGAAAACATCTTGATCACCAACGATGACTTCGCCTATCTGGTCGATTTCGGTATCGCCCGCGCCGCCGCCGACCCGGGGCTGACGCAGAGCGGGATCGCCGTGGGTACGTACAACTACATGGCCCCGGAGCGGTTCACCGGCGATGACGTCACCTACCGGGCCGATATCTACGCGCTGGCCTGCGTGCTGGGCGAGTGCTTGACCGGTGCGCCGCCGTATCGGGCCGACAGCGTGGAACGGCTGATTGCCGCGCATCTGCTGGAGCCTGCCCCGCGGCCCAGCCAGTTGCGGCCCGGGCGGGTGCCGTTGGCCCTGGACCACGTGATCGCCAGGGGCATGGCCAAGAACCCGGGCGAGCGTTATCTGTCGGCCGGGGATCTGGCCGTCGCTGCCCACGAGGCGCTGACCGTACCCGAGCAACTCCAAGAGGCCTCGATTCTGCGGCAGGGCCACAACGGGGACCACCTGTGGACCAATTACGTGGGCGCCGAGCAGCGGAATTCGCAAGCCGCTGCGCTCGGGGTCGCTCAACGGGCCTTTAGCGGCAGCGAGACCATGGTTGCTCCGCTGCCACCGAATCCCGCGGTCGATAGCTGGCCCCCGGCATCGGTGAGTTCCGGGGTTAACCTGGGGCGCCGCTCGACCGACTTTGCGGTCCAGCCGTCCCGCCCCCGCAACAGACGCAAGCTGTGGAGCATTCTTGGCGCTGCCGCGGTGCTGCTCGTCGCCGTCAGCATCGCAGCCGGATACCTGGTGTCGGGTCCCTCGTCGCCGTCCAAGCAGGCCACCGGACAGATTGTGCTGCCGTTCGACGGCCTCAACTTCCGCCTTTCCCCGGGCGGGGTGGCGGTGGATAAGGCCGGCACCGTCTACGTCACCAACCAGGGCATTTTCGGCCGGGTGGCGACGTTGACCAAGGGCTCCAAGACGCCGACGGTGCAACCGTTCACCGGCCTGTACGAGCCCCAGGGCATAGCGGTGGACAGCAACGGCACGATGTATGTCTCGGACTTCAACAACCGGGTGGTGGCGTTGGCGGCCGGGTCCAACAACCAGGTCGTGCTGCCGTTCACCGGGCTCAATTACCCCGAGGGTGTGGCGGTGGACGCGCAGGGCGCCGTGTATGTCGCCGACCGGGGTAACAACCGGGTGGTGAAGCTGGCGGCCGGGTCCAACAACCAGACCGTCCTGCCGTTCAACGGCCTCAAGAACCCCGATGGCGTGGCGGTCGACTCCGCCGGCAACGTCTACGTCACCGACACCGACAACAACCGGGTGGTGCGCTTGGACGCCGGATCGAACCAACAAACGGAGTTACCGTTCCCCGGCATTACCGCGCCGTGGGGTATCGCGGTGGACAACGCCGGCGACGTCTACGTCACCGAACATGACAACGACCAGGTGGTGAAGTTGGCGACCAACGGGATCGCCCCGACCACGCTGCCGTTCAACGGCCTCAACACGCCGCTGTCGGTCGCGACGGACAAGAACGGGAACGTCTACGTCGGAGACCGCGGGGACGACCGAGTGGTCGAACTCGCGGTCTGACGGGCGCGGTTTCTGACCGGCTCGGTCTGACCCGCTCACCGGACGGCCAACCGTAGCCACTCGCGACGCCGGACCAGGATGCTGGGTAGCCACTCGCCCACGTCGGCGGCCTGGATCCAGGTGGTGCGGTTCAGCAGACCGCGCAACACGATTCGGGCCTCCAGGCGGGCCAGCGCGGCTCCCACACAGAAGTGCACACCCTTGCCGAACGTGACGTGGCCCTTGCCGCCACTGCGGTTGAGGCGGAATTCATTTGCCGCCTCGAAGTGTGCCGGATCGCGGTTGGCCGCGCCCCACATCAGCAGCAGGTGCGAATCGGCGGGCACCCGCACCCCGGCCAGGGTCGTGTCGCGCCACACGTGCCGGTAGTGGCCACGAAACGGCGATTCGAAGCGCAGCACCTCTTCGATGAAAGCGCCTAGCGATTCTGGATTTTCACGGACCTGCCGTTGGACCTCCGGGCGATCGGCGAGAATCCACGCGGCGCTGCCCAGCAGCGAGGCGGTCGACTCACCGGCCGCGCTGAACAGGGTGAGCATCATCCCCAGCGCCGGCAACTGGTCCAATTCGCCCGAGGCGTAGCGCGCGGCCAGATCACCGATCAGCCCGTGTTCGGCAGTGGCGCTTGCCTTTTCGAAGTGTTCCAGGACATACGCGGACAGTTCGAACGCCGCCGCGCCGGCCGCCTCGAGTTGCGCCGGCGTGACGATCCCGTCGAGCAGTGTGGTGGTGGCGTAACCGAGCCGAATGAGATCGTCCACATCGTCGTCGGGCAGGCCCAGCAGCCTGGCGACCACCATCATGGGAAGCCGGTTGGCTACGGCGCTCATCCACTCGATATCACCGTCGCGCAGATTCTCGTTCCATAGCCGGTCCGCCGTCTGGGCGGCGAACTCCTCGATGATCCGCACCCGCTTGGCCGATAGGTGCGGCAGCAGGATTTTGCGGTGCATAGCGTGCACCGGGCCATCGGCGGTGGCCAACGCGTGAGCCGGACCGCCGGGCGGTGCCATGTCGAAAGGGGTCACGGTGCCGTCGTCGTGGTAGACCATGGTCGCGGTGAGGTTCGATGAAAAATCGTCGACCCGCTCGACTGCCTCGAGCACCGCGTCCCAGCCGCACACCGCGTAGAACACCGAAGTACCGATGCGATGCACTGGCGCCTCGGTGCGCATGCGGTCATACAGCGGATAGGGATCCTGTAGTGCCTCGGCGCCGAAGAACTGGGTCGGATCGTGAACGACCGTCATGGCTTCAGGCTGAATGCGCCCGTGATCAGCGTCAACGGCGCGGGCCAAAGTTGAGGGACGACGCCGGCCGGGTCCGATGCGGGCCGCGACCGGCTACGCGGCGCCACCTGCCGATTGGTGCGAGAAAAAGTGGCTAAAATTCTCACCTTGCGAGAAGGCTTTCAGAGGGCCGCCGTGCGGGGGAGCATGGTCGGATGCCATCCGACGACTGGCTGGTGGGACGGGATCGCCGCAGCGAGGCCGCCGAACGGATCTACGCCGCGGCCGCCGACCTCATTTCTCGCCACGGATACGAGGCTTTCACCATCGAAGCCTTGGCGGCCAAGGTGCACTGCTCACCCGCCACGATCTACCGGCACGCCGGCGGCAAGGCGGCCATCCGCGACGCCGTCGTCGTTATCCAATCCGCCCGTATCGTCGACACGACGCGCGAAGCCATCAAGGACCTCACGGGCCCCGATCGGGTGGTCACCGCCACCATCGTCGCCCTGCAACGCCTGCAATCGGATCCACTGGCGCAGCTGATGCGGTCCGTGCATACGACTCCCGTCAGCGCATGGATCACCAGCTCCCCGGCCGTCACCGGCTTCGCGGCCGAAATGCTGGGCTTCGAGAATTCCGACAACGACGATCCGCTCGCCGCTCAGTGGCTCATCCGTGTCTTCTTGGCGCTGTGGTGCTGGCCCGTCAAAGACGCTGCCGCTGAACGCGCCATGCTGCAACGCTTCCTGGGCCCGCCCTACAGCGCCGATTGAGCGGGGTCCGCGGCGTTACATTTACAAGCCCGTATGACAAACTAGAACCTGTTTCAGAAAGGCCGTCATCTCAAGACGGCAGGGCGTCCCGCCGGCTCGGCCGACAACTCAAGGAAGAAAGGCCGCAATGATCCTGGACAGGTTCCGTCTCGACGACCAAGTCGCCGTCATCACCGGTGGCGGCCGCGGCCTCGGCGCGGCCATCGCGCTGGCATTCGCCGAAGTAGGTGCGGATGTCGTCATCGCCTCACGAACGCAATCCGAGCTCGACGCCGTCGCCGAACAGGTCCGCGCCACGGGCCGGCGCGCTCATACCGTGGTCGCCGATTTGGCTCATCCCGACGCAACCGCGCAGCTCGCCGGCGAGGCCGTCGAGGCTTTCGGAAGACTAGACATCGTCGTCAACAACGTCGGCGGGACCATGCCGAACACCTTGCTGACCACCTCGAACAAGGACCTCAAGGACGCGTTCACCTTCAACGTCGTCACCGCGCATGCGTTGACGGTCGCGGCGGTGCCGTTGATGCTCGAGCACTCCGGCGGCGGCAGCGTGATCAACATCAGCTCCACCATGGGCCGGCTGGCCGGACGCGGCTTCGCCGCCTACGGCACCGCGAAGGCCGCGCTGTCGCACTACACCCGGTTGGCCGCCCTGGACCTGTGCCCGCGGATCCGGGTCAACGCGATCGCACCGGGGTCGATCCTCACCTCAGCGCTGAACGTGGTGGCCTCCAACGACGAGCTGCGCAAGCCGATGGAGCAGGTGACACCCATGCGCCGCCTCGGTGATCCCGCCGACATCGCAGCTGCCGCAGTCTATTTGGCGTCTTCCGCGGGGAGCTTCCTCACCGGCAAGACGCTGGAGGTCGACGGCGGCCTCACCTTCCCCAATCTCGACATCCCCGTCCCGGACCTGTGAGGAGCCCGTCATGGCTATACGTGTTGCCCAGTTGGGCACCGGCAACGTCGGTGTCCACGCGTTGCGAGCGCTGATCACCAACCCGGAGTTCGAGCTGACCGGCGTCTGGGTGTCGTCGGACGCCAAGGCCGGCAAGGACGCGGCAGAGCTTGCCGGACTTACGGATTCGACGGGCGTGAAGGCCAGCACCGACCTGGATGCGGTGCTGGCCACCGGCCCCCAGTGCGCGGTCTACAACGCGATGGCCGACAACCGGCTGCCGGAGGCACTGGAAGACTACCGACGCGTCCTGGCCGCCGGGGTCAACATCGTCGGCAGCGGGCCGGTGTTCTTGCAGTACCCGTGGCAGGTGATCCCCGAGGAGCTGGTCAAGCCGTTGGAAGACGCTGCCCGCGAGGGTAATTCGAGCCTTTATGTCAACGGTATCGATCCGGGATTCGCCAATGATCTGCTGCCGCTTGCCTTGGCCGGCACCTGTCAGAGCATCCAGCAGATTCGCTGCATGGAGATCGTGGACTACGCCACGTACGACAGCGCCGTGGTGATGTTCGACGTGATGGGATTCGGCAAGCCGATGGACGAGATACCGATGCTGCTGCAGACCGGTGTGCTCAGCCTGGCGTGGGGATCGGTGGTGCGGCAATTGGCCGCGGGCCTTGGTGTTTCGCTGGACGAGGTCGCCGAGGTGTATGTCCGCGAGCCGGCGCCCGAGGACTTCGATATCGCGTCGGGTCATATCCCCAAGGGCAGCGCCGCGGCGTTGCGGTTCGAGGTCTTCGGCTTGGTCAACGGCGACCCCGTCGTCGTGCTGGAACATGTCACACGGTTGCGCGAGGACCTGTGCCCCGATTGGCCGCAGCCGGCCCAGCCGGGCGGCTCCTACCGCATCGAGATCACCGGCGAACCGTCGTACGCGATGGACATCTGCCTGAGCAGCCGGCACGGCGACCACAACCACGCCGGACTGGTCGCCACCGCGATGCGGGTCGTCAACGCGATCCCGGCCGTGGTGGCCGCGAAGCCGGGCATCGTGACGACGCTGGACCTGCCACTGGTGACCGGCCGCGGGCTCTACACCGCGGACGCGGGACCGAATTCGTAGTCGTCGTTTCCGGCCGTGTCGGTTTCTGTGGGAAAGATGGCCGATCGGCCATAGTGCCACCGCGGGTGTCGGGCTCACACTGGGTGCATCAGGAACAGCGACCCAAAGGAGCTTCGACCGTGACTTCATCAACCACGAATATCGCCGGCATTGAACTCCCCGACACGCCGCTGGTCCGGGACACCACCGATTTCGTCCGCGCACACGCGAATGACTTGCTCTTCGACCATTCCCGCCGGGTGTTTTTCTTCGGCGCGCTGCAGGGACTGCGCCGGGGCCTGCGGCCCGACCTGGAATTGCTGTACGTCGGCGCCATGTTCCACGATGTCGGCCTGACCGAGCGCTACCGCTCCTCCAGCCTGCGCTTCGAGGTCGACAGCGCCAACGCGGCGCGCGATTTCCTGCTGCAGCACGACGTCGATGAAGCCGACGCGCGCAAGGTCTGGCTGTCCATCGCGCTGCACACCACTCCCAATGTGCCCGAATTCCTGGAACCCGAAATCGCGTTGGTGACGGCCGGTGTCGAGACCGATGTGCTCGGCATCGGTCGTGACGACCTTTCGGCCGACAGCCTTGCCGCCGTCACCGCCGCACACCCGCGGCCCGATTTCAAACGCCGCATCCTGCAGGCCTTCACCGAGGGCAACAAGAACCGTCCGCGAAGCACCTTCGGCAACGTCAACGCCGATGTGCTCGCCCACTACGACCCGTCCTTTGTGCGCGACGATTTCGTTGAGATCATCTTGAACAACAGCTGGCCCGAATAGCGCTAGGCCCGAATAGCTAGGGGATGCCATGTCGACGCGGCGGGTTCTGATCACCGGGGCATCGAAGGGCATCGGCCGCGCGGTCGCCGACCGCGTGGCCGCCGCCGGTCATGAACCGATTGGGATCGCCCGGGCAGCGCCGGCCGATTTCCCCGGACAGTTCCACGAGGTCGACCTCGGCGATCGGGCCGCCACCGCGCAAACCCTCGACAGGATCGTCGGCGAGGGCAGGGTCGACGCCGTGGTCAACAACGTCGGTTTGGCGCGCTTCGGCCGGATTGGCTCGATCCACCTGGACGACCTTTTCCTCACCTACGACATGAACGTGCGCACCGCGGTGCAGGTGGTGCAGGCGGTGCTGCCCGGCATGATGGATGCGAGCTGGGGTCGCATCGTCAACGTGACCAGCTTGACGACGCTGGGCACACCTGAGCGCACCCCGTACGCCGCCGCCAAGGCCGCACTGGAAACCTGCACACGCATTTGGGCCGGCGAGCTTGCCGCAGCCGGGATCACCGTCAACGCGATAGCGCCGGGTCCCGTCGAGACCGAGCTGTTCCGCGAACGCAGCCCCGCCGGGTCGGACCGTGAGGCTCGTTTCCTGAACACCATTCCGCTGCACCGAGTCGGCACCCCCGCCGAGATCGCCCACGTGATCTGTATGTTGCTGCACGACGACGCGGGATACCTGACGGGCCAGATTCTCCGGGTCGACGGGGGCGGAAGCATCGGCGCCGCGTAGCCGCGTTTGGCCGGAGCGCGTTTGTTTTGCTCTGGCCGCGGGTACAGCAAGGTCAACCTACGGTTGTGGTGAGGGGGAAACGCCATGTCGAACTCGAACGTCGGCTATTGCCATACCCACCACGGCTGGACCGTGGTGGACACCGACCACAGCCAGTTCATCTGCGGTGAGCTAGCGGTGTGGGACGAGCCGCGGGGTCGATACATCAGCGTGCACCAGCTGGAGTCCGAGATGCCCCGCATGCGCGCGCCACGGCCGGTTTGGCACCAATACGCGCTTTAGCACGGCCTTCGGGCCGACGCCTACGGGATCAGCGCCGCCTCGCGGCCCACAAACGGTGAAGTAACGACGAATACGACAACCACGGTTGACGGTATCCGAAATTGACGCTACCGTGGCAATCGTCAACCACGAATGACAATTCCGCCGCACTCGGCGGACCTAAGACGGCCAGGAACAACCGGCCGTCCGGACCGCCCATGTCGCCGGGCCTGAGTTCTTGTGCGTCGACGACACGGGCTTTGTCAGGGGTTACACCTTCAGGGAGTATGACGATGTCGAAGATTCGCCGCTTCTCCGCGGGCGTGCTGCGTGCCATTGGCAGATCGATTGGCAGACAGCCGCTGCGCGCCAACTTCATCCAGACAACGCCGGCAGGGCTGTGTGCAAATCAAGAGGCGCCTGGCCAAATGTGCCTTTGCAGAGCTGCCGCCTTACAACATTTTTCGCTGATCAGCGAGGCAATGCTCCAAAGCGACTCGTCAAAACGCGCCCATGCCACCGGTAACCCAGGTCGCGGGGAAGGTCACCACAACCTGGGTGAACGGTAGAGGTCGACGGGGTCGAAAATCCCTTTCCCCGTGGCGACTTCACCTATTGCCCCAAGCGTCTTGTAAAGCTCATCGAGCGCGGCGCCGCCAATTCGCTCACGGATCTCCCCGTCCAGCTCGCCCGCCGCACGCAGGCGCGCGGTGACCATTTCGATTGCCTTCGGGGTGAGCTCGACGACCTTCTCACGTTGGTCGGTCGGCGATACGGTGGCCTGCACATAGTCGCGCTGGCGCAGCTCGCCGATGATCTTGCTGGCCGCCTGACGAGTGATGGCGAATTGTCGCCCCATTTCAGAGATCGTCATCGGCCCCGGCTGGGCGTAGAGCGCGAACAGGTAGTTGATCGGATAACTTCGCTCCGGAAAACCCCCGGACTCCATCTCCTTGTCAATCCGCTGCACATAGCTCCACCAGGCAATTCGCAGCGCCTGACCTAGATCAGTCTGGGGCGGGTGGTAACCAGAAGTGACAACCATGGTTGACATCATAGGCCGAACACTCGTAGTCTTCCAATTGTCAACCGCGCATGACAATCGAGGGGTGCGCGGTTGCGCCAACACGGCGTGGCGACTCTGGCCGTCTCGAGGCCGTCTCGAGGCCGTCTCGAGGCCGTCTCGAGGCCGTCTCGAGGCCGTCTCGAGGCCTTCCGGCCAGCCACGCCGTTCGAGCCTGAGTTTCTCAGCGTCGACAACGCAGGCCTTGCCGTCGGATGTACCTCCACCTAGCGAGAAGGGATTCGAATGTCGATCATCTCTAGGATTCGCACTTTGTCGGCGGGTGTTCTGTGCGCCGTTGCTCTGTCGCTCACGGGAGTATTCGTGGGATCCGCGGTCGCATCCGCCACCCCGCAACAGCCGGCCGTGGGCGGCTGGGCGGGTCCGCAGTCATGGGGCCATGGCACGTCGTTCCGTACAGCGCCGGCCCCCGGCGAGCCCGGCCCGGGTGGGCCTGGCGGGCAGGGCGGGCCCGGTGGCCACATTGGGCCGTCTGGTCCCAGTGGCCTTGGTCATCCCGGCGGTCCCGGCGGCCCCGGTGAAACCGGCCCTGGCGAGTCTGGCGGACCTGGTGGCCCTGGTGCCGGCCGGCCCGGCGGTCCTGCCGCTGGCCTGCTTCGTGGGCCTGCGCTTAGGGCACCTGGCGAAGTCGTTTGATCCGCCTCGGTTAGGAGTGCGACAACGCAGGACGGCCCGCTTCTCGCGGGCTGTCCTCCGTTATGTAAGACCCACGCCGTCAGACTCGTCAGCCGCAGAAACCCGATTAGCTCGCATTTAATTCGCGTTTAAATCCCCTGGCGTCCGGGTTTGAACCCGTACAAGAAACCGCGAATAATTAGGGGTTTTATTGTCGAGTCGCCAGCGCCACTTGGGCCAGCGTGACCGTAAGATCGTGTTCTGCTCGCAATTCACCGAGGGGGGTGAGCAGCGCCTGCCGAAAACCTGATCGAATGCTCGTATTCGCCGCCATTAAATTGACGATCCGGTGCCCGCTGAAAACCAATCAAATAATGACGCGGCGTAGTACACTATGGCCGCCACGTAAACAATTCCCATTGGCAGTACCCGAGAAACTACCTAGGCCAAGGAGTCGGCTGACGTCGTACGTGGTGGCGGCGCCGGAAAGGGTGGCGGCGGCCGCGTCACCGAAAGTGCATGACTGGGGAGGGGATCTAGATGTCGACTGTTCGTCGCGCCGCGACTGGGATTATCCGCGAATTCGTTGGGCTGCCGTCGCGCACCGCTGGGCGCGACGCTGCCGGCGGGCACCCCTGCCAGGGGTTGTACCACCGCGGGGCGGGCCCCAAGCCGAAAGTCGCGATGATCGCCACGCACTACCAGATCGACTTCTCCGAGCACTATCTCGCGGACTACATGGCCACCCGCGGTGTTGGATTTCTTGGCTGGAATACCAGGTTCCGCGGTTTCGAGAACAAGTTTCTACTTGACCACGCGCTGGTGGACATCGGCGCCGGGGTGCGCTGGCTGCGCGAAGTGGAACATGTGGAAACTGTTGTGCTGCTGGCAAATTCCGGAGGCGGGTCGTTGATGGCCGCCTACCAGTCGCAGGCGGCCGGCCGGAATATGACTCCGTTGGGAGGTAACCCGCCTGCGGTGCTGAGAGGTAGGCGTCCGGCGGCCGGGATAAGTCAATTGCCCGCCGCCGACGGCTACGTCTCCACCGCCGCTCACCTCGGGCGCCCGGAATTGCTTACCGCCTCGATGGACCCCGCCGTGATAGACGAGAGTGACCCCATCGCAACCGATCCCGACCTCGACCTGTTCGTCGGACGCAACAGGCCCCCTTATTCGTCCGAGTTCCTCATTCGTTACCGATCGGCGCAGACCGCACGCAACCATGCCATCACCGACTGGGCCGAAAAGGAGCTCAAACGCGTTCGCGCTGCGGGGTTTGCGGACCGGCCGTTCACCGTGATGCGGACCTGGGCCGATCCACGCATGGTCGATCCCACCATCGAGCCCACCAAGCGCCAACCCAATTTGTGTTATGCGGGCATCCCGGCCCAGGCGAACCGCTCCGCACACGGCATCGCCGCGGCATGCACACTGCGCAGCTGGCTGAGCATGTGGAGCCTGCGAGCGGCGCCAACCCGGGCCGAGCCGCATCTGGCCCGCATCACTTGCCCAGCCCTGGTGATCGAGGCCGAAGCCGATACCGGTGTCTTCCCATCCGACACCCGGCGCATCTACGAAGCGCTGGCCAGCGCGGACAAATCGCTCGTCTCGATCAACAGCGACCACTACTTCACCACCCCAGGAGCTCGCAGCGAGCAGGCCGACATCATCACCGAATGGATCAGAAAGCGGTGGTCGCTCGGTCGGTCCCACCGGTGACGTCGGGGTGGGCGTGGGGCAGGGTCCCGGAAAAGTTGGTGCGCGGCTCTGTGACCTTGATATTTACCTGAGATTTATCATCGTGTGATCGGCGTGGCTGCTGTGGCGGATGTGACCAACGGGCTTGGATGCAGGTTGCGTAGCCAGCCATCCGAACCCGAGGTCACACCCGCGTGCCATCTTCCCCGACGCCACCTGCCAATACGAACCCGACGCGCCACGAACGACTGTTGGAAGCCCTGGAGACAGTGCCCGACCCACGCGACCGGCGCGGGGTGCGCTACTCGTTGACCGGGGTGCTTGCACTGGCAGTCACCGCCACCGTGGCCGGGTGCCGCTCGTTTGCGGCGATCGGTCAATGGGCGGCAGAGACCGCAGTCGACAAGCTGGCCTCGTTCGGATTCACCAACGGTTGTGCCCCGGATGAGTCGACGTTACGGAAACTGTTCGCCCGCATCGATGCCGACGCCCTCGACCGGGCACTGGGCGTGTGGATGTGGACGCGAACCTTCACCGTCGACCAGCGCCGCGTGATCGCCCTGGACGGCAAGACGATCCGAGGTGCGCGCACTCGCCCCGACGGTAAGGCACCGCACCTGGTCGCCGCATTCGACCATGGTGCCGGGGCCGTCCTGGGGCAGGTGGCCGTCGAGGCGAAGAGCAACGAAATACCCGCTGCCCGAACACTGTTGGGGCAGCTGGATCTCGGCGGCGCGGTGGTGACGCTCGATGCGATGCACACACAGACCGACACCGCCACAACCATCATTGACGCAGGCGCCGACTACGTGTTCACGGCGAAGGCGAACATGCCCACGCTGCACCAGAAGCTCAAGAAGTTGCCGTGGAACGAGATGCCCGCGTACACGGCGACGACCACTGACCATGGCCGGCGGATCACCCGCACGATCAAGGTCGCCGACGTTCCCGACTGGATCGACTTTCCCGGCGCAGCTCAAGTCGCCCAACTCCGCCGCACCGTCACCGATAAAGGAACCAAAACCGTCGAGGTCGTCTATCTGATCACCTCCGCGAGCAACAAGGATGCGCCACCGCAGCGACTGGCCACCTGGGTGCAAGGTCACTGGGGCATAGAAAATCGCTTGCATTGGGTTCGGGACGTGACCTTCGATGAGGACGGCTCCCAGGTACGTACCGGGCACGCGCCACGGGTGATGGCCACCTGCCGTAACGTCGCGATCAGCATCCTCCGGGTCGACGGGTGGGAGAACATCGCCGCCGGGCTACGCCACCATGCCAGACACCCAGATCACGCCCTCGCGCTGGTGCTGACCTCGTGAAATGCGACTATTCCGGGACCCTGGATCATGGTCCAGCTGGTTGGCACGACGATACGTTACGTCGTCGATAGGCCCCCGATCGCCAAAGACATCTTCGTCAATGAAGTGACTCGACTCGTGACCGGACACCCGATCGCCAAGTCCTAGGCCCTGCCCGCAGCAGTCAACGCAGCGATGGGACGGGGGCTGCCGGACTTCGCCAATCCCCAGCACCAACAGACCCGCGGTTTCCCACGCAACCACACGTTCGTTAACCTCACTTTGCTATCGCGGGTTAACGATTGAGGGTCGGAACGTTGGCGGAGGGCACCCAGGCGTCGCTTAGGACGAGCTGGTATCTGCTGGGGCCCGCTTTCGTTGCCGCGATCGCCTACGTCGATCCCGGCAACGTGGCGGCCAACGTCAGCTCCGGCGCGCAGTACGGCTACCTGTTGCTGTGGGTCGTTGTCGCAGCCAACGTGCTGGCGGGGCTGGTCCAGTACCTGTCGGCGAAACTCGGGCTGGTGACCGGGCGGTCACTGCCCGAGACGATCGGCAAGCGGATGAGCCGTCCGCTGCGGCTGGCCTTTTGGGTTCAGGCCGAACTCGTGGCGATGGCAACCGATATCGCCGAAATAGTCGGCGGGGCCATCGCCTTGCAGGTGCTGTTCGGCCTTCCGCTGCTGCTGGGCGGGCTAATCACCGGTGCGGTGTCTTTGCTGCTGCTGGCGGTGAAGGACGTTCGCGGCCAGCTCTGGTTCGAGCGCGTCATCACCGGAATGCTGCTCATCATCGCCATCGGGTTCGCGGCCAGCTTCTTCGTCGCGACGCCACCGCCGGGCGACGTGGTCAACGGCCTGGTGCCGCGATTCCGCGGCACCGAAAGTGTGCTGCTGGCCGCCGCCATCATGGGCGCCACCCTGATGCCGCACGCGGTGTACCTGCATTCGGGTCTGGCCCTGGACCGGCACGGACATCCGGACGCGGGGCACAACCGGCGCTGGCTGCTGCGAGTCACCCGCTTGGACGTGGTGCTGGCGATGGCGGTCGCCGGAACGGTGAACGCGGCGATGCTGTTGGTAGCGGCGGTCAACCTGCAGCACCACGGGGTCAACCCGTCCATCGAGGGTGCCTACGCGGCCATCCACGACACCCTGGGGGTGGCGATCGCCGTGCTGTTCGCGGTCGGGTTGCTCGCCTCGGGTCTGGCGTCGGCGTCGGTGGGTGCCTATGCCGGCGCCATGATCATGCAGGGCCTGCTGCAGTGGTCGATTCCCATGCTGGCGCGGCGGTTGATCACCCTGTGCCCCGCCCTGGTGATCCTGGCAGCCGGTTTCGACCCGACACGCACCCTGGTGCTGTCCCAGGTGGTGCTGTCCTTCGGCATCCCGTTCGCGGTGCTTCCGCTGGTCAGGCTGACCAGCAATCGCAAGCTGATGGGCAGCGACACCAACCATCCCGTCACGACCGTCCTCGGCTGGGCGGTCGGGGTGTTGATCAGTCTGCTCAACCTCGTGCTGATCTATCTGACGTTGAAGGGTAGCTAGGAAACCGGGGTTTAGCTGCAGCGATAGGCTGCGCTGGTCCGCAACACCCGCACCCCCGGCGCGATTAGGGTCTGCCGCCGTGTGGGCTCGTTTTGGCCGCTCCCGCGCCCGCGGTCGGCGCGGGGTAGCGGACCGGCCCGCAGCGGCATCGATGGCGGTGTCCCCGGGTTGGCGCCCCGCTCCTAGGGGCTGCGAGCTGTGAGTTGGATTGCAAGATTTTGGGTTCGCTATGCTTTGCGCCCGGCGTCACCGGTATGGTTGCCACACCACAGCCAAAGGAGGCCCTCAGGTGCGGCTCAACCGACTGATGATCGCGGGAGTGACGGCTACCGCAGTGCTTGCTGCGGGGTTCTTGAGCGGTACGGCCAACGGTGCGCCGCCGGACGAATCCACGTGTTACGACCTTGGCTCGGCCAAAGACAGTCTCATGCTCGCATCAAAACCGGAGACGGCCCGGAAGGCTGCCGACACCCTGGAAAACTACAGCCCCCCGGACGCAACAAAAGCCGCGATCGAGCATTTCGTTACCACGGTAGGCGCGCAGCCCAGCGATCCCACTCTCGACGATAATCGAACTTTAATTGCCAACTGGCTCAAGGGAATATGCCCTAACCTGCACACTTACTAACCTGCGCTGAACCTAGAATTTGGAGGTCCCGGGAGTTGGTTCAGCAACCCTTCTCGCACTTCCTCCACGCGGGGCACGAAGTACACGTCTCGGTAGCTCCACCTGAAAAGGGA
>CAVVLC010000015.1:0-93339 GCA_963748885.1 uncultured Actinomycetota bacterium
GCGAGAGGAATCGACCATGAAAACCCGTCACACCCTCAAGCGGACAATCGTCGGGACGGTGCTGTCGAGCGGCATCGTGCTGGCCGGTCTGGGTCTGACAGCAGGTACCGCGCACGCCGACGGCCACGGATGCACCAACAGCGGAGTCTGCAATAACCTATGGTGCCCAGGCCAACGATTGCCGTTTACCGCACGCAAGGCCGGCGGAGTTTTGTCGCCATCCGAAGTCCAGTGGGACATGAGTGTCTGCCACTGGTACTTCTTCGATTTCGGCAATCACTATGGCGGTGTGCCGGTTGGTGCGTACGGGCTCAAAGAGGGACAGCCCGTAGCGCAGTGGGGGTACTGACAGCGCTAACAGCGCGCCCTGCCCATCCCGCTACGGCAAACCGTGGTTGCCGTTGCCCGCCTCATAGAATCTGGGGCCAACTCCGCCTTCGCCGCCAGTGCCGCCAACGCCGACGGTGCCGCCGGCGCCGCCGCGGCCCCCATAGGTGCTGTCAACAATATTGCCGGTGGGTCCGCCTGCCCCGCCGGCGGCACCACCCGTGCCGTTCGCGCCGTTGTTTACACCGACCCCACCAAACGTGTTGATTGCGAAGCCGCCACCACCACCGCCGCCGCCGCCGGTAGCTTGACCGCCGTCGGTGAAACCGCCGCCCCCGCCGCCGCCGCCGGCGCCGCCGTGACCGCCGACCCCACCGGCGAAACCGTTGCCGCCGGTCCCGCCGGCCGTGCCGCTGTCGGTGCCAGCGTGACCGGCGCCGCCGGTGCCACCGACCCCGCCGGCCCCGCCAGTAGCTCAAACAACTTGTCGGTCAACCAGGCGTGTCGGGTCATCAGCGAGGGATGCTCAGGGCTGGCCAGCCACTGCCCCAACGCCACCACTGCCTCCACCCGCGAGCGCCGCGCGGCCACGGCAAACGCAACCGCGCCGTCGAGCGCATGTGGATGGTACGGAGGGTTGAAAAACAGCCGGTCCACGCCGTCGACCGCGGCCTGAACTTGTTGAATATCAAACATATCCGCGACGACGACCTCGGCGCCCAATGTCCGCAAGCGCGCACTGCGCCAATCGTCACGATGCACCAGCGCCCTGGTCGCCACCCCCTTTTCCAGCAATTGGGCGGTCACCGCGCCGCCAACCTTGCCCGTGGCGCCCGTCACCAGCACGCGCGTGTTTGTCATTGGAGTTTCCTTCCTTCCCGCACGGGTCAAATGTGACCAGTGGTTACATCGACAGTACGCACTCGAATGTGACCGTTGGCAACATCGCGGTGGTGATGCGATTCTTGAGGGCATGAGCTCCGACATCGCCGATGCGGATCCGCGGAAGCGCTATCACCACGGGTCGTTGCGTTCGGCCCTGGTCGACGCGAGCATCGCGCTGGCCCGCGAGGGCGGGCCCGATCGAGTGATCCTGCGCGAGGCCGCCCGCGCTGCCGGGGTCTCGCACTCGGCCGCCTATCGGCATTTCGCTGACCGCGAGGCGCTGCTGGCCGAGGTGGCGAGCTTTGCGCGCAACGAGCTCGCAGCCCAGATGCGCCGACGGGTCAACCGCGCCAAGGATCCTCGTCGCAGGCTGCGGGCGGTCGGCACCGCCTACATCGACTTCGCGCTCGCCGAGCCCGGACTATTCCGCACCGCGTTCACCTCGCATCCGGCCACCTCCGGCGACACGACGGACGATCAAGCGACCGACCCCTACGGGGTCCTAGGTGAAGTGCTCGACGAAGCGCAGGCCGCCGGTCTGCTGGACGCGCGCCGCAGGCCGGGAGCGGAGATTGCCGCCTGGTCGGCGGTCCACGGACTCGCGGGCCTGCTGCTCGACGGCCCGTTGCCGACTAGCCCGGCGGGCGTCAAGTTCTCGCGGGGACAAGTGCTGGACCTGATCGAGCGGGGCCTGCTGAACGGTGGCACGCCATGACCACCCAGGACATCCCGACCTCGCTGGGCAGGCTGCACATCGAGATCCAGGGTGACGGGGCGCCGCTGCTGCTGCTCCCCAGCCTCCTGACCGACCACACCCTCTATGCCGCACAGATCACCCACTTCAGCGGCAGGTACAGGACGATCGCGGTCGACCCACCGGGCCAGGGCCGCAGCGAACAGCTCGATAGGTGCTTCACGTTCGACGAGAGCGCGCGGGCCTACGTCGAGATCCTCGACACGCTGCAGCTGCCCTGGGCGCACCTGGTGGGGAACTCCTGGGGAGCCATGATCGGCGGGACCATCGCCGCGAACCACCCCGACCGAATCGACTGCGCGGTGCTGATGAACGGCACGGCGTCACCGGCGCCGCGCTGGGACCGACTGCAGCTGGCACTGATGGCTCACGCCACGCGACGGCTCGGGCGTCCGCTGTTGGTGCGTTCAGCGGTGGTGCCGCGATTCCTCGGTGCGACGACTCGCAGCCAAAAGCCGGCTCTGGTCGATGAGCTCGCCGCGATGATCCGGCGCAACGACGCACGCTCGGCCAGCTTCGCGGTCGAAAGCATCGTCGTCCGACGCCCAGACCAACATCAGCTCTTTCAACGCATCACAACGCCTGTCCTCGTGATCGCCGGGCGCGAGGACGCGAGCTTCGGCGTGCCGGAGCTACGCCGGATGGCCGCAGCGATCCCGAACGCCGAGTTCGTCATTCTCGAAGGGGTCGGCCACCTCGCCGCCTACGAAGCCCCCGACACCATCAACGGCCTCGTCGATGACTTCCTCGAACGACGCGCAACCCGAGGTCTCTAACGGGCTCACCACGTGATCGGCAGTTCCTCGATGCCGTAGATTTCCTGCTCGTTTTGGAATCGCAGGTCGTCAGCCGGAACCGCCAGCGCTAACCGGGGAAGGCGGCGCGCCAGCGTGCAAAGCGCGACCTGCATTTCGACGCGGGCGAGATTCTGTCCGATGCACTGGTGCACACCGAAGCCGAAACCCAAGTGGCCGCACGTGTTCCGTGCCGCGTCGAGGCTCGCGGGGTTGTCGACGAACGCGGGGTCCCAGTTCCCGGCGGGCAGGTTCATCAATAGGAAGTCGCCCGCCCTGATCGATTCGCCGCCGATGGTGAGGTCCTCGGTCGCGACGCGATCGACCTGGCTGTGCACGATCGTGAGGTAGCGCATCAGCTCTTCGACGATGTCGGCGACGACGGCCGGGTCTTCTGTGCGGCCAAGCAGGTCGAACACATCCTGATATTCAAGCAGTGCAACGGTTCCCAGCGCGATCATGCTCGCGGTGGTCTCGTGCCCGGCCTGCAACAGGATCATGGCGTTCATTGCCGCGGTGTCGCGGCTCAGTTCGCCTTTGGCGACGTAATCGGTGATGAGCCGGCTTATCAGGTCATCGCCCGGCTCACGTTCTTTGCGTTCCACCAGCTCGGACATGTACCCGAAAAGCGCGCCGATGGGCGCCTCGCCAGACGAACGGGTCAAGGAGGATTCGTGAAGGCCGAAGACCTGTACCACACCGGCATCGTGGTGGACGACCTCGAGGCGACCATGCGGTGGCTGCAGAAGGTGGCGGGTTACACCTGGACCGACGTCGTCACCGTCGACCAGGAAGCGGTCACCCCGCACGGCGAGGTGACCATCCCGATGAAGATGGTGTACTCGGGTGCCGAACCCAGGCTCGAGCTGCTGCAGACCGTTCCGGGCACCGTATGGACTCCCGCGGACTCGGGGGTACATCACCTCGGATATTGGTCCGACGACGTCGAAAACGATTTGGCCACCTTGGAGTCCAATGGCCTGACATTCGAGGTGAAGTCCTACAACCCGGACGGCTCCGGCACCCTGTTGTGGGCCTATGTCAAGGGACGAAGGGCTCCGTTGGGCCGCGCATCGAACTCGTCAGCCGCAACATGCAACCGTTCATTGCCTACTGGTGGGGAACGGCGACCGCTACGGCGACGTGACTTGCGGCGAGATGTTGGTTCGCACCCGCTGGTCGTAGGTCGACCGCGCGTTGGTGTCGAGCGCGCGCAGGACCCGGTCGCGGGTTAGGGGACCGCGGATGGCACCGAGTAGCCGGTCGGGGAGCACCACGGCGGCGGCTTCGTAGGTGCGCATCCATCTCGGTACCGCGACAATCGCGCCGCGGTGTCGGCACGAAAGGACGACTTCGTCGGCGATCCGCTCCGGGTCAACGGTGGGCAGCAGGCCACCGAGCTTGACGCCCGCGGTGAGTTCGGTGGGCACCGCCGATGGCAGCACGGCGGTGAGCGTCACCCCGGTGCCGGCCAGCTCGTCGCGCAGCGCTTCGGTGAACCCGACGACTGCGTGCTTGCTGGCGCAGTAGGTCGCCAGTCCGGCGGCGGGCATCTTTCCCAGGTAGGAACCGACATTCACGATGTGACCACTGCCGTGCTCAAGCATGTCGGGCAGCGCCAGCTTAGTTCCGATCAGCACGCCGTTGATGTTGATGTCGACAATCGCATCGGTGATCGCGTCGTCCTCGCTCGCGAACGCGCCGGCCGGCATGATGCCGGCGTTGTTCACCAGCACGGTTAGCGGACCGTCGACCGCGGCAAGAAATTCGGCGAAGGATTCCCGTGAGCGCACGTCCAAGCCGCACCCGCGGCCGCCGAGCCTGGCGGCTTCTTTGACCGCCAGGTCGGCATCGAGATCGCCGATGAAAACGCGTGATCCCTTGGCCGCAAAGGCTTTCGCGGTAGCCAGGCCGATGCCACGGGCCCCGCCGGTTATCGCCACGGCGGCGCCGTCGAGCTGGATGGGCGTCATGGTCGGTCTGCTATCGGCGACTTGGCGGCCCAGTATGCCAACTGGCGATATCCGTTGTCTTGGTGCCACAGCTTGGCGCCCAGGTAGATGCCCGGCACAATCTGCACGGCCTCGTCTCGGATCCTGTTGATCGGCCATGGGTTGGTGCCGATGGTCTCGTAGTCGAGCACCAAAACGCGCGTGTTCGGTGACACGACGCTGGCCTCGACCCGGTTGAGCATGTCGAAGCCTTCCCAGTGATCACCAGCGCGGCGCAACCGATAGCCCGGGGCCAGCAGCATGCTGAAGACGACGGCCAGAGTGGTGACCGAGTTGGTTCCGCGGTGGGCCGAGCCGTCGAACTTCTTTCCCAACCACGGCACCAGCCCCAGCCGATTGGTCACGGCTCTCGCAGCCGCGTGCAGTACCCGCCCGGTTTGATCAATGTCGGCGTCGGGGGTCGTCCAGCCGACCAGCATCCCCTCGGTCTGCCCGTCGACCTCCGCGGGTGCGCCCGCCGCGAATAGCTGAGCCAGCTCGATCTCCGCGGCGTCGCCTGGTAATCCGGCGCCCAAGCGTTCGATCCACGCCCAGGCCGCATCGTGGGCGGCCTGCGGGTCGATCTTTGCGATCGCCTGCAACCGGGAGATCCGGTCCACAACCGGGGAAGTCGTACCGGTAGATGTCGTCATCAGTCGCGCTCCTTCGGGGACTAGATGGCATATCGTTACCCATAACGGAATCACGATTCCATCGCGGAATCAAATATCCTGTTCAGGTGAATCGACCCTCGTATGCCGAACGCCGGAAGCTGCAGCTACGCGAGGAGATCATCGACGCGGCCATCGATGTGTTCGCCGAATCGGGTTATCACGACGCCGGTGTAGCCGATATCGCCAAGCGGGTCGGGATCGGGCATTCCACCTTCTACCGGCATTTTGAGAACAAGCGGGCAATCCTCGACGAGGTGGTTAACACCGTCATCGGGCGGTCGATGGCGGCGATCGCCGCCGAGAACGCACCCGAAGCTGCCAGCTCGCTAGACGAATATCGAGCGCAGGCTGCCCGAATCGGCACGGCCCTCGCGGCTATCAGCAGCGACGTCCGGGTAGTGCGGCTGCTGCTCATCGAGGCCGCCAGCGTCGACGCCGACCTGCGCCAACGCATCGATGACATGTTCGACGTAGCCGTCCAAATGAATGCCGGCTTCTACGAGCATGGTCGCGAGCTCGGCTATCTGCGCGCCGACCTGGACACCACCGCCACCTCCCGCGCCGTGGTCGGCATGATCTTCGGCCTCGCGATCATGGGCCTCAACCCCGCCCTAAACGAGGACGACAGAGCAAACATCGTCCAAGCCGCCATCCGCTTGATGCTCGACGGCGTCGCAAATCATCCGTGTTGACGCCGGTCACCCGCGTCACCGCCGCACCTGACTCGGTCACCCGCGCCCGGCGAATCGGGCGGAGGCCGAATCGGTTACGCAGTCCGGCGGATACCGCGTGCGCGCCCGATGTCGCCCTTGAGCAGCATGTCGCGCTCGGATTCGGACAGGCCGCCCCAAACCCCGTAGGGCTCGCCGACGCCCAGCGCATGGGAACGGCAGTCCTCGATCACCGGGCAGCGCCGGCACATCTCCTTGGCGCGCTGCTCGCGTTGCATGCGGGCGCGGCCGCGCTCACCGTCGGGGTGGAAGAACATCGATGAATCAACGCCGCGGCACAGGCCTTGCAATTGCCAGTTCCAGATGTCGGCGTTGGGTCCAGGTAGCTGCTCCGGCTGTGGCATTGGTGGTCCCCTCTCGTAAGGGCACGCCCAAGTGGGAGGTGGGTTCGCGACACGCGCGAGTGTGCAACTTCGATTTCCGTGGCGTCACCGATGACTACCGTCAAGGTAGACGTTAGGGGGGCTACCGAATTGCAGTCAATACGCACACGCCTCGCTCAAATATTAAGCGTTGCAAGAGAATTAACTCCGCGTTCATCTGCGAAGCACTTGCGGAACGCGAGGCATGCTAACAACATTGCGATCGAGCGAAGATTTCCCAGCTCACGGACGCTTGGCCGGGTAGTCGCACCTACGGTGCAGCGGCTCTGGGTAATGTCTCGGTAACGCAGTGACCACACACTTTTTACCAATGACTTCCCGGCTATCAACGTGATTAAAACTCGCTTTACTTCGAACCTGCAACGAACGCTGGCCGCCGCCGCCTTCGGAAACGAGCCCGGCACCTGGCCGCTGCCCGCGGCGACCACACCAGAGCAACTCTGGCTGCGGGCCGTGGCGGCCGGCGGGCAGGGTCACTACGGCAGTGCCTACAGCGACCTGGCGGCGCTGCGACGCAGCGCTCCGGCCGGGCGGTTGGTCTCGTTGGCGCACAGCACGCAGGGATCTTTCCTGCGTCAGCTCGGTTGGCACGCGCTGGCGCGAAGCTGGGATGGTCGTGCCGTGGCGCTGGCGGGCACCGATCCCGAGGCCCGTGTCGACGCATTGGTCGGGCTGGCGGCAGACGCCCTCGGCGTGGGGCGGTTGGCCGCCGCGGCGACCTTGTTGGCCCGCGCGGATGCGGTCCTGGACCCGGCCCGGTCGGCGGCCGAACTGCCCGTACAGGTGACGGACCGGCTGGCGGTGCGGCGCCGGTGGGTGGCCGCCGAGCTGGCGATGGCGGCCGGCGAGGGTGTCGTCGCAGTGCGCCACGCCGAGGAAGGCGTCGAGCTGGCCCAGGCCATGGGCTCTGGTCCGATCGGAGCCTCGGCGCGGCACCGGGTCAAAAGCCAGGTGGTGCTCGCCGCTGCCCTGTGCAGCGCGGGCGCTAACGAGCGGGCGCGCACTGTCGCTCAGGCGGCGCTGGACGCCACCGGCCAATTGGGACTGACACCGCTGCGCTGGGCGCTGGCTTGCTTGCTGATCGATATCGGAAGCGCAACACTTTCGGCACAACAGCTGCGCCGAATTACCGAAATCCGGGATATTTGCGCAGGCCAGGTGCGGCGCGCCGGGGGAACCTGGCATACCGCTTGAAACCCGGTGCGGCCGTTATTGTCTAGCTGTGTCTTTGCCCAGGATGTGTCCTGGCCGTAACGTTGGAGAGACCACCGTCGATGAAAATTGAAGGGGATCGTCTCGACGCTGTGGTTGCGGAAGCCGTGGCTGGAGACCGGAATGCGCTTCGGGAGGTGCTAGAGACCATCCGCCCGATTGTCGTGCGATATTGCCGAGCGCGAGTCGGCACGACGGAGCGGGGTGGCCTCTCAGCTGATGACGTGGCACAGGAGGTGTGCTTGGCCACGATAACGGCGTTGCCACGTTACCGGGATCGAGGACGCCCGTTCCTGGCCTTCCTGTACGGCATCGCGGCCCACAAGGTCGCCGACGCCCATCGGGCCGCCGGCCGTGACTTGGCCTATCCGGCGGAGTCCGTTCCCGAGTGCCGGTCGGCCGACGCGGGTCCGGAACAGATTGCCATTGAAGCCGATTCGGTCACCCGGATGAACGAATTGCTCGAGATCCTGCCGGCCAAGCAACGAGAGATCCTGATCCTGCGCGTCGTGGTGGGCCTGTCCGCCGAGGAGACCGCCGCTGCCGTCGGCAGCACCACCGGAGCGGTGCGGGTGGCCCAGCACCGCGCACTGCAGCGGCTGAAGGACGAAATCGTCGCGGCGGGTGACTATGCCTAGTTCATTTCCGCTCGGCGACCAACCGGCTCTTGACCGGGTGGCCGGCACCGAACTGCTGCTCGACGCGCTAGCCGCACGTACCGAGGTCAGGCTCGACGACCCGAAGGAGGACGCGCTCGCCGCCCTGATGGGGGACTGGCGCGACGACCTGCGCTGGCCACCGGCCAGCGCGCTGGTTTCGCAGGACGAGGCCGAGGAGGCGCTGCTCGCCGGTATCGGGGAGCGCCGGAGCGCCCGTCGCGGCTTGGCGGCAATCGGGTCGGTTGCGGCGGCGCTGTTGGTGCTGAGCGGCTTTGGTGCCGTGGTGGCCGAGGCCCGGCCCGGCGACGCGCTGTACGGCCTGCACAAGATGTTCTTCGACGAACCGCGGGTCAACGAAGACCAGGTCATGCTGTCCGCCAGAGCCGATCTGGTGCGAGTGCAGCAGATGATCGACCAAGGCAAATGGGACGAGGCCCAGAATCAGCTGGCCGCGGTCACCAGCATGGTGCAGTCCATGAATGACGATGAGACCCGGCAAAACCTGATCAACCAGGTGAAGCTGCTGAACGTGAAGGTCCAGACCCGCAACCCGAACGCGACCCTGCCGCAAACGAAGCCGACGACAGCTCCGATCGTCTCGGCCCCTCCGGTTGTGTCGGCGCCTCGGGTTGTGTCGACCACTCCGGATGTGTCGGCCTCGTCGGCCTCGCCGGCCTCGTCGGCCTCGCCGTCCGTGTCGAGCCCGCCAACGACGACCAGTCCCCGCGCCACGTCCACCGTGCCCGGCTCATCGTCTGCCGCGTCCAGCTCGCCTGTGCCAGGCCCGACCTCGCCGGCGGGCCGGCCCCATAAACACGCCACAAGTCCTGCAGCGCCACAGCCGCCACAGCCGCCACAGCCGCCACTGCCGTCACCGGCGGCCAAATCGGGGAATTAATAAAGCGGGTCAGTGCTGCCGGCGATAGCCATCCGCGTCGGAGGTCGCTTCGTTGAGCGACGCGTCCGCGTATCCGCGGCAGTAATCCCAGGTCACGTAAGCGTCGGGCTCGGGGTCATAGGCCGGCTCGTGCGGGCGAACGGTGCCGTCGATCAACAGTTGCAGCAGGTTGGCACGCAACATGTCCCAGTCGTGGTAGTGGTCTTGTTGGCACTCGTCGCAACACACCACGAGTCCGCGAATTCCTCTGTGCGCCAATAGGGCCTCGTAAACTGCCAGGTCGGCCAGGTCGGCCTCGACCGCCATCCGCTCCTGCTGATCCAGCGGTTGGCCGGGCTCGACAGCTTCCAGCGCTGCCGACGGGTCGCAGGGGTCGTCGGCAAAGGGATCGGGCGGCAAACCCGGCGGGAGGTGGTCGCGCACCCCCATAGCCTACGCAGGCGGGCCGTCATAACGCCAGCAGCGCGGCACGCCCGAAGATGCGAGTCGGGGTTGTCCGGAGAGCCGATAAGATGGATTTCTCACTCCGCATGCGTATGGAGGGCCCCACCGATGTCTCGTGGCATGTCCCACTTGGAAGACAGCTCTGACCTGGTTGCCAGTCCGTACCTGCGCGACTCGCCTATTCCGGACCTGACGTATGACCCGGTGCCCACCGGGGGCGACGACCCGCACAAGGTGGCGATGCTCGGGCTGACATTCGACGACGTGCTGCTGCTGCCCGCGGCTTCGGACGTGGTGCCCGCCTCCGCGGACACCTCCAGCCAGCTCACCAAGAAGATCAGGCTCAAGGTGCCGCTGGTCAGCTCGGCGATGGACACCGTCACGGAGTCGCGGATGGCCATTGCGATGGCACGGGCGGGGGGCATGGGCGTGCTGCACCGCAACCTGCCCGTCGCCGAACAGGCCGGCCAGGTCGAGATGGTGAAGCGCTCCGAGGCCGGCATGGTCACCGATCCGGTCACCTGCCGGCCGGACAACACCCTGGCCCAGGTCGAAGCGCTGTGTGCCCGGTTCCGGATCTCCGGGCTGCCGGTGGTCGACGAGTCCGGTGCGCTCGTCGGCATCATCACCAACCGCGATTTGCGGTTCGAGGTCGACCAGTCCAAGCACGTCGCCGAGGTGATGACCAAGGCTCCGCTGATCACCGCCCGGGAGGGTGTCAGCGCCGACGCGGCGCTGGGCCTGTTGCGCCGCAACAAGATTGAAAAGCTGCCCGTCGTCGACGGGCACGGCCGGCTGACCGGGTTGATCACCGTCAAGGACTTCGTCAAGACCGAGCAGCATCCGCTGGCTACCAAGGACTGCGACGGCCGGCTGCTGGTAGGCGCGGCTGTCGGTGTGGGTGGCGACGCCTGGGTCCGCGCGATGATGCTGGTCGACGCCGGGGTTGACGTGGTGGTTGTCGACACCGCGCACGCGCACAACCGGCTGGTGCTCGACATGGTCGGCAAGCTCAAGGCCGAGGTCGGCGACCGGGTCGAGGTGATCGGCGGCAATGTCGCCACCCGCTCCGCCGCCGCGGCCCTGGTCGCGGCCGGTGCGGACGCAGTGAAAGTGGGCGTGGGGCCGGGGTCGATTTGCACCACCCGGGTGGTGGCCGGCGTCGGCGCGCCGCAAATCACGGCGATTCTGGAAGCTGTCGCCGCATGCAGATCAGCGGGCGTGCCGGTGGTGGCCGACGGGGGACTGCAGTATTCCGGCGATATCGCCAAGGCGCTGGCCGCCGGCGCGTCGACGGCCATGCTGGGCTCGTTGCTGGCCGGCACCGCCGAGGCGCCCGGTGACCTGATTTTCGTCAACGGCAAGCAGTTCAAGAGCTATCGCGGCATGGGGTCGCTGGGAGCCATGCAAGGCCGGGGGTTGTCCGGCGGCGTGGGCAAGTCGTACTCCAAAGACCGCTACTTCGCCGACGACGCATTGAGCGAGGACAAGCTGGTACCCGAGGGGATCGAGGGCAGGGTGCCGTTCCGCGGTCCGCTGTCGTCGGTGATCCACCAGCTGACCGGGGGTCTGCGCGCGGCGATGGGTTACACCGGATCCGCCACTATCGAGGTGCTGCAGCAGGCGCAGTTCGTCCGGATCACACCAGCCGGGCTCAAGGAGAGCCATCCGCACGACGTCGCCATGACCGTCGAAGCGCCCAACTATTACGCACGCTGACCCAGGCTGACACCAGATGGTCGAGATCGGGATGGGCCGCGTCGCCCGTCGCACATATGAACTCAGCGAGATCAGCATCGTGCCGTCGCGCCGCACCCGCTCGTCGCAGGACGTGTCGACGACGTGGCAGCTGGACGCCTACCGGTTCGACATCCCGGTGGTGGCTCATCCGACCGATGCGTTGGTGTCGCCGGAGTTCGCCATCGAGCTCGGCCGGCTGGGCGGGCTGGGCGTGCTCAACGGCGAGGGGCTGATCGGCCGGCATGCCGATGTCGAGTCCAAGATTGCGCAGCTCGTCGAGGCCGCCGAAAAGGAGCCCGAGCCTTCGGCGGCGATCCGGCTGCTGCAGGAACTGCACGCCGCACCGCTGGACCCCGAATTGCTGGGCACGGCGGTGTCCCGCATCAGCGGGGCCGGTGTGACCACCGCGGTGCGCCTGAGCCCGCAGAATGCGCAGGCGCTGACGCCGGTGCTGCTGCAGGCCGGCATCGACCTGCTGGTCATCCAGGGGACGATCATCTCCGCCGAGCGGGTCGCCAGCGACGGCGAGCCGCTGAACCTGAAGACCTTCATCTCCGAGCTCGACATTCCGGTGGTGGCCGGTGGCGTGCTCGACCACCGCACCGCGCTGCACCTGATGCGCACCGGCGCCGCGGGCGTCATCGTCGGCTACGGCTCCACCAGAGGGGTGACCACCAGCGACGAGGTGCTGGGCATCAGCGTGGCGATGGCAACCGCGATCGCCGACGCCGCCGCCGCGCGGCGGGAATACCTCGACGAGACCGGCGGCCGCTATGTGCACGTGCTGGCCGACGGCGACATCCACACCTCCGGCGAGCTGGCCAAAGCCATCGCCTGTGGTGCCGACGCGGTGGTCCTGGGCACGCCGCTGGCCGAATCCGCCGAGGCGCTCGGCTCCGGGTGGTTCTGGCCGGCCGCCGCGGCGCACCCGTCGTTGCCGCGTGGGGCGTTGCTGCAAATCGCCGTCGGCGAGCGGCCGCCGCTGCGGCAGATTCTGAACGGGCCGTCCGACGACCCGTTCGGCAGCCTCAACCTGGTCGGTGGCCTGCGTCGGTCGATGGCCAAGGCCGGTTATTGCGATCTCAAGGAATTCCAGAAGGTCGGCCTGGCAACCGGCAGCTGAGGGCAGCTGTGGGCAGCTAGTCGGCCTGCTCCGGATATGCCTTGTAGTAGGCCGCTGACCACTTGGCCTTGTTGCGCGTGCAGGCGTGGTAGGTCATCGAAATGAAGTTCCGCCACCACCGCGGTGCGGGCGGTTGGTTCCCGGTCGTCTCAGGGCTGTGTGCGAACAGGTTCATTCGGTCCGTCCTTTGCGAGAGGTACTGTAGTCGATTGACTACACACAGTAGTGTAGTCAGTTGCCTACAATGTAGTCAACTGACTACGCGCACCACCGTGGTTGCCCGGCCGAAGTTAGGGTTGACTAACTGACCCCGGCTCTGTGACGGGCGTCATACTGCTCCGATGAAGCCGGATTACGACGTACTGATCATTGGTTCGGGGTTTGGGGGCAGCGTCAGTGCACTGCGGCTGACGGAGAAGGGCTATCGGGTAGGAGTGCTCGAGGCCGGCCGCCGCTTCTCCGATGAGGAGTTCGCCAAGACGTCCTGGGATCTGCGCAAGTTCTTGTGGGCACCGAAACTGGGTTGCTACGGCATCCAGCGGATCCATCCGCTGCGCAACGTGATGATCTTGGCCGGCGCCGGCGTTGGGGGCGGTTCGCTGAACTACGCCAACACGTTGTACGTGCCGCCGGAGCCGTTCTTCGCCGACCAGCAGTGGAAGCACATCACCGACTGGCGCAGCGAGCTGGGGCCGCACTACGACCAGGCGCAGCGGATGCTCGGCGTGGTGTTCAACCCAACGTTCACCGACGCGGACCGCATCTTCAAGGAGGTCGCCGACGAGATGGGGTTCGGCGACACGTTCGTGCCGACCCCGGTTGGGGTGTTCTTCGGGCCCGACGGCACCAAGGCGCCGGGCCAGACCGTGCCCGATCCGTTTTTCGGCGGCGCGGGCCCGGCGCGGACGGGCTGCCTGGAATGCGGTTGCTGCATGACGGGCTGCCGGCACGGCGCCAAGAACACGTTGGTCAAGAACTACCTTGGCCTCGCGGAATCCGCAGGCGCGGAAGTGCTTCCGATGACGACGGTGAGGAGTTTCGGGCAGCGGTCCGACGGGCTGTGGGAGGTCAAGACCGTTCGCACCGGCAGCTGGCTGCGCAGGGACAGGCGCACGTTCACCGCCTCGCACCTGATCCTGGCCGCGGGCACCTGGGGCACCCAGCATCTGCTGTTCAGGATGCGCGACAGGGCGCGCTGCCCCGACTTTCCGAGCGCCTGGGTGAGCTGACCCGGACCAACTCCGAGTCGATCGTCGGCGCCGCGACATTGAAGGTCTCATCGGACCTGGACCTGACCCACGGCGTGGCGATCACGTCGTCGGTCCACCCCACCCCGGATACCCACATCGAGCCCGTGCGCTACGGCAAGGGCTCCAACGCGATGGGGCTGCTGCAGACGTTGATGACCGACGGCTCCGGACCCGAGGGCACCGATGTGCCGCGCTGGAAGCAGCTGCTGCGAGTCGCCCGCCACGACCCGGGCCAGATCATCCGGTGCATCAACACCCGCCAGTGGAGCGAGCGCACGGTGATCTCGCTGGTGATGCAGCACCTGGACAACTCGATCACCACGTTCACCAAGCGCGGCAAGCTGGGCATCCGCTGGTACGTCAGCAAACAGGGACACGGCGAGCCGAACCCGACCTGGATCCCGATCGGTAACGAGGTCACCCGCCGTATCGCCGAAAAGATCGACGGCGTGGCCGGCGGCACCTGGGGCGAGCTGTTCAACATCCCGCTGACGGCGCATTTTCTCGGCGGCGCGGTGATCGGCGACAGTCCCGAGCACGGGGTGATCGACCCCTATCACCGGGTCTACGGCTATCCGACGATGTTTGTCGTGGACGGCGCCGCGATCTCGGCGAACCTGGGCGTCAACCCGTCGCTGTCCATCGCCGCCCAAGCCGAGCGGGCCGCCTCGATGTGGCCGAACAAGGGCGAGCAGGATCTGCGGCCGCTGCAAGGCGACGCATACCGTCGGCTGGATCCGATCGCGCCGGAACGCCCGGTGGTTCCATCTGCGGCGCCGGGCGCGCTGCGCTGGTTGCCGATCGATCCGATCAGTTCGGCCGGCTAACGCGTTAGTCGGTAAAGCGCTGCCACCACCGTCGCGTCCGGCGGCGCCGGGAGCCTGAACCGTAGCGGGCGATCATCAGCGTGAGCGGATCCGTGGCCGCCTCCCCGATCTCGGCTGCCGCGTCGAACGCCTGCCACAGGTCAAGTTCGGGGCACCACTGGTACCCGGTGCCGTCGACCACGAAAACCGGGACCGCGCAAACGGGCTCCAAGATCGCGGTCGCTGTCGCGTCGTAGCCGTCGAAGCGCTCGATCACGTCTGCCCACATGTCGTCGCCGTCGTAGACCGCCATCCTGTGCTGCACGGCGTCCAGGGCGTTGCCGGGCCAGCCGGTGGCGCTGGCGGCCGAATAGGTTTTCTTCGCGGTCACGTTGACGACCTCGGGGGTGGGGTTCGGCACGAGTTTTCCTTATTTGGTGTCGGGATATCTAGTGGGAATCGGGGGCACGGGCGTCAGCTGGCAAGCGCCTCGAGCGGCGCGCCGCTGATCACCCGGCTGGGCGCGCCGTGCACGTTGACCGGCACATCGCCCATCAGGGTGACCCGGTGCATGAGGCGGTATTGGTCGTCGTAGTCGTCGATCGCCCGGTGCTGTGTCGCCCGGTTGTCCCAAATGGCGACGTCGCCCGGCGCCCAGTTCCACCGGATGGTGTTCTCGGGCATGGTGATTCGCCGTTGCAGCAATTCCAGCAGCACGTTTGATTCGTAGTTGTCCAGACCGACGAAGCTTTTCACGAAATCTCCTGCCACCAGGGTGCGCTCACGCGTCTCGGGGTGCACTCTGACCACAGGGTGTTCGGTGCGGAAATCCACCTTCTCGAAGGCCTGCCGGAACGCCCGCTGCGCGTCGGTCATCGGCTGGACCGCTTCGTCAGTCACGTAGTCGTACCGGTTGGTGTGCAGCGCCCACATGTTCTCGACGAGCCCTTTGAGCGGTTCGGGCAGGTGCTCGTAGGCCGCCGCGGTCGAGGCCCACAGCGTCGACCCACCATAGCTGGGCAGGGTGACCGCGCGCAGGATCGAGGCGGCCGGGTAATTGGCGACGAACGTGACGTCGGTGTGCCAGCGGGTGGCCTTGCCGTACTCGGAGTTGATCGGCGTGATGACGGGCGCATTCTTGGCGGCCAGGAAGGCGGCTGCCGGGTGCCCGATCGGCGTGCCGAGCAGCCCGGCGAACGCGAGCTGCTCGCGGTCGTCGAGGTTGTGCTGGTCGCCGAAGAAGATCACCTTGTGGGTCAAGAGAGCCTGGCGGATTTGACCGACCGTGGCCGCGTCGAGGCCGCCGCCGAGTTGCACCCCATCGATTCGGGCACCGATGCGGCTTCCCAGCTTGGTGACGGTTAATCGGTTTGTCATTGCGCTCGTCCTTGGGTGAGTTGTGGTGTAGTCAGTCGCAGTGTAGTCAGTTGACTACATCGGCTACTGTAGTCGTATGGCTACGCATTCGGCAAGTGCCCCGGGGAAAACGCCCACCGGGCGACAAGAGGTAGCGGCGGCCGTCCTGGAGGCGGCCACCGACCTGTTCGCCGAGCGGGGCCCGGCCGCGACGTCCATCCGCGACATCGCCGCCCGCTCGAAGGTCAACCACGGACTGGTGTTTCGCCACTTCGGCACCAAGGAACAGCTGGTCGGTGCCGTGCTGGATCACCTCGGCGAGAGTCTGTCCAGCCTGTTGCACTCCGATGCGCCGGCCGACGTTGTGGAACGGGCCCTCGACCGGCAGATGCGGGTCATGGCCCGGACGGTTCTGGACGGGTATCCGGCCGGGCAGATGCAGAAGCGCTTTCCAAATATTCCCGAGATGCTCGACCGGGTGCGGCCACTGCACGACAACGACACCAGCGCGCGGGTGGCGCTCGCCAATGCGCTTGCGCTGCAGTTTGGTTGGCGTCTGTTCGCGCCGATCCTGCGGTTTTCGACCGGAATCGAGGACCTGTCGGGCGACGAGGTACGGCAGGCGGTGGAAGCCGAGATGGCTCGGATCGTCCAGCCGCACCAATAGCTCCCGGCCGGTTCAGGCGGAAAGAATCCGCCAACTGCGGCGCAAGAATTTCGCAAGATTTCGTCAAGGATCCCCATAGGGCCATCCCCGATCCTCTTGTCCACAACCCTAAAACGCAGCCCGATACGCGCGGCGGCTGAAGCTGGAGAAGAGGACGACCCATGACCCGCACCGTGAGCACGATCGTCGCCATATTGGGTGCCGCTGCCGCAGCGTCGACCATCGGATTCGCCGGTGCCGCGCACGCGTCTCCCCGCTCCGATAAAAGCGGTGGGGGCCAGATGTACGGCGACCCTGGTGCCGCCGCCGCGTACTGGCGCCGGCAGCACGGATCCAACTGCGGGGAGATGGCGGTGGCCGATGTGGTCGGTGAGGTAACCGGCCGTCAGCCCACCGAGCAGCAGATCGACGACACCGCCCAAGGCACCCCGAGCGTCGCCCACCCGGGATCGATCTGGAAACCCGGCGGCACCACCGAGAATCGCGACCTGCCGGTGCTGCTGGCGCACTACGGCGTCCAGGCAATCGCCTCGAGCAGCTCTCTGGGCGAGCTGGAGCAGAGCCTGGCCGGGCGACGCAAGGTGATTGTCGGAGTCAACAGCGAAACCCTCTGGAACCAGCGTGGCAACCGCGGCGTGGAAGACCACTTTGTGGTCGTCACCGGCATCGACACCAAGGCCGGCGTGGTGCACCTCAACGACAGCGGCAGCAACACCGGCCGCGACGAGCAGATTCCGCTCGCCACCTTCGAACAGGCGTGGGCCACCAGCAACCACTTCACGGTCATCACCAGGTGAAAGCGCGCCGGTTCTAAGTGGGCGGTGGTGACTTAGCGGTAACCGCCGTTCTATTCATGGCCCGTCGGTGCACCGGCTCGCGGCCCGGCGGCTGTGGCGGTGGCGGCAGCAGCGGCTTGCGGGGCCGCACCGCGATCGTCGACGGCGAGTCCGTATTCAGGGTGAGGTCTTCGCCGGCGTGCCGGATGGTCAGCTCGGTGCCGGGTCCGTCGCGCAGGGTGTAGGTGACGTCGGTGTGGTTGGCGTCGACGGTGAGCCGGAACTGGCGCCAGCGCAGCCGGAACCGCAGACGCGAGATGCCGTCCGGCAGTTGGGGATCGAGTCCAAGATGCCGTCGTCGTCGCGCAGGCCACCGAAGCCCGCAACCAGTGCCATCCACGCGCCGGCCAGCGAGGCCATGTGCAGCCCGTCGCGGGTGTTCTGGTGCAGGTCGCGCAGGTCGATCAGGCCGGCCTCGTACGCGTAGTCGTGGGCTAGCTCCAGATGCCCGACCTCGGCGCACATCACCGCCTGTGTGCACGCCGACAGCGACGAGTCGCGCACCATGCGCCGTTCGTAGTAGTCGACGTTGCGGGCCTTCTGTTCGGGGGTGAACGCGTGGCTTTGCCATTGCATGGCCAGCACCAGGTCGGCCTGCTTGATCACCTGCGCGGGGTAGAGCCGCACATACGCCTCGTGCAGCAGCAGTGGGTAGGTCGTGTTCGTCTCGAAATCCCACTCGGCGAATGTGGTGAAGCCTTCACACTGCTGGTGCACACCCAGCTCTTCGTCGTAAGGAATGTGGACGGCGTCGGCCGCATCGCGCCAGGCGGCCATCTCCTCGGTAGTGACGTTGAGCTCGCCCGCCGCGTCGGGATGGCGGACGCAGGCGTCGGCGGCGCTTCTACAGATTGTGTGCCGCCATCAAATTCGTGAAGACGTTGTCGCGGACGATCGCCGTGTACTCGTCGGGACCGGTGACACCGTCGAGGTGCCAGGCGCCGTGCCGGTCGTGGTGTCCGAGCGACATCCACAGCCGTGCGGTCTCGATGAGCACCTTGAGGCCGCAGTCGGCCTCCAGCGAATGGTCGCCGGTGACGGTGCGGTAGCGCTCGAAGGCCATCGCGATGTCGGCGTTGATGTGCCACGCCGCCGTGCCCGCCGGCCAGTAGGCCGAGCACTCCTGGCCGCGGATGGTTCGCCAGGGAAAGGCGGCCCCGTCGAGGCCGAGTTCGGCGGCGCGCTCCTTGGCCATGGCCATCGTCGACGCCCGCCAGCGCAGCGCGTCGGCGACGGCATGCGGCAGGGTGTAGGTCAGCACCGGCAGGACGAAACCCTCGGTGTCCCAAAAGGCGTGGCCGTCGTAGCCGGTTCCGGTGAGCCCCTTGCTGGGGATGGCGCGGCGTTCGGCGCGGGCGCTGGCCTGCACCAGATGGAATAGCCCGAATCGGACCGCCTGCTGGGATTCGGGGTCGCCCTCGACCTCGACATCCGCGCTGTCCCAGAATTCGTCGAGGTAGTCGCGCTGCGAGTCCAGCAGCCCCTGCCATCCGCTGTAGCGGGCACTGTGCAGTGCCGCCGCGGCCTGGTCGCGCAGCGCCGGACGGGAGCGCATGCTTGACCAGCCATACGCGAGGTACTTGACGATGCGCAGCTTCTGTCCCGGTCGCAGCCCGCAGATCACGGTGGTCCGGGCCAAGTCGGCGCGCGCATCGACGCTGACCTCGACCCGTCCTGGAACATCGACCTCATGGTCCATCGCGGCGGCCATCATCAGGGCGCTGGCCCGGGTCCGATGCATCAGGAGCGCTCGCGGTTTCGGTGATTTCGTGGTCGACGGCCTCCAGTGGATTGTCCAGGATGGCCGACGACCCGCGGGTCATCCGAGGTCTCCGGCTGGTCCTCGTTGGTGACCAGCTCGGACTGCACGGTCACCCGGACGAACTCGTCGACCGCTTCGACCACGTACTCGATGGCCGCGACGCTGCGGTGGGCCAGCGACACCAGCCTGGTGGAACGCAATTGCACTTGCTTGCCGGCGGGCGAGCGCCAGTGCGCCCGCCGGGTCAGCGTCCCGGCGCGCAAGTCGAGCACCCGCTCGTGGTCGATCAGTTCGCCGTAGCGGACGTCGAACGGCTCGTCGTCGACCAGCAGGCGGATGATCTTGCCGTTGGTGACGTCGACGACGGTCTGGCCGGCCTCCGGATAGCCGTAACCCGGCCTCGGCGTAGGGCAGCGGCCGGATTTCGTAGAACGAGTTCGAGATAGGTGCCCGGCAGGCCGTGCGGCTCGCCCTCGTCGAGGTTGCCGCGCAGCCCGATGTGCCCGTTGGACAGGGCGAACAGCGATTCCGACTGGGCCAGCAGGTCGAGATCGAGCTTGGTCTCGCGGATCTGCCAGGGCTCGACCGGGAAGGCGTCCTCGGTGATCATCGACTGCTAGCAGTTCGGCGAGGTCGGTGACGACCACGTCGGCGCCGTTGCGGCGCAGCGTCCTCGGCCTGGCCGACCCGGTCGACCCCGACCACGAAGCCGAAGTTACCCGCATGGCCGGCCGCCACGCCGGAGATCGCGTCCTCGAACACCGCCGCCGCGGCCGGGGCGACGTCGAGCAGCTCGGCCCGCGCAGGATAGGAGTCGGGCGCCGGCTTGCCGGCGATGTGCTCGTCGCGCAGCGTCACGCCGTCCACCCGCTGCTGGACGAACTTGTCCAGGCCGGTGATCTCGAGCACCTCGCGGGTGTTGGCGCTCGACGACACGACGGCGATGCCCAGACCCGCGGCCGAGACCGCCTCCAGGTAGCGCCGCGACCCGTCGAACACCTCGACGCCGTCGTCGTGCAGGGCCTTCTGGAACATGTCGTTCTTGCGGTTGCCCAGACCGTACACCGTCTCGGCGTCGGCGGGGTCGTCGGGATCGCCCTCGGGCAGTTCGATGCCCCGGCTGGCCAGAAACGACCGGACACCGTCCTCGCGCTTCTTGCCGTCGACGTACTTGCGGTAGTCGGCGGTCGGGTCGAACGGGACGAACTTCTCGCCGGTGCGTTCGGCGCGTTCGCGACAGGTACGCGTCGAACATCGCCTTCCAGGCCTTGGTGTGCACGCTCGCGGTGTCGGTGAGCACGCCGTCGAGGTCGAACAGGCAGGCGCGCACCTTCTCCGGCAGACCCAGCCCTGGGCTCACTACGGGGACCTCACTCTCGGGCTTCTCGAGTTTCATCGGTAGTGGGTGATGCCCACTCCACCATCCTTCCCGCTGTGCCGCGAGCATGCTCCATAGGGGGTGGGTGGCATCAGCTCCGGACCGCGCGCGCGACGGCTTGGACGGCTCGGAGGCGTCCGTCGGTGAGGGCAGCGGTGAGGTTTTCGGGCCTTCTCTGCGAAGTCGGTGACGAAGGCGTGCAGGCCCAGCGGGTTGGCTGGCAGAGCCAGAACAGCCTGCATAGTCGTGGCCGCCTGGTCGGTGAGATCGTTCCAGTGCTCGACCGCGAACCCGGAGGACTGGACGACGGCGCGCAACTGGTCGGGGGTGACCAGTGCGTGAGTTCGGGTCGGTTCGGCCCAGGGCAGTGGATAGTCGGGGTGCCCCGACCCGCCAGCCGTGATGTCCCACATGGCAAGTCGGCCGCCGTCGACGAGTACTCGGCGTGCTTCGGGGTAGAGGCGGGCCTTGTCGGCCACGTTCATCTGGACATGCTGGCTGAAGGCGACCTCAAAGGTGGCGTCGGCGAAGGGCAGCTCGGTGACGTCAGCTCGGCGCACCGAAATCCGGTCGTCCAGCCCGACAAGGCGATTGAGCCAACGAGCCGTTTCGCAGTACTCCTCGGTCAGATCGACGGCGGTGACCTGGCAGCCGCAGCGGTCGGCGACGAAGCGGGCGGTACCGCCGATCCCGCTGCCTGCGTCGAGCACCTCGTCCCCGGTTGTAATTTCGATGAGGTCCACCAGTTGGCCGGTGGCAAAGCGGCCCATCGTGTGGAAGTCCTCGAGCAGCCCGAGGTCTGCGGGCTGAAGGTGGTTGGCTCCTTGCCGGCGGCAACGAGCGCCTGCTCGATGTTGTGCCGAGACAGGCCGGTCGAGTACTGGGTATGGACTGCGTGTCGTTCATGTCAGCTCAAACCTCCACTAGTGCCGATAAGGTGTCCGACAGTGTTGCTTGCTTGCGTCGTGGCGGCAGCAGCCACACGACGACGATTGCAGCGGCCAGCGCGATGCCGGCGCAGACCAGCGAGCCCATCTGCAGGCCGTCCAGGAAGGCGCGATCGACGGCGGCACGGACAGCGGCGGCCGGTCCGGCTGGCATCTGACCGATTACCTTGTACGCCAAGGCCATTGACCGTCCCATCGCTGAGCGCACATCCGCGGGTAGCCCCGCTAACGCGGACGCCGAGCCGAGTCGGCCCGAGTAGACGGAGGCGAAGACGCTGCCGACGACGGCGACGCCGAGGGTGCCTCCGAGTTCCCGGGTGGTGTCGTTTACGGCCGAGCCGACCCCGGCCTTGTCGGCGGACAGCGATCCCATGATCGCCTCGGTGGCCGGCGCCGTGGTCAGCCCGAGCCCGCCCCGAGCAGCAGCATCTGCAGCGCGATCTGGTAGTAGGGCGGTCGCCGCATCCGCCGTGGACGCCCATGCCAACCCGGCCGCGAACACCGTCAGCCCGGCGGCGACGACGGCGTGGTGCCCAGCCGTACCGCCAGTCGGGGGGCCAGGACGCTGGCCAGCGCGATCGGAACGCGACCGGAAGCAGCCGCACACCGGTCTCGAATGCGCTGTAGCCCTTGATGAATTGGAAGTACTGGGTGATGAGGAAGATGAACCCGAAGAGCGCCAGGAAGCCTGCCGTCACCGCCAGGCTGCCGCCGGCGAATCGGCGGTTGACGAACACCGACACGTCCAGCATGGGATGGGTGCTGCGTCGCTCCCACAGCGCGAACGCCGCGAGAACGACTCGCCGAAAGCGAAGCCGGCCGCGGCCCGCGCGCTGCCCCAGCCCCAGGCGGGCGCTTCGATGACGGTGTAGACCAGCGCGGTGACACCGAGCCGCGGACAGGGTCAAGCCGGGGACGTCGACGCGCGGCGCTGCCGGATCACGCGAGGTCGGAACGAACAGGATCCCGCCGATGATGGCCAGCACCGCGACCGGAATGTTCACAGGAAGATGCGAGCCCCACCAGAAGTGCTCGAGCAGCCAGCCGCCGATGATCGGCCCGAGCGGCGACCCCGATGCCCGCCATGGCCGCCCAGACCCCGATCGCCTGGCGCGCGTCGCCGGTTCGGTGAAGACGTTGGTGATCAGTCCCAGGGTGGTCGGGAAAATCATCGCCGCGCCGACACCCATCACCGCGCGGGCCGCGATCAGCGTATCCGCCGAATTTAGCCTGTGCCGCAACCCCGGATGTGATGGCGAATAGTGCGAGCCCGGAACTGAGCCAGCCTCGTCTGCCGTAGCGATCGGACAGGCTGCCGGCCGAAAGCAGCAGGCCGGACATGACCAGGATGTACGCGTCGACGATCCATTGCAGTTGCGCGGTGTCGGCGCCAAGGTCGCGCGACAGAGTGGGCAGGGCGACGTTGACGATGGTCGCGTCGACGCTGATGACGAAGACGGACAGGCAAATGACGGCCAGCGCGGGAATCGGTCGATTGCGAAATACCGGAAAACGAAGATCGATGCTCATAGGCAAGATACTAAAGTTAATAGACAAGAGTTTCAAGTAATGAGTTGAAAAAGATGTGTAACGCCTAGTAGAGTGGTGGAGTGCCAGCCCGCCGGAACTACAACCAGAACTGCCCGATTGCCCGCGGACTCGACGTATTGGGCGAGCGGTGGACGTTGCTGATCCTGCGCGAGCTGGTCGGCGGAGCCCGTCGCTACGGTGACCTGCGCGCCGAGCTGCCCGGCATCGCGACCAACCTGCTGGCCGAGCGACTCAAGGAGCTGCAGGACGCTGGGCTCGTCGACCGCACCGATCTGGCACCGCCAATCGCGCGCACCGTCTACTCCCTTAGCGAGCTCGGCTGGCAGCGGGTGCTGCCGATCTTGCAGAGCATCGCGTGGTTTGGCCTGGACCGGCTTGACCCGATCGACTCGATGGACAGTGGAGCGGTAACGCCGCTGAACGGGTTCCTCGCCGGAATCCTGCTGGGCTTTGATCCAGCCGGCGCGGCTGGCGTGGCTGGGTCATACCGCGTCGAGATCGACGGCCGCCGGTTCGAGTTTGCAGTGGCCCAGGGCCATCTCGGTGCCGCGCACGGCCAACCGGCTGTGACGATCACCGCAAGTGCCGCGGACCTGGTGACGGCGCGCCTCGGGTCCAGCGAGGCCAAGCGCAACGCCGCGCTGCGGCGCGTCGAATTCGACGGCGACCGCGACGCCGTCGATGCGGTGCGCACCATGTTTTCGTTCCGTTAGTTGAAAGCGATGGCGCCCCGGGAGCCGTCGGCGGTGCTTAGAGGCACTAAGGCGCCCACTAAACTTGCGGCGTGGCGAAACCTGGTGATCGCGAAGCGGCCGGACCTGCGTCGCCGCGGCCCGTGCTGGTGGTCGACTTCGGTGCGCAGTACGCGCAGTTGATCGCCCGCCGGGTCCGTGAGGCGCGGGTGTTTTCGGAGGTAATCCCGCACACCATGCCGGTCGAGGAGATCGTGGCCCGCGATCCGCGGCGCTGGTGCTTTCCGGCGGACCGGCCAGTGTCTATGCCGACGGTGCCCCGCGGCTCGACCCGGCGCTGTTCGACCGGGCGTGCCGGTGTTCGGCATCTGCTACGGCTTTCAGGCCATGGCGCAGGCGCTCGGCGGCGACGGTCGCGCACACCGGCCCCGAGTACGGCCGGACCGAACTGACAAGTCCTTGGCGGCGATCTGCATTGCGGGCCTGCCCGCGGTCCAGCCGGTGTGGATGTAGCCACGGCGACGCCGTCACGGCTGCCCCGGACGGCTTCACGTGGTGGCCGCGCCGCGGCGCGCCGGTGGCGGCGTTCGAGAACCGGACGCGGCGGCTGGCCGGCGTCCAGTTCCACCCCGAGGTCATGCACACCCGAGCACGGGCAACAGGTGCTGCAGCCGTTTCCTGCACGAGGTCGCCGGGCTTCGGCCCGACTTGGACGACGGCGAACATCGTCGAGGAGCAGGTCGAGCGGATCCGCGCCCAGATCGCCAGGTCGGTCCGGGCCAGGTGATCTGCGGGCTGTCGGGCGGGGTGGACTCGGCGGTGGCCGCGGCGCTGGTCCAGCGCGCCGTCGGCGACCAGCTGACCTGCGTGTTCGTCGACCACGGCCTGCTGCGCAAGGGCGAGCGCGAGCAGGTCGAGCGGGATTTCGTGGCCGCGACCGGCGTCCGGCTGCAGGTCGTCGACGCGGCGAGCGGTTCCTCGACGCGCTGGCCGGGGTGACCGACCCGGAGGCGAAGCGCAAGATCATCGGCCGCGAGTTCATCCGGGCGTTCGAGGGTGCCGCGCGCGAGATCATCGCGTCGAGCGACGGCGAGCGTCGAGTTCCTGGTGCAGGGCACGCTGTATCCGGACGTGGTCGAGTCCGGCGGCGGGCAGCGGCACCGCGAACATCAAGTCCCACCACAACGTCGGCGGCCTGCCCGACGACCTGCAGTTCAGCTCGGTCGAGCCGCTGCGCACGCTGTTCAAGGACGAGGTGCGCGCGGTCGGCGCGGAGCTCGGCCTGCCCGAGGCGATCGTGTGGCGCCAGCCCTTCCCCGGCCCCGGCCTGGCGATCCGGATCATCGGCGAGGTCACCGCGGAGCGGCTGGACATGCTGCGCGAGGCCGACGCGATCGCGCGCGAGGAGCTGACCGCGGCCGGGCTGGACCACGAGATCTGGCAGTGCCCGGTGGTGCTGCTGGCCGACGTCCGCTCGGTCGGCGTGCAGGGCGACGGCCGCACCTACGGCCACCCGATCGTGCTGCGCCCGGTGTCCAGTGAGGACGCGATGACGGCCGACTGGACCCGGCTGCCCTACGAGGTGCTGGCGCGGATCTCGACCCGGATCACCAACGAGGTGCGCCGAGGTCAACCGCGTCGTGCTCGACATCACCAGCAAGCCGCCCGGCACCATCGAGTGGGAGTAACAGCTCCTTCGACTGCCTTCGACCTGAAAAGCTGAGCGGGTTGGGTTGGACTGCATGTGGTCGCTGGATTGCGTGGGACCGGGCGGCCGGTTGGGTTGGTCAGATCGCCGAGTGTGTCGTGAGGGCGAGGATTTCGCGATTTTTCGCCCTGGTTGCACTCTCGGCGCTAGGTTAACCAGCCAGTGCGCTGATCTTGACCAGGTTGTGGGCCAGGCGCCTGTTGAGCCTGCCGGGCCTGCGAGGGTTTGCCTACGCGCTGAATTTTTCAGGTCAAAGTAGTTTCCGAATTGGTGTCGGTTGGCTCCAGTCCTCCGCGACACATACGTCACGTACACGACGCGCGACGGGGATCGCACAGACTTATGTCTGGACGAATTCGCGCTTGCCGTAGGCAATCGTGGCGGCATTCCAGCTCCCACCGGCCTCGCCGACGAGTCGGCGGGCGACATCGCGATCACCGTTGCCGGCGACCAGGAACAGGGTGTGGTCGGTGGTGGTGACGGATCCGCCCCGCAATCGGCCACGGGCCGCCGAATCGGCCACGAGCGCGTCGCGGAGGCGCGCGATGTCGATGTTGGGCACCGCGATGATGATCGCGTCCGCCCCGGGCGCCTGCTGCGGCAGGTAGTCGAAGGTCAGCACCGACTCTTGGTTGAACTGGCGGCGCAGCGCCTCGGCGATGGCGTGCAACGTGGATTCGTCGGCATCGCACAGATGGAATTCGCGCGAGCGCTCAAAGCTGGCCTGCTGCAGCCCGGTTGACCAGAACACGCCGTCGACCGGTGTCGATCCCGTCACCGCCGCGCCGTTTGATGCGATCGTCGCGTCGGCCTGCAGCTCGAACAGGGGATCGGTCCCCTCGGCGACGAACACCTCCGCGGGATGGCAGCCGGCATCGCTGTTGGCCGGTTGGGCAACAAGGTAAGTCGGCACAAAAATGCCACCGGAAAGCACCATCAGCCACACCAGTACCGGGCGCATAAAGCAGCCTCTCACGTTGCTTGACGGTGTCGGAGGGTGGGTGTTTACTCCAGATGTATCGAACATATATTCGAAAATAACTGGAACTAGAGGCTGGTAGGAGGCTGGTCATGACTGCGGCTTTCGCCTCCGCTCAGCGGCAGGAAAATCGCGCTGAACAGCTCGAATCGTTGCGCCGGAAGATCGCGGCAGTGTCCGGAAAGGAGCCATCGGGCGACCAGCTGCCGGGGTGGCCCACCCTGGTGCCCAGGGGAACGGTGGCGGTGTTGTCGGGAGCCCGGTCATTGCTGCTGAGGATGGTGGCCGCGGTGACGGCGGCCGGGGGTAACGCGGCCATCGTCGGCCAGCCGGATATCGGACTGCTGGCCGCCGTGGAGATGGGGGCGGATCTGAGCCGGCTGGCGGTGATACCGGATCCGGGGACCGATCCGGTGGAGGTGGCCGCGGTGCTCATCGATGGCATGGACCTGGTGGCGCTGGGTCTGGGCGGGCGTCGGGTGTCACGGACGCGGGCGCGGGCAGTGGTGGCTCGCGCCCGCAGTAGGGGCTGCACTTTGCTGGTCACCGACGGCGACTGGGAAGGGGCGCCGACGCGGCTGGAGGCTCGGGTGCGCGGCTATGACATCACGGCGGGTAACCGGGGCACGCCCGTCTGCGGATTCGGGCGGATCAGTGGTGTGCGGCTACAGATCGGCGGCGTGGGTGCGGGAGGGCGGACGATCGGTCGGGAGCGAACGGGGTGATTTCGGGTGGTGTCTTCCCCGGGTAGTTCCCGGGTGCTGGCGATCTGGTGCATGGATTGGCCGGCGGTCGCGGCGGCCGCGGCCGCCGGCCAGCCCGCGACCGCCCCGGTCGCGGTCACCCTGGCCAACCGGGTGATCGCCTGCTCGTCGGCCGCCCGTGCGGCGGGAGTGCGGCGAGGTTTGCGCCGCCGGGAGGCGGCCGCCCGGTGTCCTAACCTGCACGTTGCGACCGCCGACGCCGACCGCGACGCCCGCTTTTTCGAGGGGGTGATCGCGGCGGTGGACGACCTGGTGCCCCGCGCCGAGGTGCTGCGGCCCGGGCTCCTGGTGCTGCCGGTGCGCGGGGCGGCCCGCTTCTTCGGGTCCGAGCATCAGGCGGCCGAGCGGCTGATCGACGCGGTGGCTGTGAGTTCAGTGGCCGGCGCCGAGTGTCAGATCGGGATCGCCGACCAGTTGTCCACCGCGGTCTTCGCCGCGCGCGCGGGCCGTGTCCTGGAGCCTGGAGGCGACGCGCGGTTCTTGTCGATGCTGTCGATCCGGCAGCTTGCCACCGAGCCGAGCCTGTCTGGTCCGGGGCGAGAAGAACTGACGGATCTGTTGTGGCGGATGGGGATTCGCACCATCGGACAGTTCGCCGCACTGCCGGTTGCCGATGTGGCTTCCAGGTTCGGTGCCGACGCGGTGACCGCACACCGGTTCGCCCGCGGCGAACCCGAACGGGGACCGTCCGGCAGTGAGCCGCCGCAGGAGCTAGACGCCGAACTGCACTGCGATCCGCCGATCGACCGGGTTGATGCCGCGGCATTCGCCGGACGCACGTTGGCCGGCGCGCTGCATCAGGCGCTGATGGCCGCCGGCGTGGGATGCACCCGGCTGTCCATCCACGCCGTCACCGCCAATGGCGAAGAGCTGAACCGGGTTTGGCGGTGCGCCGAGCCGTTGACCGAGGATGCCACCGCCGACCGGGTGCGCTGGCAGCTGGATGGGTGGCTGAGCAATCGGACCGTTCTGGACCGACCGACCGCACCGGTGACGCTGTTGCGGCTGCAGGCGGTTGAGGTGGTGACCGCCGGGGCGCTGCAGTTGCCGTTATGGGGCGGCTTGGGCGAGGAAGACAGGCTTCGGGCTCGCCGGGCGCTGGTGCGGGTGCAGGGCCTGCTCGGCCCGGAGGCGGTGCGTGTGCCGGTACTGTCCGGCGGCCGCGGGCCGGCCGAACGCATCACGTTGACCCCGCTCGGCGACGAGCCGGTACCGCAGGCCGACCCGGGTCTGCCGTGGCCCGGCCAACTGCCCGAGCCGTCTCCGGCGGTACTGCTCGACGACCCGGTGGAGTTACTTGACGCCCAGGGAAATCCGGTGCGAGTGACCAGCCGGGGGGTGTTTTCCACCGACCCCGCGCGACTGACCGGTGGTGGCGTTCCCGGCCGGGACGACCGGCTGCGCTGGTGGGCCGGACCGTGGACGGTCGACGAGCGGTGGTGGGATCCCGACCGTTCTGACCGCTACATTGGGCCGCACCGCCCGGGCCCAGGTATTGCTGGAGGGCGGGCGCGCGCTGTTGCTGTGCTACCGCCAAAGGCGTTGGTACCTGGAAGGAAGCTACGAGTAAGCGTGGCTTCCCAGCCATGGGCGTCAGGTCAGTATCAGACCCCGCCACCGCTCGCGCCAAGTGTCCGCTGCATGTCCGGCTTCATCGCCACCAGCTGGGCATTCCAATAGCCCCAACTGTGCACTCCGCTGCCGTCGAGATTGAACGTCGCGTTGTGGCCGCCGGCCGCTGTGTAGGCGTTCTTGAAGTCGGTGTTGCTTTGCAAGACGGTTTGCTCGATTATTTGGCCCGGCAGGCTGCCCTGCCCGATTTCCGACGGGGTTCCGTTGCCGCTGTAGATCCATAGGCGGGTGTTATTGCCGGCCAGCCGTCCGGCTTGCACCGTCGGATCGTTGCGTTGCCATCCCGGACCGCCGGCGGGACCCCACATATCCTCCGGGTTGAAGCCGCCCTCGTTGTTCATCGCAAGCTTGATCAGCGAGGGCCCGTTGCCGCTGGAGGGAGTCATGTAAGCGGACAGCGAGGCGGCGTAGGCGAACTGCCCCGGGTGATAGGCCGCCAAGATCACCGCCGACGATCCCGACATCGAGACACCCACCACGGCGTTGCGGTTCGAACGCACACCGCGACTCGAAAGATAGCCTGGAAGTTCGCTGGTCAAGAAGGTTTCCCACTTGTAGGTTTGGCCGTTCGCCGAGCCGTACCAGTCGGCGTAGAAGCTGGAGCGCCCTCCGACCGGCGCCACCACCGAAATCCCCGAACCGCGATACTCGTCGAACGCGGGAGTCTCGATATCCCAGCCGCTGCGGTCGTCGCGGGCACGCAAGCCGTCGAGCAAGTAGACCGCCGGTGCCCCGCCGCTTTGAAACTCGACGGTGATGTTGTGGCCCATCGACGCCGACGGCACCTGCAGGAATTCGGGCGCGGCGGCCCGCGCGGGCGCAACCTCCCCGACCACACCAACCAGCCCCGGCAGTGTGGCCACCGCGATTCCGGTGCCGATCAGACGACGTGTCCAGCGCTTTTTGACCATGTTTTACCTACTTCGTAGTTGCTTCTCGTCTTGTGCTTCTGTGCGGCGAGGGCCCGGTTCATTGATTGACCGTTAGTCATTGATTGCCGTTAGTTCGGCAGACGAAACCCCACAGGGGCAGAGACATCATCGAGTGGGCTCAGCTGGCGTGGCATTTGGGGCATTTGGGGCATTTAGGCCCTAGCTTCGGCCCAGCCTGCGCGCGAACGGCCCCACCCGTTCGATGAACCGGTCGAAAAAGACCGTCGAATCGACGTCAATGCCGATCTGCGCGTTGGGTTCTCGTCCCCAGCGCCCCCAGTCGGTCACCGTCATGCCGCGGGTCAAATTCCCCGTCAGCTCGACCTCCACCGCCGCCGGCTGGGTCGCGACGAGCTCGGGATCCAGCGCGACCGCGGCCGCCAACGGATCATGCATATACGCCTGATACCCCAGGCCGCGGTTGTTATAGGCCTCGAAATAGAACCGCGTCGCATCCTCGATCAGCCGAATCAACGGATTGGCAGCCGCCGACCGGGTGCCGGGTTCGTCGCGCTCGCTCAGCACCGCGGCCGGGGGGACCCGGCGGCGGCCGCCAACCTTGCCAGGATGTCCGGCGTCATCGCGACGGTGCGGGTCAGATTCAGGCCGCACAGGATCGGAAGTTGCTGCGGCTCAGCGGTTTCAGTACTTTCACGGGCCTGCACCGACCAGGCGGCGAGCACTTCGGTCGCCGCCTCGGGGTCCACGCTGATATTCCATTCCGCCACCGGTGTGATGTTGCCGCGGTGGTCGTAGGAGCCGCCCATGATCACCAGCCGGCGCAACAGCCTGGGCAGCGCGGGCTCGGCCCGCAGCGCCAGCGCCAGATTGGTCAGCGGGCCGGTGACCACGCCGATCAGCTCACCGGAAAACGCGTGTGCCGCCCGCACCCAAGCCGTCGCGGCGTCGTGGCTGGTGAGCTGAAGGTCGGTAGGCGGCAGATCGGCATAGCCCAGTCCCTTGGGGCCGTGGATGCGCCCTTCTCGGTCCGGCCGCCGGCCGTCCAGGGTTAGGTCGGCGCCCTTGGACACCGGTACGCCACCCGCCCCGCACAGCTCGAGCAGGCCCAGGTTGTTCTCGCAAACTTGTTCTACCGCTACGTTTCCGTTGGTCGAGGCGATGCCGACCAACTCCACGTCCGGACTGGCGAGCAGGTATATCAGCGCCAACGCATCATCGACACCGGTATCGACGTCGATGAAAACGGCGGTCATCGCGGTAACGATACCGACGGCGCCAACATAGGCTGTCACGGTGCCAGATGCCCCCAAAGATGATTTGACCCCGCATTTCGACGAAGTGCAGGCGCACTACGACCTGTCCGACGACTTCTTCCGGCTGTTCCTGGACCCCACCCAGACCTACAGCTGCGCCTACTTTGAGCGCGACGACATGACGCTGGAGGAGGCGCAGATCGCCAAGATCGACCTGGCGCTGGGCAAACTCGGATTACAACCGGGCATGACGTTGCTCGACGTCGGCTGCGGCTGGGGCGCCACCATGATACGGGCGGCGGAGAAATATGACGTCAACGTCATTGGTCTGACCCTGAGCCGCAACCAGGCCGGTCACGTCGGGCGACTGATCGCGGCCTCGGAGAACCCACGGTCCAAGCGGGTTTTGTTGCAGGGCTGGGAGCAGTTCGACGAACCCGTCGACCGGATCGTCAGCATCGGCGCCTTCGAGCATTTCGGCCATGAACGCTACGACGCGTTCTTCAACCTGGCGCACCGCCTGCTGCCCGATGACGGAATCATGTTGCTGCACACCATCACGGGCCTGCATCCGAAGGAGGTGCACGAACGCGGTCTGCCCGTGTCGTTCACCTTTGCCCGGTTCCTCAAGTTCATCCTCACCGAGATCTTTCCGGGCGGACGGCTGCCCTCGATCCCGATGGTGCAGGAGCGCGCCTCCGCAAACGGCTTCACCGTGACCCGCATCCAGTCGTTGCAGCCGCACTACGCGAAAACCCTCGACATCTGGTCCGCGGCGCTGCAGGCGCACAAGGACCAGGCCATCGCGCTGCAGTCCGAAGAGGTGTTCGAACGCTACATGAAATACCTGACAGGCTGCGCCGACATGTTCCGTGTCGGATACATCGACGTCAATCAATTCACCTGCGAGAAAATCTCCCGGGAGCAAATCGGGTGATAGCGCGGATGTGCGGTCGCCGGGATCCGGCGTCGTTCACGGAACTTCACGAATGCACGCCGCATGACGTAGCCGGTCCATCCTGCCAGTGCGCGAATCGTCCACACCACCGCTGGGCGGTAAAGGATACCGCAGCCCGATAACTCAAACTCAATGATCACCGAGATCTTTCCGGGGGACGACTGCTCTGCAGGCCGATGCGGTAAAGCACGGATATTCGGGCGCGATTGTGCATAGGCTTTCCATTCGAATCTCAAATAATTCCGCGACGAGCGTTCGCCACCTGAGCCTGTCGCGAGCTGAGGAAGGGGAGGTGTGGTGAGTTTTCAATGTTTGCCGCCAGAAGTGAGTTCGGCGCAGATGTACACCGGCGCCGGCTCGGGGCCGCTGCTGTCCGCCGCGGCGAGTTGGGCGGGGTTGGGCAGCGAGCTGGGCTCGGCGGCGGAGTCGTTTTCGTCGCTGACCTCGGCCCTGACGGGTGGGGCCTGGCAGGGTGCGGCGGCGCAGGCCATGTCGAATGTGGCCAGCCAGTACGTCCAGTGGCTCGGCGACGCCGCGGCCCACGCGGGCAGCGCGGCCGCGCATGCCAACGCGACCGCCAGAATCTTCGAAGCGGCCAAGGCGGCGGTAACTCATCCCTTGGCGGTCGCGGCAAACCGTGTGCAGTTGGTGAACCTGGTGCGGTCGAACCTGTTTGGCTTCAACGCCCCAGCGATTGCGGCCACCGAAGGCGCGTACGAGGCTATGTGGGCCCAGAATGTGGGCGCGCTGGCGGGTTATCACGGCGCGGCTTCGGCGGTGGCCGCCCAGCTAACGCCATGGGCGCAGGCGCTGCAGCCTCTCGGCGCCTCCGCGGCCCAGGCGGCCACGCCCGCCGCGGGGATCCCTCTTATTCAGGAACTTCAATCGCTGGCGGCGTTCAACCAGGCCACTATTGCTGCTTTGCAAGCCAACAACAACTCTCAGCTCGCGATGATCTCAAGTGAGGTAGGGACCTTCATCAATGCGCCTTCGAGTCTCAGCTTAAGCGATATCAGCGCGTCCGCCAGAGAGCTGGCTGGTGGAGCCGTTTATGGGATCGGGGCGGTGACAGGACTGGTCGGCCAGAACGTTGGCACGCTAATTGAGCTGTCCGGCGAAGACATAGCTGCGTTTGGCGTTGACTGGGCGTTTGGGCCCATAACGCTGTTTTAACTGCAACGGTGCGTTCGCCGCTGACGTACCCTGCTTTCTGTTTGGCGCATCGACCGGCGCGAGACCGGTCGCCGTTCGTTCGCGAGAGGAAATGCTGAGCAATGCGCACCGCGTGGTCGGCGAAACGTTCGTAGAGACGGCTGATTACGGCCATGTGCTGGCTGTGCAGGTCGTCGACGGTGCTGCGGGGCGGCGAAGATGCGCTGCTCGCCACGGGTCGTGCGATAACTGTCTCAACCCGACCGACGAACCGTTCGAATAACGCCTCAGGCTCCACGTCGGTGCCTACGCGCGCGTTGGGTTTTCGGACGGATACCGCGGGGTGACGGAGCGGCCGCACTAAGCGAAAACTCTCGACATGTGGTCTGGGGCGCTGGAAGCCCGTAAGGACCAAGCCATCGCGCTGCGGTCCGAAGAGGTGCAGGGGCGCTACATCAAGTACCTGACCGGTTGCGCCGACATGTTCCGTGTCGGCTACATCGACGTCAACCAGGTCACGTACGAGAAGATTTCCGGCGGCAATTGGGGTGAAAGCACGGATGCTCGGTCGCGATTGGGCATAGGTTTTCATCGGAATCTCAAATAATGCCGCGGCGAGGATTCGCCGGTTGAGCATTGCCGCGGTCCGAAGATGGGGAGTCGTGATGAGTTTTCAATGTTTGCCGCCAGAAGTGACCTCGGCGCAGATGTACACCGGGGCCGGCTCGGGGCCGCTGCTGTCCGCCGCGGGGAGCTGGGATGGGTTGGGCAGCGAACTGGGTTCGGCGGCGGAATCGTTTTCCTCGGTGACGTCGGGCTTGACGGGTTGCGCCTGGCAGGGTGCGGCGTCACAGGCGATGTCGAATGTGGCCGCCCAGTATGCGCAGTGGCTCGGCGCGGCGTCGGCCCACGCCGGGGGTGCGGCCGCGCAGGCCAAGGCCATTGCGGGGATCTTTGACGCGGCCAAGGCGGCGATCACGCATCCGTTGGCGGTCGCGGCCAACCGCGCGCAGTTGGTAAACTTGGTGCGCTCAAACCTGTTCGGCTTCAACGCGCCGGCGATTGCGGCGACCGAGGGCGCATATGAGGGGATGTGGGCCCAAAACGTCGCCACACTGGCGGGTTATCACGGCGCGGCCTCGGCCGTCGCCGCCCAACTGACGCCCTGGGCCCAGGCGCTGCAACCCCTGGGCGGCTCCGCGGCCCCGGCGGCCTCCCCCGCCGCGGGAACCACGGTTACTCAAGCTTTTAACGACATTGCGGCGGGAAACAAGGTATTAATCCAACAACTGCGAGCCGACAACCACTCTTTGATCGGAAGTCTCGGGTCCGAGTTGAATGCCGGATTCACGCTGGCTGGGACCGACCTCGGCTCGGGCAAAATTCTGAAAGCCGGGGGTGATGTGATCGGCACGGCCGTTTACGAAACCGGGCTGGTGACACAACTTATCGATTCCGACTTTGGCCTGTTGGGTGAAGTGCCCGCCGAGGACCTGCTTGCGCTCGGCTCTTTCCTGCAGGGTGGGATCTCTGGGTTCTAGCGTCGCTGACGCGGCCTCACCAGTGCACGCCGGGCACTAGCCCGCAGCGCCTGCTGCCCGACGCCGGAACCATGTCGCTGCACACCATCGCTGGCCTGCATCCCAGGCAGGTGCACGAACGCTGTCTGCGCCTGTGCGAACGGCTTCACCGTGACCCGACTTCAGTCGTTGTTGCCGCACTACGCGAAGACTCTCGATATCTGTTCTGCGGCAGTGTAATCCAACGACGGCCGGCCCTCCAGCTGCGGTCCGAAGAAGTTTAAGAGCGCTGCATGATGTACCTGACGGCTGCGCCGAGATGCTCCGCATCGGGGACGCCGAGCTGTTTGCAGACGCGCTGAAAACGCGGGCGTTCGGCCGCGATCTGTCATAGAATTCTCAGTTGATTCACCAATAACTCAGTGTTTGCGGTGAGTCCGAGGTGCGCTGTTTGCGGAAGGGACGGCTGTGATGAATTTTTCGGTGTTGCCGCCAGAGGTGACTTCGGCACAGATGTATACCGGCGCCGGCTCGGGACCGATGCTGGGCGCCGCGGCGAGCTGGGATGGGTTGGGCAGCGAACTGGGTGCGGCGGCGGAATCGTTTTCCTCGGTGACGTCGGGCTTGACGGGCGGCGCCTGGCAGGGTGCGGCGTCACAGGCGATGTCGAATGTGGCCGCCCAGTACGCGCAGTGGCTCTGCACGGCGTCGGCCCACGCCGGGGGTGCGGCCGCGCAGGCCAAGGCCGTTGCGGGAATCTTTGAGGCGGCCAAGGCGGCGATCACGCATCCGTTGGCGGTCGCGGCCAACCGGGTGCAGTTGGTGAACCTGGTGCGGTCGAACCTGTTCGGCTTCAACGCCCCGGCGATCGCGGCGACCGAGGGCCAATACGAGGCGATGTGGGCCCAGAATGTGGGCGCGCTGGCGGGTTATCACGGCGCGGCTTCGGCGGTGGCCGCCCAGCTGGCGCCGTGGGCCCAGGCGCTGCAACCCCTGGGCTCCGCGGCCCCGGCGGCTTCCCCCGCGGCGTCAGTCACTGTCACTCAACTTTTTCAGGACATAGCGGCGTCCAACCAGGTGTTGGTCGCACAGCTGCGAAGCCAAACCCAGACTGGGATCTTTGTTGTCAAGTCTTTCGTGAGTTCCGGATTCAATGCGGCTGGGGCCGCCCTCGGCTCGGGCAACATTGGCATGGCCGCGGGTGAGGTGGTTGGTACGGCCGCTGTAGGAGTCGGGTCGTTAACGGAAGTGTTCGGTGAGGACGTCGGCACGCTGATCGAGTTGCCCGGCACTGACCTGGCTCTGCTTGGCGAGGGGCTACAGGTTGGCATCCACGGGTTCTAGCGTCGGTGACGCAACTTCACCAATGCACGCCAGGCACCAGTCGCACCGCCCGTTTGACCGGTTTGGGGACGCGCACGCGAGGCACGGCACGGGCCGGGCGCTTCGGCCGGCGGGGAAGCGGTTGTGCCGCAACGGGTTCGGCTGTGTCTGCAGGTGAGATCCCGCGCGCCGCGGCCGAATCGGGGTAGCCCAGGTACAGCTGATGCAGGAATCGCCGCGAGGTGCGGGGCGCGAAGTAGTTGCCGAACTCGGCGAGCGTGCCCATCGGGGTATCGATCCGCGCCGGCTTCTCCACCAGCCCGCGCACCACCATCGCCGCCGCGCGTTCGGCGCTGATCGCCGGCACCGGGTTGAGCCGGTGGGACGGCGCGATCATCGGTGTTCTGACCAGTGGCATGTGGATAGTGGTGAACGTGATGTGGTCGGACAGCGTCTCCGAGGAGACCACGTCGGCGAACGCGTCCAGCGCCGCTTTGCTGGGCAGGTACGAGCTGTACTTGGGATTGCGGGCCTGCACGCCGGCGCTGGAGACGTTGACCACGTGGCCGAACCGGCGCTCACGCCAGTGCGGCAGCAGCGCCAGCACCATCCGCACCGCACCGAAGTAGTTGACCGCCATCACCCGTTCGTAGTCGTGCAGCCGGTCGGTGGAGTTGACCACCGAGCGGCGTATCGAGCGGCCGGCGTTGTTCACCAGGTAGTCGACGTGGTCGAAGCGGCCCAGGATGTCTTTGACCGTTGCCTCAACGGACGTGGAATCGGTGACATCGCAGGCGAACGCGTGCGCCTGACCGCCGTTGGCGCGGATCTCGGCCACCAACTGGTCGAGCGCCTCGCCGTTGCGGGCCAGCGCGAACACCGTGGCGCCCCGCTCCGCGACCGCGATCGCCGAAGCCCGGCCGATACCGCTGGACGCGCCGGTGATGATGACGTGCCGGCCCCGCAGCGGCTCTTTCGAATCGTCGCGGCGCGCGCGATCGGGATCAAGGTGCTTGGCCCAGTACCGCCACAACTTGGGCGCGTAGCTGGCGAACTCAGGTACCTCATGAATTCCCGCTCGCTGCAACGTGTTTCGGGTTTCGTCGGAGATGAATGTCGGCGCCAGGTCGACGACGTCGAGAACCTCGGCGGGAATTCCCAGCTGGGTAGCCGCCATGTTGCGCAGCACCTTGGCTCGCCCGCGCACCTTGAGCACCGGTGCGGCCACCGAGCGGGGCAGCGCCCCGCGCACCGGGGGCAGTCCGGCCGCGCCGGCGATTCCGCGGTAGATGCCGCGCAGTCCAATGGTTTTCGGCGCGGTCAGGTGGAATGCCCGCCCGTCGGAATCCGGGGCATGCATGAGCGCGACGAGCGCGTCGGCGACGTAGTCGACCGGGACGATGTTGGTGCGCCCGGTGTCGGGCAGCATCAGCGGCGTGAACCGCGGCAGCACGGCCAATTTCGAGAGCACGCCGAAGAAGTAGTAGGGCCCGTCGATCTTGTCCATCTCGCCGGTGCGCGAATCGCCCACCACCACCGCGGGGCGGTAGATGCGGTAGCGCAGTCCGGGGGTGGAGCGCACCGCCGCCTCGGCCTCGAACTTCGTCCGGTGATACGGGGTCGGCAGCTGCTGGCCGACGTCGAAGTCGTCCTCGGTGTACTCGCCGGCGAAGTCGCCGGCCACCGCGATCGACGACACGTGGTGCAGCGTCGCGTTGAGCCGTCGCGCCAGCTCGATGACCGCGCGGGTGCCGTCGACGTTGGCCGCCCGTTGCTCGGCCTCGCCGACGGTGATGTCATAGATCGCCGCGCAGTGGACCAGATGGTCTACCTCGCCCAGCTCGGCGATGGTCTCGCCGGTCAATTCCAGCTCGGTCAGGTCCCCGACCAGCGGTCTTACCCGTTCGTCCCATCGGACGGCGCGGCGTTCGAACCGGCCCAGCGACTCGCGGCGGACCAGCACCCACACCTGCGCGTCCGGTCGGGTGTCCAATAAACGTGATACGACGCGGCCCCCAATAAACCCGGTACCGCCGGTAACGACATACCGCATGTAGCCCATCGTGGCGGCTCGCGGGTGCACTCGTCAACCCGCGCGCCTGCCGGATACCCCGGTCCGTCCGTCCCGTTATGGCCCAGCAGTCCTGCTAGCGCGCATGTTGATAGCGAACGGGGTGTTTCGGCAAGCGAGATCGACGTCAGCGTGCTAGCCACTCGGACTTCGTCGCGCCAACGTCGATCTCGATAAAACCTCGTCGCAACAACCGAGCTGCTCTTGATTGGACCGCAGTCGGCGTCTGCCCCAAACGGGTGAGAACCGCGAATCAGTCGGTGAAAGTGTGCACGCCGTCCCAGTCCACCAGCGTCCAGCCGTCCATCGGGTTGCCGGTGATCACCACGCGGCCGGCGTTGGGCAGCGGATGGCTGGTCAACAGGCTGGACTTCGGGTTCTTCACGTTCATCAGCGTCCACACCATGATCGCCGTGCCCTGCGAGAACGCCACCGGCTTGCTGTGGCCGCTGTCGTAGATCTTGCGGATGGCGGTGTTGAACTGCGAGTTGAACTCCTGGCCGCTGATCGACCCCGGAATGCTGTCCCGGACGTCACCGTTCAACCAGTCCGTGGGGGCCAGCATATACGTCGAGCTGGCCATCGATTCGGGTTTGCCGTTGTACCGGCCGGCATTGATGGACTGCAGGCCGGAAAGGACCTCGACCCGCTTGCCGAGTTCGCTGGCCAGCGGCGAGGCAGTTTCCTGGGCTTCCGCCATGGCCGAGGCGTAGACGCTGTCGAAATCATGTTGCGCGTGCGCCAGCTGCTGGGCCTGTCCCTTGCCGTCGGCGGTGAGGCTGGGACCGGGGTCGCTGGTGTCGATGATCCCGTCCGCGTTGGCCTGGGACTGCGCGTTTCGGATGAGGGTCAAGGTGATGCTGCGCGCCTGCTCGGTTCCGCCGCAGGCGCCGACGATTGCCGTTGCGGCGAGCACAGCTAAGACTTTGGAGGCCTTCGAGACCACGCTGCGGTTGGGCATGGCGATAGCCTGCCCTGCCGACGGTACCGCTGTGAAGGGTTTGCGATGGTTAGGTGCAGAAAAGGCGTGAAATTTCAACCGAGAGGAGACCCGCATGGCGATTGACCCGACGGCGATCGGCGCGGTGAGCGACCCGATGTTGTTCGAATGGACCGACCGGGACACCATGCTCTACGCCCTCGGGGTGGGGGCCGGGATCGACGATCTGTCCTTCACCACTGACAACAGCCACGACCTCGCCCAGCAGGTGCTGCCCACTTACGCGGTGATCTGCTGCCCGGCATTCGGGGCCGCGGCGAAGATCGGAAGGTTCAACTGGGCGCTGCTGCTGCACGGGTCGCAGAGCATCCGGCTGCATGCACCGCTGCCGGCGGCCGGAAAGCTGTCGGTGGTCACCGAGGTCGCCGACATCCAAGACAAGGGCGAGGGCAAGAACGCGATCATCGTGTTGCGCGGCCGCGGCACCGATCCAGAATCTGGTGAGCTCGTCGCCGAAACGCTGAGCACCGCGGTCATCCGCCAGTCGGGGCGGGTTCGGGGGAGTGCCGGGCGAGCGCCCAGTCGCACCGGAATTTCCGGACCGCGAGCCCGACGCCCGCGTCGCGCTGCCCACCCGCGAGGATCAGGCGCTGCTCTATCGGCTTTCCGGTGACCGCAACCCGCTGCACAGCGACCCGTGGTTCGCGAAGGAGATGGCCGGGTTCCCCAAGCCGATCCTGCACGGGCTGTGCACCTACGGCGTGTCGGGCCGGGCGCTGGTCGGCGAGCTCGGTGGGGGCGTCGCGGCCAACGTCACTTCGATCGCCGCGCGGTTCACCAAGCCCGTGTTTCCCGGCGAGACGTTGACCACCTTGATCTGGCGAACCGAACCGGGCAAGGCGGTGTTTCGGACCGAGGCGTCGGGGGTCGACGGCCTCGAAACCCGCGTGGTGCTGGATGACGGGGCGGTCGAATACGCGCAGGCTTAGCTGGCTAAGTCGCGCGGGCCTGGTTGGCGGCCTACCTAGACCGTATGGGGGGCTGGGGCCTCGCTCACATGTGAACGTGGGTTGCCGACAGGGTGGTCCTGGCCGGTAGAGCCACAAGATGTGGGAGGCCCCAGTGAAGCTTCAGCGTACGAGTGTCGGCTTGGATGTGCACGCACGTTCAGTGGTGGCGTTCGGTTTGGACGGGGATACCGGTGAGGTGTTCCAGCGCCGGTTATGCCCGGATCACCGGGAAGTCTTGGAATGGGTCGAGGGTTGCCGGGGCCGGTGGCGGTCACTTATGAGGCGGGTCCGACGGGGTTCGGTTTGGCGCGGGCGTTGATCGCGGCTGGGGTCGATTGTTCAGGTTGGTGCGCCGTCAAAGCTGCAGCGTCCGACCGGGGACCGGGTCAAGACCGATGCCCGTGATGCGGCGCATCTGGCCCGGTTGCTGCACCTGGGTCAGATCGTGGCAGGTGGCGATCCCCAGCCCGGCGCAGGAAGCGGCCCGGGATCTAGTACGCGCTCGCGAGGACTGCCGCGGGGATTTGATGGGCGCACGACATCGGATATCGAAACTGCTTTTACGCCAAGGGATCGTCTATGCCGGTGGGCAAGCCTGGACGGGAAAGCACGAGCTATGGCTGCGGGCGCAGCGGTTCGACACAACAGGATTGCAGCTGGCCTATGACGCAGCGTTGGACGCGATGGTGTGCCTGTGTGCACCGCCGTGATCGTCTCGATGACGCGATCGTCGAGATGGCCGCTGAGTGCGAGTTCACCCCGGTGGTACGCCGACTGGGATGTCTGCGCGGAATCTCGACACTGACCGCGTTCGGATTGGCCGTGGAGATCGGCGACTGGAGCCGGTTGACCGGGCCGCTCGATCGGCGCCTACCTGGGGTTGGTGCCCACCGAGTCCTCCTCGGGGGCCACCCGCGCCCAGGGTGGAGTGACCAAGACCGGCAATACCCATGCCCGCCGGCTGCTGATCGAGGCCGCCTGGCATCACCGCGCCCCGTATCGGCCCGGCCGTGATCTGCGGCGCCGCTGGGATGCTGCTACCCCGGTGGCCCGGGCTCGCGGGCATGCCGCCAATCACCGCCTGCACACCCGCTGGGCTGGCTTTGATGCCCGCAAGAAACGTCCGGTGGTCGCCAACGCTGCGATCGCCCGCGAGCTGGCTGGCTGGTGCTGGTCGTTGGCCGTCCTCGACGACTAGCGCCCACACAAATGTCCGGATGAGTCCAATGGTGGTGTCGGCAAGCGTCTTGGAGTGACCCGCGTCAGCTCTATGAACAATCACGTTGTCCCCCAACGGATCACGCTCGATCTCTAGACCAGCGGCCCAACTCCGACTCGAAAGTTCGGTCCTTGCGGTAACCAACCCGCGCATATCAGACTTGACAACGCGTCGACACGACACGCTCGACACCACCACGGACTCATCCGGCCGAAGCGGCGGCCACGACGACGGTTGCGGCCGCCGCTTCACCCTGCCCACTTGACAAAACGCCCCCCATATCAAGAGTTGACCCGTAATTGGTCATGCAGCGCCAATCAGCTTGGGGGCTGGTTGTTTTCGGCTGGTCCCGCGACGTCGAGGCTTTGAGTCTTGTCTGTTCGGGGGTGGGCCGAGTGCTGCTTGCTCAGCAGAGGCCACCGGGTGGTGGTGGCTGCCGGTCCTGGCCGATCCCACACCATCGGATGGTGTGGGTGGCTGGTGCCGGTTGACTGAGCCCTCCCACTCTTGCTGGGAGGCCAGCCACACCCGTTGCAGGGTAGGGCAAGTCTGTAGTCGACGCGGGCGGTGCGCGGATCATCGGGATCGGGGAGCTCGACGCAGGCCGCCAGGGCAGCCGAAACGATGTCACGATCCTTGTGCAGCCCGCAGTAGGGGCAGTCATGGGTGCGCTGGGCCAGGGTTTTCGGCACGCGCGCACCGCATGGGCAGTGCTGGCTCAACGCGGTAGTTCGGGTGCCCGCCCGGCAGACCGCCCGCCGGTGGCGGCGCACTCGACGGCCAGGGCGGCTAGCAGCATGCCGGGGCTAAGCTAAACAACGCGATCCGCTTGCCCCACAACCTGGCCCAGGTCGAGATCCGGCAGTCCTCCACGGTGACGGTGTTGCCGTTGGGCGGCCACGATCTGCGCCGCGACCTGCGCGGCGCGGGCTTGTTTGGCCTGGCTGGCGCTGCGGGATTCACGGCGGCACCCACCCATGGATCATCGACGCCACCCTGATCCCGGTGCACGACCAATCCATCACCGCTATCAGCAAGAACTACCGCCGCGGCGTCAACACCCAGATCATCATCTGCGCCCACCGGCGCCGCGTGATCGTCGCCAGCCAATGCTGGCCCGGTAACCGCAACGACGTCATCGTCGCCCGCGCAACCGTCGCGCATCTGCTCACCGGCCACCATGACATCCCCGGCGACGGCGGCCACCGCGGCATCACCACAATCACCACGCCCCGGCGCGACCAGTCCGGCCGCATCATCCGCGATGACCATTACCGCGCACACCGCCGGATCAGGGCCCGCGTCGAGCACGTCATCGCCAGGCTCAAAGACTGGCAAATACTGCGGCAATGCCGCCGCCGCGGCCACGCATCAACCACAGTCTCCACATCATCGCCGGACTCTGGAATCTCAAGACCGATAACCAATTACGGGTCAGCTCCTAGGGGGTGACCCCGGAAACTCCCTGGTTTCCGGTGGTGCCGAAGATCAGCCCGGCGTGACCGCCGTTGCCGCCGGCCGCGCCGGACCCGGGGGGAATTCCGGTGCCACCGTTTCCGCCGTCCCCACCGTCGCCGCCGTTGCCGAAGAAGTTGGCGTTCCCGCCGTTTCCGCCGCCAGCGCCACCCCCGCCGGCCCCGGTGTTGGCGCCGCCGCTGGCGGCCCCGCTGTTCCCGCCGTTGCCGCCGTTCCCGCCGCGGCCGCCCTGCCCGAGCAGGTTGGCATTGCCGCCGCCAGCACCGACGCCGCCGCTGCCGCCGGCTCCGCTGGTGCCGCCGGCCGCGGTGGCGTCCCCGCCGTTACCGCCGTCGCCGCCGGCACCACCGGCAGCGCCGTTGCCGGCCGGCCTGGCGGCGCCGCCGTTACCGCCGCCGATGCCGCCGTTACCGCCGGCGCCGCCCTCGCCGGCGACGCCGGCCCCGGTGACGGCCTCGCCGGTACCGCCGGCCCCGCCGGTTCCGCCGGCCCCGCCGCCGCCTTCGAGCCGTCCACCGGTGCCGCCGGCCCCGCCGTTGCCGCCGTTGCCGCCGTTGCCGCCGGTCGTGCCGGCTGTGCCGGTGCTGTTTCCGCTGTTCCCGCCGGTGCCGCCGGTCCCGCCGTTGCCGATCAGCCTGGCGCTCCCGGCGGCCCCGCCGTCGCCGCCGTTGCCTGCGGCGGCGCTTTCGCCGCCCGCCGTGTTGTTACCGCCGGCCCCGCCGGTTCCACCCGCTCCGCCGTTGCCAAACACCGCCGAACTCCCGCCGGCCCCGCCGGTACCGCCGGATCCGCCGGCGCCAGTGGCGGCGGGGTCGTTTGCGCCGGCGCCGCCGTGACCACCGTCGCCGCCGTTGCCGAACAGGAACGCGGCGGCCCCGCCGTTGCCGCCGGTACCGCCGAGGCCGGCGGTGGCGGTGGCGGTGGCTTCCCCGCCTGCCCCGCCGGCGCCGCCGTGCCCACCGGCGCCGAAGGCGAACCCGGCCGCCCCGCCGGTGCCGCCGGTTCCTCCGGTGCCGCCGGCGCCGACTCCCGAAGCGGCCTTCCCCCCGGTCCCGCCGGCCCCGCCGACGCCGGCATCGCCCTGCGCTAACCCGCCGGCGCCGCCCGCCCCGCCGGCGCCGCCCGCACCGCCCGAACTGCCACTACCGGTGTTGTCCCCGCCGTCGCCCCCGGCGCCGCCCGCCGCGCCCGCCCCGCCCAGCCCCTTGTGGCCGGCAGCGCCACCGGCACCGCCGACGGCCGTGCTCAGGCTGTTGGTGCCGGCTCCGCCGTCTGCGCCGTCGCCGCCGGTCCCGGCGTTTCCCTGGAAAAACCCGGCGCCCCCGCCGGCCCCGCCCGCCCCGCCGTTGCCCCCGGCGGCGTCAAGCGTGTTGTCGCCGCCGTCTGCGCCGTTCCCGCCGGGCCCGGCATTACCGAACAGCAATCCTGCGTTCCCGCCGGACCCACCGGCACCGCCGGCGCCGCCGGCAGTGCCGGAGAGGGCGCTCGCGGCGCCGTGTCCGCCAGTCCCGCCGGGCCCGCCGGCGCCCCACAGCACGGCGTTGCCACCGGCCCCGCCGTTGCCGCCCCTGACGCCGTCGGCGGTGGCCGCCGAGCCGTTGCCGCCGGCTCCGCCGTTGCCGTACAACCACCCGCCGGTGCCGCCATTGCCGCCGTTCGAGCCGACCCCGCCGTTGCCGCCGGCCCCGCCGTTGCCGATCAACCCGGCCGGCCCGCCGTTACCACCCGCGCCGACGGGTCCGGAAAAGCCGTTGCCGCCGTTGCCGTACAACAGTCCGCCGCTCCCGCCATTGGGGTGGGCCGCCGTCCCGTCAGCGCCGTTGCCGATCAGCGGCCGCCCCAGCAGGGCTTGGGCGGGGGCATTCACCGCGCTCAGCATGGTCTGCTGGACGTTCGCGGCTTCGGCGCTGCCAAACGCGCCGCCGGCGCTGTTCAGGGTTTGGACGAACTGGTCGTGAAATGCCGCGGCCTGCGCACTGATCGCCTGGTACCCCTTGGCGTGCGCGCCGAATAGCGACGAGAGCGCCAGGGAAACCTCGTCCGACGCCGCTGCGTCCAGTTGGGTCGTCGGGCCCGCCGCTGCCGCATTCGCGGCGCCGATCGCCGACCTGATGCGGGCCAAGTCCGTTGCGGCTGTTGCCATTAATTCCGGATTCGCGATCACGAACGACATGGCTCTTCTCCCGTCGATCTCCGCGTCGACCGGGGGAAGCGTACCGCGGCCACGGCGTCAGTTCGTCGTGACGAAACCGTTCACTGTGACGAGAGTCGCGTGTTGCTGTTGCGTTCCGGTGGCGAACCCGGGGCATTGACCGCCCACCGGTGCGGTCGTCGGTTCGGCTGCCTGGCGTGATCGACGTTGCCCCGCTGGGCTGCCTGCGTAGTCGCCGGGGGCCTGCCGGTCCCTGGACCAGTGCCTTCGATACCAGGGAAACGCTTGTGCATGCGTTCGATCAACAGCTGTGCCTGGCTGACGTCGCGGCGCAACGCCGCTGCTTCCAGCCGCCTGGCTCGTGCGCGGATATGCCCGCCGTTCGCTTCTCGTTCAGCGCGAGCCAGTCTCGGGGCCATCTCACGTAGTTGATCACGCAATGCGCCGATTAGCTGTCGCGCCTGAGCGGCGTTGGGATCCACCGCGGGACCGTTGGCAGTCATGCGGCGCCGCCGGGAGCTGCGGCGACCGACCATGTGATGAGCATCACGTCAGTCGCGGCTGCCGCTACGACCTGCGGATTCGCGAGCGCTACTGACACGCCAGTCCTCCAATCGACCCGGGTGGAGTATCCGATCACGACGGCGCGACCGGCATTCGCAAGGATTATGCCCGCTTTGGCGAATCCCTAAGCGCAGTCTGGCAGTTCACCAGCCAGTCATTAGGTTAGCGGGTATTGACCAATGCCGGTACCGCCGGCCTTCGGTTGCCCAGCGTGCCGTTAAACCACGCCAGCGTCAATAAGTCGACGTGCCAGCCTGTCGGTGAATTCACTGACCCGCGTCGGGCTGTCCAGGGCGAACAGCGCGGCGGTGGCGCGGTCCCCGTCTTCGTTGTGCCGCACCACGATTGGAAAGCCGTCGTGGCGCACCGCATCGAATGCGTCCTCGTCAGTGATGTCGTCGCCCAGATAGATCGGCACCAGCGGACCCGAGCCCGCTTCGCCCAACTGATCGATGACCCAGCGAAGTGTTTTCCCCTTGTCCCAGTTGATATCCGGACGCAGCTCGATGACTTCGCGGCCGGTGGTTACCCGAAGCGCGCTGTGCCGGCCCGCCGCGCGCACCGCCGCCAGCACGTCGCCGACGCGCTCACGGGTGGCGTTACGGTAGTGCACGGCCACGCCAAAACGCTTGTGCTCCACTAGAACGCCGGGAATCGAACCGAGCTGGTCGCGCAGCTGGGCGGCCATCTGTTCCAGCACCGGTATGGCCGCTGCCGCGGCGTCGTTCTGGTGATGTGTGCCATCGGGTGCGGTTAACTCGAAGCCATGGCTGCCGGCGTACCAGATGCCGGGCAGTCCGACGCGTTCCGTCACGTCGGCAAGGTCGCGGCCGGACAGCACCGCGACCGGGCACCGCGCGGCAAGCTTGCGCAGCGCCTCGGTGGCGCCCGGTGCGGGCTCGGCCGAGTCGGGATCCTCGACGATGTCTGACAGCGTGCCGTCGAAGTCGAAGAACACAGCCGGATGCCGGGCCGGGATACCGTCGGCCACGCCGAGGGCCTGCAACGCATCGGGAAGCTGCGACATCCGCCGGTCGCCGGTCCGCACGGTCACTTCACCCAGGTCGGCGACCACGGCGTCGGCGCCGCACTGGCTCAGTGCATCGCGGCGGCCGGTCCGGTCTTCCCCGATCGCCGCGCCGATCACCAGCGCGAACCCGCCGTCACGGGCGACCGTCACCCCGGCGGCGTCTGTCGCGACGACGACGCACCGGCCCGGACGCGCCGTCAGGCGGTCGGCCGCCTCGAGCAGCATGGCCGGGCCGTTAGCGCCCGACGAGAAAATACCGGTGCCGACACCGACTTCGCGTAGCTGTCCCACCAGCGTCGCGGTGGAGTCCAACGCGGCGTCGAACAGCACCGCGTCGTGGCGGCGCGGGTCGATGGTGACCGGCTCGAACTTGCCCACGACCAACCTTCTCACGCTGGTCAACGCGGCCGGGTTGGGGTTGGGCGCGGCGGCTACCAGCGCACGCGGCTCGGCGGCGGCACCCGCCCTCGTTGCGCGCCGTTGCCAAGCGCGCGGGACGAATTGCCGCGGCGCTCCCTGCTGAACAGCAGGACGGAGTCTTGGCTGAGCGCCACCAGCCGCGCCATCTCCTGCTCGATACCGGCGGCAACCCCTTTGATGTCGAAGGCCGCGTCGTAGTCGGCGGTGAGGCCGAATACCAGATCGTCGGCGTAGCTGAGCACCGCGACCCCGGTGTTCAGCTGCAGCGCGGTCGGCGGGATCGGCAGCAAGCGCTCCATCGGCTTACCCAGTAGTCGCAACTGGTGGCGGGGTCCGGGCACGTTGGTGGCCAGCGTCACGATGCCGCGGTGCGGTAGCTGGGTGAGAAGTTGAATCGCCTGGCTGCGCAACGCAATTGGCCAGGTATTGAGCCACGACTGTAAGAGGCGGCCGGACTGGCGCCGGTCGGTCTGCTCGGCCTTCAACCGGTTGTGCACCGTGCGCAGCCGCTGAACCGGGTCGGCATATTCGACGGGGAGAAAGGGCAGCACGGCCCGCACCGACGCCGGCAACAGGGTGCGCAGCGAATTCGCCCGCGGCTTTTCGCCGCGTTGCAGCAGCACCGTCCGGAAGCCTTCGGTGATAGCCGCGACCGCGACGTCGTTGGTGGTCACCTTGAACTTGCGGCAGACGCTTTCGACGTCGGCGAGCGGAACTCTTACCGTGCTGTAGCGCCGCTTGGTGGCTGGGCCGACCGGCGCCGTGCGGGCCCCGGGCCAGATCATTCCGGTGAGCGCGCTGTTGACGGTGCCGGCGACCGCGGAAGCCCGCAACAGCGCGTCGACCCAATTCCGCCCCCGCGTCTGTGACGACGAAGCATGTTGAGCGCCAGTGTGATTGGCAAATGTACTGCCGTCGGCGTCGTCGCAGAGCCTGGTCAGGATGTGAGCGGCCGAGATACCCTCCGCCATGCAGTGGTGAATCTTCATCAGGATCGCCCACTGGTTGCCCTTCAGGCCCTCGATAACCCAGCATTCCCACAGCGGACGGTTCAGGTCGAGGGGACGCTCCAAGGCGTGGGCGACGGCCAGGAACAGCTCGGCGTCGTCACCCGGCCGGGCTAGGGCTACCCGGCGCAGGTGGTCGGCGACGTCGAATTCCGGGTAATCGACCCACTCGTGTGCGGTGACGTCGAACGGGTGCGTACGCAGCACCTGCTTGCACCGCGGTATCGCTTGAATCCGCTCTGCCAGAAACTTTTTGAGCAGATCGATATGCGGAACAGCGCCGTCGATGATGGCGACAGCGCTGATCGCCAGGCTCGCGTGCTGATCCGGGTCTTGTGCTTTGCGGAGTGCCGCATCCAGTGTTTTGAGTTGTGCCATTGTCAATCCCAGCGGTCGGCTTTGGCCCCGTACCAGTATCTGTCTCGCATTCGTATTGTGGTAGGCCCCGGCGCGTTAAGAACGCGTTTAGATCTTGAAGATGTGTTTAACAAACCCCGATTATCGAACATACTTTCGATATATTGGTGGGTGTGGGCTGGTATGGGTTGGTTTAACGGGCCGCCGAGCTGGGCGGAAATGGAGCGGGTGCTCGACGGTAAGCCACGCCATGCCGGTGCGCCGGACCCCGGATCAAGGGTCGACCCCCCCTTTGAAGCTGGGGGAGATGTGCCCTTGTCGCGCAAGCGCGGGGTGTATGAGCCGCCGGAGGATGGCGAGAAGGTCCGTTCGTCCGTCGCGTATGCCGAGCTGCATGCGCATTCGGCGTACAGCTTCCTCGACGGCGCCAGCACGCCGGAGGAACTGGTCGAGGAGGCTGCCCGGCTGGATCTGCGGGCCATCGCGCTGACCGACCACGACGGTCTGTACGGTGTGGTGCGGTTCGCCGAAGCGGCGGCCGAACTCGGCGTGCATACCGTGTTCGGCTGCCGAGCTGTCGCTAGGGTCGGGCGCCCGCACCGAGCAGCCGGACCCGCCCGGCCCGCATCTGCTGGTGCTGGCCCGCGGGCCGGAAGGCTACCGGCGGCTGTCGCGGGAGCTGGCGGCGGCGCAGCTGGCCGGCGGCGAGAAGGGCAAGCCGCGCTACGACTTCGACGCGCTGACCGAGGCGGCCGGCGGCCACTGGCACATCCTGACCGGGATGCCGCAAAGGGCATGTCCGCCAAGCGCTCTCCGATGGTGGTCCGGAGGCGGCGCAGCGGGCGCTGGCCGATCTGGTGGACCGGTTCGCCGCCGACCGGGTCAGCATCGAGTTGACCCATCACGGTCAGCCGCTCGACGACGAACGCAACGCCGTGCTGGCCGGGCTGGCGCCGCGCTTCGGGGTCGGCGTCATCGCCACCACCGGAGCGCATTTCGCCGATCCGTCGCGCCGACGGCTGGCCATGGCGATGGGTGCGATCCGGGCCCGGCAGTCCCTGGATGCGGCCGCCGGGTGGCTGGCCCCGCTGGGTGGCTCGCACCTGCGGTCGGGCGAGGAGATGGCCCGGCTGTTCGCGCACCGGCCCGAAGTGGTGACTGCCGCCGCCGAACTCGGGGAGCAGTGTGCGTTCGGGCTGGCGCTGATCGCGCCGCAGCTGCCGCCGTTCGACGTGCCCGACGGGCACACCGAGGACAGCTGGCTGCGGCGAGTTGGTGATGATGGGGGCAGCGCGACCGCTACGGCCCGGCCGATCGGCGCGCCGCGCAGGCGTACGCCCAGATCGAGCATGAGCTGAAAGTCATCGCACAACTGAATTTCCCGGGCTACTTCCTGGTGGTGCACGACATCGCCCGGTTCTGCCGGGACAACAACATCCTGTGCCAGGGCAGGGGATCGGCGGCCAATTCGGCGGTCTGCTACGCCCTCGGGGTCACCGCTGTCGACCCGGTGGCCAACGAGCTGTTGTTCGAGCGGTTTCTGTCCCCGGCCCGCGACGGGCCGCCCGACATCGACATCGACATCGAATCGGACCAGCGCGAAAAGGCCATCCAGTACGTCTACGAGAAATACGGCCGCGACTACGCCGCCCAGGTCGCCAACGTCATCACCTACCGCGGCAGGAGCGCGGTGCGCGACATGGCCCGCGCCCTGGGCTTCTCGCAGGGGCAGCAGGACGCGTGGAGCAAGCAGATCAGCCGCTGGAACGGATCCGGCCGCCAGATGTCGAGGGCATTCCCGAGCAGGTGATCGACCTGGCGACCCAGATCCGAGAATCTGCCACGGCATATGGGGATTCACTCCGGCGGCATGGTGATCTGCGACCGCCCGATCGCCGACGTGTGCCCGGTGGAGTGGGCCCGGATGGAGAATCGCAGCGTCTTGCAGTGGGACAAGGACGACTGTGCGGCAATCGGTTTGGTGAAGTTCGACCTGCTCGGGCTGGGCATGCTCTCGGCGCTGCACTACGCGATGGACCTGGTGGCCGAGCACAAGGGCATCGAGGTGGACCTGGCCAGGCTCGACCTCTCCGAGCCGGCGGTGTACGAGATGCTGGCCGCGCGCCGATTCCGTCGGCGTGTTCCAGGTGGAGTCGCGGGCGCAGATGGCCACCCTGCCGAGACTGCGGCCGCGGGTGTTCTACGACCTGGTGGTGGAGGTCGCGCTGATCCGCCCCGGGCCCATCCAGGGCGGGTCGGTGCACCCGTACATCCGGCGCCGCAACGGCATCGACCCGGTCGTCTACGACCACCCGGCCATGGAACCGGCGCTGCGAAAGACCCTGGGAGTGCCACTATTCCAGGAACAGCTGATGCAGCTCGCGGTCGACTGCGCCGGGTTCTCCGCCGCCGAGGCCGACCAGCTGCGCCGCGCCATGGGCTCCAAGCGTTCGACCGAGCGCATGCGGCGGCTGCGCGGCCGGTTCTACGATGGCATGCGCGCGCTGCACGGCGCCACCGACGAGGTGATCGACCGGATCTACGAAAAGCTGGAGGCGTTCGCCAATTTCGGCTTCCCGGAAAGTCACGCGCTCTCCTTCGCGTCGCTGGTGTTCTACTCGTCGTGGTTCAAGCTGCACCACCCGGCGGCGTTCTGCGCCGCACTGCTGCGGGCACAGCCGATGGGCTTCTATTCACCCCAATCGCTGGTGGCTGATGCGCGCCGACACGGCGTGGTGGTCCACGGCCCTGATGTCAACGCCAGCCTGGCGCATGCCGATCTCGAGAACGCCGGAGCGGAGGTCCGCCTCGGGTTAGGCGCCGTCCGCCACATCGGCGACGACCTCGCCGAGAAGCTGGTCGAAGAGCGAAGGGCCAACGGCCCGTTCGTCTCTCTGCTGGACCTGACCGCCCGGATACAGCTGAGCGTGCCGCAGACCGAAGCGCTGGCGACCGCCGGAGCGCTGGGCTGCTTCGGGATGTCCCGGCGGGAGGGATTGTGGGCCGCCGGGGCGGCCGCCACCCAGCGGCCGGACCGGTTACCCGGGGTGGGGTCGTCGTCGCACATCCCGGCGTTGCCGGGGATGAGCGAGCTGGAGCTGGCCGCCGCCGATGTTTGGGCCACCGGCATCTCTCCGGACAGCTATCCGACGCAGTTCCTGCGGGCCGACCTGGACGCGATGGGAGTGCTGCCCGCCGACGCGCTGGGATCGGTGCCCGACGGCGACCGGGTGCTGATCGCAGGTGCGGTGACGCACCGGCAGCGACCCGCGACGGCGCAAGGGGTGACCTTCATCAACCTCGAAGACGAGACCGGGATGGTCAACGTGCTCTGTACGCCGGGGGTGTGGACGCGACATCGCAAGCTGGCGCACACGGCCCCCGCGCTGCTGATCCGCGGTCAGGTCCAAAACGCCAGCGGGGCAATCACCGTCGTGGCGGAGCGGATGGGCCGTATCAGCCTGACGGTGGCCTCGAGGTCACGCGACTTCCGGTAGACAATTCTTCGCGAGGATGCGCAAAATGCCGGTCCACGCGGCGTGTCACTGTACAAACGCGCACGCTCGCTGCTAGCCCGTAGTTCCCCCTGATGCGGTGATGGGTGTGTTGCGACCTGGGGTTTTGTGTTGTCCACATGACTACCTGTAGCCGAGGCGGTGGGTGAAGCCGAGTAGTTCGAAGGCACGGTGCTGTAGTGCGGTGGGGGCGGTGAACTTGGTGAATGCTGTCGTGTCGTCGATGGGCTGGATCTGGTTGGCGCAGATGGTGGCGAGGTCGGCGAGCAGGCTGGTGAAGCTGTGCACCGGGGTGTCGTTGTTGGTGTGTTTGCGGGAGGCTTTGGCCAGGGCGGCATCGGAGCGTTGGGCGGCGGCAACGGGATTGGTGCGTTTGGCGGCGGCTGCCGGTTTGTCGTGGTCGCGAAACAGGATCGGAGCTAGTGGTGTGTCCCGCAATTAGTTAGCGGTGAATTGATATGATTTCGAGTATGAGCAAACCCGTACCGGCAATGACGGTGACCGAGGGACAGCGCGAGGTGTTGGAGTCGTTGGCCCGGTCGCAGTCTGGGGCGCATCGAGAAGTGGTGCGGGCCAAGGCCTTGCTGATGGCTGCCGACGGCGCGGCGAACGCAACGATCGCTGCCGCGTTGTCGGTGTCGCGGGCCACCGTAGCGAACTGGCGCGCCCGGTTCGCCGAGGACGGGCTGGTCAAGTTCGGGCAAGTCCGTGAGGGCCGAGGTCGCAAACCCTCGATCCCCGACGCCACGATCGAAAAGATCGTGACGCTCACCAAAGAATACCGTCCGGAAGGTGAGACGCATTGGAGCACAAGGACGATGGCCGGGGTCGCCGGCGTCTCGAAAAGCAGTGTGCAGCGGGTGTGGAAGGAACTGGGCCTCAAGCCGCATCGGGTCGACACCTTCAAGGTGTCCAACGACCCGCGTTTTGAGGAGAAGCTCGTCGATGTCGTGGGTCTGTATCTGAACCCGCCGGAGAACGCGATCGTGCTGTGCGCCGACGAGAAGTCCTCGGTGCAGGCGCTCGACCGCACCCAGGCGTCGCTGCCGATGAAAAAGGGCCGCGGGCAGACGATGACCCATGACTACAAACGTAACGGCACCACCACCTTGTTCGCGGCGTTGAACGTGTTGACCGGAATGGTGATCGGGCAATGCCTACCCCGTCACCGCCACCAGGAGTTCCTGAAGTTCCTGCGCACCATCGACCGCGAGGTCCCCAAGGGCCTGCAGATCCATTTGATCCTGGACAATTACGCCACCCACAAGCACGCCGACGTGGCAAGCTGGCTCGACAAGCATCCCCGCTTCCACCTGCATTTCACGCCGACCTCCTCGTCGTGGCTTAACCAGGTCGAACGTTGGTTTCGCGAGTTGACCGACAAAGCGTTGCGGCGCGGGGTCTTTGCATCGGTACCCGATCTGGTTGCCGCGATCCAGGAATACATCGACGCCCACAACGGCGACCCCAAACCCTACCTGTGGACGGCAACCGCTGAATCGATCCTCGCCAAGGTCGCGCGAGCACGCGCCACCCTAAACACAGTTAACTAATTGCGGGACACACCACTAGGGCTTGTTTCATGTGCCAGCTGATGTAGTAGGACAGCATCCGCAAAAACATGTGGGCGCGGACCCGGTCTGCCAGGTGGTGGCGGATGGGGCGTACGTCCAGTTCGGAGTTGCAGGTGCGGAAGAACCGTTCGACGTCTTCGAGTCCCTTGTAGCGCAACACGACATCGTCACGGCCAAGGGCGGTCTCGGGAAGGCTGGTGCGCAGCACATCGATGCCGTCGATGGCGGCTTCTTCGGTGATGCTTTCTTCGTTGCGGGTGAAGGTGAACGCGTCGTCGGTGATGGTGATGTGGAAGTGTTTCGCCATCTTGTAGTGGTTGATCACCTTGCCCACCCGTAGCGCGATCTCGTCTTGACCGCGCAGCGGTCGGCGCGTTCGGGTGGTGGCTTCGGCGATGGCGGCTAGTTGTTTCTCGGTGGCGGCCAACAGGTCTTGACGTTTCCGGGTGCGCTTTTCGGCTAGAGCGGGGTTGTGGCAGCACACCAGGCGTTCACCGGGATAGTCCGGGGAGTCGATCTCGGCGAGGTCTTGTTCGTCGAACAAGCTCAGCTGTAATGCGTCGGTCTCGACGAGGGCCTTGATCTGCGGGGCGCGCAGCGCGGTGATCCAGTCCAGGCCGGCGGGGCGCAGCTCATCGGTGATGCGCGCGGAGGTGATCATGCCGCGATCACCTACCAGACAGACCCGGGAGAGCCCGAACCGGTTTTTGAGCTTGGTGATCTGGGCGGTCAACGTTTTCGGGTCGGCGGTGTTGCCCTCGAACACTTCGATGGCCACCGGTATCCCGGCGGTGGTGGCCAGCAGCCCGTAGACGATCTGCAGGCGGCCTTTGACCCCGTCGCGGGCGTGTCCGATCTTGCCCAGCGGGCAGGTGCGGCCCTCAAACGCCGCCGAGGACACGTCGTAAAGCACCAAGGTTCCCTCAGCCAGATGCCGTGCGGCCAGCTGGCCTTCGATGGCATCTTTGCGGGCCAGTGCCCAGTCCATCGCCGCATACAGGTCGTCCTCATCGCAGCCGGTAACCCCCAACACCTCACCCAGCGAGCTGGTCGCGGTCTGGGCACGCAGCCCGCGGGCGGTGGCCAGCTTCGAGTCTGGGGCGATTACCTGGGCCACCAGCATCGCCGTGACCAGGTCGCGCCGACGTGACGGCCTCGAGTCGATGAGTTCCTCAACGCCGAGGGCACGGGCGGTGCCCAGGACCGCGGCCACGTGCCCATGCGGCAGGCTGCGGGTGATCTCAAACGCCTCGGCCAGATCCCGCGTCGCCGGCAGGCCTTTGAGCGCGCGCTCTAGCTTTTCCACCTTGCGCTCGGGCCAGCGCGACAGGTTGGCCAGGGTGCGCGTTCTCACTTTGCCGTCTTCGCGGTAGCTTTCACGCAATAGCACCGCCGGCGGTGACCCACGGTTCGGAACCCGCGTCACATACATGATTACTTTATATCAGCTTGCCTGCGCTATGTTTACATATTAGCAAGCAAACACGCCAACAATATCCTGACGATACATGACTACACTGCGTGCCATACATGAACGCCAAACACCTGCACACGAACCACATCGGGGATTCAGAGCCCACTCAGCGGGGGGAACTACGGGCTAGCCAAGGAGCTGGCCAAGGGTGACCGAGCGCCCACGCCGCCGACGTGAACCACTCCCAGCCCGGCGACCCGGTCAAGGCGGCGGCGGCCATCGTCGACATCGCGTCGGCGGCCGAGCCACCGCTGCACCTGCTGCTGGGCAGCGATTGCGTCGCCGCGGTCCAGCACAAGACGCAGCAACTTCTCACCGACATCGAAACGTGGCAGGCCGTGTCGACGTCGACCGGCCACGACCAGACCTAGCCGGTCGGCGTCGTCCACACCCGCGACGGCGTGATCTTCAACCGGGTGCTGTAGGTGGCCATCGCCTCGGTCAGACCGAACTTCGCGGCGAGTTCCTCGTACTTGGCCCAATACGGTGCGTCGACCCGGCAGTCCGCATCCGTGGCGTCCACCGTGGCGGTGCCACCCACGACGACGATGCCGCCGCCGTTGCCATCCGAATCCAGGTTCAGACTGACCTCGGGGTGGGCCTTGATGTGGGCGACCTTGGCCGCCCTCGGCATCGAATAGACGAAGATGTCCGTCCCGTCGAAGTAAAACCAGATCAGCCGCGGCACGGGCTGTCCCGATTTGGCGACGGTGGTAAGCCACCCGTACTCGTCGGAGGCGAGCCTGCTGGAAACCTCTTGTGTCAGTTCGACGCTCATAACGCCGAATGTAGCGTGGAAAAGATGACCCTCAACTTGTCCGTCGACGAAGTTCTCACCACCACCCGCTCGGTCCGCAAACGTCTCGACTTCGAGAAGCCGGTGTCCCGCGAGGTGTTGATGGAATGCCTCGACCTGGCGCTGCAGGCGCCCACCGGCTCCAATTCGCAAGGCTGGCAGTGGGTGTTCGTCGAGGACGCCGACAAGAAGAAGGCGATCGGCGACATCTATCTGAGCAACGCCAGCGGCTATCTCAAGGCGCCGCCCGCGCGCGAGTACGCCCAAGGCGACACCCGCAGGGAGCGGATGGGCAAGGTCAGGGATTCCGCGACCTACCTGGCCGAGCACATGCACGAGGCGCCGGTCCTGTTGATTCCCTGCCTGGAGGGCCGCGCTGACCAGTCGCCGTTGGGCGGGGTGTCGTTCTGGGCGTCGCTGTTCCCGGCGGTGTGGAGCTTCTGCCTGGCGCTGCGGTCCCGCGGGTTGGGCTCCTGCTGGACGACGCTGCACCTACTCGGCGACGGCGAGCAGCGCGCCGCCGAGGTGCTCGGCATTCCCTACGACGAGTACAGCCAGGGCGGCCTGTTTCCGATCGCCTACACCAAGGGCACCGACTTCCGGCCCGCGAAGCGGCTACCCGCCGCGAGCCTGACGCACTGGAACAGCTGGTAACGAGCCCCCGATCAGCCGTGGGTGCCGTCGCTGCCACTCGGGCCGTTGAGGGGGGTTATGCCGGGGACGCCGGGGATGCCGTCCGCTGATCCGACACCGCCCGTTCCTGTGCCGGCTTTACCGCCGCCGCCCGGGGTGCCGTGTACGCCGCCGGCGCCGCCCACGCCGGCGTCACCACCAAGGCCGGTCGCACCCGAGCCGAGGAACCCGCCTTCCCCACCGGCTCCGCCGTGACCGCCGTCGCCGCCGGCGCCGCCGGTTCCGCCAACACCGGCGGCGCCTCCCATGCCACCGTTACCGCCTGTGGCCGCGCCGCCCGCCGTGTTGTTAGCGCCGTCGCCGCCCGTGCCTCCCGTGCCGCCCGTAGCGCCGGCACCGCCCCCGGCTCCGGTGCCGCCCTGGCCGCCGTCGCCCCCATGGCCGATCAGCCCGCTGGTGCCTCCGGCGCCTCCGGCGCCCCCGGCGCCCCCGGCGCCGCCGGTCCCGCCGGTGCCGCCGAAACCGCCGATACCGCCGGCGCCTCCACCAGCCAAGGAGTTCGCAGAGTTGGCGCCGTTACCGCCAGGGCCGCCGTTACCGCCCAGGCCGCCAATGTCGGCTTTGCCTCCCAACGCGCCGGCACCGCCGGCACCGCCGGCACCGCCGTTGCCGACGAACAGCCCGGCGCGACCGCCGGCCCCGCCGGCGCCGCCGGCACCGCCGGCCTGGCCGGTCGTGCCGGTACCGCCGTGCCCGCCGGTGCCGCCATGGCCTGCGGTCGCGGTAGCGGCACCGCCGCTGCCGATGGCCTGCCCGCCGGCGCCGCCCGCGCCCCCGGTGGCGCCGCCGGCGCCGCCGGAGCCGCCGTCGCCGCCGGCGCCTGCGATGGCATTGGTAGCGAGAGCGCCCGTCGCGGTGGCAGCGCCGCCGGTGCCTCCATCTCCGCCGTTGACCCCGGCGCCCCCCGGTGTGCCGTTGATGCCGTTGGTGCCGGTGACAACGCCAAGGCTCCCAGTGGCGCTGGTGCCGGGGCCGCCGTTGAGGGCTGTGTTCGTCGTGGGTGTCGGGTTGGTGGCGTTGGCGCCCGCCAGACCGTCGCCGCCGTGGCCGCCGGCGCCCCCGCTGCCACCCACCCAGCCGGCGTTGCCGCCGGAACCGCCGTTTCCGCCGTTAGCGCCCGCGACCACCGCGTTGCTGCCGGCGCCGCCGGCGCCGCCGTTGCCGGCAAAGAAGCCGGCGTTCCCGCCGTTTCCACCGGCCGCACCGGCTCCGCTGGACCCGCCCTTGCCGCCGTCACCGAACAATCCCGCGCTGCCGCCGCTGCCGCCCGCGCCGGTTGTGCTGCTGAAGCCCGCGCCACCGTTGCCGAACAGGAAACCCCCGGCCCCCCCATTGGGGTTGGCGGCGGTGCCGGCCGCTCCATCGCCGAACAGCGGGCGCCCGGTCGCCGCAAGGGAAGGCGCATTGATTGCCTGCAGCGCATTTTGCTCGAGCGCCTGCATCGGGGAGGCGTTGGTCGCCTCGGCCGCGGCATAAGCGCCCGAACCGGCGTTCAACGCCTGAACGAACTGGTTGTGAAACGCCGCCATCCGCGCGGCGATCTGCTGATAGTTCAGGGCGTGACCGGAAAACAGCGACGCTATGGCCGCCGACACCTCGTCGCCACCGGCGGCGAGCAACCCGGTCGTCCCGGCCGCCGCCGCCGAGTGTGCCTCAGTCAGCGTGGACCCGATCATTGCCATATCCGACGCAGCCTCTGTTACCGCCTCAGGGACCGCCACCACAAACGACATCGTTTACCCCCAGTAGCCATTAACAAGCCATTAACCGACGTGAAGGGTGGACCCGACCCACCCTTCGAGACCTGTATCCCGATGCGGCCCAACCCAAACCTGCGGGATGCATAAGATTTTTCGACCTATCCGGCCACCACGAAACGACATCCCTGTCGTTCCGCCGGTTTTGCTAACGCGATGGCAAATAACAGTGCGCCCAACAGATTTGGCGCTCGTCATTGCGGGGCGCCCGCCTAGGTCGAACCGCGGTAGCCGAGCTGCCGCCACGCCTCGTAGACGGCGATCGCCGCGGCGTTGGACAGGTTCAGCGAACGCCGGCCCGCCAGCATGGGAATGCGCACCTGCTGGGTGATGTGCGCGTCGGCCAGCGTCGCCTCGTCCAGCCCGGTGGGTTCCGGCCCGAACATCAACACGTCGCCGGCGCGGTAGCCGACATCGGCGAACGAGGCGGCCGCATGCGCGGTGAACGCGATCACCCGCGCCGGCATCAGCGCCTCCCACGCCGCCGGCAGCGACGCATGGACGGTGACCGACGCCAGGTCGTGATAGTCCAGACCGGCCCGGCGCAGCTTGGGCTCGGACAGGTCGAAGCCAAGGGGCTCGACCAGGTGCAGTTCGCACCCGGTGGCGGCCGCGGTCCGGATGGCGTTGCCCGTGTTGGGGGCGATGCGCGGGGTGTGGAACAGCAGCTTGAACACGACGGAAGGTTACGGCTTTCCGGGACTGTCCGGAGAAGACGGCCGAGTCGCGCCAATGACGGGGGCGGGGCCCCGGTAGTCGCCTACCTAAAAAACCGGCGGGTGCTCGGTCGGCTACTTAGCTGAACGACCATCGCAACAGCGTGCCCGCCGTTTGCCCGCCGCTTGCCATGGTTGTTTGCCGGACCGGCCCGCCGAGGTAGAGGTCACTTAGCTGCAGGGTAACGGTTCGGCAGCAAACTGGTGACCTGGGCCGCGGGCTGTCATACTCGTCGAGTTGCCAGGCGTTTACCGTCGCGCCTATTTGCCGTGGCGCGGGAGGAATAAAGCAGGAAGTTTCATGAGTCTCTCGTTTCTCCAAGCGCTAGAAATCGGTGCCGGCCGGTCGCGCGGCCGCAGCAACATGACGATGTTCACCCGCCCGACCACCCCGGTCGCGGCGGCCGCACCCGCCATCCCCGATGTCCGCCCGGCGCATCCGGTGAAACGCCCGCCGTGCCTGGTCGCTGCGCAACTGGCCGGTGGGGTGGAAAGTCTTGGCGATAGTGCTGGTTCCGCTGGTGCTGGCGACGGTGTTCGGTGGCATTGCGGGTGCGAGGACGCGATGGCCACCTCCGGCGAGTCTGCGGCTGGCCGCCGCCCGCGCCGACGTGGTTCCGGCGATCACGAAATACATGTCGGCGCTGGACGTCGCGCTGCTGGCCAGCTCCACCGGACGCGACGTCGAAGGGGCCAAGAAGAACTTCGACGCCCGCAAGTACGAGTTGCAGACCCGGCTGGCCGACACCGACGTGGTCCCCGACGTCCGATCTGGCGGTGAGCACCCTGTTGAACGGCGGCCAGGCGCTGCTGGACAAGGTGCTGGCCGACAGCATCGGTGTGCGCGACCGGGTGACCACCTACGCGCCGATCCTGTTGACCGCCGAGGATGTGATCAACGCATCGGTGCGCGTCGACGGTGAGAAGATCCGTGCGCAGGCGCAGGGGCTGAGCCGAGCCGTCGGGGCGCGCGGGCAGATGACGATGCAGGAGATCCTGGTCACCCGCGGCGCCGACCTGCCCGAGCCCGAGCTGCGCACCTCGATGATCACCCTGGCGGGCACCGAACCGTCGACGCTGTTCGGGATGAGCCGAGGTGCTCGGCGCCGGCTCGCCGGAAGCCAAGACGCTGCAGCAGCAAATGGTGACCCGGATGGCGATCATGTCCGATCCGAACCAGCGCGCTCGTCGACAACCCCGAACTTGCTGCGCTCGATACAGGTCACTGACGGGATCGCCGAACAGGTGATCAAGGACACCACCGCCTCGGTGACGAAGGCGGTGGAGGGCCAGGCCAACGCTCGGCGCGACGCCGCGATCCGCGACGCCATGCTTGGTCCTGGCCGCCATCGTTATCGCGCTGGTCATCGTGTTGCTGGTGGCGCGTGCGCTGGTCCGGCCGTTGCGGGTGCTGCGCGACGGCGCGCTCAAGGTCGCCCACACGGACCTCGGAGAACGAGATCGCCCAGGTCCGCGGCGGCGGCCCCGAGCCGATCCCCCAGCCGCTGGCCGTGTACACCACCGAGGAAATCGGCCAGGTCGCGCACGCGGTCGACGAGTTGCACACCCAGGCCCTGCTGCTGGCCGGTGACGAGGCGCGGTTGCGGTTGCTGGTCAACGACATGTTCGAGACCATGTCGCGGCGCAGCCGCTCGCTGGTCGACCAGCAGCTGTCGCTCATCGACGGGCTGGAGCGCAACGAGGAGGACCCCGAGCGGCTGGACAGCCTTTTCCGGCTGGATCACCTGGCGGCCCGGTTGCGCCGCAACAGCGCCAACCTGCTGGTGCTGGCGGGCGCACACATTCGCGCGACCCGCGCCAGCCGGTGCCGCTGTCGACGGTGATCAACGCCGCCGTCTCCGAGGTGGAGGACTATCGCCGGGTGGAAACCGCGGGGCTGCCCGACTGCACGTTGCTGGGCGCCGCGGCCGGCAGCGTCATCCATCTGCTGGCCGAGCTGATCGACAACGCGCTGCGCTACTCGCCGCCGAACACCAGGTTCGGGTGTCCGCGGCACGCGGCGGCGACGGCGGGGTGCTGCTCGCGGTCTCCGACTTGGGTTTGGGCATGAACGACTCCGATCGGCGGATCGCCAACATGCGGCTGCAGGCCGGCGGTGAGGTCACCCCCGAAAACGCCCGCCACATGGGCCTTTTCGTGGTCGGTCGGCTGGCCGCCCGGCACGGGATCCGGGTCGGGTTGCGCGGTCCGGCGGCCGCCGAGGAGGGCAGCGGCACGACGGCCGAGATCTACCTCCCGCCGGCCCTGCTCGTCGAGAACGCACCCTTGGAAGCAGGGGCGACAGGACGGGCAGCGGCGCCGCGGGCACCCCGGCGGGCCGCGCCCGACACTCACGCGGCCACACCGCACGCTGCCGCACCGCATGCCGCCGCACCGCAGGCCGTGCACGAGACGGCGCACCACGCCGGCTCGGGAGGCTTGGGATCGGAGGGTGTAACGCCGCCGGTGTCGTTGTTGCCGCGGCGCAATCCGGGTTCCAGCGGCATCACCGAGGTGCCCGCCACGCCGGCCGAGCAGCCGCGGCGGCCGGGGCGCGAACTGGCCACGCCCTGGTGGGAGAACGGGGTCCAGCGGGAGCCGAAGCAAGAGCCGAACCAAGCCCCGGCCGCGGAGCAGGCGCCGCCCGCAAGGCGGGTCCCGGCCCAAGCGGCATCGGACACCTCGGCGTTCTTCGCCGCCAAGCCCGCTGCCCAGCCGGTGCCGCACGCCAGAGCCGGATCCGGCCGACGACGACGTGATCTTCCAGCGGATGCTCTCGGAGATGCTGGGCGATCCCCGCGAGCTGGCCAAGCACCCCGACCTGGATTGGAAGTCGGTGTGGGACCGCGGCTGGACGCTGGCCGCCGCGGCCGACGAGAGGCCCGTCGACGCGCGCACCGACCACGGCCTGCCGGTGCGCAAGCCCGGAGCCCGGCTGGTGCCGGGAACGGCCAAAGGCCATGCCGAGCAGGACCCGGACGGTCAGGACCTGGAGACGGCGTCCAACGGCGGGCATCACCCCGCCCGGCAGTCGCAGCACGCGTCCGCAGTCCGCGACCCCGAGGCGGTTCGCGCCTCCATGAGCAGCCATTTCGGCGGCGTGCGCAGCGGGCGGTCGCACGCCCGCGAAGCGGATCACGATACGACAGGCCCCGATCAACAATGACGGCGCGGTCCATAAACTCCCTGGACTGGCTGGTGTCGAAGTTCGCCCGCGAGGTCCCCGGGGTGGCGCACGCCTTGCTGGTATCCGTCGACGGGCTGCCCATGGCCGCCAGCGAGCACCTGCCCCGCGAACGGGCCGATCAGCTGGCCGCGGTGGCGTCCGGCCTGGCCAGCCTCGCGACCGGCGCGGCGCAGCTGTTCGAGGGTGGGCAGGTACTGCAGTCGGTGGTCGAGATGCAGAACGGCTACCTGTTGCTGATGCGCGTGGGCGACGGCTCGCATCTGGCGACGCTGGCCATGACGTCGTGCGATATCGGTCAGATCGGCTACGAGATGGCCATCCTTGTGGAACAGGTGGGCGGGGTAGTGCAGGCCGCCCGCCGCGCGCACTCGTGAGTCGCGATGGACAGACAGAGCCGTCCTTACCCGCACGTGAGGCGAGCTTGGTCCGCCCGTACACTCTGACGGCCGGACGGACTCAGACCAATGTCGACCTTCCGCTGGAAGCGCCGGTTCAGACGCTGCAGGCGGGTCTGGCCCATCGGTGGCCACCCAACGACGTCCGGGACGGGATCATCCGGCTGTGCATCAAGAGCCCTTCGGTCGCGGAAATCTCGGCCCGGCTGGATTTGCCGGTCGGCGTCGCGCGCGTCCTGGTCGGCGATCTGGTCATATCGGGTTACCTTCAGGTGCATAGGACGTTGACCGAACGATCGACCAGCGATGAGCGCCGCGAGCTGATAGGAAGGACGCTGCGTGGCCTTCAGGCACTCTGAGGCGCACTCCCGCGCCGGGGCTAACGCCTCCACGGGCTCTACCGCCTCGACGAAGATCGTCATCGCGGGCGGGTTCGGCGTCGGCAAGACCACGTTCGTCGGCGCGGTTTCGGAGATCATGCCGTTGCGCACCGAGGCGATGGTCACCGACGCGTCGACCGGCGTGGACATGCTCGAGGCCACCCCGGGCAAGCAGACCACCACCGTCGCGATGGACTTCGGCCGAATCACCCTGGACCGCGATCTGGTGCTCTACCTGTTCGGTACGCCGGGCCAGCGCCGGTTCTGGTTCATGTGGGACGACCTGGTGCGCGGCGCCATCGGCGCGATCGTTCTGGTCGACGTTCGGCGCCTGGAGGACAGCTTCGCCGCGGTCGACTTCTTCGAGCACCGCAACCTGCCGTTTCTGGTCGCGATCAATGAATTCGACGGCGCGCCAAGGTATCCGGTCGGCGAGGTGCGCGAAGCGCTGACGTTGTCGCCGCACGTTCCGGTGATCAGCGTCGATGCCAGGGACCGCAGGTCGGCGACCAACGCGCTGATCGCGGTCAGTGAATATGCGATGCAGCGCCTGATGCCGGCCTGAAGGGCAGCTGAACCGCATTGCAGCAGTGGGCCGATTGCGAATTTGCCGGCCGGGATTTTCAGGATGAAGACCTCAGCCGGCTGCGCACCGAACGAGTGGTGTTCAGCGAATGCGACTTCAGCGGCGTCGACCTCTCCGAGTCGCAACATCGCGGGTCGGCCTTCCGTAACTGCACCTTTCAGCGAACTTTGTTGTGGCACAGCACATTTACCCAGTGCAGCTTGCTGGGCTCGGTATTCGTGCAATGCCGGCTGCGCCCGCTGACGTTCGACGAGGTGGACTTCACGTTGGCGGTGCTGGGCGGCAACGACCTTCGCGGCGCCGACTTGAGTGGCTGCCGGCTGCGCGAGACCAGCCTGGTGGAGACCGACTTGCGCAAGGCCGTCTTGCGCGGCGCCGACCTCAGTGGTGCCCGGACCACCGGCACCCGGCTGGATGACGCCGATCTGCGCGGCGCGACCGTGGACCCGTCGTTGTGGCGAACCGCGTCGTTAGCGGGTGCGCGCGTCGACGTGGACCAGGCCCTGGCCTTCGCGCTGGCGCACGGGCTCCGATTGCAGGGGCTCGAGGGGTGACGCCTCAGCGCTTGATCCGGAGGCGCCACCGCACGATGCCGGAGTAGACCACCGACAGCAGGGCGAGCATCGCCATGTCGAACAGCCATGCGTTCCTGGTGTGCGCCCAGTGGCTGTCCTTGGGAACGAGCGCGCCCGGCACCAGCGCCCGCACGCCGACCGTGGACGCCGACGCCGCATAGCCCCACCGGGCGGGTATGGCCCAGGACAGCTGGTCGAGGAAGGTCCGGCCGGTCACCGGGATCAGGCCACCGGCGAGCACCAGCTGCAGCATCAGCGACACCACCAGCAGCGGCATGATCTGCTCGTTGGAGCGGGCCAGCGACGACAGCACCAACCCGAGAATCGCCGAGGCCACACAGGTGGCGGCGACGGTGACGAACAGCTCGAAGCTGGCGTCGAATTTGGAGGACCCGAGCAGCACCGCGCCCCGCGTGGGTGCGCCCTTGCCCACGATCACGATTGCGGTCGCGATCGCCGCCTGCGCGATGGCGAACGCGCAGAACACCGCGGTCTTGGCGCTCAAGTAGGCCCAGGTCGACAGGCCGACCGCCTGTTCGCGACGGAAGATGGCGCGCTCGCCGATGAGGTCGCGGATGGTCAGCGCGGTGCCCATGAAGACGGCGGCGATGGACAGCAGCGTGAGGATCTGGGCGGATTCGTCGGGCGTCGCGCTGGTCGGGTCGGCAACGCCGAACCCGGTGTGGCCGGGAACCGTCAGCGAAAGCGCACCCAGGATGAACGGCAGCACCGCCAGGAACACGAAGTACGCACGGTCGTTGACGACCAGCCGAATCTGCCGCCGGATGATCGTGGAGAACTGCCGGTGCACGCTGGTGTGCGCGGCGGCGCCCAGGTCGGCCGGTGCCTTGTCCTGCGTGGGCTCGAGCGGTCGGTTCTGGGCTTCTCTACGGGCCCTGAAGCGGCGATTGGCCTCGTCCGGGTCGGCGCCCACCTTCGCGAAGATCTGCGCCCAGTTCGTGGTGCCCATGGCCGCACCGATCTGGTCGGGCGGACCCAGGAATGCCGTCTTGCCACCCGGCGCCATCAGCAGCACTTGATCGCACACGTCGAGGTAGGTCAGCGAGTGCGTCACCACCAGCACCACCCGGCCGGCGTTGGCCAGTTGCCGCAGCATCGTCATGACCTGCAGGTCCAGGGCCGGGTCCAGACCTGAGGTCGGCTCGTCGAGGATCAGCAGCGAGGGCCCGGTGAGCAGTTCGAGCGCCACCGAGGCGCGTTTGCGCTGACCGCCGGAGAGCTGGTCGACCCGGGTGTCCGCGTGCTTGGTCAGCTCCAGTTCGTCGAGCACCTGGGCGACGACTTGGGCGCGGTCCGCCTTGCTGGTGTCCGGTGGCAGCCGCAGTTCGGCCGCGTAGCCGAGCGCCTGGTTGATGGTCAGCTGGCGGTGGACCACGTCGTCCTGGGGGACCATCCCGATCCTGCTGCGCAAAGACGCGTATCCGGTGTGGACGTTGTGGCCCTCGAACGTGACCAAGCCGGCGCTGGGGGTGGTGTACCCGGCGACCAGCCGTGACAGCGTCGACTTGCCGGCACCGGAGCCGCCGATGATCGCGGTCAGCGTGCCGGGCCTGGCGGTCAGCGAGATGTTTTCCAGCAGCGTCTTCCCATTGACGCTGAATTCGACCTCGCGTACTTCCAGGCCGCCGGTGCTCGCCGCCGCTTCGGTGCGGCGAACCAGGGCGCCGTCGGTGAACACCAGGTCGACGTTGCCGATGGTGATGACATCGCCCTCGGTGAGCACCGCGGACTCGACCCGCATTCCGTTGACGAAGGTCCCGTTGATGCTCTCCGCGTCGCGGATCTGGGTGCCGATCGGCGTCGGGGTCAGATAGGCGTGATAGCGGGAGGCCAGCACGTCGTGAATGATGATGTCGTTGTCGATGGCGCGCCCGATGCGGGTGCGCACGATCGGCGCCGCCGGCACCGTGGTACCCCGGAACGATCGGGTGGGTGGATCGACGTGCGACCCGATCGGGCCGGCGGCCGGAATCGCGGGTGCCCGTGGCGGACGAACGCCGCGACGTAGGCGCGGCGCGGCGTCAGGCGCCCCCGTCCGTGGTGGTGGGACCCCCGTCGCACCTGTTCGTGGTGGCAGTGCCCCCGTCGCCCCTGTCCGCGGTCGCAGGCCCCCGGTCCGCGGTGGCAGGGTCCCCGTCCGCGGTGGCGGGGCCTCCGGTGGGGGAGGCGTCTCGGGCGGGTCGTCGGGCAGCACGATCTTCCGCAGCCTGTCCGTCGGCGGCGTCAGCCCGACGGCTCCCCGGTGATGGCCGACCTCGAAGGTCAGCCGCGGCCCGTCGGGCCTGCCCAGGTTGACGCTCACACCGTCGTGGACGTCGACCGCCGGCACCCGCCGGCCGTCCACGAAAACCCCGTTCAGCGAATTGTTGTCGATCGCCGTCCAGCGGCCCTGGTCAAAGCGCAGCAGCAGGTGCGCGCGGCCGATCAGCGGGTGCGCGACACGCATGTCGGCCCGCAGGTCGCTGCCGACGACCACTTCGCGACCCGCCGCGAAGCTGCCTTCCGATCGGCCCGAGCGAACCGTCAACACGGGCGCGGCGGGCTGGCTCATTTCTTCTTGAGCCGGATCTTCCACCAGATGATGAAGCTATAGACCAGGCACAACAGGGACAGCATCGCCATGTCGAACAACCAAGCGCTCTTGGTGTGCGCGAAGTGTTGGTCTTTCGGGTCGGTGGGGCCCGGCACCAGGCGGTGGGTGTCGATCGTCGACGCCGCCGCCGCGTAGCCCCACCGTGCGGGCGTGAACCACGACAACTGGTCGAGCACGGCTCGGCCCGTCACCCAGATCAACCCGCCGCAGAACACCAGCTGCGACATGATGGCGATCACGAGAAACGGCATGATCTGGTCCTGTGACTTGGCGGTTGCCGACAGGGCCATGCCGAGCAGCGCCGAGGCCACGCAGGTCGTGGCAACACAGACGAACAGTTCGAAGTCGACATTGCCCAGCAGCACCGCGTCGGAGAGCGGCTTGCCCCAGCCGATCACCGAAATTGCGGTTGTGATCGCCGCCTGCAGGATCGCGAACGTGCTGAACACCCCGATCTTGGCGGCCAGGTAGGCGGCGGTGGACAGGCCGACGGCCTGCTCACGCTTGAAGATGGGCCGCTCACCGACGAGGTCGCGAATGGTCAGCGCGGTACCCATGAATACGGCGCCGACGGTGAGCATGACCAGGATCTGGTCGGGCTGGTTGGGTGAGTTGCTGAGCGGGTCTCCCATGCCGTATCCGGTCTTGCCGCGCACGGTGAGCGTAAGCACGCCCATCAGGAACGGCAGCAGCGCCAGGAACACCGTGTAGCCCCGGTCGGAAATCACCAGCCGAACCTGGCGGCGCGCAACCGTGGACAGCTGGCGAAGCACGTTCGTGTGCACCGGTTCGCCCAAGTCGCCGGCCGAACTGGCTTCGGGCGCACCGACCGGCGGCGGCTTGTTCTCGGCCAGGAAGCGGCGATTGGCCTCGTCGGGGTCGGCGCCCACCTTGGCGAAGATGTCGGCCCAGTTGGTGGTTCCCATGGCCGCACCGATCTGGCTGGGCGGGCCCAGGAACGCCGTCTTGCCGCCGGGTGCCAGCAACAGAATCTGGTCGCACACGTCGAGGTATGCCACCGAGTGCGTGACGACCAGCACCACGCGACCGGCGTCGGCGAGCTGCCGCAGCATCATCATCACCTGCCGGTCCAGCGCCGGGTCCAGACCGGAGGTCGGCTCGTCGAGGATCAGCAGCGACGGACCGGTGAGCAGCTCGAGCGCCACCGAGGCGCGCTTGCGCTGGCCGCCGGAGAGCTTGTCCACCCGGGTTTCGGCGTGCTTGGTCAGCTCGAGCTCCTCGAGCACCTGGGCGACGACCTGGGCTCGATCCGCTTTGCTGGTGTCCGGCGGCAGCCGCAGTTCGGCGGCGTAGCCGAGCGCCTGGTTGACCGTTAGCTGGCGGTGCACGACGTCGTCCTGGGGTACCATCCCGACCCTGCTGCGCAACGACGCGTATTCGGTGTGGATGTTGTGACCCTCGAACGTGACCGTGCCGGTACTGGGGCTGGTGTATCCGGCGATCACCCTCGACAGCGTGGTTTTGCCGGCGCCGGAGCCACCGATGATCGCGGTCAGCGTGCCGGGGCGGGCGGTCAGCGAGATGTGGTCGAGCAGCTGCTTCCCCTGGTCGACGGTGAAGGTGACCGTGTTGACCTCGAGACCGCCGGTGCGGGTCGCGGCCTCGGTACGGCGGACCAGGGTGTCGCGGGTGAACACCAGGTCGACGTTTCCGATGGTGACGACGTCGCCTTCGTTCAGCACCGCGGACCCGACCCGGACACCGTTGACGAACGTGCCGTTGACGCTGTGCGCGTCGCGGATCTCCATGCCCAGCGGTGTCCGCGACAAGAACGCGTGATGACGCGACGCCAGGACGTCCTGGATGACGATGTCGTTGTCGGTGGCGCGGCCGAGGGTGACCGAGCCGGCGGACTCCTCCCTCGGCATCGACCCGGACCGCGACGGCAGGAACGCCTGGATCATCTTCGTGGCCAGGTTCGACACCTCTGGCGGCTTGGAGGTGCTTGGCGACATCGCGGTTTCGGGCCCCGACGCCGCCGAGTGCGGCGGTGGCACGTGCTGCGGGGGAGGCTGGTAGCTGGCCGGGGGCGGGGGGCCGGACGGATACCCCGGTGGTCGCCCACCGCCGAGGCTGGTCGGATACACCGGTTGCCCCGGCGGCCCAGCCGGGGGATACGGTCGCGACGCCGGAGGCGGGGACCAGTTCGGCTGGCGTGTGGGTGGCGCGGCCGGGGGGCTTGGCTGACCCGCCATGGACGGCTGCTGGACGCGCATCGACGCGGTTTCGGGTGGGCGCCCGGCCATCCCCGAGTGGCGCCCGACCTCGAATTTCAGCATCGGCCCGTCGGGATTGCCGATGTTGACGCTCTGGCCGTCGCGCAGCTCGACCACCGGAACACGGCGACCGTTGACGAAGGTCCCGTTCAGCGACCCGTTATCGATCGCGATCCACCGGCCCTGATCGAACCGCAGCAGCAGATGGGCGCGCGAAATCAGCGGATGCGTGATCCGCAAATCCGCGCGGAGGTCACGGCCGACAACTACGTCGTTGCCTGCCGCGAAGGTGCGTTCCGACCCGTCGCACCGAACGGTGAGCGTCGGCGGGGCTGGTGGCGTCATCGGATCAACTCTAACTATGAGGCGTAGGGCATGCCGGTCACCACGCAGTGGGTGCGGCTGTAGATGGTCGGCATGCACTGGTTGCAATGGGTGCACGCGGACCGCAAGGCGGTGCCGTCGCGTGCGATTCGGTTGATTAGATCGGGCTCGGCCAGCAGCGCGCGGGCCATCGCGACGAACTGGAACCCCTCCGCCATGGCGAGGTCCATCGTCTCCTTGTTGGTGATGCCGCCGAGCAGGATCAGCGGCATCTTGAGTTCGGCGCGGAACCGTTTGGCGTCCTCCAGCAGATACGCCTCCCGGTAGGGGTACTCGCGCAGGAACTTCTTGCCGATCAGCCGCACGCCCCACCGCATTGGGCGGTGAAATCCCGTGGCGAATTCCTTGACCGGCGCATCGCCGCGGAACAGGTACATCGGGTTGACCAGCGAGCTGCCCGCCGTGAGCTTGATCGCGTCCAGGCCGCCATCCTCCTCGAGCCACTTGGCGGTCTGCAGCGCCTCCTCGACCGGGATGCCGCGCCGCGCGCCGTCGGTCATGTTGAGTTTGGCGGTTACCGCGATCGGGGTGCCCTCCTTCTCCACCGCGCTTCGCACGGCCATCACGATGCCGCGGGCGACCTTGGCACGGTTTTCCAGCGAGCCGCCGAACTCATCGGTGCGCTTGTTGATCAGTGGGCTGAGGAAGGAGCTGGCGAGGTAATTGTGGCCGAGGTGAATCTCGACCGCGTCGAACCCGGCCTCGATCGCAAACCGCGCAGCGGTGGCGTGGTCCGCTGTGACCCTGTCGATGTCCGCACGGGTGGCCTGTTTGGAAAATTTGAGTCCTGCCGGGTTGAACTGCCGCATGGGCGCCAGCGCCCTGCCGCGGTAGGTGTGGAAATGTGCGAGCGGTCCGGCGTGTCCGATCTGCCCGCTGATGGCCGCACCTTCGGCGTGAATCGCGTCGGTCAGTTTGCGCAGACCCGGGATCGCCTCCGGGCGCCACCAGATCTGGTCGAAGTCGGTGCGCCCGTCGGGCGAAACCGCCAGATAGGCGACCGTCGTCATGCCCACTCCACCCGCGGCGGGCAATCGGTGGTATCTGATCAGGTCATCGCTCACCAGCCCGTTCGGCGTCGCCGCTTCGAACGTCGCCGACTTGATGATGCGGTTGCGCAGCGTGATCGGACCGAGATTGCCCGGACTGAACACATCCGGGGTGTCAGGGCGGTCGGCGGCCATGTCAGGAGCCTAACGGCGATCGCAAGCGCGGCGCACCCGGGCGCGGCGGGTCGGGGGAGTCGGGGCACCCTCAGGCGTGCCAGACTGTCAGGCGTGGGCGCAATCACGCTGGACGGCAAGGCCACCCGCGACGAGATCTTCGTCGACCTGAAGCAACGCGTGGCCGCCCTGACCGCGTCGGGCCGCACGCCGGGGCTGGGCACCATCCTGGTCGGCGACGACCCAGGGTCGCAGGCCTACGTCCGCGGCAAGCACTCCGACTGCGCCAAGGTGGGCATCACGTCGATCCGCCGCGACCTGCCCGCCGACATCAGCGCGGCCACACTCGACGAGACCATCGACGAGTTGAACGCCAACCCCGACTGCACCGGCTACATCGTGCAGCTGCCGCTGCCTAAGCATCTCGACGAGAGCGCGGCGCTGCAGCGCGTCGACCCGGGCAAGGACGCCGACGGGTTGCATCCGACCAACCTGGGCCGGCTGGTGCTCAACACCCCGGCGCCGCTGCCGTGCACACCGCGCGGCATCGTGCACCTGTTGCGGCGCTACGACGTCGAGATCGCCGGTGCGCACGTGGTTGTTATGGGCCGCGGTGTGACGGTGGGCCGGCCGTTGGGGCTGTTGTTGACCCGCCGCTCCGAGAACGCCACGGTGACGTTGTGCCACACCGGAACTCGTGACCTGCCCGCGCTCACTAGGCAGGCGGACATCATTGTGGCCGGGGTCGGCGTGCCGCACCTGCTGACCGCCGACATGGTGCGTCCGGGCGCCGCGGTGGTCGACGTCGGGGTGAGCCGCACCGAGAGCGGTCTCGTCGGCGATGTGCATCCCGATGTATGGGAGGTGGCCGGTCACGTGTCGCCGAATCCCGGTGGCGTCGGTCCGCTGACCCGAGCGTTCCTGTTGACCAACGTCGTCGAGCTGGCCGAGCGGCAGTGACCGCACGGACCATTCGTCAATGGCCGATCCTGGTGGTTGGGCTGATCTTCATTACGGCGTTCGCGTTGGTGGGGGCCAACTTCTGGCGTCGCGGCTCGCTGCTGATCGGCATCGGCGTCGGGGTGGCGGCGGCGCTGCGCCTGGTGTTGTCCGACGAGAGGGCCGGCCTTCTGGTGGTGCGCAGCAAAGGCACCGACTTCACGACGACCGCGCTGGTCGGTGCAACGATGGTCTACATAGCCTGGACCATCGACCCGCTCGGCACGGGCTAAATGCCAGGCAGGCCAGGAATTTTCGGCAGACCCCCGAAGTTGCCGCTGGCTATGTCCGCCATCGCCGACGGGCAGTACATCTGGATCGCGATTTGGGCGAACATGTCGGCCATCCCCGGTGAAATGCCGCCGCCCTTGACCTTCGCCACGGCCGCGGCGAAGTTCCCGCCCGGCTTGGCCAGCATCGGGCAGATGGACTGGCCCAACGCGACCGCGTTGCCCTGGTCGCCGAAGTTGACGCCGGCCTTGTTCAGCGCGGCAACGAACTGGTCGTCCATCGAGTTTGCCTCAGAAGGCGCCGCGAATGCCGAAGCCACGGTGAGGAATGCGCCGGTGGCCGCCAGCAGACGGATGGGCAACGGCTGATAGCGGAGCTGTAAAATCCAACGGTTGGCACGGGCCAGAGTTTCCATGTACACGTTCCCATCTGTCTGGGAGTGCACACGGTGCACTCGAATCACTCCTGGAACCTTGGTCTACGCCAGTAACATTTGCAGCACGGTGAGATAAAGGTTTGCGCACTATGCGTTTTGTGGCCGCGCCGCGCCGCCGGCATCGGTTATTGCCGGGGGTCGTTGCGTTCGGATCCGGCAGGATCGAAGCCCCACCGCGACGTGACACGCACGTCGACGACGGATTTTCGGGTCTGCGGTGGTTGAGAATCTGTCGTTTGATCAGGCGCAGAGCGACGAACCCGTAGGTGATGCTGACGAAGAGGAGGCCGACCCCGCACTTTCTGGGCCAGATCAGGGCCAACCAGGCGATTACGAAGTGTTCCAAACAAGAGGCGGCGCTACGCACTTGAAACTGTTTGAGCCCCATATCTTCTGACGTGTGCCGGGTGCGCCGAGACCGAACGAACGTTATCCACGAAAACTCTGGAGAAAAAGGAGGTTCACAAATGGCGCTCCACTGGGTACGAGGCTGGGCGAATGCCGAAGATAAAGAAATTGAGGGCTATGTCGCCGTGCCATGCTGGGATGCCCACGCGGGTGATCGCAGTTACAAGATTGTCGCCGGTCTCGACGACCATGACCCCTGGACGGTGAGCGTTACTGCCAACACGGTTGATTTCGGCTCCGCTGTGCAGACAGCCAACGACTGGGAAGCGGCCATTAGTCGCGTGACCGACTGACTTTCAGGCTGGCATTGCGTTGTGCGCGTTGACCGAAATCTGATCGACGCTATGTCCCCAGGTCGAGCACCGTGCGCGCGCCCGTCGGCGTGGCCCCGTGGAGCGTGGCGGTGGATCCAGGCACCGGCACCGTCGACGTCACCAACAGCGACGGGCGGAAGGTGATATGTCCGATCAGTCATGTTTCGCCTCGTAGCGCAGCAGGACCGTGCCGCCCGGGAAGGTGCGGTTCTCCAACAGTCGCAGCGAGATCCATGACGGCAGCGTCGGGAAGAACGGGGTGCCGCCGCCTACGGCGGTGGGCGTGACGACGATCCGGTACTCATCCACCAGTCCGGCCTGCACGATCGGTGCGGCCAGCGTCGCGCCGGCCACCTCCAGCCTGCCGTCGGTTTCGGCTTTCAGCTTCGTTACCACCTCGACCGGGTCGCCGCGTTCCAGGCGGGAGTTCCAGTCGACGGACTCCAGGGTGCGCGAGAACACGACCTTGGGCATGTCGCGCCAGATGTGCGCGAAGTCGACGATCAGAGGGGTGGCGTCCGGGGCCTTGTCGGCGGTCGGCCAGTACGCGGACATCAGTTCGTAGAGCCGCCGCCCGTAGAACGATAGGGCGGTCTCCCGCTCGAAGTCGTTCCAGTACTGGTGCAGTTCTTCGCTCGGATCGGACCAGTCGATGTTGCCTTGTGCGTCGGCGATGTACCCGTCCACCGACACGTTGAAGCCATAGATGAGTTTGCCCATGCAGATCAGACTGCACCAGAGGGCAAAACTCATCGCGACGCCACACGAGATATTGTCAAATCCTTGTGGATTTTCTTCATCGCCGCCGGCGCGCCCGGATGCGCCGACTTCGGAAGCGCAGAATCGCCGAGGAGAACCGCTGCCGCTCACGGGTTTCCGGGTCCTTCCGGTTGTCGTTCACCCGCGGCGCTTTACCTCCACCGCACCCGCGCTGGTCACCACCATGCGGGGCTGGCTGGGTGGACGGTAGTATGGCTCTACGGCTTCAAGTGGCAAGAGTCTCGATTCTGCTCTGGGCAGCAGAGAGGGCCAGCCGCTCTACCCGTGTTCACATCAGCGCCGACAAGATCGGCGACTAAAGGATTTTCAAACTTCTGGGTTCCGTGGCGCGATCTCTCCGGTGTCGTCGCTAGGTGCCGAATCGCGATGACGCCACGGGCGGCGCACCCACGATATGACCAGCCCGCAGATCGCTACCCCGGCCAGAAGCCCCGCAGCCTTGGCGCCGCCACTGGCGCCGCCACAGCTGTGGCCGATCACGCAGGTGTGCCACCAGCTGTACAAATCCCAGGTGACGGGAACGATCAGGAGAACGATCATGAGAACGACGAACGCGAGCCACACCACGCTTGTCCAGATGCGTCTCCAGTTAGCCATGTTCCCCACTTCCCGACAGGAGACCGTTTCCGTGCAGGCTAACCCTTGGGGCTGCCTCGCCGCATGAAAAACACCGCCGAGAAGGTCGGCAAGTAAACGGTTTCACAGTGTTGGGTTCCGTGGCGGGGCCTCTCTGGTGTCCTGACTAAGTGGCGATGCCGAATCACGAAGTCGCCGAGGATGTTACGACACCCGTGCCGTGACTACCACGCTGCAGGAGCTGCAAGCCGCCGCGGGTACGGCGTTTACTGGTGGCGGCTCTTCGCTGCCGATGTCGATCTGATCCGTATGGCCACCGAATCCTGCCGGGGGCATTCCTATAAATAGCGGTTGAATAGCGCAGGGTTGAATAGCCCAAACCCTGCAATTTGGGCCAGGCGCGCCCAGGTACCTGCGCCGCCGGAGTACGCGACGAACTCGATGAAGTCGCATACGGTGATTAGGGCCAAGGCACACTAGGGAAGAAACAAAAGACGACCAGGAGAGTGCATATGAGCGCCAGCGGCGATTATCGACCAACCCGAGAACGCCGGCAGCTCTTGTCGATACCGGTGGCCAACGGCATGCCGGCGGTCATCGGTGCCGTCGTGTTGGCCGTTTTCCTGTCTGGATGTCGCGGTCCGTCCGGCGGTCAGGGTCCGACGCCGAGTTCCGGCTCGGCTGCGCCGTCGAGTAGTCCGACGGCTAGTTCCTCCTCGGCTGCGCCGCCGACTGGTCCGACTTACAGGGTTACGGGCACCGTGCCCGTCGGCAAGATGGCCGGCGGGGTGGCGGTGGACCCGGGCACCCACACCGTCTACGTCACCACCGGCTTGGTTGGCAAGACGGTGTCGGTGATCGACGCCTCGACGCGCACCGTCACCGCCACCGTGCCCGTCGAAAAAAACCCGGCGGGGGTGGCGGTGGATTCGGACACCCACACCGTCTACGTCACCAACGGGCCCGGCACGGTGTCGGTGATCGACGCCTCGACGCGCACTGTCACCGCCACCGTGCCCGTCGGCACGGCCCCGCAGGCGGTGGCGGTGGATCCGGGCACCCACACCGTCTACGTCACCAACTACGCCGGGACGGTGTCGGTGATCGACGCCTCGACGCGCACTGTCACCGCCACCGTGCCCGTCGGCGAGCACCCGATCGGGGTGGCGGTGGACCCGGTCAGCCACACCGTCTACGTCGCCAACGGCGGCAACGACTGGGTGTCGGTGATCGACGCCTCGACGCGCACCGTCACCGCCACCGTGCCCGTCGGCAAGCACCCATCGGGCGTGGCGGTGGACCCGGGCACCCATACCGTCTACGTCGCCAACTACGAGGACAACTCGGTGTCGGTGATCGACGCCTCGACGCGCACCGTGACCGCCACGGTGCCGGTCGGCAAGAACCCGATGGAGGTGGCGGTGGATCCGGGCAGCCACACCGTCTACGTCACCAACATCGACGACAACTCGGTGTCGGTGATCGACGGGTCGAAACGAACCGTGACCGCCAGCGTGCCCGTCGAGAAGCCGTCGGGGGTGGCGGTGGACCCGGGCACCCACACCGCCTACGTCACCAACAGCATCAGCACGGTGTCGGTGATCGAATTTCGATAGTTTGTATCGGCGTCTGGCCGCGGCCCGTGTCGCCTGTCCAGTCGTAAATCTCGGGTGGCATGCCGACGCTGTCGTCCCAGAGGTCGGTGTCGATCAACCATGACGGCCTATTCGCTGGGACACGCGAGATGTTGGCCAGCGGAGATTTGGTTCGGCGCGTAGGCGTACGCGCCCGGTTCGCGAATGCTCATGTTGCCCTTGGCATTCAGAAGATGACCGTTATGGCGGTCAAACCGGCATTGGCCTAACCTCCCGCCTGCTGTCTCATCCGCTCGCGGTCCCAACGTGTCCGAACGGCCCTCTGTGCCTTTAATCTAGTCACCGACATCGGCGCAGCAAGCTCAGTTGAAATCTGTCGTCAAGGCGACTTATCGACCCTTCCAGCAACCGAAGCTCCGTCGCAATCTTCAGCTTTGTCGTCACGGTCTCGCACGCCGCGTACGCCGACAACTCCACGCGCCGGTCCACCGCAGCGCCCGATCATGCCCAGAATGTCTTGCTCTTTTGCCGACCAAACTGGTTATCCGCCAGCATCTTTAGCCGACGTCGCAAGCTCCTCGTTCAACGCCGCCAAAATCGGTTGTGCCTCTGCGCTTTTCGCAGTCATCCCACAAGCATAGCTGTTCAGCCGCGTGCAGTTTGCTAGGCCGCCCCGCGAGTCCTGCGAACATACGTACCCGTCAGAATCGCCCGTTTCGGCCATGTGCGGCTGGGGGGCGGGTGGGGGTCTCCCCCCTGGGGTCGTCTTGACCTGCGGCGATGCGACGACCCCCTCGGTGGCTGTCGGGATGGTCGTCAGGACCGTGATCGGATGGTGGTTTGCTGCATGGCCGGAGGGTGTTCGCTGTAGGTGGATGGTGCCAGGGGGTGGTGTCACTGCCGCGTGGGGATGGTGCAGTGGCGCAAAGTGTCTCGCGTGAGCGTGGCAGGGGCTGGGATGGTGAGCCGATCAGGTGCGTAATTTTCTCGCACCTTCGGATGGTGGCCGGTGTAAGGTGACTGATGCGAGGTATCTCGCAGTTGCCGGGCGGTTTCTGCGATGGCCGCGATGGTCTTGCGACGTGCAGCTTGCATTGCTGTGTGGCTTGGCTCGCAAATCATGCTGTGCCGGTGCCGTAACCGTTGAAATCGCCTCAGCGCTGGTGCGTATTAGCGCCAAACCGTGATGAGGAGCGCCTCGAAGTCCGGGGCGGACATCCAGGCATCCACGGTGAGCACCGGCGACTGCTGCAGCCACGCTTGATCGACGACGTGATGATCGACTCCACCGAGAACGAACCCGTGCCGTCCGTTGTGCAGATGCAGCGCGGTGCCAGGAGTGGATGAAAACCATCGATACCACCCGCCCAGTTTCGCGTCTGTCACGGGGAAACGGAAAACCTCCCCTCCCTTCTCGATGGCGAGGCCATCAATTGTGCGCCAAATCGAGACATTCCTTCTCCCCCCTTTCGTGTGCTTGGTGGCAAAGATCCCGGCCGCTGGAATCAGCAACAACGCGGCCCAACGCAACGCCTCGCCGACGGCTGAGCCCTTAAGCCCCAATGGTCCCTGAAACAGCCAGAGGGCCAGCGGGACGGTGCCAAGAACCATTGCGCCCACCAGGGGGAGGGACAACTTTTGAGACAGTACTGGGGCCGAAGCCACGAAGGGGCCTTGATTGCCTGCATGCCCGTCAGACACGGCCGAGGCCTCGGCATCCGAGTTCGCACAGCGGTGGCCGCGACCAGCGGTAATGAGGACGTCGGGCGCGTCGCCGGGCCAGCTCGGCGTTGGCCTGATCCAGTGGCGTCGGGCCGTCCGACCGCAATATCCGCGCTCAGCCACCACCAGGGCCACAGCCTGTAGGGCCATGGCAGCAGTAAGCAGGTCCGCGATCACCACGGCATCCCCCGCCGGGCTCGTGGCGCTCTGGGCGGCGGCGCAGGTGCTCCGCGATCCGCAAGCCGACCTTGCCGGTAGGCGTCCATCACCGAGACCTCGCCAAGCGGCTGCGGCGTTATCGGCTTGTACGGTATAGACGCAGAGACAGCGGCTGTCGGCGGTGCTGGCGGTGCTGTGGCTTCGCGCCAGTCAACCGCACGCTGCGCCGCCTCCCAGACCCCGGCGGCCGTGTCGCCGGTCAGGAACTCCGCTGGCACGCCCGTGTGTGCGCTTACGGCTGCCAGGAATTCGGGTGTCACAGACATGTTCTCTCCTAGGGTAAGCGGTGGAACTGGCAGGCGGGGAGCCCGAGCGATGCAACCGGCTCGACAGCCCCCCGCCGCCAGCCGTCCGCCGGGCGCACCACCCGAGGAAGTGGTGCAGCAGCACGCGCCCAAACGAGAACGTAACGGCCTGACCCAGACCACGAAAGTAAAGTTGGTTTGCCTTCGTGGGAACGCGTCTGGATCGGCCGGTGTACGTTTTGATGGGAATTATCAACGAGATCGAAGACGGTCTGCATGACCTCAACGAGACCAGCCAGAAGTGACCTCGTTCACGTCGGGGCCTGGTGTGGACCGTGCCGTGCTTCGATGACCGCACGGGCAGTCAAGCCACGGGTCGCCGCCGCCTGGTGTGGTCGGAGGGTGACAACCGCCAAGCCTGGCGGTGCCCGACCTGCCAGTTTCGTGGCGGTTGTAGTTACGCCGCTCGGGCCTCGACCACGCTGAGGGGTGAAGCGGTTTGCACCACCCGGGTCATCTGGAATCCGGCTTGGCTGAGCAGCTCTCGATACTCGTCGGCAGTGCGTTCGCGGGCCCCCAAATTCAGCAGCATCTCCAAATCTACCCATTTTCCGGGGAAGTCACGGTCGTGCTTGGGGATCACCAATTCGACGAGCAGCACGGTGGCTCCGGGCCCGGCTGCCGTGCGAACGTTACGCAGGATCTGCACCGCTCTTTCGTCGGACCAATCGTGGATGATGTTCTTGAGGATGTAGGCGTCACCACCGATCGGAACGCGGTCAAAAAATGACCCCTCCGTGATACGCACCCGGTCAGCGACGTTGCGCTCGCGCAACAGGTTTGGGGCGCTCGCGACAACCTGCGGCAGGTCGTACAGGACGCCCCGCGACGCCGGCGCCTCGGACAGAATGGCGGCCAACAGTGGGCCGTGCCCGCCGCCCACGTCGACGATCGTGGGGTAGACGCTGAAATCGTAACCGGCGACCACCGGCCAGTCCGTCAGCTCCGAAACACTCGTCATGGTCTGGTTGAAAAGTTCGGCAAGCTCGGGCTGTCCGGCGAAGTAGTCGAAGCTCTCCTTGCCGCGCAATGTCGGGACGATCGAACTCCCGGTTCGGATCGAATCCACCATCAGGGTCCAGCGTTCGCGCTGTTCCCCCGACCCGTAGAACTGCGCCGCCGAAGTCATCGAGATCGGTGCGTCCGAACGCAGGGTGCCGGCAAGGGAATTCAGCTCATAGCGTCCGTCGCGGCGACGTCGGAAGATGCCCTTGCTGATCAAGGCCCGCAGCAGCCGGCGGAGCGCGTCCGCGTCAGCGCCCACCCGGGCGGCCAGCTCCTCGATCGGCAACGGGCCATCGGTGAGGGCATCGGCGACACCGAGTTGGGCCGCCACAGTGATCGCCTGTGCCGTCCAGGTGGCAACGATCATCTCCATCATCGCGGCTGGCGCGGGTGTCAGCCGTTGATGGAGCCGATACAGGTAGTGGCGAATCCACTCGACAACGCGGGCCAGCTTGGCGGGCGGCACCCTGGTTGTCTTGGTGGCCTGAGCGGTCGAAGACACCGCCTCACCTTCGGGGCTCGTGCGGGGCGACTTGTGCAGTTTATTCATTTGGCTTTCATCGGCATTGATTGGCATGGACAAGATGGTTGGTCGTCGCGGCCTGGAGGTCTCGGCTGATCTCCGCGGATATTCGGCGGTGACTTACCGAACGCAGAAACGTTGTCAGTGCCCAGGTCATGAACCGGTCGGAGATCATCGCCGCCGGTCTCAGCGCGGACTCGCTGCGGGACACTTGCAGCGTGGTCACCCAGGACACGGCCCTGACCTTGCGTCGCCTGGTGTCCTCGTACCAGCGCAGCGCGTTCGAGAGATCACGGTTGCTGCGCACCCCTTTCCAGTCCCTTCGGAAATCCGAAAGCGCCTTGCACAACACCATCGTGTCGAGCAGCGCCTGATTGGTCCCTTGCGCAAGGGTGGGTGGCATCGTGTGTGCGGCATCGCCGAGCAACGTCACCGCGCCTTGGCCCGAGCGGGGGATCGGATGCCGAAAGTGCGGGAACGGCGAGCGGGCCAGATCCTCGTCGCTCAATGTCGCGAGTACTCGATCGACCGAGTCGGACCATCCTTTGAAGTTGGACCGGATCATGTCGATCGGACGTCCCGGTCTGACGAAGTCGGGCGACCACGGCAAGTCGAACCACCACTGGACATCCGAACCTCCAGCCGGCCACAGGCCAAGGCTTCCGTGCTCGCCGATAATCATCTGTGCGACCTGCTTTTCGGCGACGTGTGGCAGGGTGACCAGTCCCTGCCAGCTGCACCAGCCGGTCGGCTCCGCGGCTTGTGCGCCGACGATGTCTCGAACCATTGAGTGCAGCCCATCCGCACCGATCAACAGATCTCCTTCGGCGAAGCTGCCGTCTTCGAACTCGAGCCGAACTCCGTTTTCCGTACTGACGACCCCCACCGCACGGGCATTGCACCAGATGCGATCGGTCGGAAAGCCTTCCAGCAGCCGTTCAAGCAGGACTCGACGTGGGACCATCCGAATCGGTGCGCCCATCCGGTCCACGATCGCAGCCAGGTCCAAAGTGGCGACCGGGCGACCCGTGGATGTGACGACCCGCAGGGTGGACAGGAGCTGACCGGCCCCATCCATATCGACTCCCAGTTGCCCCAGAACCGTTGCGCCATTGGACCAGATGGTTACGGCGCCGCCACCTGCCGTCACATCCGGCCGCCGTTCGAAGACGGTGACGTCATGTCCGTCGCGCAATAATCCCCGCGCAATGGAAATTCCGCCCACACCGGCGCCGACAACGAGGATCCGAAGCGACCGAGTCGACAGCGCATTCGGCACTGGTTGACGGGTCACTTCAGTCCTCTGCGTGCCGTTGGTAGGCCCATTGCTCAAGTCGCGCTTGCAGCTTCAGCAGGCCGAGTCCAGCGAACGAAGCGCCGGCTGAAAAGTACACCATCAGAAAAGGATTCATCTCAAACCTCCTACTACTACTAACACGCAGGGCTTCGACGAGAAGTTCACCTCGGCGCCAGAGAATGTGGTGTCGCTAGACTGGAACGGAGCAGCGGTAATTTGGCTTCAGTGGTCGACTGCACCTCGACGGCTGATCAGAAAGCCGGTCCAAGGCGGTATCGTCAGCGCCTCGGTGCTCACGCCGATCCGCTTGTGCGGTAACGGAAACCATCGGCTCCTCATCGCGGTAACGGAAACCATCGACGTCACTGCGATACGTCACCCCCCGGCACGCATCCAGTTGGGTATCTTCTGAGCGATCGGGTCGTGCCCTTTTCTTAGCGCACTTCAGGACGCGATTTGGTCGGCCGGCCGCTTTGCCACTGCGGCCAGCACCTTTTGGGTGGACGCGCGGCTTCCCACGGTGATCCGGGCTGCGCCGTCAGGGTAGTAGCGGGCCTTCAGCCCGGCGTCGGCGAATACCTCTCGCCAGGGTCGCCCGACGGCCGGCAGGTAAACGAAGTTGGCGTGCCCGTCGGTGGTGTAAACACCCATTGCCCGAAGGCGCCTGCATAGGTAAAGCCGCTCACCGGTGATTCGCAGAATACGTTGCCGCAACTGGTCTTCGGCGTCGTAGGACGCCGCCACCGCGGCCAGGCTGGTGATGCCCATGCCGAATGGCAATTGCATCCCCCACAGTGTCGCGGCCAGTTCTGGCGACGCGAACCCGTAGCCGATGCGAAGTCCGGCCAACCCATAGGCCTTCGAGAACGTGCGCAACACCACCACATTCGGAAAGCGGCGGATCAGGTCCGGTCCGTCGATGCGGTGCTGGGGGGCGACGAACTCGATGTAGGCCTCGTCGAGCAGCACGATCGTGTCGTCCGGCACCCGCCGCAGGAATCGCTGCACGTCCGCGACAGGTTCCAGGGTGCCGGTCGGATTGTGCGGCCGACACAAGACGACGACGCTGGCGTCCGCCGCCGCTTCGGCCATTGCCTCCAGGTCGTGGTGACCGTGCTCATCAAGCGGAACCGTGACCGCTGTCAGGCGGGCCATCCGGGCGAAGATCGGATACCCGTCGAAAGTCGGCTCGCTGAACACAATCCGATCACCGGGCCGCGTCACCGCGTGCAGAACCTGCATCACCACTCCGCTCGCACCCGCTCCCAGCACGACCTGCTCGTCGCAGACCCCGATGTGACCGGCGATCAAGCGGCGCAGCCGTTCGGGCAGGAATTCCGGATACCGGTTGGCGACATCGATCGAGCGGATCAGTGCCGAGCGCACCGCCGGCAGCGGCGGAAACGGGTTCTCGTTGAGCGACAATGCGAATGGATCGGTCGCGTTCGGCAGCGCGTCGAGGATCTCCGCGGTGGCAGGGCTCGCCGCTAGCAGGGGATGCATCAGCTTCGTCCGCCCCAGCGGACCGCCGCCGCACCCGCGAAGTCGCCGGCGTGCGCGAAGGCGGCCATCATCACGACGTCGCCGGCCTTGACCTGACCATCGGATATCGCATGATCCAGGTTGATCGGAATGCCGGCGCCGAACAGGTTGCCGCATTCGTCAAAAGTATCGAGGTGTCGTCGACTCGGGCACCTCGAGCGCTTCGCGCCAGTTGCGCAGGAACACCCGGTTTGGCTGATTGGTGACCAGCAGGTCGATATCCTTGGACGACAGGCCGATTCGATCGCAGACGGCAAGCGCCACTTCGGGGACCTGCCGGTTGCCGCGAGCGAGCACCTTGGTGATCTTGGTTTCGGTGAACCCGATGGAGAGCTCACCGTTGCCGGGCTGCCCACCACTTGCGGGGCGGGTCCGAGGCCAGCACCATCTCGCCGGCGTATTCGCCGTAGGTGCGGCACTCGATATCGAGAATGGGTGACTGGTCGGACAGCGTGACCAGGCCCACCGCCGCGCCGTCGCCGGGCACTGCCGACTGCGCCTTGCGGCGAACTCCGGGCTGATCGAATACGTGTCCCGCGGCATTTTGCGCGACGGCGATCAGTGCTGTGCTCCCCTGTCCGGACGCGAGCAATTGACGGGCCACTTTGAGCGCCAACACAAACGCAGCGCACCCGCCGTTGTTCAGGTCGAGTACCCAGGAGGGCCGCAAGCCCAAGCGGTGCGCGATGCCGCCGCCTTCGCCGTAGAACGCCATGTCCGGCACTTGGGTATGCGTGATCAGCACGTCGACGTTGGCGATGACGTCCTGGCCGTGCCGTTCGATCAGGCCCTGTGCGGCTCGCTCGACCATGTCGATCGCGGTTTCGTCCGGCCCGACATGATGGCGGAACTTGGGCGCGCGGAACATCAGGTTGGCCGCCAGGTCGTCCGAGCCGGCGAACTGCGCGTAGTAGTCGGCGCCGACAGGTTCGCCGGGCAGATAGCTGGAAACGTCGATCAGACTAACGTTGGGTTGGTTCATGACGTACTCATCCAGGCCGGCGTGACCGGCAGTCCGTTACGGTGGCGGTACTCGGCGATTGACTTGAGGTTGTTCAGCTCCAGCCCATGACCGGCACCGAATATGTCCCAGAAGTCGCCGACCCAGCCCGTGCGATGTGGCGGGGCGGCCTCGGGATGCGGGTTGTGGTCGTAGAACGCGTGACGGCAATTGGTCCACAGCACAACGGAACCGGGCTTGCCGAGCACCACCTGCGCGTCCAGGACCCGCATCAGATAGATCATCCACAGGTGCTCGCCCTGATCCCAGGCGCAGTGGTAGTCGACGGTACGGGCCTGCGCATTGGCCACCGTGCGGGTGTAGATCTTGGTGTCCGGAAGCAACCGGTCGTAGGCCAGCCAGAGCCCGGACTCCTCGGTGGGGGTGAAGTCACGCAGGGTGTAGGTCCACTCCTCGAGGCTGCGGGTGTGGGCCAGGTATTCGAACAGCTCGCCGGGCGGGCAGTCGACGTAGTCGTTGACCGTGCAGTACTTGCCGAAGACCTCTTCGTGCGGATAGACCGACCGCATCTTCTCCATGAACATCGGCGCGGTCTCCTCCAGCGGCGAGGTCTCGATGCGGACCACTCCCTCGATCGGCGCGGTGCTGCCGTTATGGACGGCGATATCGTCAAGCGCTGCTAAGGACATGGAACCGGTTCTCCTTTAGTGTTGTAATCTGTTGTTCGACAATCTGATTGGCAGGTTGCCTGTTCAGGAATGCCGCGAATGGCGGGATTTCGTCTGCGGAGCACTCGACGGTGACCACGGACGGACCGTCGACGGCCATTGCCCGTTTCAGTGCTGCGGGTAGTGCGTCGATGTCGGCCACGTCGACCGAAGACAGCCCGGGGAACATGCCCGCCAGGCCGGTCCCAAGCTGGCTGGGAGCGAACCGGTTGTAGCTGTACAGGTCGTCGTAGAACAGCTGCTCGCGGGTCACGCACATGGCGTGGGCGTTGTTGTTGAACAGTACGAAAGTCACCGGAAGCCGGTACTGCACCGCGGTGTGCACCTCCATGCCGTGCATGAAGAATGCGCCGTCCCCAGCGATCACCACGGTGCGTCGGCTAGGCGCGCTATGCCCTTTAAGCCCGTTGCTCGTCGCGCGGCCGAAGGCCATCCCGATACCGGCACCGAAGCTGTAGCCCATGCCGCCCATGCCCAGTGCGACGGCGAACCGACCGTCCCGACGAACTGGGAGGTGATGGATTGCGGCTGCGCCGGTGTTGCCGGCGTCGACGACGATGTCGGTTCCGTCGGGCAACACGCGATCGAGCACGACCATGGCATCGCGATAGCGCACACCCGCACCGGCGAAGGAGGGTGGACTGAGTTCGGCGTCTGCGACGAAATCGGGCACGCGCAGTCCCCTTGCCCGCCCCCGCCCGGACAACGCCCGGGTCAGCATCGCCAGCGATCCTCGCAGATCTTCGGTGTGCACGTGCGTGCACGGCAGGTATGGGGGTGCCGAGCCGATTGAGACCGTCCGCACCGCCGCGAGCGCGTCGTCGAGGCCGGCGCGGGCGGTCACCGACAGTCGGGTGCCGACCACTAGGCACACAGCGCTCGCTGCCACCGCGTCGGCCACACCGGGATGGCCCATCACACCGGTCACACCGAGCGCTGACGACGAACCGGAACCTGGTGTTCCGGCGACATCTTTGGCGTCGGGCACACATGCCACCTGCGCGCGCAGCAGGGCCCGCAGCTCCTCGAGTTCGGACCGGGCGTCATCGCGAGCCACCTGCTCGCCGGCGATGATCGTGATAGGTCCAGTCGCTCGGCGCAGAGCGCGCAACGATCGCGTGTGGATCACCGATGCGTACTCCCGGGCGCTCGAAGCCACGCGGGTCATTGCCGCCATAGCCGTTGACGCCGACCAGGGCCTGCTGAATATCCTTGGGCAGCAACAACACTGCCGGACCACCGGTTCGCGCCGCCGCTATAGCGTCGGGCAACGCCGAAACAATGTCGGCGGGCGTCAACACCCGCCGGCAGAAGACCGACACCGCAGAAAACAACGCCTCGGCATTCAATGAATCGTTGCGGCCACTGGTGTCTTGAAAGCTGCCCCGACCGTCCATCGTGGTCGCGGGCTGACCCACCAATGCCAACACCGGCACCCGGCTGGCCAATGATTCCCCAAGGCCCGGAACGAGATTGAGCGCGCCGCCGCCAGACGTCGCCGCCACTACCCCCAAACCGGCGCCACTGCGGCTGTACCCGTCGGCCATCGTGGCCGCGGAAAACTCGTGCTTGGCCAACACCGCGGTGATGTCCGAATTGAAATGTGCTGCGTCGTAAAGATCTTCGATGTTTGCGCCGTCGACACCGAATATGAAATCGCTGTCGATTCTGGCGAGGTGCTCGACGATATGGTCGACCACCCTGTGTTGCCTTGGCATCTGTTCCCCCAATTTGTGTCGATGCTAGTAACACGACGCTGCGGGTGACTTCAGTTCACACGGGCCGGAACTCACAGCGAACGCTCAAGGAGCACCTGGCCGTCGGCGGCGGAAACCACCTGCACAGAGGCGATTTGATCGACAGGCGTCGAAATGCTGCCAGCGGGCGTCGCCGTATGGCCCGGATTCGCCACCCAGGTTGCCATCCGAGTGTGACTACCGTCACGACCTACCACAACCATCGCCAGCGTGTCGTGATGGGCGTTCAGCGGGGCCAGGCAGACGCAATTCATCGAGATGAACGTTCCCCGCGGCTGGCTGCTCAGCGAGACCGTCGAGGCCAGACTGTGCGTCCCGACCTGCGCCATCGGCTGAACCGACACGCTCGCCTGCGGCGGAGTGCGCACGGATGTCGGGTAATGGCCCGCAACGCCGACAAGCACGCCGATCGCCAGCACCGCTGCCGCGGCGGCCCCGGCCGTCCAAGTCACGATGCGGGGCCGACGGCGTCGCCAGTTCACTTTGGCCAGCAGCGACGGCAGCAATTCGTCGGGCAGCAGCGGTTCTGCGCCAGCGCGATCGTCGATCGCCGCCAACTCGTCGCGATCCAGCTGCGACAGCAGCGCCGGCATGCCCTCGAGCTCGCCAACGGCGCTGCTACACGCCGGGCAGTTGGCCATGTGCGCTTCGAATTCGCGCCGTTCGGCGGATGACAGTGATCCCAGCACGTATGCGGCATCCCATGTCGTGTACTCGTCATGCCCGGATAGGTCGCCTCTACGCGGCGTCCCGGGCCGCCATGGCGGCATCATCCCGTAATTTCCATCTTCTTGGGCACGTCTGACATTTCGTAGTTGGCTGCCGTTCGGATGGTCAGTAGATCCATCATTGTGTAACCCCCCATTTGTTGCATTTGTGAGTCGCGTGGGCCGCAAGCAAGGTGTCTTCGGCGATGTCGTGATCGGCGGCACCGGTCTGCTCAAGTGCGCTGTCGAAGGAAACTGACTTCTTTGCGGGCCCGTGCGATACGGGCCTCGTCGATGATTTATGTTGCGGCGACTGTGAACAGCCCTTGCTGGTAGAACGATAGAGGCCGCTGTTTGGTTCACATGCCGCACACCGGCAGCGTCAACGTCCCGTGGGTCAGGCGCCGCCCATCCAGCTGTGGAATCGACCATCCGGGTCGTAGGCCGAGCGCACCTTATCCAGGCGTGCCATGTTCGAGTTCGGCGATGAATCGCGCCGGACGCCGGCACAGATTCTCGTCGGCGAGCGAGATGCCGGTCGCCAAGATGCGACATCGCCGCCATGTTGGACGCGGCCCAGTCGCGGTACCGTTCGTCGTCGGCCGGATCCTGCCAGATGGTGTAGAGCGCCATGTAGATCTCGTCTTCCAAGCCGTACACCATGTCCGCGCGCTCCAGGGACGTCTTCCAGCCCGTGAAAATGAAGTGCGAGGGGTGCGGTGGCATGGTTTCGATGATTTTGCGGATGCCCGGCAGTAGTTCTTCGGCGGAAGCCGACGTGAACATGTTGTCGGCGATATAGCGATGCCCTTTCGGGTAGCTGGTCATCACGGCGGTATACCAATTGGCCAAAGTTGTTGGCGCATAGGGAAGGTTGACGATCGCCTTATCGACGACCGGGCAAGTACCCAGCGGGGCAAGGGCTTTCACCGCCTCCTCCTCCGAGTCGGCGAATACCGGCGAGGCGATCGTGATGCCGGGTTGGTTGAGCCCGGCTCCCGGAAAGCTGCGCGCGGTGTGGATTTGCAGTTCGACCCGGTCGTCGATCTCGGAAGCGATCGAGCGTCGCCCAGGTGAACACCTCGTCGGCGACCTCGATCGGATACATGTACAGGCAGGTGCCCCAGACCGGCGGGACGTGGGTAGAACCCGCAGTTTGAAGGAGGTGACCACACCGAAGAAGCCCGGTCCAGAGCCGCGGGCCGCCCAATACAAGTCTGGATGGTTTTCGGGGTCGCAGTAGATCTGTTCACCGTCGGCGGTGACGACTTCCAGTCCAAGCACGCTCTCGCATGCCGGCCCGAGCACCGGGCTGTTCCAGCCGTATCCGCCCTGCAAAAGATAGCCACCGAGGCAAATGCCTTCGCAATGGCCGGCGGGAAAGAACAGCCCTTGCGAGTCCAGTTCTGCCGCAAAGACGCTGGCGATCTTGCCCGGGCCGACGTCTGCGGTCATCCGATCCGGTTCGACAGTGCAGTGATCGAGGCGGCTGACGTCGAGCAGCAGACCACCGTCGCGCAGGTGACTGGCCGCCCAGCTGTGGCCGCCCGAACATACGCCGACGTGATGTCCGTTGGCCCGCGCATAACGGATCGCGGCGACCACGTCGTCGGTGTCGTGTGCCTGCACGATGACATCGGGAAAGCGGTCCGGGAGCAAGGCCATTCCATACCGTTTCCCGACGAGCCGCTTCGTAACCGTCTGTGCCACGGAAGAAGGTCTTTTCGGTGGAAAGTAGAAATCATAGTGTCCCTTTGCTTTTCGCGCCGCATCGCACCTGCATCGCCAAGGAGACACCGCCGTCGGACGTCGAAACTGCGCCCGGTGCCACGAGATCTCGGGGCACTGCGAAGTGACGCCGGGCGGATGGGCCGATCCGCTTCAGGTAGGCCGCGACTTCGCCGGGCCAACGGCGTCGCGTTGACGCGGATCGCCCGGAGTGGGCCATTGGGCGGAATGCCGTATCCGATCGCGAACATTCCGTCGCCGACGTGCGAGGCAAAGCCGCCGCGCGGGTTGCCGTGCTCGTCGAGGACGCCAAGATGTCCGACCAAACCGTCGAGATCCGTGCCGAAACCGGTGGCGGCGATGATCACCTGCGGCGCTAACGGACGTGCCGTCGGCGAGGATCACGCCGTCGGATTCGACCGCCTTGACGGCGCCGACGACCTCGACGCGCCCGGCCCGCACGACGTCGATGAGCTCGTCGGCCAGCGTCGGGATGCGACCTCGTTTTTCCACCGTCGCCTTCAGCCCGAGCGGCGGCCGCTGGAAGCCGTAGGCCGACAGGTCACCCCACATCAGGCGGTTCATCCGCGCGATCAGCGGATCGATCATGCGTGCGGGAACCCTCGAGAACAGCTCAAGGAAGATATCCGACGGAAACGGTCCGATGGCCCGCCGCACGAGGTGCGGCGGTGTGCGCACCGCAAGCCAGATCCGTCGCGCGCCGTCGTTAGCGAGCTGAACAGCGATGTCGGCGGCCGAATTGCCTGCGCCAACAACGAGGACGTCGCGGCCACGGTAGGGCCAAGCGTTGGTGAAATCCCCGGAGTGAACGATCTCGCCGTTGAAGCGACTGAGTCCAGGCCATGCAGGGATGGTGGGTGCGCTGTAGTTGCCCGTGGCGAGAACGATTGCCGGGGTTCGGATTTCACCCGACGACGTGTCAAGTTGCCAGACTCCCCCGGCGCGGTTCGACGCGGTGGACTTCACATCCGAGCCGGAGCGCGATGTTCTGCCGCTCAACGTAGTGATCGAAATAGCGGACCATGTCCTCCTTGGTCGGCCAACGGCCGGCGTTCAAGGGAATCCGTTGTCCGGGAAGGTGCGACAAGAACCCAGTCGTGTTGAGGCGGAAGTTGTCATAGCGCGTGCGCCACGAAATTGCCGGGGCCGCTGCGCGGTCCAGAACGAGCGTTTCGATGCCGTGCTGATGATCGAGTTCGCGTGCGACAGCCAGACCCGCGGGCCCCGCGCCAATCACAACGGCGTCGGGGCCGTCCCGGGTGTCTGTAGTCATCCTCGATCTCCTGCCGTCTGTTGGGTGCCGAGGAGCCGCTCCGGTTCCGAGGGGTCCGGCTCGGCCGGGTCGGCCACGACCGTCCCGCCTTCGTCGATCCCGAATCGTTCGTGCAGCCGGGCCAGCGGTTTGGGCGCCCACCAGTTCCACCTGCCCAACACGCTGCATGAAGGCCGGCACCAGCACCATCCGCACCAGGGTCGCGTCGACCAGCACCGCCAGCGTCAGACCGACGCCGAACATCCGCATGAACGACACCTGCGCGGCGATCAGTGCCGCGAATGAAATCGACATCACCAGTGCGGCAGCGGTGATCACCCGCGCCGGTGCGGGCCAGACCCAGCGCGACGCTCTCGTCGTTGTCGGCACGCGTACCTGCCGTCGATGACCGCGCGGCGCTCGAACGCAGCCAGTATTCGCGGATCCGCGACACCAGGAACACCTCGTAGTCCATCGACAGCCCGAAGGCGATGCAGAACAGCAGCACCGGCATGTTCGCCACCAGCGTCCCGGTCGGCGTGGTGCCGAGCGCGCCGAGATGGCCGTCCTGGAAGATCCACACCAGCGCGCCGAACGCGGCCGTCAGCGACAACACGTTGAGCACAACGCTTTCAGCGGCAGCACCACGCTGCCGGTGAGCAGGAACAGCAGCACGAAGGTGATGACGGCGATCAGCGCCAAGCACCCACGGCAGTCGTGACGGTGATGGCATCCACGCTGTCGCGGTTGATCTGCGCGGTACCGGTCATCTCGACCGACCTGCCGGCCGGCCCGGGCACTGCGTGCAGCCGGTCGAGCTGCGCTCGCCGAGCGTCGGAGAACAGCGGCGCGGTACTGCTGACGGTGAGGAACGCGCTACCGTCGGCGACCCCGGTGGCAGCCGAGGGCGGCCCGACCAGCGTGCCCGCCGACGAACGTGCCGCTGGGCGCGGACACCGCCGACACGTCGGGTACCCGGGACAGATCGGCGGCATAGCGTTCGAGGTCCGACGGGGTCAGCCCGTCGGCGTCGGGGACGACGACCGTCACGTCGGTCGCCGAGTTGTCGCCGAAGTCGCTGCGCAACTGGTCGCCGACCTGATGCGCCGACGCCGACGTGGGCAACACCCGGTCGTCGGGCAAACCCCACCTGACGCCCAGGAACGGGGCACCGAGCAGCAGCAGCAGCGCGACGACGGCCAGTCCGATCGGAACCGCGCGGCGCATCACGAACTTGGCTGAGCGGTACCAGAACAGTCTGCTCGACCGGGCGCGCGACGGGCTCGGGCCGGCGCGAGCAGCCGGCGAACCAGCCGGCGCACGTCCAGCGAGTCGAGCCGGGCGCCCAGCAGCACGATGGCCGCGGGCGTGACGACGAGCGCGGCCACCGCGGCGAACGCGACCGTGGCGATGCCGCGCATAGGCGAACGACTTCAGGAAGTACATCGGGAACAGCACCATCGCGCGCCATCGACAGCGCGACAGTCGTCGCGGAGAACAACACCGTGCGTCCGGCCGTGGCCATGGTGCGGATCAGCGCCTCGTCGCGACCGGCACCGTCGGCGAGCTCGTCGCGGTAGCGACTGATGATCAACAGCGTGTAGTCGATCGCCAGCGCCAGGCCCAGCGCGGTACGTCAGGTTGAGCGCGAAGATCGACACGTCGGTGCCGAAGGTGATGAGCGCGCAGCACCGCCATCGAGCCCGACGATCGCCAGGAGGCCCGACCGCCATCGGCACCGCTGCGGCCAGCAGCCCGCCGAACACCCACACCAACACCAGGAAGCTCAGCGGGATCGCGATCGACTCCATCAGCAGCAGGTCGCGCTCGGTCTGCGTGGTTGATTTGCGCGTAGACCATCGCCATCCCGCCCGTGCGGACAGTGACGCCGTTGATGGTCGTGGACAACTTCGTCGGACAGCGCCTGGGCGTACTTCTGGGCGTTGTTCTCGCCGCCGGTGATTCCCGCGACGATCAGACCGGAGTTGCCGTCCTTGCTGATCAGCGCCGGCCGCGGCTGCGGGTGGCGCGGTCCACGCCGACGTCACGTTGGCGACATGGGGCGATTGCGCCAGGCGGTCGACGATGTCGGTGGCCACTGTGCGGGCCGGCGCGCTGGTGGCACCTGCCGGCGCGCTGACGGTGATCAGCAGCTGCATGTCGCCCTGGCCGAACTTGTCGCTCAGCAGCTGCGTCGCCTTGGCCGACTGCGAGCCCGGGTCCTGAAAACCGCCTGCCGACAGGCTTTTGGCGACCGGGATGCCGAAAATGGCGGCTGCCGACCATCACGAGGATCGCTATCGCGACGATCCGGCGCGGTGCGGCGATGGCAAGTCGGGCAATTCGTTCCAGCACGTCAATCCTTTGCTATTTCGGTCGTAACTTGGCACCCAGGCCATTGGCGGCGCCAACCACCTCCCCCAACACAACTACGACGCAGGCCGCCGAAACGTTCAGATGGCCACAGACGGCTGGCGCATACTCGGCATAGATGCGGTGGTCGTTGACGGACAGGAATTGCGATATGCCTTCGAGCCTGCAGCGACATGTTGCCTGTGTGGGCGACAGCCTCACCGTTGGACAGGTCAGCGTCGACTACGTCAAGATGCTGGCCGCACGTGACCTCGGCCGCTCCGTGAGGTTTACCAACGCCGGGGTGAACGGCGATCTGGCTTTCAACGTGCTGCGGCGCCTGGATTCGGTGATCGACCTGCAACCCGATGCGATAACGGTGCTCATCGGCAGCAACGACGCCAACGCCAGCTTGTCGGAGAAGAACATCCGGATGGTGACGCGGATGAAGAAGCTGCCCCAACGGCCGACCATCGAGTGGTTCCACGAGAACCTGACCGCGATTGTGGACCGACTCAGCAGCGAGACCTCCGCGCGCCTGGCTCTGCTGTCCATCCCGGTACTCGGTGAACAACTCGGATCGGATTCCGTGCAGCGGTCAGCCGACTACAGCACCGTGATCAAGGAGATCGCCGATGCACGGGGTGTGACGTATCTGCCGCTGCATGAATGCCAGCTCGCTTACTTGACGGCCGGGAGCTGCACACCGGGAATCCGGTTCCGCGACGGCCCAATCCTCTTGGTCACCGCCGCAGCACAACATTTCGTGCTGCGCCGCTCATTCGACAGCATCTCCCGCCGCCGCGGGCTGCAACTGACCACCGATTTCCTGCACCAAAACACCCGGGGCGCAACGATGATCGCCGATCTCATCGAGCAGTTCCTCATCCAGCAACAAACCGATGGTCACACCGGGTGGTAGCCCAGGTAGGTCGGGGCCAGAGCCGAGGCGAATCGTAAGCTTCACAACCCGATCCGCGCCGCCGCTCGGCTCAGCATCCGACGTGTCATCACGGAACTAAACCTCTTGTCCCGCAAAATGTTTCGTATCGATAGTGAATCCGAATGCGTGAGACATTGTTGAACAAGTCATCACCAACGCCCTGAGCTGCACAAATACACGTTTACCGGCAGGTTTCGACCCTGCTGACCTAACGTGAGCTGCGGCCTGATGGTAATGCCCGCTGTGGCCGGGTCCGAGCTATGGCGCTGCGCATCTGGACTTGAGCCGCGACGGCTTGCCCCATCGTGGTCATGTCGTCAGGTGGCGGCTGTTGAGCTGGCCCGAGCATGTCTGCCGCTGAGTCGAAAGCTGCCGCGTTTTCACGCTCGCCTGTTGTAGATCGGTTGGGCAGGATCACTTAAAAGCCATAGCCACGATCAGGGAACGAGATGACCGACCGCTTCGCTATCTGGGACGAAATCACAGCCGCCGCAGCGGCATGAAAACACAGTCCACCTATAGATCCCGTCGCCGAACACGTTCACATCTACTGCACCGCAAGCATTTTCATACAAATTTCCGATGCCCTGCAACTAGTAAGCCG